>CAYTVG010000001.1:0-366892 GCA_964441755.1 uncultured Saprospiraceae bacterium
CTAACAATAACCAATCCTTCTGATTAGCCATCTTCGCGTTATCTTCACGCTTATCTCTTAATGTATGAGCCCGCAACTGTTTGCAGAACATACACCGTCGAATCGCGTTTCAATCTGTTTTTTGTGCTTTCTTTAAAAGCGAGTGCAAAGATACAACAAATCTTAATTCAGCAAAGCTTTTTTTGATTTATTTTTTTCTCGCATCACCGCCTCTCTTGCGAAGCGAGTGCAAAGATAACGCATCCATTTTCACTTTTCCAAACCCAAACAGGAATTATTTGAGACAAGCAGTGTAGCCGGAACAGCCCCCTGTCGGCAATATAGTTTTTTGGCCAAAGTATATTGCGCCGATATGGCTATTTGCTCCCCATCCAACTTGTATTTCGTCGTCGGGGAGAAAGCAGTGCCTGTAAAAAATTTTTTGTGGGCGCTGTACTCATTACAAGTACATCACCTGCAAAGCTGGTTTGACCATTTAAAAAGGCCAATAATCGCGCAGCAGGATTTTTGGCAAACAGTTGGCGAAACAGGAGATCTCCGGGACAATGCTTATCCTGTAGTACTTTTAATAGTATATGATCATAGAAACGATGGCGCAGTGCAGGGAGTGACTCACGCGTTAATGGATGCTGACCCTTCTCCAGCTGCTGTATGATTTTTGTGATCCGTTGTTGTATATACCAGAAAGTATAACCTGAAGAAGCACGCGTATCGCCGCCCGCAGTACCAATTTGTATAAGCTGCTCTTTTCCCCGCATAAAGGCAAAGTCCGTCATAGGAATAACACCATCTTCTACCTCTTTCACTTCATAGCCTCTGGCAGCAGGATGATGTGCTGCAAGGTAATCGGCAAGAATCTGGTCATACGCTTCCGTCTTAAGGTGATTATTAGAAAAGATAGCCACCTCGACCAATGCTTCGCGCGGCGAACTAGGCATTACATAAACGAAGCGAGTCTCCCCTTCCTGTGGCAGCCTGTAATCCATGAGGATAGCCTCATTGGGGACAAATGCATCTGCAGGCGTTTTTATAAACCACCCCCTGAAGTGCTGGTCAAGGTAATACACCTTGTTTTTGTCTATTTTCTCAAAAGGTATACTATTGAAACAATAATCCGCATAGATGCGCTGTCCATTTACCTCTGCATAGGCCTTATTTCCCTCTGTTCCAACTGCCGATACCTGGCCGTATTCACGGCGCACATTGGGTGCAGTATCCAGTAAATTGTTGACATAGCCATAAAAATCAGTGGCTCTGATCATCTTATATACATAAGGAGCTATTTTCATGCGGCGCGCAAAGTCGCCTTGATAGAACCACAGATGATCCCAACGATGCGTCACTACCGATTCGAACGGACCCTCTTCATGCTCCCAAAAACACCAGGTACGATCATTTTTTTCCGAACGCCTCAATACATCGACAATGCAGATAGACAAGTCGGCCAAGGAGGGAGTGCTAAGCAGGCGTGCAGCAAGGCTGAGACCCGCAGCACCTCCCCCTGTGATTAGTATGGAGGGTCTGTCCGCCATCGTATTGGTTATTTATAAAAAAATAGAAGTACCAAAAAAAAGAAGAGCTGTGCTAATGCGTAGATCGGCAACAGGGGGCTTCGGTAGGCGATTCGGCTGTAATTGAGCGGAATAGAAAAAACCAGTGCTACAATACCCCATGCCAGATAATTTTGCACCGGAATCACTCCTCCTGCCCACTGCCAGTAATCGAGCCGAACAGCCACAGGTTCTATACACAAGTCATAGGCCATTATAAGCAAGGATGCCAGGGCAGAAATGGCCCAGGGTTGTCGGATCCATCTTGCTGCCAAATCATTAGTTGCCAAGATAAGCGCTGTCCAGTTGAGCGCAATCACCAGGGGGACATTCAGCCACTGAAGCCACATGGTCTCACCATAGTGATATTCTCCGAAAATCATTCCTGTAGCTACCCCGGCCACCTCAATGAAAAAAGTCCCCGTGTAAGCAGCAGCAGCCCAATAAAACAGGCGCATATCCCCGTTCCGCCGATACAGCAGCCACAGTAGTGTTCCGCAAATCCCCAACAACAGCATATCTGTTGTCAGCTTGGTGATGGGCAATACAGCGGGCAAAAGATGTGCCCAGGCGCCGGATGCCAGCGCAAAAACCATAAATAACCCAAAAGCCTTTTCAGCGCTGTCCATCTTCCCCAAAGAGAAGCCTTCTCCCCCTGTTACTGTCATAGCATATTGAGACTATTGCGCACTGCACTGCTGAAGAGCAGGACAATTTTACGCCCGTCGTTGACCCGGAAGCGCTCTTGCGTAACCTTGTCGGCAGGAGCTCTCCGAATTTTGTCAAATAATTTTGTATAATAACGATATGCCAAAAGCACTCCAAGTCTGGCACCATCGGGCAGCTGTTTTATACCTACCAAGGCATCCTCAAAATCACGTGCAATATCTTTTTCTATCTCCGCCTTATCAGCATTCGTGAATCGCGTGAAATCAATGCCGGGAAAATATATACGGCCACGCTCGTCATAATCGCTCCGAATATCCCGTAGAAAATTAATTTTCTGAAAAGCCGCGCCCAAACTTCTGGCGGGTGCTTTTAGCCGCTCGTACATCTCCTGGTCTCCTTCGCAAAAAACGCGCAGACACATAAGACCAACAACCTCCGCTGAACCATAAATGTACTGTTCGTACATAGACTGCCCGTAAGAGTTGTGGTGCAAATCCATTTCCATACTCAGCAGGAAAGCATCTATCAGCTCCCGTTCGATACCATAACGGTTGACCACCTCCTGAAATGCGTGGAGCACTGGATTGAGGCTTATTCGCTCCTCAATAGCGCGGTACGTATCTTCTTTGAACCTGTTCAGCAAAACTTCCTTAGGATGCTCGTGAAAAGTATCGACAATTTCGTCGGCAAAACGCACAAACCCATAAATAGCATAAATAGGTTTGCGAAATCGCTGGTCGAACATGCGAATACCCAAAGAAAAGGAGGTACTGTATCTGTTAGTGATGAGTTTGCTGCACTCTACACAAACCTGGTTGTACAAATCAAGCATACGGAACTAAATTAGCATTATTGAGTAAGCGGGTTTATATATTCATCAGCCGCAATCGTACACAATTCCTGACAGCCTGTCATCAAAGCTCCTACTTCACCCATCTCCGGATTGCCCTGATATGCCAAGCCATTTTAACCTACAGGTTGCCGCCTACTGTTTGCCCGCTGCCTTAGCTACCTCTCTGGCCACAACCTGACCCGAGATGATGGAAGGAGGCATACCGGGACCCGGTGTCGTCAGCTGACCTGTATAATAAAGGTTTGACAGCTTGCTGCTCTTGAGCTTGGGTTTCAGAAAAGCTGTCTGCAACAGCGTATTGGCCAGACCATAAGCATTGCCCTTGTACGCGTGGTAATCGCGTTCAAAATCGCGATGGGCGTATCCGTGCTTATATACAATATGGTCACGTATGCTATTGCCTGTCAGTCTTTCAAACCGATCCACCATAATATCAAAATACCGCTCACGCATCCCGTCATCATCCTGCAATCCTGGTGCCAGCGGCATAAGGAAAAAGAGATTTTCTTTGCCTGCAGGTGCCACCGATGGATCGGTTACAGAGGGCGCACACACATAGAAGAGTGGCTTGGTAGGCCAGCGCGGTGATTCATAAATCTCGTGCGCATGCAGACCAAAATCCTGGTCAAAAAAGAGCGTATGGTGGTGAAGGTTCTCCAATTTTTTGTCCAGCCCTATATAATACAGCAAACTCGAGGGTGCCATCGTGCGCGCATCCCAGTAGGCTTCTGTATATTGCCGACCCGCCTCCGGCAGCACTTCCTGCTCCAGATGGTGATAATCAGCCCCGCCCACCACAAAATCAGCTATATACTCGGCATCGCGCGTACGCACCTTACTCACCCGCCCCTGCTGGATGTCCATACCTGTTACTTCCTGATTGAATCGAAACACAACGCCTTGTTCTTTGGCAACACTGACCATTGCCTCAACAATTTTGTGCATCCCGCCCATCGGATACCAAGTACCCAGCGACAAATCTGCATGATTCATCAGGCTGTAAAGCGCCGGGGTTTTCTGTGGTGTAGCGCCCAGAAACAAAACCGGAAATTCCAACAGCTCAATCAGCTTGGGGTTTTTAAAAAGCTTGCGCACGTGACTGGAAAGCGACTGAAACATCTGCAGCCGAAAGAGACTGGTAAGGATGCGAATATCTGTAAATTCCCAAATTGAATGGCTGGGCTTGAATACAAACTCACGCATACCCACCTCATACTTATAGGCAGCCTCCTCCAAAAAATGCTTGAGTCTGCCGCTACTGCCAGGCTCGTATTTTTCGAAAAGATCAAAAAGTGCTTCCTGTCCGGCAGGCACTTCCATGCGATCGTCAGGACCAAAATATATGCTGTAGGAAGGATCCATACGAACCAGCTCATAATAATCCTTCACAGATTTGCCAAAGAGATTGAAAAATGATTCGAACACCTCGGGCATCCAGTACCAACTGGGGCCCATATCAAAGACGAAGCCATCGACTGTAAACTGTCGTGCACGCCCACCCGGACTTCCGTTTTTCTCGAGTACCGTTACTTCAAACCCCTCTTTTGCCAGACAGCTGGCTGCGGCTAGCCCGGCAAAACCGGAGCCGATAACGATGACCTTTTTCTTTACCATTTGCTCTACTGAAAATTCTCAAGACATATGAATGCAGTTTCAACAGGAGCAGGGGCCTTTTGTTTAAAAATGACACAAAAATGAACTTATTAATACCAATACACCCCCTTATCTCATGCGTAATCAGCACATTACCTGTACGGCCTCCGGCACAAGATCAATTTCAACCGGTGTCTGCCCCAAAAATTCGCCATCGGCCTCCAGCAGCAGGGCTTCGCCCGCTGCTTCGATTCGCACCCGCTGTGTATGTGCCAGCACGACCAGCGGATGTGTACCTATCTGCCCGTTGAAGAAAAGCCGCAGGCTTTTTATAACCCCCCAGCGGCTTACAGGTCCGGCATACATAAGCGCCAACGCCTGCATGCCTGGCCGCGCATGCGGCGTAGGCTGCATACCACCGCCGGCGTAGCGGCCCAGGCCGGCATGAATGGTGTAAAAATGCTGCCTGACGACCTCCCCATTATAACTCAGGGTGGCAGCCAACGGCCTGAACTGAAACAGACAGCGGAGGATGGCAAGCAAATAAAACATTTTCCTCGAGTAGCGTGGCGGATTCAGGGTTGCTGTGTAGCGTACAACGTATCCGTCATAGGCCAGTCCGGCAACGTTCATAAAAAAACGAGTTTGCTCCCGCCCGCGCTCATCTTGATATCGGAGGCGTCCCACAGCCATCCGGCGGGCAGTTGCCTGAGCAAACCACTGCGTCCAAGCCCCTGCCTCTCCGGGTATTCCGTGGGTCCTGATCCAGTCATTGCCCGTACCCACCGGTAGTAGTGCCAACACAAAAGCTTCCGGCGGAGCAACAGTCTGCTCCATGACGCCATTGACCAGCTCATGCCAGCTCCCGTCACCCCCTACTACCACAAACCGCCGATCGCCCCGGGCCGCCTGCTCAAAAAGCAAAGTGGCTATATGCCCTTTATGGCTGCTGAATAATACAACTGACGACGACAGGGCGTCGCAAATACGCGCCTCTATGGAAGGCCACAGCCGGCCGGCATGGCCACCGCCGGCAGCAGGGTTGACAATAACAACCCATTTGGCCGATTGCTGTTTGGGAGCAGACATACAAATCACTTATTTACGTAAATGTAGCAAATTTTATCAGGCAGCACAGTCTATATAATTAGGTCAGTTGAGGAAAAACTGCGATCTTAGACGCCAGTCAAAATTGAGCGTGCAATGGAGCAACTAGTACGTCTGGTAGAAGTAAGCAAGCGGTATGGTGAAAAAACCGCGGTGGATCAGGTGAGTTTTTCAATTCCTCCAGGACAAATTATGGGGTTGCTCGGCCCGAATGGCGCCGGCAAGACCTCCATCATCCGAATGATTACAACCATTACGCAGCCTGATGCGGGTCGTATTTTTTTTCAGGACGAGCCCCTCTCCGATAGACACCAGTCGGCCATCGGCTACCTACCGGAAGAGCGCGGGCTCTACAAGCAGATGTTCGTCGGAGAGCATCTCATCTATCTAGCAAGGTTAAAGGGTATGGAAAAAGCTGCCGCCCGCAACGCTGCCGGCGAGTGGCTCGAAAAGCTGCAGCTGTCGGCCCGCTGGGGACAGCGCGTGGAGGAACTTTCCAAAGGCCTCCAACAGCAGGTGCAGTTTATTGCAACTGTTATGCATAGACCGGCACTCATCATCCTCGATGAACCCTTTTCTGGTTTGGATCCCGTAAACGCCAGCCGCCTTAAGGATGAAGTTCTCAGATTGCGCGATGAGGGTGCTGCCATCATCCTGAGTACACACCGCATGGAGCAGGCTGAGTCTATCTGCCAACAGATTGTTCTTATCAATCAGGGTAAAAATATTCTCTCCGGGGAGCTTTCCACCATACAGACCTTCGGTCAGCCCAGGCGCTACGCCATAACCTACGAAGGAACCTGGCCAAGCTTGCCCGAAGCAATGGTGTATGATCTGCGTTTCCCCCGCTCAGGCTGCGCACTGGCTGAACTACCCGATGCAATGCGCCCGGCTGCGTTCATATCGCTATTGATCGAAAGAGGTGTCGATATTCAATCTTTTACCAGAGAAATTCCCAGCCTCAATGAGATATTTATCCGGCTGGTCAACCATCAATAATACGCCAACATGATGAAGCAACTCCTTTTGATTATTGAGCGGGAATATATTACCCGGGTGAGACGCAGGTCCTTTATACTCACCACCCTGCTAACCCCACTCGCCATCGGAATTTTTATCGCTGTTGTCCAGCTCATATTCAGGTACCAAAGTGACGACGCGCTCAATGTAGTGGTCGTGGATCCCGGTAATCTGTTCGACAATGCTATCGCCGACGACAATACTGTCTACTTCAGCCTGAGTAATCAACCGCTCGACAGTCTCACCAGGCAGGCAGCAGCACAAGGCGATGATTTTCCTTACGATGGCATCCTTCTCGTACCCCAGGCCGGCCCTATCAACCAAAAAGCCTATGAGGTTCATTATTATTCTGATCAAAAGCTAACACTGGACGCAGAACCTATACTCGCGAATCGCATCCAAACAGCCCTTCGACAACACAAAATAGGACAGCTTAATCTCAAAGAAGAGGAAATAGAAGCACTGGAAACCGAACTTACCATCAGTCCGCACAGTATTCGTGGTGACCAGTCGGCAGGAAGTTCGCTCACAGGCACCATAGCTGCTATGATAGGTGCAATCATGGGGCTGATCATGTATACGACCGTATTCATATATGGTATGATGGTCATGCGAGGGGTTATGGAGGAAAAAACAAACCGTATTGTGGAGGTTATGGTGTCCTCCGTCCGCCCTTTCCCATTGATGATGGGTAAAATTATTGGCGTAGGAGGCGTAGGACTTACCCAAGTGGCCGTATGGGCAGTTCTCATACCAAGCATTTTACTACTCGTAAATCTGTTTTTTGGTATCAGCCCGCAGGGCGCTGTAGCGGAATCCGCCGAATGGAATCCCGCTGACGCCGAGTTGATGATTGAACGGATAAGTTACGAATTGTACAAAATGCAGTGGGGCATTATCATCCCTCTGTTCATCCTCTATTTTCTGAGCGGGTACTTCATGTATGCTTCTTTGTTTGCTGCCGTAGGATCCGCTATGAGCGATGATATGGGAGAAAGCCAGTCTCTCACCATCCCCATCACCTTGCCAGTTGTACTAGCATTCTACATTATGCTGGCGGCAATCCGATCTCCTCATTCCACCATGGCTGTCTGGGCATCCATCTTTCCGCTGTTTTCCCCTATAGTCATGCCCGCCAGACTCCCGTTCGATCCCGTCTGGTGGCAGGTCGTTGTCTCCGTAATCCTCAGCATGGGTACGGCTGTCGGCCTGGTGTGGTTGTCAGGCAGAATATACAGAACCGGGATACTCCTGTACGGCAAAAAAGTGAGCCTGACGGAGATGGTTCAGTGGATGTTTACAAAATAATTGCATTCGCAAAAAAAAATACATTTCGGCGGCTGATACCGCCGAAATGTATTTTTTTTCTATCCCAATAATAGTCTTGCTTTTTTTTTAAAAAGCATCGCTATTTACCACAATAACAACTATTTTTGGTAGCAACAGTGACCCTGCCATCGCTATTCTCCACATAGCAGGCGATATAGCTTTTGGCCCTGCAATCAATACCATGACCCCTGTCAAACCTATTACAGACAACCGTCAGGCAGCAATTACCGTGCATAAATTGCTAGCTAAGTGGTGTACATACTATTCATCTTAAAAACATACACTGCGAAATGAAACCATTCGAATTATTGTTGTCAGAAAACAAATTATGGGCAAAGGGAAAAGTTGAACAGGACCCGGATTACTTTAATCGACTCGTCAACATCCAAACGCCTAATTTTATGTGGATAGGCTGCTCTGACAGCCGCGTTCCACCCAACGAAATTACGCAAACACAGCCAGGGGAGATTTTCATCCACCGAAATGTAGCTAACCTGGTTATACACACCGATCTCAACCTGCTCAGCGTACTTCAATATGCTGTAGAAGTTCTCAAGGTAGAGCATATTGTTGTTTGTGGCCATTATGGTTGTGGGGGGGTAAAAGCTGCACTTTCCAGACAATCCCTGGGGCTTATCAACAAATGGCTACGCCATATCAAGGATGTCTACCGATTCCACCAGGCAGAAATTGATGCCCTGCCTACCGAAGAAGGTCGGATCAATAAATTGATTGAGTGTAATATTCTGGAACAGGTGTATAACCTGGCAAAAACTTCAATTGTGCAGCAGGCATGGAAAGACAGGGGTGGCCCGCATCTGCATGGCTGGGTGTACGACCTGGCAGACGGGATAATCCACACGCTGATTGATATCGAGCCCAATGCAGCACTCGATTTGGATATTTACCAGTTTGAAAATCTTGATTAGGTGCGATAAAAGCCAAAAGGGGCAGTCTGGTTTAGCCTGCCCCCTGCCATTCTTCGGATGATCCGGCGTATAACTCTTGCCCCCCTGCCTGTCTCAAATCCACATAGGTCCGAACAATATTCATGTTCAGTTTGTCATTCTTTACAGTACAGTTCACTAAATGAGTCAATTTTTTCAATCATTTTTAAGAATTTTGCTAACTCGTTTCACAACAAAATATTGCTCGACATGGCTGTTGGTGTACAGATTCAGCTAAATGACAAACTTTACATCCGTGACCCACAGGAGACAAAACTGGGTAAAAACATTATCAAGTATAGTATACTGCTTATTGACGAGATAGGATTTGAACAGTTCACCTTCAAAAAACTGGCAGAACGCATTAGCTCCACAGAGGCTTCCATCTATCGGTATTTTGAAAATAAGCACAACTTGCTGGTATATCTGCTATGTTGGTATTGGGAGTGGACTGCCTACATGATTGAGTTTGCCACGCATAATGTTAGTGACCCCAAACTAAAGCTCCGGCACGCCATTCGGGCCATCATTCATTCTGCTCAGCGGAATGTCAATATCCCTTTTGTCGACGAAGATGTTTTGCACAAAATTGTCATTGCAGAAGGTACCAAGAGCTACCATACCAAAACCGTAGACCAGGAAAATAAGGCTGGTTTCTTTGCCACTTATAAAGCTCTGGCCGCTAAAGTCGGTGCTATTGCCAAAGAGATCAACCCCGGCTTTTGCTACCCTCTTGCCCTTGCCAGTACACTTTTAGGTATGGCTTATGACCATGTGTATTTTGCTAATCATCTTCCCAGGCTCACCAACATCTCTAAAGATAGTAACGTACCTGAGCAGGTAGAGGACATGCTCTACGATATGGCCTGCGCCTGGATTGATAACTCCTCCCGCACCTGATTGTTTCATCTCCATGAGGGATCGTCTGTTTTCTTAAGCGTGCATCTTCGCATATTCGAGTGTCCATACAACAGAAGCGCCCGGAGCATCGCTCCGGCCGCTTCTGTTGTACCCCGTCTAAGCCAATAATTATGTCTGCTATGAGCATACCATCCTACCTGTTGGTAAGCGTATACTTATACTTGAGCATTTCAACAATTGGATTACCCCGCGGATCTTCATTCTCAAGGAATATATCAACATCAATAATCTCCGATTCATCTTTCTTAGCACTGTCAAAAGTTACAGTGATAACACCAGATTCGCCGGGCTGGTAGGCGCGGGTAGAGTAATCTGTAGTAGTACAATCGCAGGCAGAAATCACACTTATTTTGAGTGGCACACTGCCTCTGTTTACAAATTTGAAAGTAAAAGTCCTCTTCTCTCCCTTTCTCACATTGCCCAAGTCGACAAAGCGGCGATCAAACTGCATAACAGGCACATTGCGCAGGTTTTTCTGCCCGTATAAAGAAGAATAGTGGTGAATCGTATCGCGCTGTTGTGCTGTAGGAAGCACCTCTACTGCCGCCGTATTTACGGCACTACCTATCAGCCGATTGCGCTGATTAGACGGCGTAGCACTCTCCCGCTTTTGCAATGCCTTGCGCTGAATGGTGATGCTGGTAGGACCCGATACAATCTTGAATTCCGTGCGGCGATTCAACAGATGTGCAGTCTCTCGCTGCTCTTCCGTGGATAAGGCAGCAATAAATGCTTCTGTCAGCACATCTCCTTCTTTGAGGAAAGTGTGCTCAGCAGCTTGCTTAGCAGTCACCGCCTTGGGTACCGTCTCACCATAACCAACTGCATCTATGCGCTCGCGATTGATCCCGTTGCGAACCAGCCATCTGCGGGCAGATTCTGCACGACGCTGACTAAGGTCCTTGTTGTAGACATCATTGCCCCGGGCGTCCGTGTGCGAACCCAGCTCTATGCGCATATCACCATAGCGATTCATCAGCTCTAATACTACCTGTAAATCAGGCTCTGCATCGGTGCGAATCTGGTCAGCATCAAAATCATACAGAATATTTTCCAGTACGATAGGTTCTTCTATATTGATAACAATGCTGTCAGGCTCGACCGGCTTAGGCCGCAGAAAAAAGCGGTGTTCAAAAGTTCTGCTCTCCCGCAGGCCGGCCGTATTGAATTTCATCGTGTCCGGGAAAAACTGCGGGTGGCTGGCCACTACCATGTAAGGACGCTCAAGCGTAAGCGGAAAATCAAAACGGTTGCCCGCATCCAATGTTTTCTCAACCACTTCCCCGGGAACATCGTTGACCATCTCAATCAACTGGATCGTTGCACCTTTCAGTGGCTGTCGCTTTTCTGCTTCAAAAGTGCCCACCACGAGATCTGCATACGTCCGTGCAATGGTGAAGTTGTAGATATCTGTACAGCAGGTTTTACCTATCCCCCGCATAGCCCTGCCACCAGGTCGGTTGGATGTAAAGTAACCATTATAGCCTTCTTTATCTATTCTGAAGTACAAGTCATCGGCACTGGAATTGAAAGCAGTGCCCATATTGGCAGGCTCACTCCAGTTGGATCCATCCCACACTGCGTAAAAAATATCGAAGCCCCCTACCGTAGGTAGCCCGCTGGAACTGTAATAAAGCGTGCCATCATGCCACCAGGGGGAGTATTCGTCACCAGGAGAATTGATAACCGGCCCCAAATTCCGTGGTTCCGCATAATTACCCTCCCCTTTGTGCGTAGCGTAGTAAATATCCAGGCCACCATGTCCTCCAGGCATATCACTCACAAAGAACAGCACCTCTTGCCCAAAAAGCTCACCCACCACAGGATGCAATGCCAGCCAGGCTCCATTAACGCCGGATACCTCATTAGCGCTTTTCCAGCCATCTTCGCCCTTCTCACTCAGATAAATTTTTGCAGTCCCCGGCGTATTACCTTTCAGCTCAATACGATTGAAAAACATACGCCGGCCATCCGGAGAGAGCGAAACGTTGGCGCTGTGGAAACCCGGACGATTGACGCCCTCACCCAGGGCCTCAGGCTTGCTGTAAGTTGACTCCGTCTTTGCCGAGTTGAAAATTCGGATATATTTTTCCGGATCATTGGCATCATCGACGATAATGACACCATCGGCAGGTGCAGATGCAAACAACAACGCCTTTCCTTCTGAGGCAATCATAGGAGAGTACTCGGAAAAAGGAGAATTGACAACCTTATCTAGCAGCGTTACCGTCACCCCTTTAGAAGCCCCTGAAGCACCCGAAATTGCCAGTTCAGCACCCGTTATTTCATTCTGTGCCAACTGCTTCATTACAGGATCATCAATCAGGCCAATGTATTCCTGCAAAACTGTAATGGCATCGTCATACTTGCCGTTAATTTTATAGGTACGCCCAAGCTGAAGCCGGGCATTTACCAACTCCTTATCCTTGTCCTTGCGCAGTGCCCGCACAAGAAAGCGTTCAGCTTTGCCATAATCGCTGATAAGATAGTACATCTCTGCAATTACAGGTACCAGCGCATTATCCTCTCTTTCTTCATAAGCCTTCTCGTACTGTTGCAAAGCGTTGTAATAATCGTTATTGGCTTTAGCCTCCTCGGCCAGCAACAACATGGTTTCGTACGAAGACTTGTTGATGGGCTGTGCGAAAACATTCAGTGCTGCCGATACCAACACTGAAAGGATGATTATCTTTTTCATACCAAGCTTACTTAGCATTGTCATATGGACGTTTATCAGCAGCCGCTTGCCCCATAAAAGACAAGAGGCGATTAAAAAATTAGCTCTTCAGACATCGTTTCAGGATGACATGACACCCTGTTAAACGCAGCCTCCCCAGTGTTCATTACAGTCGGGGGCACAAAATTGCCGGCTGCAGCGTCGGCTTCTTGTAAATTTTGATAATGTAGTAGGCGGCTATTTCAAACCCACCCTGATAGTTGGTAATCGGGTTAGCCGAGCTGATATTCAAGTCATAAGCCAGTGCTGCTCGAAAATCTTTGTAATCAATCCCAAATAAAAATTTGGCAGAATCATTCACGCGATACGCCAATCCCATGCGGAGGTCAATATCCTCTTTAAAGTCATGTACACCCCACGCCTGAAGGGAAATTTCGTTGCCTCCGCCCTGGGTTGTCTGCCACATAAACGTAGGCTCAGCACTCCATTTTTCGTTGAGCCGATAGTTGACTAAACCATGAAGTCCAAAATTGGGCTCACGTTTTTGTTGTGCCCCACCCGCTGCGAAGCTGGAGTACTCTCTGGCAGCAATGTGTAACATACGGGCACCCAGTTCAAAAGACATTTCATCGCTGACTTTCGACCTAAAAAGCAAGCCCACATTGATATCAGCGTAGTTGCCACTTCTGTCTGCGTCCAACGGGAAATCCGTATCGTTGCGTGAGGGATCAAAATTATTGCCCTCCGACCTGATTGTCCTGTAATCGATACGGCGCTGCACCTGACCGTACTGCCCGCCCAGGGTCAGCACATTGTCGGATTTTTTGTCCAGCGAAAAATGATAAGCAGCCGTAAAAAGCCCTCCGCTGGTGATGAGCCGCTGGGTTCCTGCCTGATCCTGAAACATATTGAGACCAACACCTACCCAGTCCTGTTTGCGGAAACCCCGCACTACCGGCGCGTCGATATAGAAAGTCGGCGTAGACATGTCTGTCACCGTAAACCACTGATTGCGATATATACCCCCGATACGGGCAGTTCCTTCATAAGCACCCGCCAGCGCCGGATTGAGCGTCAGCGGAGCCATATTGAACAGGGTGTAGTGGATATCCTGTCCAACAAGGGTTTTGAGCAAGCAAACAAGTCCGGCAGCGAGTATAAATCTGCTCCACTTCATAGAGTATCAATTTTAGATAAATGGCAAATGTCAAAAGCCGAAGCCGAAAGATAGCTTTTTTTTGGAAAAGCTATCTGAAAGTTTACTTCTTTGAGCAGTATTGGCCCAAAAGCGTACATTTTTTGATGTCTTCCGGCTGTTTTACCAGCATTCATACGCTTGCAGGCTGCGATTGTTACAAGCCTTCGAATGAAATATCGCGCATACAGCGGAAATGCCCCTTGGGACAGGCATCATAACCAATTTTCGAACAGGGTCGGCACGCAAGACCCGAAACCTCCAGCATCCGGTTTTCGGTCTGCCCCTGAGGCATATACGGATACATACCCAGTGCAGGTGTCGTATTACCCCAAATGCTTACGATGGGCTTGGCATAGGCAGCCGCAATATGCATCAGTCCCGTGTCATGGGTGATCACCCGATCGGCCTGCCGCAACAGATCAGCCGATTGATTGAGGCGCAACTTGCCACAGGCATTGACAACTTTATCCCCCACTGCCGCTGCAATACGCTCGCCGACAGCCTGGTCTGAAGGACCTCCCAGCAATACAACCGGCCCGTTCAGCAGGGCACATAATGCTGTCAGCCGGTCTTCCGGCAGCCTTTTCGTCGCGTGCGCTGCACCCACTACCACCGCTGTAAATTTTTTCCCCGCCAACACAGGCGAGAGGCCTGCCGGATCAACGGCATCCTGCGCAGCTGTAAAATAATCCAGCCCTTTTCCATCAGATGCCAGCCCCAACACCGCCACTGTTGCCAGGTAGCGGTCAACAATGTGTACCGCTGGCATCAAGTTGATTTTAAAGGTTGTGAGCAGCCATTTTCTGTAATTGAGCTTGTCGAAGGTGCGCGATGGTACAGACCACAAAGCCAGCTTTACCTGCCAGCTGCGGAGGTTGCCATGCAGGTCTATAATATAATCAAAACGCTCTTTCCGAAGCACCGGCAAAACCTCGCGCACCTGCTTTTGGATGGTGTGCAGCCGGTCTATGTGCGGGTTATGCTCCATTACCTCACGAAATGACTGCCGACAAAGAAAATGAACCTCAGCACCCAGTTGCTGTTTAAGCACACGGACTACCGGGCTTGTCAACACAATATCGCCTATCGAAGAAAAACGAATAACCAGAATTTTCATACATGCTTGCTATGAGCCCTTATTCCCGTCCTGTGCCGGGTTGGTTAAAGGTATCCGGTGGTAAAAAAGGCCGCGGAGCCTCCTCCGGACCATAATCCGGCCCTTCTTCCGCTTCCTCCTTCTCTTTGTATCGCCGGAAGATGTAGGCAGTAAAAATACCGGCAAAAGCACCCAGCAGGTGACCATCCCAGGAAATACCCTGTTGCCCTGGCAATATGCCCATAAATAACCCCCCGTAATAAAACAGTACTATAAGCGCAATAACAATGGCCTTTATATTCCTTCGGAAAAGGCCATTCCAGAATAAAAAGGCTACCAGTCCGTAGATTACACCACTCGCCCCGATATGGTACACACCACCCCTGGCAAAGGTCCAGGTGGCAAGTCCTGCCAGCACATACATCATCAAAAACGCAGGCGCTGCAATGCGGGGGTAAAAAAACCACAACATTGCCATCAACGCAAACAGCGGAGGGGTATTAGACAGCAGATGCCCCCAACTACCATGCAGCAGCGGCATCAGAAACACGCCCCTTATGCCCGACTGATCTCTCGGTAGCACACCGTAAGTAGCCCACTGTAGCCCCAGAAGGTGGTCAACTACAAAGACCAACCAAATAATCAGCAGCAGACTTAATGGCCGCACAATGCTATTGCGCAGGCGCTGTGTTAGTTCCATATCATTAGCTTATTAATCCTCTCACCCGCACCAAAGCATGATTTTTGCAGATTTTCGCCTCCCTACAGTTATCAGGCACCGGCTATATTAGCTCAACACCCCAGAAACGAGTGCGCAAACAGCTCGTTTTGGCCTTGGGCAGAAAATACAAAATATGCCTCCATCCTCTGCCTCACCATGCTCAGTCGCAACAACCACCAACACCCAACATCCCTGATTTCCTGCCTCCGAACCTTAAGACAAAATCTTCACCAGCTCCAACAGACGAGGACTAATTTCCTGATGGTGCTTGACCGCCTGCTCAAAGGGTGTCTTGACAATGTCTTTATGGATAATGCCTATCATAACACCCTGATCACCTGCAAGTAACGATTGTACGGCAGCTACCCCCATCTGACTGGCCCTGAACCGCTCCATGCAAGTTGGACGACCACCCCGCTGGATATGTCCCAAAATAGATACCTTGATCTCATAGTGCTGAAAACGCTCTTTCACCTGGTTGGCAATAGCAATTGCACCACCCATATCATCCCCCTCTGCTACTACCACTATGCTACTGGTCTTTTTCGCCGCATAACTGTCTTCCAGCGTTTGAATAAGGTCGTTCATATCTGTCTTAAACTCGGGCACCAATACTGCTTCGGCACCTGTGGCAATACCAGCCCGCAGGGCAATAAAACCTGCGTCCCTACCCATAACCTCCACAAAAAACAACCTGTCATGCGCGTTAGCGGTATCCTTAATATTATCAATCGCCTGCATGGCAGTATTGATGGCGGTATCGTACCCAATGGTAAAATCCGTCCCTATCAGGTCATTGTCAATAGTACCGGGACAACCTACGATACGAATATCCGGATACTCTGCTGTAAAAGCAAGTGCCCCCCGAAACGTACCGTCACCTCCAATCGCTACCAGTCCTTCAATGCCGGCTGCCCTGATATTGTCGTAAGCCTGTCTGCGACCTTCAGTGGTGCGAAAATCCTCACTGCGCGCAGAACGAAGAATTGTCCCTCCAAGCTGCATAATATTGCTCACATCATGCCCCTGCAGCAATTTTATATCATTTTCAATCATGCCCTGATAGCCGCGATGAATGCCGACAGCCTCCAGCCCGTAGTGATGTGCTGAACGCACAACAGCGCGAATACAGGCATTCATCCCGGGCGCATCACCTCCGGACGTAAAAACTCCTATTTTTTTCATGTTCTTCAGAATTTCCTTCTTACTAAGCGGATAAAATCTTTGGCAATATCCATGCGCTCTTCTTCTACCCAGTTATACCGGTTAGCGAGCGAAACCAGCAGCTGCAGTGCATCGTCCAGCTCGCGCATCTGGTTGAGCTTGCCGATTACCTCTAACATCCCCTGGTGATCTTTACCAAACAACTCATGAGCGTACAGTTGACGCTCATTGATGGTCAGTGCCCTGCTGAGATCTTCGACTCGTTGGTCACCCAATTTATCTGCCAGCTCCCTCGAAGGTCTGTATTCAAACAAAGGAGCCAAGGGGGTAGGTATTGAAAAAATGCCGGCCGGCCGCGGTGTTGCCGTCGGCTGTGCCGCCGGGCGAGGCTGGGGAGCCGGTGGCGGTGGTGGAGTTGTTGGCCTCGGTGGTATATTTACCACCGGCGGAGCGGGTGGAACAACCACCGGCGGAGCGGGCGGTGGCGGCGGTGGCACCGGGGGCCGATTTACCACCTCCGGTGGCGGTGGCGGAGCAGCAGCAGCTATTTTTTTGCCTTTTTCAACACTGATATCCAGATAGATATCATACAACTTTCGGAGATGATCAAGCATGAGATCACGTTCGATGGTCGAAACAGACTCATCATCCAACCGCATACCCTTGTGAAGTGCGATAATTTTACCCAACAAAATTTCCGCTTGTGAAAAGCTCATATTTAGACGATTGTGATTCAGCAGACCAAGCTGCCCGTTTGGAGCATTCAGCGGCAGGCCGTATATTGCAGCTCGCCAGACAGCTAGCACGTACCAAAGTTAGCTCAATTTTCAGTATCTCTTTATGTCAATAACGGCATATCTTAACAAATAGCATATCGTCAGCGCATGTTTTTGGAACCACACTATCGCGGCCAGCGCAGCGGATGGATCGAAGTGATCTGCGGGTCTATGTTTTCAGGAAAAACAGAGGAGCTCATCCGCAGGCTGAAACGGGCAAAAATTGCCAATCAGCGGGTCGAAATTTTCAAGCCGCGCATCGACAAGCGCTACGATGAAATTAAAGTCGTTTCCCATGATGCCAATTTTGTCCTTTCTACGCCTGTTGATAACGCCACCGAGCTCCTTGGCCTCACCGAGCAGGTCGATGTCGTAGGCATTGACGAGGCCCAATTTTTCGATATGGAGCTGCCGGACGTATGCCAGCAATTGGCTGTGCGCGGAGTGCGCGTGATTGTGGCAGGGCTCGACATGGACTTCCGCGGCCTCCCCTTCGGCCCCATTCCACAGCTGCTGGCTGTTTCCGAATACATCACTAAGGTCCATGCTATTTGTACGCATTGCGGCAACCTCGCAACCCACTCTTATCGCCTCTCAACCGCGGACGATACCGTTCTGCTGGGCGAAAAAGAGCAATACGAACCGCGCTGCCGCACTTGCTACCAGATGGGCAACATCATGCACCTGCGATAGCTATGCCGCCCATTTTTGCTGCAGGCCTTAGCCAGGTTTGCGCGACAGACAACAGCTACATCGCTTGTTTGTGATTTTTGCAAAGTCAGAACATCGCCAACAAGTGCTAAATCAGCCCTTCCCTAATCAAGTCGTGCAAATGGACAAATCCCACATACTGCTGCGCTTCATTGAGCACAATCAACTGTGTGATACTATTGCGCCGCATCATGTCCAGTGCCTCCACCGCCATTGCCGAGGCATTTATGGTCTTGGGGCCTGCCGTCATGATATCGGCGGCCGTACATCCCTCCAGATTGCCCTCCCGCTCCAACATGCGGCGCAGGTCACCATCTGTGATAATCCCCAACAGTCGCTCATCGTCATCAATCACAGCTGTTGCTCCCAGGCATTTTGCCGTAATCTCCAATATAATATGGTGAAGAGAATCCTGTAGCCGCACTGCCGGTCGCTGGTTGCGGGGATACAAATCGCTTACCCGCAGATACAACTGTTTGCCCAAGGCCCCACCCGGATGGAAAAGTGCAAAATCCTGTGAACTGAACCCACGCAGCGACAGCAGCGCCACCGCGAGGGCATCCCCCATGGCCATCTGTGCCGTCGTGCTGGTAGTTGGTGCCAGATTATTGGGGTCCGCCTCCTGACCAATAGGCGTCAGCAATAAATAGTCGGCCTGTAGCCCCAAAAAAGAATCAGCCCGGCTGGTCATACCAATCAGCGGTGCCCCCAGATTCTTGACCAAAGGAGCGAGTACCTTTATCTCGGGCGTATCACCACTCTTGGAAAGGCAGAGTACCATATCGCCGGCACGAATCATACCCAAATCACCATGAATAGCGTCTGCAGCATGCATAAACAAGGCCGGACTACCCGTAGAATTGAGCGTAGCCACAATTTTTTGCGCCACAATAGCGCTTTTGCCGATGCCCGTAACTACCAGCCGCCCACTGCTGCTGTAAATGGCCTGTACACAAGCAGCAAATGACGCTCCTATGTGCGCACGCAGCTCCAAAAGCGCTTCCGCTTCGATTTGCAAAGTTTGCTGCGCGATTTTTATCAGATTGTTTGCAGAATTCAATGTTATTTTTATTATTTTTGAAGGCTTAATATGTGCCCCTCATGGCCTTTCCCGGACAGAAGGACAAAAAGAGCACTAAAAATGAACTCCTTATACCCAGGTACATTCTTCAACAGCAGCCCTTTCTGCTATTGAATCAACTGCCAGATAACAGCCAAATAACACAAGTCGGCCGTACACCCCAGTTATTGCCGCAAACCCGAACGACTATGAATTTCACCCGTAGCTTTCCTACTGACAGCCAAACGGAGCAAATGTAGCTAAATTTTCCTCAAAGTGTTGACAGCCATGACAGTGACTACAGAATCCTTGTATACATCTCTTCATAAGTATTTTGGATTCAACCAGTTCAAAGGCAAACAGGAAGAAATCATCAAAAGTGTGCTGAGTGGTAAGGATACTTTTGCCATTATGCCGACAGGCGGTGGCAAGTCCCTTTGTTATCAGTTGCCTGCACTTATGCTCGCCGGTACGGCCATCATCATCTCCCCCCTCATTGCACTGATGAAAAATCAAGTCGACAGTATCAGAGGGTATAGCCAGGACAATGACGTTGCCCACTTCCTCAATTCGTCGCTTACCAAAGCGCAGATGAAACAGGTCAAGCAGGATATTACCGATGGCAAGACCAAACTGCTCTTCATAGCGCCTGAAACCCTGACCAAAGATGAGAATATTGAGTTTTTTCAGCAGGTAGACGTCTCGTTTGTTGCTGTTGACGAAGCGCACTGTATATCCGAATGGGGGCATGATTTCCGCCCCGAGTATCGACGTATCAGGGCTATGCTGGATGCCATCGGCAACAACATCCCGGTCATCGCACTCACGGCTACAGCCACGCCCAAGGTACAGTCAGACATAGTCAAAAACCTCAACATGGTTGACTACAATACCTTTATCTCTTCTTTTAACAGACACAATCTCTACTACGAGGTTCGCCCCAAAGGCAAGCGCGAACAAGCCATCAAACAAATCATCCAGGTTATCAAGGGTAAATCGGGGCAATCGGGTATCATCTACGTACAGAGTCGCAAGTCGGCAGAAGAAATCGCCCAGGCGCTACAGGTCAATGATATAAAGGCCGCACCCTATCATGCGGGGCTGGACGCCAAGACGCGCCACCAGACGCAGGATGATTTTCTCATGGAGGAAATTGACGTCATCGTAGCTACCATTGCCTTCGGAATGGGTATCGACAAACCCGATGTCCGCTTCGTCATCCACTTTGATATCCCCAAAAGTATTGAAAACTACTACCAGGAAACTGGTCGCGCCGGTCGTGACGGCCGCGATGGTGCCTGCATCGCTTTTTACAGCTATCAGGATATCCTGCGGCTTGAAAAATTCCTGCGCGATAAGCCGGTATCTGAGCGCGAGATGGGGGCCCAGCTGATGGGAGAAGTAATGGCGTATGCAGAAACCACTGCTTGCCGACGTCGTTTTTTGCTGCACTATTTTGGTGAGCACTACGATGACCATAATTGTGACAAAATGTGTGACAATTGCCGGTATCCAAAGGAAAAAATTGAGGTCAAAACACAAATACTCCAGGCACTGCAAGCGGTAGAAGCGCTGGAAGAAAACTTTGGCGTCAAAGTGCTCATCGATTTCATTCGCGGCGCAGAAACTAAAGAAATCAAAGACTATGGTTTTACCAAAAAATCACTCTTTGGCGCAGGAAAAGATCGCGATGAAACCTTCTGGAGCAGCGTTTTTAGGCAAGCGCTGCTCAACGACCTGCTATACAAAGATATAGAATCCTACGGCCTCATCAAGCTCCACCCCAAGGGGCGGCAGTTTATCAAGCAGCCTCATTCCTTCCTGATTCCTATCGACCACAACTTTGAGGTCGAGATGGCTAAAATGCAGTATGAGGAATCACACCAAAAAACGGCTGTCCTTGACGAACAACTGCTCAAGATGCTGCGGGATCTGCGTCGACAGGAAGCCAAAAGAAAAAATGTACCACCTTATATCATCTTTCAGGATGCTTCCCTGGACGACATGGCCACCCAGTATCCTATCAGCCTGGAAGATATGGCAAAAGTCAGCGGTGTGAGTATTGGTAAGGCACAGCGCTACGGACAACCCTTTCTGACACTCATCAGACAGTATGTTCAGGAAAATGACATCATCCGTCCCTCCGATTTTGTCATCAAACAGGTAGCCAACAAGTCTAAGGCCAAAGTCAACATCATCCATGCCATCGATCGAAAACTGCCGCTCGAAGACGTAGCTGCTACCAGTGGCATCAGCATGGACGAACTCATGGAAGAACTCGACGCCATCGTCACCTCCGGAACCAAAGTCAACATTGACTATTACATCAACGATCTCATCGACGAGTACGTACGCGAGGACATTCTCTCCTATTTTATGAATGCCCCCACTGACGCCATCAACCTGGCCTACAAAGAACTCAAAGAGGACGATATCACACTGGACGAAATACGCCTCATGCGCATCAAATTTATTTCTGATTACGGCAACTAAGCGCCTATGGAGATCATCATCATCAACGGACCCAACCTCAACCTCCTTGGCAGGCGGGAGCCCGAAATTTATGGCGATGACAGCTTCGAAGATTTTCTCCTTCATCTAAGGAGCAGTTTCCCCAGTCTTCATATTCACTACTTTCAGTCGAATCATGAAGGTGCAATCATCGATAAATTACACGAGGTAGGCTTTAGCTACGACGGCATTATCCTCAATGCCGGTGCCTATACCCATACATCGCTGGCCATTGCCGATGCCGTTTCGGCTATACAGACGCCGGTCATCGAAGTTCACATCTCCAATGTGTACAAAAGAGAGGCCTACCGGCATCACTCCTATATATCAGATCGATGTGAAGGCGTCATTGTCGGATTTGGCCTGAGGGGCTACGAGCTGGCGGCGAGTTATTTTTTATAAAAAAAGGAGCCACCCACGCACGCGGGCGGCTCCTTTGGCACAGCTTTACCCACCTTTAATTGCGGGAAGCCCTGCGCTCCAGGTTGATGATGTCATGGACAATCATCACCGCTTCGCGGATGTACACATCTTTGGACGTTGTCTCCACAAAATCTTTATTTCTGGCTTTCTTGGAATCATCACCCTCCATCGCCGCCAAGTCCGACGCGATGTTTTGCACGCCGGGATTGACCACCTCTTCAAAGAGATTTTCAAAAGCCTTGGCCTCTTCATTGGTGCGCGCCTCCATATCCTGATAAGCTTTCAGCGACAGCGGATAACTGGACACCTTACTTTGACGCTCAAGGCGGCGTGCATTGGTATCAATCTGGGTAAATATATCACTATTTTTGAGCCTCTCCTGACTCCTGCGCTTGATCTCACTCAGGTATGACAAGCGAAGTACCTGCTGTTCGTGCGGTATTGGCTGTATGCTGGTCCAGCTCATGGCATACGACTCTTCCTTCTCGCCGGAAGTGATGTAGTGGTAGCTGTCAGGCAGTACAATATCAGGCGTGACACCCAGCAACTGGGTCGAACCGCCATTAATCCGATAAAATTTCTGGGTTGTCAGCTTGATCTCGCCAAACGGCCGCAAGCCTGCGTAAGCAGTGGACACTATCCTGTCGAGGTCAATAAACCGCTGCACAGTACCCTTACCGAAGGTAGAATTGCTGCCCACAATCACTGCACGGCCATAGTCCTGCAGCGCTGCCGCCAGAATTTCGCTGGCGCTGGCACTGTAATTGTTGACCAACACTACCAGCGGGCCATTGTACTGCACACGCGGATCCATATCTGACAGTACCTCTGCCTCCTGGTCGCGTGCCTTTACCTGCACAACAGGGCCTCTCTCAAAAAAGTATCCCGACATTTTGACCACATCGCGCAAGCTGCCACCGCCATTGTTGCGCAGATCCAGAATGATACCGTCAACGCCTGCCGTTTTCAGTTTTTCTATTTCTGCGGCAACGTCATCTGCACAGTTGCGGCCATCCGTATTTTCAAAATCGGCATAAAAACTCGGCAAGTACAGATATCCGACTTTTTCCCCCGCATTGGCCCCTTCGAGAATCAGTGAACGAGCGAAACGCTCATCCAGGATAACGACATCACGGATGATCGACACCACCTTTACGGTGCCGTCCACTTTTTTGACCGTCAGCCGCACTTCCGTCCCTTTGGTACCACGCACCAGCTGAACCACGTCATCGAGCAGCATACCCTTGACATCTACCGGTTCCCCGTCGGCCTGTGCAACTTTAAGGATGATATCGTTCTCTTCCAGTTCCTTGCCTTTCCAGGCAGGTCCCCCAATGACCACCTCGCTGACTTTGGTATAATCCCCATCTGACATGAGGCGAGCGCCAATACCTTCCAGTCTGCCACTGAAGCGGATATCAAAATTCTCCTTATCAATGGGTTTAAAGTAGTTGGTGTGCGGATCAAACACCCCTGTCATGGCATTGATATACTGACTGACCCGCTCATCGCGCTTGAGTTTGAAGAGCCGGTCATACCAGCGGTCAAACATTTCCAGCACATCTTCACGGGATTCTTTTTCCATCTGCTCCGGTGACTTTCGCTCGAACTCACCCCCTGCTTTTTCTGCATCTGCCTGCTCTTCCATAGCTTCTACATAGCGCGTGAGCGTCTCATACTTGAGATAGCGGCGCCAGAAGTCGCGCAATTCGGCATCATTGGCGGCCCACTGCCGCTTGTCACCATCGAGCTCTACCGTCTCTGCCTCATCGAAATTGAAGGGCGCTGCCAGCATCTCCCTGTAATAAGCCTGCGTTTTATCCATGTTGGCCTTAAGCAGCTCCTGGCTGAGGTTGAAGAAAGTAAAATCCCCTGCCAACACCTGTTCATCGATACTTTTATAGTGAACTTTCATCTTATCGATGTCTGCCTGGGTAAAGAACCGTTTGGCGCCGTCAATATTTTTGAGATACTGGTCGAAGACCTTGGCAGAAAATTCGTCATCGATGCGCTGGGGGCTGTAGTGATAGCGCTCCAGCCCTCTGAGCACCGTCTGCACCAATACCATCTCCTTTTGATTGGGGTCGACCTTCGGCCAAAAGGCTGCCAGCAGCAGCCCCGCTACGAAGGAATACACAATGGGACCTCTGAATAGTTTCATTTTCGTTCTTGATTTCTCTGTAGATGTAAGTAGCCGTATGCCTGCAAGCAGCAGTCCCTGATGAGTCTATGCATGCAAGCCTTGCAAATAGAACAAGATTTACAACGCGATTGCTTAAACAATCAACCTCAAATTACGTGAAAAAATTGCAGCCACTGCTGCATTTCTCTGCCAATAAACCATCTTTTGCGTTGAACGCACGATAAATTGCGATTAATGCACGCGATCCGGTTAGCATCTGCCCCTCATTCCTTTTCAAGGACTGTGCCAAAATCTACTGTCTTACCCGTATATTTGACAAAAATTGGCCGCTGCGCATATACATAAGCCATGAAAGGAGCGCTTCTCAACTTTTTTGACCCCCACCTGCACGAAGCCGGCTGCGACGAAGCCGGCAGAGGCTGCCTGGCTGGTCCTGTCTTTGCTGCCGCTGTCATCTGGCCCAAGGATCTGAGCATTTCCCTGCTCAACGACTCTAAGCAGCTCACAGAACAGCAGCGACTTGCTGCGCGCGAACTGATAGAAACCCATGCGATCAGCTGGGCTGTTGCGCAGGTAGATCCGACCGAAATTGACCGCATCAACATCCTGCAGGCCTCCTTCTTAGCTATGCACCGCGCCATTGATCAACTTTCGCAGCGCCCCGAGTTGCTTCTCATAGATGGCAATCGCTTCCGCCCCTACCCTTCGGTGCCGCACCACTGCATCATCAAAGGCGACGGCAAATACACCGCCATTGCAGCTGCCTCCATACTGGCGAAAACCGCACGGGACGCTTACATGCTGGAGTTGCACCAGCTTTTTCCTCACTACGGCTGGGACCAAAACAAGGGCTACCCCACGGCTGCCCACCGCCGCGCCATTGCTGAGGCAGGCGCCAGCGTTCATCACCGGCAGTCGTTCCGCCTGCTGGCCGATGGCCGACAGGCGGAGCTTTTTGCGCACTAGCACCCGTTCGCGATTTTCGGACCGGGTTGCAGAATGTTTTTTTCAGCCCGAACAGCCTTTTTTCTTCTCGCAGCAAAGTCCATGCGCTTTTGGCACCCTTCTATGTGCAGGAGCGACTCTCTTTTTTGCCGGCGGCAAAAAAGAGGGGCAGCAGGTTTATTTTTCGGCTAAAAAAAGCTCCGCAGCGGCATGCCGCCGGGCTGCGCTTTTTTTTACCACAACAAGCCCCTTTGCACAACACTAAATGCCGTGTAAAGTGTTTACCTTTACGGTCGCCCCTGAAAAAAACACGTCAGATTTTGTAAATCACGGGAAAGACCGCAAGTTTGCATATTGACATTCATTTTTATAAGCCAGCTGCAAGCTATATGATTATAGAACTAAAAGTACCCGTTATCGGGGAGTCGGTTACCGAAGTAACCCTTTCACAATGGCTCAAAGCCGATGGTGACTACGTTTCACTCGACGAGCCCATCTGCGAGTTCGAATCCGACAAGGCCACCCTTGAGTTCCCCGCAGAGGCCGCCGGTAAGCTCATTCATGTAGCTGCCGCTGGCGACGACCTGCCTGTCGGCGGTCTTGTTGCCCGTATCGATACCAGCGTCACCCAGGGCGCAGCTGCGCCTGCTGCACCGGCAGCGCCGGCAGCTGCACCGGCACCCGCTGCGCCACAGGCGAGCGGCACGGCCAGCACTTACGCCTCCGGCCATCCTTCACCGGCTGCAGCAAAAATTTTAGACGAAAAAGGCATCTCGCCTGCTGATGTACAAGGCAGCGGCCGCGACGGCCGCATCACCAAAGCGGATGCGCAGGCGGCCGCACCGGTGCCCAAGCCGGCACCGGCAGCGCCCAAAGCTGCGCCGGCACAAGCCGTGGCGGCAGCTTTTGGCCGACAGGAAGAGCGCAAAAAGATGAGCCGCATGCGGCGCACCATTGCCAACCGCCTTGTGAAAGCCAAGAACGAGACGGCTATGCTCACCACTTTCAACGAGGTAGACCTCACGGAAGTTATGGCGCTGCGCAATAAGGTGCAGGATCGCTTCGTAGCCAAGTATGGCATCAAACTGGGCTTTATGTCTATCTTCGCCAAGGCTTGTGCGCAGGTGCTGATGGATATGCCGGAAGTCAATGCCCGCATCGATGACAATGACCTCGTGTATCACCAGTATGTTGATATTTCCATCGCTATCTCCACCCCGACCGGTTTGGTAGTGCCTCCGGTAAAAAATGTGGAGTCGATGAGCTTTGCGGAGATTGAGCACGAGATCAAGCGGCTCTCTTCTAAGGCGCGCGAAGGCTCTCTCAGCATGGAAGATATGCAGGGGGGCACGTTTACCATCACCAATGGTGGCGTCTTCGGCTCGCTCCTCAGTACGCCTATCATCAACGAGCCGCAGTCGGCAATCCTGGGTATGCATGCCATCAAGGAGCGGCCTATGGTCGTCAATGGTGAGATCAAAATACGCCCCATGATGTACATTGCCTTGTCGTATGACCATCGCGTCATCGACGGCAGCTCTTCGGTCACCTTCCTCGTCAAAGTGAAGGAATTGCTGGAAGAACCGACCTTCCTGCTGATGAATATCTAAACGGCTGCATCTTGACCACCGGGTATGGAAGGCAGACAGAAGAAAACATATACTTCCCGCACAGTAGCGCTGTCCAAACTACAGCGCTACTGTGCTTATCAGGATCGCTGCCACCAGGAAGTGAGGAGCAAGCTGTTGGATCTGGGAGTGTATGGCGATGAGCTCGAAGAGATTATGGCGCAACTGATCACCGACCGCTTTCTCGATGAAGAGCGATTTGCCCGCTCTTTCGCTCGTGGAAAATTTTCGGTTAAACAGTGGGGGCGGCTGCGCATTACGGCCGAACTTCGCCTCCGGAAAATTAGTGATTACTGCCTGCGGGCGGCGCTGTCGGAAATCGACGAACAGCGCTACCGCGAGCAACTGCAACAACTGCTGGCCCGAAAGGCTTCGCTGGAGCAGCTATCAGCTGCTGATATCAGCCACCGTCAGCGACTTTTCCAATTTGCCCTCCGCAAAGGCTATGAGCCCGAGCTGGTGCAGCAGGCGCTGGCAGCCTGGCAAAAAGCCTAGCATACAGCAACAAAAGCAATGGTACATACCTTCGAACTGGTTTTGCTGCCTGCCGAGATGGGTGAGCCGTCGGCCTTGCACCGCAGAGCCGCTGATCATCTGGGGCTGGCGCCTGAGCAACTCGGCGAATTGCGGCTGCTCAAGCGCAGCATTGATGCCCGCGGGCGGCAGCCTGTATTCAGGCTGCAGGTCGCGGTCTACATAGATCAACAGCCCGATCCGGAACCGGTCATGCTGGATGCGCTGCAGGATGTCAGTCAGGCGCCCGAGGTCATCATCGTGGGGGCAGGCCCCGGGGGGCTGTTTGCCGCCCTCGAACTCATCGAGCGCGGCTTCAAGCCGGTGATTTTTGATCGCGGCAAGGATGTGCGCGCCCGGCGGCGCGACCTGCGTGCCATACAACAGTTTGGCGAAGTCAACCCGCATTCCAACTATTGCTTCGGTGAGGGTGGCGCGGGCACCTACTCCGACGGTAAGCTGTATACACGCTCGCACAAACGGGGCGACATACAAAAGGTGCTCAACCTCTTGGTAGAGCACGGCGCTAAAAGTGATATTCTGATCGATGCCCATCCGCACATAGGCTCCAACAAGCTGCCCAATATCGTTGCCAACCTCCGGGAGACCATCCTTCACTATGGCGGAGAAGTACACTTCGATAGTTTTGTCAGCGACCTGGTCATCCACCACGGGCGGCTGCGCGGGGTAGTCATCAATGCGCAGCAGGAAAGGCTGGCCGAAGCGGTGCTGCTGGCAACCGGCCACTCAGCACGGGATATTTACTACCTGCTCCATCGGCACGGTATACGACTCGAGGCCAAGCCCTACGCTTTGGGGGTGCGCATTGAACATCCGCAGGCACTCATCGACCAGATTCAGTACGGGCAGTCCGTGCGCGAGCACGAGCTGCCGGCGTCCAGCTATAAGCTCGTCTGTCAGATAAAACAGCGAGGCGTTTTTTCTTTCTGCATGTGCCCCGGCGGCCTGGTTGTGCCGGCGGCTACCGCTCCGGGTGAGCTGGTTGTCAATGGTATGAGTATGAGCCGGCGCGACTCTCCCTACGCCAACTCAGGTACGGTGGTAGCGGTAGAACTGGAAGATCTTCAGCCTTTTGCCAGCGAGGGGGTATTTGCCGGGCTGGCGCTGCAGCAGCAGGTTGAGCAGGCTTTTTTTCGTTACGGCAGCGGCGGTCAGCAGGCGCCGGCGGCGCGGCTGACAGATTTTGTCAAGCGAAAAGTATCCTCCTCCTTACCCGGCAGCTCCTACATCCCCGGCATTTATGCCGCCCCTATGCACGAGCTGCTGCCCGCCGGCATCTTCGAGCGCCTGCAGCTGGCCGTGCAGGAATTTGGCCGAAAAATGCGCGGCTACTATACCGATGAGGCCGTTGCTATAGGCACCGAAAGCCGCACCAGCGCTCCCCTGCGGATACCCCGTGAGCGCGAGAGCTTTATGCATCCTGAGCTGCCGGGTCTTTTCCCTTGCGGCGAGGGCGCCGGCTATGCCGGTGGTATTCTTTCTGCCGCTATGGACGGCCAGAATGTTGCTGCTGCCATTGCCGGCTGGCTTGACCACAACCGGCTGCCGCAGCTGCCTGTCACCAACCCCCTGAAATAAGCAGTCCGGCTTTGCCGATTGTGCTATCTTTGCGCAACATGAAAACAGTAGTACTCAAAGCAAAGAAAGAAGATGCTGTCCTTCGGCAGCATCCATGGGTTTTTTCAGGGGCCCTCGCCCATGAAGATAGTCCGCTGACCGACGGTGAGCGCGTGGGCGTCGTCAACGCCCGCGGGCAGCTGCTCGCTACCGGCCACTATCAGTCGGGCAGCATCCGCGTGCGCATTTTTCACTTCGGCCCGGAAGCCCCTCCGGAAGATATATGGCTTCAAAAGCTGGCTGCTGCCCTGCAGCTACGCCAGACGCTGGCGCTGGCCGGTGCTCATGACACCAATGCCTGGCGGCTGGTGCATGGCGAAGGCGACGGCCTGCCGGGCCTCATCATCGATGTTTATCACCATACGGCCGTCATCCAGTGCCACAGCATTGGCATGCACCTCGAGCGCCATGCGCTCGCCATGGCGCTGCAGCAGCTTTTTACCCAAAGTGGCATGCCCCTGCAGGCCATTTACGATAAAAGCCGCGAAACCCTGCCCACCCGCTACGCTGAGCAGACAACCGACGGCTATCTCTGGGGACAGGCGCATCCGCTGCCTGTCACCGAAAACGGCCACCTGTTTGAGGTAGACTGGGAAGGAGGGCAAAAGACAGGCTTTTTCCTCGATCAGCGGGAAAACCGGCAGCTGCTGGCTCGCTATGCAGCCGGTAAGACCGTCCTCAACGCATTCTGTTACACCGGAGGCTTTAGTGTGTACGCCCTCAAAGCAGGCGCCAGCAGAGTCGACAGCCTCGATGCTTCGGCCAAAGCAACCGCACTGGCAGAAAAAAATGCCGCTCTCAATGGTTTTGGTACTGACAGACACTCGATCATCACCCAGGATGCCCTTAGCTTCCTTCGCCAACAGGACAGCACCTATGATATTGTGGTCGTGGACCCGCCTGCTTTTGCCAAAAGCCTCGACAAACGCCACAATGCCGTACAGGGCTATAAGCGACTCAATGCCTCAGCCATGCAACGCGTAAAGCCGGGCGGCCTGCTGTTCACTTTTAGCTGCTCGCAGGTGGTCGACAAAGCCCTTTTTTACAACACTTTGGTGGCCGCAGGCCTCGAAAGTGGCCGCAATGCAAGGGTGTTGCACCACCTCAGCCAAGGCCCCGACCACCCCGTCAGCCTTTTCCAACCCGAAGGGGATTACCTGAAAGGACTGGTGCTGCAGATCGTCTAAACCCTGCCGACAACCGGATACGATACTACAAACCAACATCAGTATATTGTATGGCAACCGCCCTCACCATTCTTTTGGCCATTGGCTTCCCCTGGCTCGCCTACCGACTGCATGCTATCCCCGGCTTTCCGCAAGGACTAAGCCCGGCAGTGCTGTGCTATGCAGTAGGTATCCTCATCGGCAATCTGGCACCTCAATGGGTCGATGGCCAATGGGCCCGGCAGTTATCGGAGGCCGGTATGATGGTGGGGCTGCCATTGCTGTTGTTTGGCTCACGCATCAAAGAAAGCTGGCGGCTCATATTTGGCGTGAGTCTGCGGGCCTTCCTCCTCTGTTGCATCGGGTCTGTCCTGGGCGTGTCTGTTACCGCATTATTTTTCCGGCATATACAGCCTGATATCTGGATGCCGGCGAGTATGCTCGCAGGACTGCTCACCGGAGGGTCACCTAACCTGCAGTCCATTGGCATCGCCCTGCAGGCGCCAAGCGAGTATGTTGTACTAATCCAGGGAACAGAGATTATTGGCGGCGGTATCTATCTGTTGCTGCTCATGACAGTCGTCCACCCTTTTCTGGGCTGGTTTCTTCCTCGTTTTGCAAACAAAGAAGACGCCAGTCCCGCGCCGGAGCTGCACCATGTCTCCGCCGGCCTGCGGCCGCTATTGACCAGCCTGCTGCTGAGCCTGCTCACCGCCGGTACAGCTGTAGGGCTTACCTACCTCATCACAGGCTCGCTCAAAAACAGTACACTCATCATTGCCTTGCTGACAAGCATCAGCGTGCTGCTGTCGCTCACACCAACTGTCAACAGCTGGCAGCACAGCTTCCGGCAGGGCGAGTATTTCGTACTTATTTTTTGTATAGCCTTGGGTATGCAGGCAGATTTCAGCCAGCTACTCACCGAGGGCTTACCGCTGGCCGCTTTCACCCTGGTCGGCCTGGTACTGGCCATTTTCTTTCACTTCTTGTTGGGCTGGCTGTTCCGCATCGACCGCGACAATATCATGATCGCCACCACCGCCACCATCTACGGCCCGCCCTTCATCCCGCAAATCATCGCTGCTGTCGGCAACCGGTCGCTGCTGGCGCCCGGCATCGCCATGGGCCTGCTGGGACTCGTGCTGGGCAATTATATCGGCTTCGCCCTCGCCTATTCGCTCCGGGCTTTGTTATACTAAAAAAAGCCTCCTGCGCCAGGCACCGGCCTGTGGCGCGGCGGTATTTTTTACGGTAAAAAAGCTGCCTGAGCGGCCTGTAAATTTTCAAGTTGCAAACCCGCACGCTGTGTTTTTACAGTAAAAAAGCTGCCTGAGCGGCCAGGCAGCAGCCCTTTTTCACAAAAAGCCGGTATATTAGCTTACAGAAAATAATCTGCAACGATTATGCTTACTACCAAAGATGTGACTTACGCCTACCAACCGCAGCAGCCCCTGCATTTTCCTGACCTCCATTGCGAGACAGGCGCCCACTGGTTGCTGCTCGGACAGAGTGGCAGTGGCAAAACGACCTTGCTGCACCTGCTGGGCGGCTTGCTAAAACCTCGTAGCGGCAGCATACGACTGGGCGATACAGAACTCAGCAAGCTAAATGCAGCTGCACTCGATCAATTTAGAGGTCAACATATTGGAATCGTTTTCCAGCGCCCTCATTTTGTCCCCTCCCTGTCGGCTGAAGAAAATTTGTGGCTGGCGCAGCAGCTCGCAGGCCTGTCTGTAGATAAGAACAGGGCTGAAAGCCTGCTCGAGCGGCTTGGTATCGCTCACAAACGTAGCAGTGCTATACAACAATTAAGCGTAGGTGAGCAGCAGCGGGTAGCCATCGCAAGGGCGCTCATCAATCGTCCCAGCCTCATTCTGGCCGACGAGCCCAGCTCTGCACTCGATGATGACAACAGCCAGCGCGTGGTGGCATTGCTCGAAGAACAGGCGCGGGAGGTCAATGCAAGCCTGCTGATCGTCACCCACGACAACCGCCTCAAAGGCCATTTTGCCAATAGTATTGTTCTGGCCCACCAAACTACACAAGCATGAATCTCCTACGCCTCAGCTGGAAAAATCTGACGCACCAGCCTTGGTCAACCGGCCTCAGCCTGGTACTTGCCGCGCTGGGCGCCGGCCTCATCAGCCTGCTGCTACAACTCAACCACCAGCTCGATCAGCAGTTTCAGCGCAACCTGGCCGGCATTGACCTGGTCGTCGGCGCCAAGGGTAGCCCCCTGCAACTTATATTAAGTGGCATGTACCATATCGACGCGCCTACCGGAAATATACCCATAGCCGAGTCAAAGGCCTTCCTCAATCCACGACATCCACTTATCAAAAAAGCGGTGCCCCTGTCTCTGGGCGATAGCCATCGCGGCCACCGCATCGTGGGCACTACCTATGATTTTCTGGATCTCTACGAAGCTGAAATTGCACAGGGCAAACGCTGGGAGGCCCCGCTCGAAGTGGTCGCCGGCGCCGCTGTAGCTGATAAGCTCGGGCTTCGCCTCGGCGATACTTTCAAAAGTTCACACGGTCTTATTGAAGATGAAGATCTCATACATGCCGATGCCGATGCTTTCCGCATCGTGGGCATCCTCAAACCTACCGGCTCCGTTGCCGATCAGCTTTTGCTCACCAGTAATGAAAGCCTCTGGGTAGTCCATGAGCATCATGCCGATCACACTGAGGCCTCTGCGCCTGACACACAGCCAACAGCAGCAGCCGGGGGAGCATCGGCTGGGGCTGCGGATGCACACGCGCACGACGATGAGCACGCACACGCACACGACGATGAGCATGCGCACGCGCACGACGATGAGCACGCACACGCGCACGACGATGAACATATGCACGAACATACCGGGCAAACCTACGCACAACTGTATCCCCCCGGTAAGCCTCTGATGGAGTATACCGATAAAGATATCACCCTCATACTGGTACAGTTTAAGGGGCGCAATGCGCAGACGCTCAATTTTCCTCGCAACATCAACGAAAATACCAACCTGCAGGCGGCCGTACCGGCCATCGAAATCAGCCGCCTCTATGCCACCATGGGCGCCGGCGAACAAACGCTTCGCTGGCTGGCGGCAGTCATCATCATCGTCAGCATCCTGAGCATTTTTATCAGCCTGTATGCCAATCTCGACAACCGCCGCTACGAACTGGCTCTGATGCGCGTCATGGGTGCCTCTCGCAGCCGGCTCTTCAGCCTGCTGCTGCTCGAGGGTAGCTTACTCGCATTTATTGGCAGCTTGCTGGGCTTGCTGCTCAGTCATGGCGGAATGTCAGTAGTTGCCGATTATTTTTCGGATGCTTATCGCTATGATTTTCAAGCCTGGACCTTGCTCCCCGCCGAACTGCAATTGCTGGGGGGGGCGCTGCTATTGGGTATCCTCGCTTCGCTCATACCTGCACTGAGAGCCAGCCGAACAGATATTCACAAAACGCTGGCAGAATGAGTTCCAATACCCTTGACATACGCCTGCTGGATACTCCCCTCTCTGCCGAAGCCTGCAACCAATGGGCTGCGGACGATAGTGCGGGAGGGCTGGTCACCTTTATCGGTAGTGTACGCAACCAAACCGGTGGCCGCCCTGTCGTTCGACTGGAATTTGAAGCTTATGCGCCCATGGCAGTGCGCGAAATGCAGAAAATTGCCGAACAGGCCTTCAGCCGTTGGCCACTCTTGCGTATCGCAATCCACCACCGCACAGGTGTGCTGGCAGTAGGTGATATCGCTGTAGTTATCGCTGTCAGCGCCGCTCATCGGGGACCAGCCTTCGAGGCCTGCCAGTATGCAATCGATACACTCAAGCAGACCGTCCCTATATGGAAAAAAGAAATATTCGAAGACGGGGAAGTATGGGTGTCCGCTCACCCCTAGAGGATTTGTAAAAAGCTATTTGGCGGCGGTCGCCGCCAAATAGCTTTTTACGATAAGACTTTGGCCTGTATTACTTGCCTTTATTAAAAAAGCCACCCAGCATCTTCATACCCATATCAGCCACATCATCGACGATGCTGCCGTCACCATCCTGATCCAGAAAGCGGGTAACCGTTGCCATCATTGGATTTTGCGCCTGCTGCTGCTGTGCCGTCTGTCCCAGCATACCCACAAGGCTGCCAAGGTCAAGCCCACCTTGGTTTTTGGCTTTCCCAAGGGCGCCCATCACCAGCGGAGCCAGCATGGTCATCAGTTGATTTACCTGCTCTCCCTGCAGACCACTCGCTTTACTCACCATCTCGACAGCACCGCCCTGTCGATTGCCAAGCACATGACCTACGATGCCGGCTCCATTGGCAGCCCGCTGCCCTGCACCTGCAGCCTGTCCTGACAACAAACCTGTTATATCATCCAGTATGCTGCCGTCGTGATCTCTGTCAAGTGCTTTCATGAGTGCACCTGCCCCCTCAGGGCTACCTGCATTTTTGGCCAATGCACTGATCAGGGTTGTCACGACACCACTCGCTGCCGCGCTCGTCTGTTCCGGCTTAGCTCCCAGCTGCTTGCTGAGTTGACCTATGGTTTGCTCATTGAGCAAGGATTGTAATACATTGGAAATATCTGCCATGATGCTATTGTTTGTAAATGAATGAATAAATTGTAAGCGTGATCGCGATAAAATGAATGACCCGTTTAAGGATATTGTCATTGTTATTGCGCTTCCCGAAGGCGGCTGGCAAGCCTGAACAAAAGCAACGCTTTTTTGCCGGCGGCAAAAAAGCGTTGCTTTTCCATAGATTTGGACGCTTCTAAGGGGGCATAGCCAGCACTACCCAACTGCCAAAAGGCTAAAAAAAGAACTTTCGGAGGCCACTAAAAAAATGCCGGACTCGTTCTTAGCGCAAGACAGTATTCTCATTATTTCTGACAGCCACATTAGCGCGAAATGTTCTAATCCAATAACCTGGCCTGAAGCCTTTGGCAGCAGGCTGCGCAGCAGCAGGCAGGCAGTGTGCAGCAGCCTTTATTTGAACAGGCAGACAATGAAGATCTTCGGGAGACAACTGCTGCACCGAGTAGAGCGGCCGAATAGACAAACGAGCCACCTCTTTGAGTGGCGGAAGCGGCAACGTGAAATACCGAAAAACGGCTGCCTCATAATACCTAAGCTCCTGTCCCGCACAAAGCGTGTCGACCGGAGAGAAAGAATTCCATGCAGCCAACTGGTATACAGAGCAGCCCAGCGCTTGTGCTACCTCAGACAATCGCTCACCCTCCCGGGCCTCACACCAGCTTGCCCGATAGGCATCAACACCTTCATCCTCCTGCCTGTATGGCAAAAAAACAGATGCTACCGGCAAAAAAGGCTCTTCATCCTCTGCCGGATAAAGTTCCAGGTAAGTCTTCCAGGCAGGCATAACACGCTTAGGAAGTACAAGGTAATGACCGGTGCTATAGCCCGGTAGATAACCCTTTTTATAGCCTGGATTCAGCGCTTCTATTTCCTCTATTTCGAGACCTGTTACCTGCGCTATCCGATAGAAGCTACAAGGCCTGTAAAGCAACATCGACTCTGTAAGTTGCCGGTCGAGCTCCGGCAGTGCAGGCTCCAGATTGTGGTGGACAAAAAATTCGGCCAGATAGGTGGCAGCAATAAAAGTCGGCACGTAGTTGGCTGTCTCTCGCGGCAGGTAGCGACGTATGGTCCAAAAAGTTGACCGGCGGCTTCGCCGCATGGCGCGCATCACATTCCCTTTACCTGCATTATAGGCTGCCAGCGCCAAAGCCCAGTCGCCAAAGTGATTGTACTGTCGGCGCAGATACGCCAGCGCAGCAGCTGTAGCTTTGTTGGGATCAATGCGCTCGTCAACATAGTCGTCTACACGCAATCCCATTTCCCGGGCAGTAGCAGGCATAAACTGCCATAGTCCCATGGCGCCCACGCGGGACACCGCGTCGGGGCGGAGCGCCGATTCAACAATGGGAAGGTACTTGAGCGCCTCAGGCAAACCCGTTGCCCGCAAGTGTTCTTCGAATATCGGGAGAAAAACCGTAGCCCGCCCCAAAATGATGGTGGAGTTGGACCGGTGGTTCATCAAATAGCGGCGTATGATGCTGCGCACAGCAGGGTCGAAACGGTACTCGACCAGATCGTGATCTAATGACTGTAAGCGAAGTTTTACATCTTCGTCAGCCACTTGCATGATGCGGTCAACAGTCAGCTCAAGCTCTTCAGCGCATGTGTAGGTGACTACGGAAGAAGCCTGAAGCGGCGCAGTAACGGCCAGCATCAGCACAATCCAAAGCCACAAATGTCTGTATTCGTCTTGCATAACAACCTGCAAAATTGGTACGAAGCGCCAAGATAAGGAAATTTCATTGTGACTTCCTAACTTTCAGCCAATTATTGTACCACACTGCGATCATTTCGGCAATCCTTGCTGGTCTAGCAGCCTGCTAAAAGCCAGCAAATCAGCCTCCCTGAAGGGGGCTGCCATCAATTGTATTCCCATGGGCAGCAGGTCTTCAGATCCCTGTTTGTGCGGAATCGCAATGGCAGGCAAACCCGCCAGATTGGCAAGGACAGTGAATATATCTGCCAGATAACTGGCCACCGGATCGTTGGCTTTTTGACCTATCAACCAGGGCTGTATCGGTGATGCGGGTAGAAAAATAAAGTCGTATGTTTCAAATATTGCCAGCATCTGCTCGCGGATAAGTCGCCTGACTCTCTGGGCTTTGCCGTAGTATGCATCATAGTACCCTGAGCTCAATACAAAGGAGCCGAGCAATATGCGTCGCTTTACCTCCGTACCAAAGCCCTCTGTCCTCGTTTTTTTGTAGGTTTCATCCAGATCGTATACCTCCTGACTTCGATACCCGTAGCGGACACCATCATAGCGAGCCAGATTGGAGGACGCCTCGGCTGTCGTCATTACGTAATAGGCAGGAATCACATAGTCCAGCAATGGAAAAGAAACGGCTTCTACCACATGGCCGGCAGCTTCGCAGTCGGCCAAAAAAGCACGGGCCTGGTCGCGGATGCCAGCGTCCATACCGGGCATATCAAGTATTCCGGAAAAACAGGCAATACGTGCAGGCTCCCTCCGGTTTGCGGCTTCGTAGGCTTCCACCGGCCTGCGGCTTGCAGTGCTGTCATAGGCATCGGGACCCGCCATGACCGATAGTGCCGTGGCAATGTCTTCAACTGTGTGAGCCAGCAGGCCTATCTGGTCAAAGGAAGATCCGTAAGCCAGTAATCCGTGTCGTGAGATACGACCGTAGGTAGGCTTAAAACCATACACACCACAGAAGGCTGCCGGTTGCCGCACCGATCCACCTGTGTCCGACCCCAGCGCCAATAAGCAGGTGTCTGCCTGCACTGATACCGCAGCCCCACCGGAAGATCCCCCCGGCACGCGTGCGGGATCAGCAGCATTGCGCGTAGGTCCATAGGCAGAATGCTCGTTGGCAGAGCCCATAGCAAACTCATCACAGTTGGTACGGCCAATGACGATGGCGTCTTCCTGCAGCAATCGCTCAAGAGCTGTTGCCGTGTAAAGGGAACGAAAGCCCGACAGGATACGTGACCCGGCTGTGACCCCGTGATCCTTGTAGCAGATGACGTCCTTAATCGATATCACCATACCCGCCAAACGCCCCGTCCGCAGCCCCTGCTCCCGACGGGCATCAAGTGCCCGTGCTCTTGCAAGGGCCTCCTCTTCAAATACTTCTACGTATATATTGAGTTCCTTAGTGGCCGCAATGCGCTCAAGATAGTGTGCAACAAGCGCCTCGTAGCGAAGCCGGCCTGCTTCTGCCGCAGTCCGGATGTCGGCAAATGATTGCCAGGCAGGCTTTGTTTTACTCATTAGCTTGTAGTATTACTGCTCACTCATAACAAAATCGCGTGGTACACGCCCGTCCTTTCGCTTGCTTTCTTTGACTTCAAAAACAAAGCCCTCTTCAAGAAATTCTTCGTACTTCTGCTTGTCAAACATATACAGACGCGCCGGTCTGTGAGCAACCCCCGCCTGAATTTCATCAAGGTCTATGAGCAGATTCATCGATAATATCTTCTTGCGAAAATTGCGCTTGTCCAAATCTGTCTCCAAAATAGCTTCATACAAATGTTGCAGTGCCGTAAGCGTAAACTTGGGTGGCAACAGCTCGAAACCAACAGGCCTCGTACGCACCATGCGCTTGAGGCGCTCAAAACACACCTTGATGATCTCCTGGTGATCGAAGCCCAATGCGGGCAGGTTGGCTATTGAAAACCATCTCACCTCCTCAGCAATGGAGCCCGTGCCGGGGCGAGGCTGAAAATCGCTGATTTTAATCAATGAGAAGTAGGCTACCGTTATCACGCGTCCCAATGGGTGTCGGTCAACTGCCCCGAAAGTGCGTACCTGCTCCAAAAACACCTTGCTTAGTCCCGTCAGCTCAAATAATACGCGCCTCGCCGCTTCATCCAGATCTTCATCCGAACGGACAAAATAGCCTGGCAAAGCCCACATCCCCTCATACGGCTCCTCCAAGCGCTTGATTAACAAAACTTTTAAATCTCCTTCATCAAAACCGAAGATTACATCGTCTACGGTGAAGGCAGATTTGAAGTATCCTGCTAATTGGTTCATTTTTTGCTGCTTAGACTTTGTTGCGAAGATATACTATTTTGGAATGTAGGCTTGGCTAATTTAGTGTATTTTTTACACTTGCTCCGCAACAAGCCCGCCGACTTGCTTGTGTGAAAGCAAAAGGTAGGCACAGGTCGTGTAGAAATTGCGAATGCCGGGCAATATCCCCAGCGCAGCGGGCAGCTCTTTGGGACTGAGACCAAATTTGGTCTCATAATTGGGATTAATAAGGTAGAGTGTTTCCTTTTCTATCGTCCAGCCTGCCTGTTCTGACTCGCGACGAAGCCGTTCTATAGAGATGCCTGTCTGCTTGATGTCTTCCAGTTCCTGCAGTGTTGCCTCATTTTCTCCGCCCAGCCGAAGTACCACTTTGTAAAGGGGCATGGGTAGCAAGTGAAACCAGGGCAATTTCGATAACCAGCGGTTTTCACAAATCTGCTGGTGGCCGCCAAATGGCATATACCAGGGAGGGAAACCCAGAAAAAGGCGGCCGTCAGGTCGCAGAAATTTGTGAATGAAGGCCATAAACCGCTGCTGGTCAACAATGTGTTCTATCACATCCCGAAGCATAATCAAATCAAATTGCCCCAGCAGATTGGCGTCGGCTGTATATATATCCTGATGATAAAAAACCACCTGCCCCCCCCGGGGGGTGTCGGCATAAAATTCTTTTGCCCGGGCAATCTGCCGTCCGTTGAGATCGATACCTGTACATTCACATCCTATGGATACAAAGGGTAAAAGATTACCTCCCTCACCACAGCCTACCTCCAGTACACGCAAGCCTGCGCCTACCGCCAGCTGTGTTTCAATAAACGGAATCACGTAGCGGGCAGTAGTTCTTGCCTGCTCCTCAAAATATTGCCGCCTGTCAGCGTGACGTTGTTGCATCTGATATTGGCTCTGATAATATAAAAAAACTGATTACCAACTGCGACCCGGCTGTTTTACCGCGCAGCTCCGCACAATGCGTGAAGCGTATCCGGGATTTCCACCAGATCTCAAAGGCTCTTTTTATATGGGTTTTTACCTTATCTCAGTCTGGCAACATTGATGCTGGTCCTTTAACAACGCACTGGGAAACGAAACAAATAACTCGTTTTTGTGTCCGGGAAAAACGCCCGAATACCCCCTTAGTTATCCTCGTTCCGGCTTCCACCGGCAATCCGGCGAAATCGGTAAAGAACACCCATCGGTAGTCCGAATGCAAAGCCTCCTATATGCGCCCACCAGGCAACACCGGCACCTCCACTATTAGCCAGCAACAGCGCCTCCTGCCCGTTGATCCACTGCTGAAAAATCCACAGTCCCAAAAACACAAACGCCGACACGCGAAACGTAAGGAAGAAAAACCATACAACAATGCGTGAACCGGGAAACATGACAAAATAAGCCCCCATAATGGCCGCAATGGCACCACTGGCACCAACGACAGGCAGAGTGCTGCCTGCATAAAACCATATATGCCCCAGGTGAGCCGCCATAGCACCCAGCAAATAAAATAATAAGAACCGGCCGGAACCAATGGTCGCTTCAATATTGTCGCCAAAAATCCATAAAAACAACATATTGCCCAGCAGATGCATCCAGCTCCCATGCAGAAAAATGCTGGTAAACAGGCTGTAGAACCGCTCTCCGTGGACTATTTCAACAGGCACAGCACCGTACAGTTGCAGCACCGCCTCCATCTCCTGTGCAGGCTGCTGCTGCTGCCAGATGAACACCGCCACATTGATTGCCAGCAGCAGATAGGTGATGAAGGGTCGATGCCCTCCCTTTACCTGATCATCTCCAATCGGAAAAAACATGGCTGTGTGCTTTAATAGATGGTTGAAATGGGTGTTGCTTTTCTATCTGCCCAGATGAACCAGCAGCACTGAGATGTCGGCAGGACTGACACCGCTGATGCGGCTTGCTTGTCCGATTGTTCGCGGTTTCAGCTTGCTGAGTTTTTCGCGTGCTTCTGCCGACAACGAGTTCAGTTGCTGGTAGTTGAAGTCGGCATGTAAATGCACCTCCTCCAGCCTGTTCATTTTTTCAACCATCTCCTGCTCCCTGCTGATATAGCCTTCATAGCGCATGTTGATCTCGGAAAGTTCGACATATTCCTCAGGATACTGGTTGAGAAATGCGTCCAGCTCCGGCAGCCGCTGCCGCAAGGCCGACAGTTCTACATTGGGCCGGATGAGCACACCATGCAGCTTAACTTTCTGCTTGAGTGGTGCCGATTCTATTGTTGACAGGTAGCCATTAATGGCTGAAGGATCTACGCTGTAATCGCGGATATATTTTTCCACAGCCGTCGCGGCAGCTACTTTTTCTTTTACCCGCTCCATACGCTCTGCTGCCCCGCGAATGCCGAGCCGATAGGCATGCGGACTAAGCCGTACATCGGAATTATCCTGGCGCAGCAGGATCCGATACTCGGCACGGGAGGTAAACATACGGTAAGGTTCTTCCGTACCTTTGGTGATCAGGTCATCAATCAATACAGCAAGGTAAGCCTCCGAACGCTTCAGCACGAAGGGTTCCTGCTCATTGATAGCCAGGTGAGCATTGATACCGGCTACCAGACCCTGACCAGCAGCTTCTTCATAGCCCGTAGTGCCATTAATCTGGCCGGCAAAAAACAAGTTCCTGACGAGACGGGTCTCCAGCGTTGCTGTCAGCTGCGTAGGCGGAAAATAATCGTATTCAATGGCATAGCCTGGTCGGAACATGCGCATATTTTCGAATCCCGGCACACGGCGCAGCGCTTTGTATTGTACATCTTCGGGCAGCGAAGAGCTGAAGCCGTTGACATAAATCTCGCACGTATTCCAGCCCTCAGGCTCTACAAACAACTGATGCCGGTCTTTATCCGCGAAACGATTGATTTTGTCTTCGATGGACGGACAGTAGCGCGGGCCCAGCCCCTGTATGCGGCCATTGAACATGGGCGAGCGATCAAAACCCTCCCGCAGGATATCATGCACAGTATCATCGGTATAGGTGATATAGCAAGGAAGCTGCCGGCTGAGCGGGGGCGTATCCGTAAAGCTAAATTTACCCGGATTTTCATCCCCGGGCTGAAGCTCCATGCGGCTATAGTCAAGGCTGCGCCCGTCAATGCGGGGCGGAGTACCTGTCTTCATGCGACCCGCTTCAAAGCCCAGTTCAACAAGCTGTTCAGTGATGCCATGGGCGGCTTTTTCCCCCGCACGACCACCTCCCAGCTGCTTTTCCCCTATGTGTATGATGCCATTGAGAAACGTTCCATTGGTCAACACCACCGCTTTGCCTTCTATCTCCAGACCCATGCTGGTGCGTACACCTTTGACGGCTCCACCTTTGACGACCAGGCCAGTAACCATTTCCTGCCAAAAATCAATCAGCGGGTGCGCCTCCAGCATCTGTCGCCACTCCTGTGCAAACAAAAGCCGGTCACTCTGCGCCCGGGGACTCCACATAGCAGGCCCCTTAGATCGGTTCAGCATTCTGAATTGTACCGCCGTGCGGTCAGTCACAATACCGGAATACCCTCCGAGAGCGTCAATCTCGCGTACTATCTGGCCTTTGGCTACCCCGCCCATAGCAGGATTGCAGGACATCTGGCCGATGGTCTGCATATTCATCGTTACCAACATCACCCGGCTGCCCATGTTGGCAGCCGCCACTGCCGCCTCGCAGCCTGCATGACCGGCACCGACTACAATAACATCGTATTTTGGAAACATGATCTTTGCCCCTGTGATCGATTGATACGGTTGTATACTCAGTTACACGGCCGCTTACTGCCATTATTCGACAGCAAAACGACATAGACTGATACAACTACCTTATTTATTGTTGCGTGCTCAGGATTTTCTGCCGGAGACAAAAACGAAGTGTTTTTTCGCTCGCTCTCACCGCTCTGAAGGAGCATAGTTGACGCCATGCAACCGAAAACAAGGTGAGAACCCACGGAAAATGAGCCGTTTTTGGGCATGCGGAGAGAATCCCGAATACGCTCTTAAGCACTACGCTGCAAAGTTAGTGCAATTTCGAAACAACGCCTGCCACATTTTCGTTCAACCGGCACGCCTACTCCACCCCCGCTGAAGTCTTATTCGGTGCCTGACCAATGGAATACCAGCAGAGGACGCTCTGTGTGCAGCGCCATAAGTCTTGTTTGGCTCGTGTGAAAGAAACGCTCCCAGAACCCGCGATGGCGGGTTGCCATGACCAGCATGTCAATGGGGTTACTCTCCATGTACTGACGAAGCCCCTCTTCCACCTCTGCCCCCGGCACTTCCGTGATTTCAAAAGCAAACTCAGGCTCCGGCCCAGCAAATAAAGTTGCAAATAATCGCTCGCGCGCACCTTTAAGCCCCTCTCGAACCCCCGTATTCACATGCACAAAATGGATCCTCGCCTTAAACAAATCATTGAACTCCATTAGCTGCAGGACGATTTGCCTGCTCAGCGACAAATCATCGCTTGCATAGAGCAAATTCTCATATCCCTCAAACCGGGTGTTCGCAGGTACCAACATCACCGGACAGTCGGCCCGTTGGGCTACCGCGCTCGAAATACTCCCAAAAACCCGATCCAGCACATCTGACTCCCCCAGCGTACCCATTACAATCAGATCATAATCAGCCGACAGCCGCACAATTTCGTCTGTAGCAAACCCCAGATATAACGAGGGTCTTAGCTCTATATCTGCCGCAGAGGCCAACCGCCCCAAAAAACTGTGAACTGCTTCCTCCCGCTCACGAATCATATCCTCAACAGGCGGAATCATGCTCATATCCGGAGCCGTCTGGGGCGTATAGATGTGAACAACATCAATACTGCTGATGTCCAAAGCCGTTGCGAGACCTGCTGCATAGTGCAGGGCGTCGGCAGAGACAGCAGAAAAATCAGTGGGAACCAAAATACGGCGGATGTTCATAATACTCAGCTTTTGTTCTGGCCGAAAGTTACTGTTTTTTAGAAAAGAGGGCAATGACTTATATCGCACAAACCGCGGATTATTGTATACCTACCGACAGTTGGCAGAGATGGCCTGAGCGATTGGCGACCTGGCAGATGGCTGTCAGCGAGCTCTCATTGGCGCTGTTAGCAGGCGGCAAATCCCATCTTGTGGCCATATATTCGGCAGTTTTTTGAAATAGTAAATTATCTTTGCGATTAAACATACGAAGAAGGCCATTGAATATGGACGCTTGGGAATTGGATTTTGCCTGGTTGCAGGTGCGGCATCTCGTCAAAGAACGATTCAAGCGCGACAGCCTGCCGGATGTCAACGCCATGCTTTTCCTGATAGGCATACAGGAGCTGGGGCGCTGGTCTAATCGTTTTTCTAAAGAAGAGAAGCAAGATTTGATGCACATAGCTGTCTGCAGACTACTCAGCTACGATGGTTATTACACCTTCGTAGGCCGCGATGCCGATGGCTGGCCACACTGGCAGAAAGCTAAGCCGCTGCGGGCAGGTGATCTGCAAGAACAAGAGGAGATGCTTAAAAAATATATCATTATGTATTTTCAGGAGTTACAGGCCGGTGGAGAAGGCCTCACCCTGTCTTAACCAATAGCTATGCGCCACTTTTTTCTGCTAAGCCTGCTTTCATCGCTGCTTCTTTCTGCTTGCAGAGATGACCGGACCACGGCCATCATTGAAACCGATTACGGAATCATAAAAGTGAAATTGCTTGACAGCACTCCTAAGCACCGCGACAATTTTATCAAACTCGCAAAGGAGGGCTTCTATGACGGGCTCCTTTTTCACCGCGTTGTGCCTGGTTTTATGATCCAGGGAGGTGATCCTGATTCGCGCAATGCTACGCCTGGTCAGCAGCTCGGCATGGGAGATCCGGGGTATATGATCGAGCCCGAGATTGGCGCTCCCCATATTCGCGGGGCTCTTGCTGCCGCCCGCAACCAGAATCCGCAGAAAAAATCCTCCGGTTCGCAATTCTATATTGTACAGGGACAACCTGTGGATGATAGCTACCTCGACCAAACCGAGGCACACAAAGGCATTAAATACAATCCTACCCAGCGCCAACTGTATAAAGAGGTAGGTGGAACTCCCTTTCTGGACATGGATTACACTGTCTTTGGAGAAGTCGTATCAGGTATGGAAGTCATTGAAAAAATTGCTGCACTGCCGCGAGATCCCAGTGACCGTCCTAACAAGGATATCCGCATGAAGGTCCGGATTGAGGACTAACAGGCAAACAGCCTCTTCGACACATCCAGTGTTTGTCGGAGGGTTTTACCTAACCATTTTTGTTATGATGTTGATATGATGAGCAAGTCCTTCTTTTTTACCAGCCTGCTGCTACTGGCGACTACACTGTTGCTGGCGCAAAAGCCCGCCTTTGACGTTGTGGCAGACAGTCTGTTGGTGTACGAACCCATTGCTTTTGCCAACAAATCCTCCAAGGCTGTCCGTTATGAGTGGGACTTTGGCGATGGCACCAAAGACACACTCGCCAGCCCAACGCACCGGTATTTTTTTTCCGGTCAGTATACGGTTAAACTCACTGCCTTTACTGCCAACAATAAGTCGCGCAGCTACGAGAAAAAAATATTCATCAAACCGCCTACCAAATGCCTGGTGCACATGCAGACTCCTATGGGGTACATGATACTGCATCTTTTTGACGCCACACCTGTCCATCAGGACAATTTTGTTAAGCTTGCTGAGCAGCAATTCTACGACAGCCTGCTTTTTCACCGGGTCATACAGGGGTTCATGATTCAGGGAGGTGATCCCTACAGCCGCAATCCCGAGCCGGATAAGCCTATGGGGACCGGAGGCCCCGGCTACACTATCAAGGCCGAATTTGCCGACTCGCTGGCCCATGTCAAGGGTGCTCTGGCTGCTGCACGTACCAACAACCCTCAAAAAAGGTCCTCAGGTTCACAATTTTACATTGTACAGGGTAAACCCGTGACCGATGAAGAACTCAATCGCATAGAAGCCCAAAAAAATTTCCGCTACCCCCGAAGTGTGCGGGAGGCTTACCTGAGCCAGGGAGGTACTCCTTTCCTTGATCAGGACTACTCCGTTTTTGGACGGGTAGTTGAAGGACTAGACGTGATAGACAGGATTGCTTCCTCCCGAACCAATGCCCAAAACCTGCCTTTTGAAAAAATGTGGATGGTTGTCAGGCTTATGCGCTGATGATTCCGAACTTTGCAAAGTATGAATGATCAAATTGTTCTGGGTATTGATGTGGGTGCCTCCGGCATCAAAGGAGCACTTGTAGATATAAGCAATGGAGAGCTGGTATCTGAACGCATTCGGCTGGAAACACCTAAGCCCTCGACCCCGCAGGCCATAGGGGAGGTTTTTTCAACCCTCGCCAGCCGGCTCAACTGGCGTGGTTTTATCGGATGCGGATTTCCTTCGTTGGTGCGGAACGGCAAAGTACTCACAGCTACGAATATTGATAAGAGCTGGATGAACTGTCAGGCAGACGAACTCTTCAGCGAAATGACGGGCTGCAAGGTGCATCTCATCAACGATGCAGATGCGGCAGGCCTCGCAGCTGCCAAGTTTGGCCTCGCCCGGGGTGAAATGGGCACAGTCTTGCTGATTACACTGGGTACCGGTATTGGTTCTGTACTTTTTCGGGAGGGCATAATCATTCCCAATACTGAGTTTGGACACATCTACATGCAGGACCACAAGGAGATTGCCGAGCGATACTGCGCCGACAGTGTACGCAAACGTGAGAATCTCGACTGGATAAGCTGGGGCAAGCGCCTCAACGAGTACTTGCTATACCTGGACAAGTTACTATCGCCCGATCTTATCATTCTGGGTGGTGGCGCCAGTAAGCATTTTGACAAGTATGCTGATTGTATCACCGTGCAGACCCGCGTTAAAGCCGCAATGTTACAAAACAACGGAGGCATCATCGGTGCTGCCTGGCATGCCTGGCATGCAGAGAATAAACCTCTCCTGTGATCCAAGATTTCGTCGGCTGATACCCAAACCCGGAGCGTTTAGTCCGACGATGGCTTCCTGGTCCATTGCTGGTCATCAGTGGGTTCAAAGACGGCAGGCATGTAAATCACTGTATCAACAGACTCATAGCATTCTCCCCTCGATGTCCGGACATTAATTCGTTGTTTGTCAACGGAGGACAGTAGTAATTCAGTTGCGGTACGAACAGCGCGGTAAGCATAACGATTATTTTTGAGATAATCCTGCAGTATGGCCTCTGAACCGTTGTACAGCAGCACTTCCGTCTTTATCATCAGCGAACTGCCCTCCCATTGCACTACCTCATAATTACCAAAGAGGTCAAACCGGATCAGTGCTACTGAATCAAGCAAAAACACCTCATGGTTTATGTATCGTTTCTGGGACCACAACAGACCCGGACCGGCAGCCATAAGTAATACAACGATGACAAATACTCTCATAAGTTATAAATTGGCAGTCTCCTGTTGACCCTTTCAGATGGCTTTCCGGATGCGTACGAGGCTGGCGAGCAGGGATTCAAGCTGTTCAAGTGGCAGCATATTGGCACCATCGCTTTTTGCCGCTGCAGGATGTGGGTGTGTCTCGATAAACAGACCATCGACACCTACTGCCACGCCGGCCCGGGCAATAGCACTGATGAGCGCCGGCCGGCCGCCGGTGACTCCACTCGCCTGGTTGGGCTGCTGCAGAGAGTGCGTACAATCCAGTACAACCGTGGCTCCAAAACCCTGCATAACCGGAATCCCCCTGAAATCGACAATCAGATCCTGATAACCAAAAGTTGTTCCCCGCTCCGTCAGCAACACAGAGGCATTGCCGCTCTGCAGCACTTTCTCCATAGCAAACTGCATTGATTCGGGGCTCACAAATTGTCCTTTTTTGATATTAACGACTTTACCCGTCACTGCTGCCGCCTGCAGCAGGCTCGTCTGTCTGCACAGAAAAGCAGGAATCTGTAGCACATCCACGTACTCCGCTGCCAGTGCAGCTTCAGGTTCGGTATGAATATCCGTAGTTGTGGGAATATCAAACTGTTTTCCCACCTCACGCAAAATACGCAGCGCACGCTCATCCCCGATACCTGTGAAAGAATCACCTTTCGATCGATTGGCCTTGCGGTACGATCCTTTGAAAATATAAGGAATCTGCAGCCGCTCACAGATGTCACTCACCTTAGCAGCAATCTCAAAAGCCATCTCTTCTCCTTCGATTGCGCAGGGGCCTGCGATGAGGAAAAAATTTCCGCTATCGAGATGCTTAATCTTTGGAATGGAAGTCAAGTCCATGGTAAAATTATTGAACGATACATTGTGGCTGCAAAGTACGGAGAAAGCGTCGAATAACGCACTTGGTCTGCCTGAAAAGCACATTGCCCGCCAGCACTAATAGAACAGCGCCAGATCACCCCCTGCGGGAATGATTGGCGCTGTTTATAATGTTCATGGAATCTGTGTATAGAATTAAAGGCAAACACGCCTTAGCAGCGCTGCTGCCAAGGCGTGTTTTAGCTGTTTATTGGCTGCACAAGGAAGCCGGGTACGCTTCGAGGCAAGTCCTTATATAATAGGTTGCTTAGAGCTTAACAGTCAAACCAACATTGAGGATAGAAACCCCGTAACCGAGTTCTGCAAAACCAGCCATTGTAGGGCTGAAGTAGCGGCGGGCACCTACAAAACCACTGTAGAGCAGTTGGTTCTGCGCACCGTTGCTATAGCGGGGAGACAATACATCACCATCTTTAGGCTCGGGCGTAATCTGTGTATGTGTGACCGTAGGCGTACTGTAGGCAAGCTGCAGACCACCATATATGCGCCAGTTATTGAGGTTATTGCTCACCCCGGTAGCACGGATACCGAAGATATAGAAGTCATTCTCGTATGCATCAATCGTGCCATTGGGACGAGTTATGCGACCAGATGAAGTGCTGGAAAAGCCACCAAAAGCACCCAAAGTGAAGTTATCTGACAGGTAGTAGTCCAACCGCAAGTTTACCGGCGGAACAATCGTCCGTCCACCCTCAGCAACAAAAGAAGAAATAAGGCCGACACCCGCTGAAAACTCCAAATCTCCTTTGGCCAGTTTAACAGGCTTGAGTTGCGCTTGTGTCGTAAAAGCTGCTGCGATCAGTGCGAGGGTAAAGAAAAACCTGGACATGGTAGCTCGGTTTATTAGTGATTGATTGTCTGACAGAGAAAATTTTATCCTGTCGTAGTTTGATGATGCAAAGGTAAGCCAATTGCGTGTACAAGTCAAGCGTATAGGCGAATTTTATTTTAAATTTTTGAAATAATATAACTCAAAAAGAATTATATTTTGCAAAACATACCTGCGTTGTGAGAATTTGTGCCTTTGCTTCAGCCTGCATAATTTTCTTTGCTGAATCGCCAGAATACAAAATCGCAGGTTTTGTACTTGTGTACAGAACTAACATTCGTATGTCGCATATTATTGTATTTGTTCAGAATAAAATTTTAGCACAACCACAGGATTTCGTCAAACGTCCGACATCAACTTTATGATTTGTTGGCTGTTTATGAAATTGAAAAAATACTGCATGCTTCGCTTACTGATATTCTTATCTTTTTTACTGTTTATTGACATATACGCCTTTCAGGCTGTCCGCTTACTCCTTCAGCACAAATCCTTGATGCTGCGCAGTCTTGTATATGGTTTTTACTGGTTTATCCCGCTGGCTGCTGCCAGCATGCTCATCTTTTCGGATGCTTTAGGCACTGCCAATTGGCCTAAGGGCTGGCTCAGCGTCCTGCGAGCCTTCTTTTTCATTGCCTACCTGTCCAAATTTATGGTTGTAGGCATTCTGTTGATCGACGACTTTCGGCGATTGGTATTGTTTTTATACGACCGTTGGGCTCCCTCCCCGCAAGTAGACACAAGTCGCAGCCGTTTTCTAGCGCAGTTGGCTCTGTTTGTAGGTGGGCTGCCGCTGATATTTCTGTCATACGGCATGGCGCGTAACCCCTACCGTTACCAAATATTGCGGCAGCGGCTACAGCTTCGCAACCTGCCACCTTCCCTGGCAGGCCTGCGCATTGTACAACTATCAGACATCCACGCCGGCAGTTTCACCCGCCCGGAAGCTGTTGAGAGGGCCATTGACATGATCAACGCCCTTAACCCTGACCTAATATTTTTTACCGGTGACCTGGTCAACAATGCCGCAGAGGAGATGCTTCCTTATAAGGAGATGTTTGGACGCATACGCGCGCGCTACGGTGTATTTTCCATTTTTGGCAACCACGACTATGGCGACTACGTCATGTGGCCTTCCGAGAAAGCCAAGCGCGACAACCTGGAACATCTTAAGAGCATACACCGCGAGATGGGCTGGCAGTTGTTGCTCAACGAAAACAGACTGATTGATATTGCCGGCCAGCAGGTAGCTATCATTGGTGTGGAAAATTATTCAGCGCTCGCCCGTTTCCCCAAATATGGCGATCTGGCCAAGGCCTACGCAGGCAGTGAGCCTGCAGCGCTCAAAATCTTACTTTCGCACGACCCTACGCACTGGGAAGCAGGGGTAGTAGAAAAATATGCCGACATACAGCTTACACTTTCCGGCCACACCCACGGAATGCAGTTTGGCGTAGAAATTCCCGGCTGGATCAAGTGGAGCCCTGCGCAATACGTCTATAAGCAGTGGGCGGGTGCCTATGAATCACAAGGACAGTGGCTATATGTAAACCGCGGCTTTGGTTTCCTTGGCTACCCCGGACGGGTGGGCATACTCCCGGAAATCAGCCTGCTGGAACTGGCCTGATCTCCGTTTCACAATATCTTTTTTCTTTTTGCCTGACTGGCCGTATTTTTGCACCAACAAACAGGCTCCGTGGCTTGTTTGTTGGCTGAGATGTAGGCTTATGTAGCTGAGTGCCTCACATGGCCGCATGGGCGTATTTTTTTCACCTACGTAAATATGTTTGCGAAATGGCAATCATGATAACCGACGAGTGTATCAACTGTGGTGCCTGTGAACCCGAATGCCCCAACACCGCCATTTATGAGGGGGGCATTGAATGGGCCATCACCGACGGCACCAACGTTAAGGGTATATATGAAATGGAATCGGGCCAAAAGCTCAATGCAGAGGCACGGCAAAAGCCCGTCAGTGACGATTATTACTATATTGTGCCGGATAAATGTACAGAATGCGTGGGCTTTCACGAAGAACCCCAGTGTGCAGCGGTTTGCCCTGTAGACTGTTGTGTGCCGGACCCGGAACGTGTGGAGACAGAGCAGCAGCTGCTGACCCGCAAGGATCGCCTGCATCTGTAATGCGCGATCCATACTGTGCGCGTGCTATTCGTGCAGAGCGTATTCGTAATTTTCTACCTGAAATACAAACGACGTATTTCCCTGCGGGGTTTCGCATCTTCGAAGGAGTACAGCCCATGCTATGCTGCCGAAAAAGACAATAAAAAGTTGGCGCGAGCCCGTTTAGGATTCGGTAAAAAGACCCGGATGTACGCTTAGCTGTCCGCTGCAGAAAACAATACCTACAGCCGGCTGATTGGCGCTCACACTCGCGGACAGTCTGTATCCGTATAGTTTTTCTCACAACCAAAATAGTATCCTATGAAAAATCGTCTGCTTTCGCTACTCGTATTGCTGTTCGTGTCCTCTGGCGCGCTCCTTGCCCAATATTCTCCCGTAGGTATTTGGAAAACCATTGATGACAAAACCGGAGAAGCCAAGTCACACGTTGAAATTTTTGAACAGAACGGTAAATTTCACGGCAAAGTCGTGCGCCTGCTACGCAAGGGGCCGGAAACGCGTTGTGAAAATTGCAGCGGTGCCAAGAAAAATCAGCTCATCCTCGGCATGATGGTCGTTGAAAACCTGCGCGCCTCCGAAGGTTTCTGGCAAGGCGGGACTATTCTCGATCCAGAAAGCGGCAACGAATATACCTGTTCTGTATGGTTTGACCGCGGCCAGCCCGACGAGCTCCGCGTCAGAGGCCGCCATTGGAGTGGTTTGTACCGCACGCAGACCTGGTACCGGGTACAATAACTGCCGCTCAATTCGATTGCTATACACCTGCAGTATACATTTTGGCATCAACACACGATCAGTACTGCAGGTGTATACCCCTCTGCTTTGCTGCGCACAACAAGGCACCCGATTCAGCGGCAAAACTTTAACAATTATCAGGCAATAAGGCAAGCATTACAACAGTTATTATACTGATTATTCTCACCAAATGCTTGCTATGTCATGAACTTTACACCAAACAGCATTATCGCTTATCTTTACGGAGAGACCAGTCTTTCAGAATCCCTCTCCATCGAGCATGCCATGGATGCCGACCCATTGCTGTCAGCAGAATACAGAGAGCTCGCCAGTGCCAAAAAAGAATTTCCCAAGGTCATGTTTAATGCTCCCCCCAGTACCTTGCAGGCTATTCTGCGCTACAGTAAAAAGACGCGTATGGAACAGCAGGTATAATCCTTAGCACTCCCCCTTAGCTCTTTACTTTGCCAGCACCAAAGCTGGCTATTTTCGCTCTTATCGTTTTTCTGCTGTTTTTTATCCGAAAAACATGCGTTTTTTCTGAGAATCGGCACTAATTTGCATCAGCAAAGAAAAGGCAGTCGACGCGTTCAGGTACAAGACCCTGGCGTTGGTCTGCTCCTACAGATGAAGCTGGCTCACAGGTATTCCGCTGCCTTTTGTGCCGGAATAAAGCCTGAGTAAATATTTACTTGCGATACCCTTTGGCCGTTGATATAGCCCCAAAGTGTATCAGGCAGCTTCATCTGTGGATCTATCCATGTATAAATGAGGATTTTGGCAGCTATGAAAGATAAGACGATGGCCGGCATTCTGGCGCTCTTTTTGGGGGTTTTTGGCGTTCACCGTTTTTACTTGGGACAGATTGTACTCGGGATGGTATATCTTTTCATACCGCCCGTATCCGTTGTACTAGGCATCATTGATGCTATGGTACTCTTGTCTATGGATCAGGATAAGTTTGATGAAAAGTACAATCGCCGCTACCTTGAAAAGCTCAATAAATCCGGCAAGAAGAAAGACAGAAGTGTCTACGACGACCGATACAGGCGGAGCAACAGGGATGCGCAAACATCATCTGCAAAATCGAGTCAGGCGTTGGTGAATAGTGGATTGAAAAAATACAAAGGTTACGAGTACGAAGCTGCACTGGCGGATTTTCAGGAAGCCCTGGGCAACAGCCCGCGGGATCCCGAAATACACTTCATGCTTGCCTGCACCTACTCACTGCTTGAGAATACGGATCGCGCATTCTTTCATCTGGACAAGGCGGTTGCTTTTGGCATGGTTGACCGGACACGCATCAAAACAGAGGACGGGCTTGCCTTTTTGCGCAGCCAGGATTCCTTTCTTGACTTTGAAGAAAATGGGTACCGTATGCTGGCAAGGGTTGGACAACGCAGCGGAGAATTGCCCGGCACTGAAGGCAATATAGCAGGCGGTGATCTGCTCGATCAACTCAGCAGGCTGGAGAGCCTCCGCAACCGGGGGCTGCTCACTGAAGAAGAATTTGAAGGACAGAAGCGCAAGCTATTCCGGTAGCCGCTCACAGCAACCGAAGCAAAATTGACTTTTGTCAGCTGTAAGCCTGTAACTTAATCTCTTTTGGTTCGTTATAAAACATATACAATATTGCTGCAGGAAATTCAGCCATTGCATTTACCAATTTAATACTGCCCATGATCGCGGAAAGCCTGATGACAAATGCCATTATCCCGCTGCGGACCTCGGACACGGGTAGTATGGCCTTGGCAATCATGAATGAAAATTTTCTCCGCCACTTGCCCATTGTCAATAACGAACAACTGCTGGGCGTTTTGTCCGAAGATGACGTATATGACAATGATGCGGAAGAAGCAGTAGGTTCCTATAAGCTCGGTGTATCAAATGCCAGGGTACGGACAACTGACCACGTCTATGAAGTGATGCGGCAGTTGGCTGAGTACCAGCTTACCATCATCCCGGTGATTGATCAGGAGGGCAATTATGCCGGTATGATCACGCTGGAGGATGCTTTCCGTTTTTTTGCCGAGTCTAATCCTTTCAGAGATCCCGGCGGCATCATCGTACTTGAGGTATCGCGTCAGGATTACAGTATGGCAGAGATTGCGCGCATTGTAGAGTCTGAAAATGCCATCATACTGAGCAGCTTTGTGCAATCCTATCCTGATTCGGCCAGGCTCGACCTTACGCTCAAGCTCAACCGGCAGAACATTTGGCCCATTCTGGCTACCTTTGAGCGTTTCAACTACCAAGTCAAAGCTACTTTTGGAGAGAGTGAGTTGTACGACACGCTCAAGGAGCGCTATGACGCCCTCATGACCTATCTAAATGTCTGACGCTCCCGGCTGCCGCAAGCGGCAGCGGTGCAGTAAGTATTTTCCTCGTGAGTCAGGAATATAAAATACTGGGTATCCGCCACCACGGCCCTGGCTCTGCCAGGCGCGTTGCCCGTGTCCTGGCTCATTGGGAGCCTGACTGCCTGTTGCTGGAAGCCCCTCCTGAGGCTTTGGGGGCCCTCTTACAGGTCAATCTTCCCGGATTGGATCCGCCCGTCGCTTTGGTTTTGTACGACGAGACAGATTTACGGCGCTCCGTCTACCTGCCTTTTGCCCATTTTTCACCCGAATGGCAGGCGTTGCAGTGGGCCCTCCGGGCTGGCATTGCCATCCGGGCCATAGACCAGCCCATGGCCGCCCAGTTTTCAGCGCCTGCAGCAGCGGCAGCAGTCCCCGAAGCCTCAGCAGGCATGAAAGACCCCCTTCGACAGCTTGCTACAGCTGCCGGCTATACAGACACCGAGAGTTGGTGGGATGCTTTCTTTGAACAAGAAGGCGATGATCTTGAAGTTTTTGAAGCCGGCCTGCTGTTGATGCAGCAGCTCCGCACCGCGGCAGCGGATTTAGAATCTACCGAAAACCTGCAGCGGGAAGCTTTTATGCGACAAGCCCTCAGGCAGGCTCAAAAAGATGGTTATGAACGCATAGCCATTGTCTGCGGTGCATGGCATGCCCCTGCACTCCGGGCAGAGATGCTAAAAAAGGGCAGTACCGATAAGCAACTCACGACCGCCCTGCGCAAGTCCAAAATAAAGATTCGCAGCGCCTGGATTCCATGGAGTTACCCGCGACTTGCCCTGCAGAGCGGCTATGGTGCCGGCATTCTCTCCCCTGCCTGGTACGAGCTCCGCTTTGAACAAGCAGAGGCAGCTGTGATGCATTTTTTATCCCGTGCAAGCCGCCTGCTGCGAGCGCAAGGCCACGACAACTCCCCTGCCCACGTAGCAGAAGCTGTGCGTCTGGCTACTGCGTTGGCTGCCCTTCGCAACCTACCCTCCCCCAATCTTGCCGAAGCACGTATGGCTGCGCTGAGTGTGTTGTGTGAAGGCGTACAGCCCCGCTTTGCCCTCATCGAGGAAAAGCTGATTACGGGCAATCGCATTGGCAATGTTCCTGCCGAAGCTGCAGTCGTTCCGCTGCAGCGCGCCCTGATGGACAACCTGAAGGCCGTCCGGTTGGCCAGCTACTGGGGCAAACCCGAGGAATGCTGGCTAAAAGCCACCGCGGCCAACCCGCGCGGCGGCATAGACCTGCGTGAGCCGATAGATCTTGAAAAAAGCTATCTGCTGCACAGGCTTCGCATCCTCTCCATTCCCTGGGGCAAGCCCCAGGCCGCTGACGACAATGCGCTTGGTAGTTTCAGAGAACTATGGCGGCTACACTGGCAACCGGAGTTTTCGATTAAAATGGTTGAAGCAGCCATGTGGGGCAATACGCTGGCGGCGGCCGCGGCGGCCTGTCTGCAGCAGCAGGTAGCGGCTGCCAACTCTTTGGCCGACATGGTCGAGCTGCTGCAGCAATCGCTGCTTGCAGGCTTGCCGGCCATCACAGAGACCCTGAGCCGGCAACTGCAGCACAAAGCGTCACTGACCACAGACATTCCCAACCTCCTTGCCTGCCTGCCCGGGCTTGTCAACAGCCTACAGTACGGAGACGTGCGACACTCTGATGTCACCGCCCTTGCGCTGCTCGTCAAAGAGCTCACGCCCGGCATTGCGCTAGGGCTGCCTGCTGCAGCCCGGCAGCTGGACGATGATGCCGCCCGGCTGCTCAGCAGGCAGCTGCTCGCTGCCGACCGTGCACTCAACTTACTGCAGCTCGATGAGCTGCAGCAGCTTTGGGCCACAGCCCTCCATCAACTTGCCCGGCTATCGGCTACCCATCCTTTGCTGCGCGGACTTGCTACCCGACTCCTCTTCGACCGGCAGCAGCTAAGTGTTGGTGATGTTGAACGCCACATGAGCTTTGCCCTGTCGGCTGCTACTGCCGAGCTTGAGAAAGCGGCCTGGCTAGAAGGCTTTCTGCCGGGCAGCGCCCTGCTGCTTTTGCACCATATCGACCTTTGGTCGCTGCTCGACAACTGGATAGCCTCCCTGACCACCGATGATTTTCAACATGTGCTGCCCGTCGTTCGGCGCACCTTTGCCCGCTTTAGTGTGCCCGAGCGCCAGCAGTTATTTGACCTCGCCCGACAGCGACACGTCTATTTTGAACAACCCGCTTCTGCACTGAGTCCGGCAGCACTCCCGCTGCCTGCCGCTGAAACCATCCTATTTGGCCTCCGACAATGGCTGGGAACGGTCATCACCCACTCCGACAAGTAGTTAATGCTGTAGCAGCGCTGCAGCCTAAGGGACATTTTACCGCCTGTGGCGGTAAAATATTCCTTAGCAATTAGCCGCTTTTTGCATTTTTTAAAAAAAACCAAAGCGGATAGCTGTCCGGAACACACTTTGGCGGCAGCTGCCGCCAAAGTGTGTTCCGGGATAAGCTCATCAACAGCGTTTTTTTGCGCACAGCAGAAAAGCCCGTATCTTTGTCCGTATGGCAAAAATTTTACTACTTGAAACGGCAACGGAAATATGCTCTGTGGGCCTTTCGCTCGACGGCCGGCCGGCCGCCAGGGCGCAGGCGGAAGCTCCGCAGGATCATGCACGCATGATTACGCTGCTCATTGAGCAGGTGCTGGCCGAAAGCAGTTGTGATTTTACAGCCCTTGATGCTGTTGCGGTAAGCCATGGACCGGGTTCTTACACATCGCTGCGCATAGGTATGGCTACTGCCAAAGGCATAGCGTTCAGCTTACAAATTCCACTGCTCACGATCGATACGCTGCAGGCCCTGGCTATGGCTGCCAGACAGGAAGATGATGACCCCCTCAGCTGCTATGCACCCATGATTGATGCCCGGCGCGAAGAAGTGTACACAGCGGTCTACAATAATGCCGGCCAATGCATGCTGGCAGCAACCGCCCTCGTCCTGAGCGAGGATGCGCTGGCCGCCTACCGCACAGGGCCTCTGGTCGTCTGTGGCAACGGCGGTGCCAAAAGCCTCCGCTACTGGTCTGACAACGTATATCTCAGAGAACCTGTCCAATGCCGGGCCGACTGGCTGGCGCCACTGGCAGAAGCCGCTTTTCAGCAAAAAAATCACGCCGATCTCGTTCATTCGAATCCCATTTACCTCAAACCGCCCTATGTAACTCAACCCAAAAGCGTAAAAAATTAAGAAAATTCACCAAGAATTCCCACAAATCATTTATTTATTAAAACCTATCCTTATATTGGCACAATATTTGAGAGGACATACGTGAAATATCGTTTATTTAACATGCTAAGCTTGTATTATGGGAAAGCAAAAAACGGAAGCAGTCATGTTAAAAAAGGGGGATGAAGAAATCCTCCTAGACTACATCGAACTCAGGAAAGCCGTATTGGTGCTCAGAGCCATCAACCACAAACTCCGCCAGCAGATTATTGAGCTGTTGGAAAAAACGGAGAAAATGACTGTCACGGAGATCTACGTACAATTGAGACTTGAGCAATCTGTCGCTTCACAGCATTTGGCGCTGCTTCGTAAAGCGGGTGTAGTAGTAACTGAAAGACTGGGAAAATATGTATATTACTCACTCAACAAAGATCGACTGGCACAAATATTCAGCCTGGTAGATGAACTAACGCCCTAACAGGCTTGTTTCTTCATCCGGCATTACTCCTTACCCCTTTTTTTTTAGTTCCCCCCTTATTTTGGAGAAACCACTTTGCAAGGCATTACCTGCTTTACCAGAGTCGTTGTTGCTGTGCTCCTTGTGGCACATGCTTGTTAACTATTCATTTAGCCTCAACATTAGGGATTTATGGGAAAAACACTAAAAAAGGATCATTACGATAAGGTCATATTTTCGTCTAAGATACTGCGGGCATTTGTACATCCGCTGCGTTTAAAGATGCTGGAGCTCATCAGTATGAATCAAAGCATCTATGTAAAGGACATACATTCGAGGCTAGGACTCGAACAATCGCTGGTATCTCAGCATCTTCGTCTGCTGCGCCAGGCCAATCTTGTTGTGGGGAGTCGTGAAGGCAAATACATATACTACTCTGTCAACGAAGCAGTTGTTGGCAATCTGCTAGATGCCATACGTTCCTTTGTTGCCAGCGCTGATTTATCAAAAATCGAAGTTGATGAGGAGGAGGATTACCTCTAACCTACTCCCCCCTGTTACATTGCTGTCTGCCCATCCTCATTCTCCCCCGCTGTTGCAATAGGTTTTCCCCCCTCCTGTTCTGCTTCTTCCTGTGCCTCTTCCGCAGAGGTTAGCTGATGGAGTTCATTACGCATTAGGATGGCACTAATGACCCCGACGGTAATGGCTACATCTGCAATATTAAAGACCGGCTTAAAAAAAGTATACGGTTTTCCCCCAAAACGGGGCAGCCATTCGGGATACACGCCCTCCTTGATGGGGAAATAAAACATATCGACTACCTTGCCGTGCAGGAAATCGGCATACCCCTGTCCGAAACGGGTAAAATGGGCCACCTCCGACGTGTGGAAGGGAGAAGTACTAAAGATAAGACCATACAAAGCGCTATCGATAACATTACCGGCAGCACCAGCCAATATCAATGAAAAGCTGAGTAAACTCCACCGGCTTGCCCCTGCCCGGATGAGCAGCACCAGATAATACAACAGCAACCCGATGGCCAGCAGTCGGAGAAGGCTCAGCAGCAGTTTAGCGTACTCTCCGCCCCCAAAAGTATACCCAAAAGCCATGCCGGGATTTTCGACAAAATACAAAAATGCCCAATCAGCTCCCATCAGGGAGATGCTCTGGCCATAATACATGTGGGTTTTAACCCAAATCTTGAGCCACTGGTCAGCAATCAATACCAATAAGATTACCGCGCACACAAAAAAAGCCCTGCTCATCACTACTGCACTCAGCCCGTATCCGGCATTTTCTGGCGGAAGCAATAAGGAGGTATTTTCTTGCGGGTTTTTACGTTTTTGAAGGAACATAGTCGGCGCTACATGACTGAAAAAAGGTGAAAACTCGCGGCAAAAGACCCGTATTGGGTTGGCTGAGAAAAATCCCGAACGCACTCAAAGGGCGCGTTACAGCCAGGAGACTTAATCTTCGATGATATCATTGCCGTCGTCACTGTCTACAGGTTTCTCACGTATACGGAGCGGATTGGCCCGCATGTCTTTATAGTCTTTTCGCTGACGCGTAATATCTATCGCCATAAACAGCGCCTTGCGGAAAGAAGCCGGATCGGCACCATTTTTTCCGGCCAGGTCGTAAGCCGTTCCGTGGTCGGGTGAAGTACGCACAGCGGAAAGACCCGCTGTATAGTTAACACCATTGCCAAAAGAAAGTGCTTTAAAAGGCGCTAATCCTTGGTCGTGGTACATCGCCAGGATGGCATCATATTTTTGGTGCTGGCCGGAACCAAAAAAGCCATCGGCAGGAAACGGCCCCATGACCAGTTTACCACTTTTTTTAGCCTCAATAACGGCTGGCCGGATCTGCTGTTCCTCTTCCATACCCAGCAGGCCGCCGTCACCGGCGTGCGGGTTGAGCCCCAATACCGCGATTGTAGGCCGATCGATCCCAAAGTCCATGCAGAGCGATTCATGCAACAGATTGATTTTCTGCAGCAACAGTTCTTTGGTGATTTTGGCAGGCACAGCGCGCAGCGGCAGGTGGTTGGTCGCCAGTGCTACGCGTAACTCATCATATACCAGCATCATGACGCTCTCTTTGGCACCCAAGGTCTGCGTGAGATACTCTGTATGGCCCGGGAAAGGGAAATTGGCCATCTGCATAGCCTCCTTATTGATAGGCGCCGTCACCAGTGCATCAATCAGGCCTGCCTGCAGATCTTTCACTGCCCACTCCAGCGACTGGAACGCAAATTTACCACTTTGTTCCGTAGCTTTGCCGAGCGTGATATTTACATTGTCCTGCCAGCAATTGACCACATTGACACGATCGTCAGTTGCCTGGTCAACTGAGCGGATGGCATTGAAGGCAAACTCTATGCCCACAATATTTTTGTGGTAAGACACCACCTTGGACGAACCGTAGATGACCGGCGTGCAATTGTTTAAAAGCTGTTCATTCTGAAATGTTTTCAGGATTACCTCGAGGCCGATCCCGTTCAAATCTCCTATGGTTATGCCTATGATGGGCTTGGTCATTGTGTATGTTTTTATGCAATAGCTGGCAAAAATAACAAATCCTTACTTATCAGCGAATTTGTATTGCTTATCTTGTGCCAAACCTTTGTTGTGAAAGCGAAGAAATCTTACGGCCAGCATTTTCTGACCAACGAGCATTATGCACAGAAAATTGCTGACAGCCTCTCTCTGGACGGTACGTATGCGGGCATACTCGAGGTAGGACCCGGGCAGGGGGTTCTCACCAAATACCTTGTAAACAAGGGCCTTGCTTTTAAAGCGGTAGATGCTGACGCCGACATGCTTGCCTATCTGCGGGCTCAGCATCCCGACTGGCACCCCTTTCTCATCCTGCAGGATTTTCTAAAATTGCCCTTGCCGGGACTTTTTCCGGAACCTTTTGCCATCATTGGCAATTTTCCCTATAATATCTCCTCGCAGATTCTCATTAAGGCCATTGATCATCGCGATATAATCCCCGAGCTGGTGGGTATGTTCCAAAAGGAAGTTGCTGAGCGGGTAGTAGCCCCGCCCGGCAGTAAAGTATACGGCATATTAAGCGTACTTGTACAAGCCTGGTATACAACCGAATATCTTTTTACAGTAAGCAGTGGCAACTTCAATCCGCCGCCCAAGGTGCAGTCGGCCGTCATACGCCTGCGGCGAAAAGGCGATCCGCTCGTCGCTGATGAAGATGCTGCGCTCTTCCGGCAGGTGGTAAAAATGGCTTTTGGCCAGCGGCGGAAGATGCTGCGGAATACGCTCAAGTCGCTGCTGCCGGAGGCAGACCCGCTGCTCGAGCAGCCTTTTTTTCAACAGCGCCCTGAGCAGCTCTCTATTGCCGATTTTGTACAGCTCACAAGCTGGATCAAAGAGCGCAGGAAACATTAATTTTGTGTAAACCTTCAATGATATGAGCTTAGAAGACAAAATCAACCAGGACATCAAAGAGGCCATGCGCGCCAAGGAAGAGGCTCGCCTGCGCACGGTACGAGCCATAAAGGCAGCCATTTTGCTGATGAAAACAGACGGCAGCGGTGAAGCCATCACTGCTGAAAGGGAAATCCAACTGCTACAGAAGATGATTAAGCAGCGGCAGGATTCGCTGCTGATATACCAGCAGCAAAACCGCCCGGACCTGGCGCAGAAGGAAGAAGAAGAAATGGCTGTCATACAGACCTACCTGCCTGCGCAACTGTCTGATGAGGAGCTAAATGCGCGCATCCGCGCAATCATTGCAGAAGTAGGCGCTACTTCTGTCAAGGATATGGGCAAAGTCATGGGTATGGCTACCAAAAGTCTGGCTGGCCAAGCCGACGGGCGTGCCATCTCAGCCAAGGTAAAAGAGCTGCTCGCCTGATTTTTTTGGCTATTCATAGGGGTATAGGGGTTGGCAATGCATCTTTGGGATAGATGGCATCGTCTATTGCATTGTTCATTTTCTAACAATCCTTTCTGAATATGAAAAATCTAATCCAAACTTCGGCGGCTTTCGCAGGCCTCTTGTTGCTGCCTTTGCTCTCGTTTGCCCAGACAACCCGCAGTTTGCAGTCTTTCGATGAAATTGTCATCACCGGCAGGATCGAAATAGAGCTTATCGCTGGTGAAAGTCCCCAGTTGGTCATACTCGAATCGCCCGTCAACGAAGACAAAATCAACATTGGTATCAGCCGCAACAGTCTGCGCATCAATACGCTGAGCCAGATTACAAAAGATGAAGTCGTGAAGCTGCAACTGACCTATGTGAAGCTGCGCTCGATCAGGGCACAAGCCGGCGCGGTCATCACGCATCGGGGCGAGCTCAGCGGGGATAAACTTGAGTTACGCCTTGGCAGCGGCGCCCGGGCCGACATATCGCTGGCGGTGGAGGTGCTTTCTTCTTACGCAGGAGAGGGTGCAGAGTTGCGCCTCAAGGGCAGTGCCCAGACGCAGGAGGCCATGGCCTCTTCCGGCGGCGTCTATGACGCGACTGAACTTTCGACCGTACGCACCTACATACGTGCCAACACCGGGGGCAAAGCCTATGTGACGGCAACTGACCTGCTGGACATCACTGCCAATACCGGTGGAGAAGTTTACTACAAAGGCCAGCCGAAAGAAAAGTACGTCAACAGCGTTTTGGGCGGTTCTATCCATCAGATATAGGGTGCGCAGGAGGCAAAGCTGAGACGTTTTTGAGCATTTTGAGGTTCATGAAGACCCCTGGGCTGGTGCCAGATGCCTGAAAAGAGTTTTTTTGGGGGGGGGTCTGACAAGCTAAGAAAATACCGAACGTACGCTTAGCCCGCTCAGAGCCACATGCCTGACTAGCTTCTCCTGATTGAATAATCGGGACTTTTCAGCATTCCCAACTCAGCCTCCTCAGGGCTGTATACCTTGCAGACCCCCGGTATGTATGGCTACCAGCCGACTGCCGGGGGCAAAGTGTCCCGCTGCCTGCAAGCTGAAGAGTGCATAAAAAAGTTTGGCTGTGTAGACAGGCTCCAGCGGCAAGCCAAAGCCTTGCATATTTTCCATAAAATGCATCAGGTCGGCATTTTTTTTGGCGTAGCCGCCGTGGTGGAAGCCATCGGCGACATCCCAGCCGGCGCGTGCCGGCGGCACACGCCCCCCCGCCTGCAGAAAAGCTTCTACCGCTGCTGCCATAAAGCCCCCTTTCAGCACCGGCACACCCAACAGCTGCGGCCGTGACTGCTTTTTTTCCTCCCCCTCAACGCCCAGTATCAGGCCCGCCAGGGTACCGCCCGTGCCGCAGGCCGTGGCGATTACTTCCGGCCAGGCTCCCAGCTGGTCGCGGATTTCCCGCGCCAGCTCCGCGCAGCCGCGCAGCGCTGCCTCATTGCTCCCCCCTTCGGGCAAAATGTATGCATTGGGGTATAGCGCCTGCCAATAGGCGGCATCCTGGCTAAGCCGCCGGTAGGCGCTGCGAGCGATAAAAATCAACCTCATGCCGGCCGCTTCCGCGCGCCTGAGCGTGGGGCTGTCCATGGGCTCATCGCCGCGTACCACGCCTATGGTGGGGATGCCGAGCCATTGGCCGGCGCTGGCAAGCGCTGCCAGGTGATTGCTGTAGGCGCCCCCGAAGCTAAGCAGCTGCTCGCAGCCTTTTTCTCTGTATTCCAGCAGATTGTACTTTAGTTTGCGCCACTTGTTGCCACAGAAAGGATCGCCTGGCGCCGGCGCCAGCAGGTCATCTCTTTTTACAAAAAGCTGCACCCCTGTAGCCTGCCAGGCGGGGTGCTGCAGCTCGGTCAGCGGAGAAGGTGGATGGTTGAGCAGGAGATTCCACATATGGACATGATTATCTTGAGCTGCTGTGTGATGCTGCCGGGCCGTAGTGCCTGCCATGAACAACAAGAGCCACCCGGATGTAACCCGGGTGGCTCTCTTACTGTAGCGCGGGGGAGGCTTGAACTCCCGACCTCAGGATTATGAATCCTGCGCTCTGACCAGCTGAGCTACCGCGCCTTTTTTCGCGAGTGCGAAGATACGGTCATTTTGACACATGAAGCAATAATTGGCACAGATATTTTTTAACTTTCCCCCGCTCATTGTTTTTTGGGGCTTGATTGGGTACCTGTAGGGGATCGAAGGGGCGACAGATGTAAAAAGTAGACAGTTGATCGGAAAAATGACCTTATTTTGTGTGGTCATAGATGCGCTGGCAGTCTGTAGCCGGATAATCATCTTACATCACAACGAATACGAGACATGTCAGAAAGAGAAGCAGATCACCCTTCCATGCTCAGTGCGGAGGAAGTAAAAGCCGCCCTTCGGGAGTTATTTGGCAATACTGGTTTGCAGAAAGGTATGCGTGCTGTGCTGCCGGAGGATCTTGTCCTCTACATCGCCAGGACGGTTGAAACCGTAGAAACCATCGCTGATTTTCAGGAAAAAATCATTCTGCCCTTCCTTCAGTTTGTGCAGCAGCGCAGCATGGCGGAACTTACAGTATCCGGTCTGGAGCAGCTGCATCCTTCGGAAGGCCATCTTTTCATCTCCAATCATCGCGATATTGTACTTGACTCTGCCTTTTTGAACAAAACCCTGTTTGAAAATGGCTTCGAGACCAGCCAGATTGCTATTGGCGATAACCTGATGAAACACCGCAATGCGGAGTTGCTTTTCAGGCTCAACAAGAGCTTTGTCGTCAAAAGAACGGGTGCACCAATAGCCCTTTATCGCTATTCGGTGGCGCTATCGCAGTACATTTTCCGGCAGGTGAGCGGGGAGAACCATGCTGTATGGATTGCCCAGCGGGAGGGGCGCGCCAAAGACGGCGACGACCGCACCCAGCAAGGTGTACTAAAGATGCTGAGCCTTTCGGCTACCCAACCACTGGCCGGACACCTGCGGTCACTCAATATAGTACCAGTTTCTATTTCATACGAATACGACCCCTGCGATCTGCTCAAAACGCTGGAGTACCTGCAAAAACTAGCGGATCCGGACTACAGAAAAACCTTCGAAGAGGATGTACGCCACATGCTGCAGGGCATACAGGGGTTCAAGGGAAAGGTGCATTTTCACTTTGGGCATCCGCTGCGAGAGCAGCTGGATGTGCTGGATGCGCAATCTACGCCCAAGCAGCAGCTCGACCTGCTTGCGAGTCTGATTGACCAAAGTATCCATCGCCATTATGCGCTGCAGGCCGTCAACTACCTTGCGTATGACTGGCTCTTTGACAAGCAGGAGGCGGAAGGTCGTTTTGATGAGGCAGCTCTGGAGGCAGCCACTGAGTATCTGGCAACGCGGCTGGCTTCTTTGCCCGCAGCACAGCAGGAAGAAGGACGCACCTACCTGCTGCGCATGTATGCCAATCCGCTCATCAACCAGCTGGCTGCACAATAATGCCTCCTTATGAGGCGGCTGCATAGCGTATAAATATGGCTGAATGACTATCTTAGCACCCGATTAGATGAATCTGATATGGCTACTGCGAAAAAAAATAAATCGCTGGCTTCTCCGGCTGCTGCCGGAGAATTTCGTCTGCCGGCATGGGCCAGGCCCCGTTGGTTGTCGGTTGTGCTGATGGTGGTTTCCTTTCTGCTCTACGCCAATACTTTTGGGCACGAATACGCACAGGACGATGCCATTGTAATCACTGAAAATATGTACACCACCCAGGGTATCAAGGGCTGGGCAGGTATTTTCAGCAAAGACACATTTTTTGGGTATTTCAAAGTAGAAGGTAAGGACCGGCTGGTGAGCGGGGGGCGCTATCGGCCGCTGTCACTTGCTTTGTTTGCCGTGGAGTATCAGTTGTTTGGGGATAATCCGGGCATCATGCACGTTTTCAATGCGCTGTGGTATGCTTTGGTGGTCCTGATGGTATACATAAGTGTGCTGTGGCTTTTTCGGCTGGCGCCGGAAAAAGGCGGGCAGTTATCGGCACAGCAACATTACATTGCTTTTGCCGCTGCGCTCATTTTTGCCGTTCACCCCATACATACCGAAGCCGTAGCCAACATCAAAGGCAGGGATGAGATCATGAGCCTGCTGGGCAGTCTGGTGGCGCTCGTCTGTAGTCTGCGCGCGTATCATGAGCGGCGCTGGGGCTGGGTATTAGCCGCTGTGCCGGCATTTTTCCTGGCGTTGTTGTCCAAAGAAAATGCGATTACATTTCTGGCGGTGGTGCCGCTGGCGATCTGGCTTTTCGGGAGAGCCACCATTGGAGAGACCATCCGCTACTCGGCCCCCCTATTGGCTGCCGCACTGGCCTTCCTGCTACTGCGAGGCGCCGTCATCGGCTGGGAGTTTGGTCCTGAAAGCCGGGAACTTATGAACAACCCTTTTCTCAAGATTGAGGGCAACCGCTGGGTTGATTTCAGTGCATCGGAAAAGCTGGCCACCATCACCTATACCCTTGGCAAATACTTGCAATTGCTGGTTCTCCCTTATCCGTTGACGCACGACTACTACCCGCGGCAAATTCCCATCATGGGCTGGGCAGATCTGCGGACGCTGCTGAGCCTGCTGGCATACGTTGCTCTTTTGGTCTATGGTTTCCGACAGTTGCTGGCCCGCAAGCCTGCGGCTTTCATGGTATGGTTTTTCATAGCAACCATCTCCATAGTGTCCAATTTGGTTTTTCCGATTGGCACCAATATGTCAGAGCGATTCCTGTTTATGCCTTCCGTGGCCTACGGCTTTGCCGTGGCCTGGTTGCTGGCGCATTTTTTTATAAAAAAACCTGCCGGCAACAGCCGGTGGACGGCCCTATGGGCCATCACCGGCCTGATTGTACTAGCCTATGCAGCCATGACGCTGGCGCGCAATCCGGTATGGAAAAACAATTATACCCTTTTTACTACAGACATACAGACCTCCACCCAGAGTGCCAAGCTGCAGAATGCAGCGGCGGGTGAACTGAGTACCTACTGGCTGAGCCTGCCTGACCGCGACAACCGGCGCGAAATTGTGGAGCGGGCACTGGGACACGCCCGCGAAGCGGTGCGCATCCACCCCGGCTACCTCAATGCTTACCTCATCATGGGCAATTGCTACAATTATCTGCAGCGCTATGATGAGTCTATTGAGGCTTATCAGAAAGCACTGACGATCAATCCTGACTTTGAGCAAGCGGACATCAACCTGGCACTCACCTACCGCGATGCCGGGCGTTACTATGGCGAACAACGGCAGGATCTGGCCAAGGCACTGTACTATCTGCAAGAGGCCTGGCGCCGCAATCCGGCCGATTTTGAGACTGCCCGATTACTGGGTGTGGCCAATGGTATGAGTGGCAATCACAGCAAGGCCATTGAACTGTTTACGAAAGCGACCCAACTGCAGCCGGAGAATGCCCTTGCCTGGTATGATCTGGGAACTGCCTATATCATTTCGGGACAGCCGGCAACGGGGCAACAGTTTATTGAAAAGGCTAAAGCCCTGGATCCCAATGTTGAACAAAGCAGAATGAAAAAATAGGGCTGTTGTATGACAGCCAACATATATCATTCCTTTAACTTCGAGTAATATGATCATACTGCGATTTATGGCGGCCTGGCTATTGGCAACTGCTTTTACCGGCATACCCCTTGCAGCTCAATCGGTTTATCAGGCGAATCTGGATGAGACTACCCCTGAGGAAGCGGCCTGGGTTGATGCTGTATTTAACAGCCTCAGTCCCGATGAACGGCTGGGGCAGCTATTCATGATGCGGGCTCATTCCAATCTGGGGGCTGATCACGTTGCTGCGGTAGAACAGTTCATCAGAGAGCACCATGTGGGCGGACTCTGTTTTTTTCAGGGTAGCCCGGAGGCGCAGGTAGCGCTCACCAATCGATATCAGTCGATCAGTAAGGTCCCGTTGATGATATCTATTGACGGAGAATGGGGGCTGGGAATGCGTATGAAGGAGACAACCATCAGCTACCCCAAGCAGCTGATGCTGGGAGCTATACAGAACAACCGACTGCTGTATGAAATGGGTGAGGAGGTCGCCCGGCAACTAAGCCGTATAGGGGTACACGTCAATTTTGCACCTGTTGTGGATATTAATAACAACCCTGCTAATCCGGTCATCGGCAATCGGTCTTTTGGTGAAGACCGCTACAATGTAACTGCCAAGAGCCACATGTATGCCAAGGGGATGCAGGATAATGGTGTGCTGGCTTGCGCCAAGCACTTTCCGGGACATGGCGATACTGATGTGGATTCGCACTATGATTTGCCGGTCATTTTTCATGATCGCAGGCGGCTCGACAGCATAGAACTATATCCCTTCAGGGCTTTGGCTGAGTATGGTCTGGGAAGCGTCATGGTTGCCCACTTGTCTGTACCGTCGCTCGACAACCGCAGCAACCGGCCTACCACGCTCTCTTCCGGCACCGTCAACCAGCTGCTGCGCAAAGAAATTAATTTTCGCGGGCTTATTTTTACCGACGCCCTGGACATGCAGGGGGTAACCAAGTTTTTCCAGCCAGGCCAGGTGGAAGCTGAAGCGCTGCTGGCCGGCAATGATGTGTTGCTGTTGCCCAAAGATCTTGCCGCCGCCCGCAGGGAGATTGCGGTTTACATCGCCGACGGCCGCCTCAGTCAGGCAGATCTTGACAGACGGGTAAAGCGGGTGCTGCGCGCTAAGTATAGATTGGGCGTGCACAGATATAAGCCCATCGCTACAGAAGGTCTGATGCAGGACCTCAACAGCGAAGCCGCTCAGGCGCTCAAGCAGCGGCTCACGGAAGCTTCGCTTACGCTGGTGCGCAACCGCAACAACACTTTGCCGCTGGCCGGCACACAAGCAACCCGCATGGCCTCACTCGCCATTGGTGCCCCCGCTCAAACAACTTTTCAGACAAAACTACTGGAGCATGCCTCCATGCCGCTCCTGCAGGCAGGCAGTAAGGCTGGTGAGCAGGAACAACAGGCCCTGCTGCGCCAGCTTAGCGGCAAATCAACGGTTATCATTAGTTTGCATGGAATGAATGGCCGCAGCAGCGACCAGTTTGGCATCAGTGATGCCACCCGCAGCCTCATTGCACGCATTGCTCAGCGACATACGGTCGTTCTTGTCGTCTTTGGCAGCCCCTACGCGCTTCAGTTTTTCGATGATTTGGGCTGCCTGCTACAAGCTTATGACGATGACGTCATAACCCAGGGTGCGGCTGCCAAAGCCCTCTTTGGCGTCATAGGTATCAATGGCCGCCTCCCTGTGACTGCTTCGGCTCGCAGCCGATTCAATACGGGAGAAACGCTGCGGGCGCAGCTGCGGGGACCGCGCTAGCCTGCTGTTTTTTTAATAATTATTATCAACCTCATTCGCTACGTATGCTAAGTCGAATCAATCCCACAAAAACCCTGGCGTGGGCTAAGTTGCAGGCGCATTATGAACAGATGTCGCAGGTAAATATGCTGCAGCTATTTCAGGAACAACCTGATCGCTTTGCGCAATTCCACCTGTGGTTTGAAGATATGCTCATCGACTACAGCAAAAATATTGTCAGTCAGCAAACAATGGAGCTGCTGCTCGAACTGGCAGAAAGCTGTGGACTCGGTGCGGCCATAGAGGCCATGTTTTCCGGACAGCCCATCAATGAAACGGAAGGGAGGGCTGTTCTGCACACGGCCTTGCGCAACCGTGGTCAGGAGGCGGTGTATGTCGACGGTGAGGATGTAATGCCACAGATTCGTGCAGTGCTCAACCAGATGGAGTCGTTCTGTAATACATTGCATAGTGGTGGGTGGCGAGGATATACAGGAAAGCCCATTAAAGATATTGTAAACATTGGTATTGGTGGCTCAGATCTTGGACCGGTAATGGTGACGGAAGCGCTCCGCCCCTATTGGAAGCCAGGGATGCAAGTGCACTTTGTCTCCAACGTTGACGGCACCCATCTGGCAGAAACCCTGCGGCAGATTGATCCTGATACGACCCTTTTTATCATTGCTTCCAAGACATTTACGACGCAAGAGACCATGGCCAATGCACAGTCTGCGCGAGCCTGGTTTCTGTCGCACGCCATAGATGAGGAGCATGTAAAAAAACATTTCGTCGCGGTTTCGACCAATACAGAAGGTGTTCGAGCTTTTGGGATCGACCCCGCCAACATGTTTGTCTTCTGGGACTGGGTAGGCGGCCGTTACTCGCTCACCTCCTCTATTGGCCTGTCTATTGCCTGTACAATTGGTTTTGAACACTTCATAGCGCTGCTCGAGGGTTTTCATGCCATGGACAGGCATTTTCGCGAAGCACCTTTTGAAAAGAATGCCCCGGTGCTGCTTGCCCTGCTGGGTATATGGTACAATAATTTTTTTGGTGCCGAAACGGAAGCCATCCTGCCGTATGACCAATACCTACACAGATTCCCTGCCTACTTTCAACAAGGCAATATGGAAAGCAATGGCAAGCGGATTGACCGGAGCGGACAGCTTGTTGACTACCAGACGGGGCCTGTTGTTTGGGGCGAGCCCGGCACCAATGGGCAGCATGCTTTCTATCAACTCATCCACCAGGGCACTAAGCTGATTCCCTGCGATTTTTTGGCTGCTGCCCGCAGCCACAACTCCATCGGAGATCATCACACTTTACTACTCTCCAATTTTTTTGCCCAAACAGAAGCCCTCATGAAGGGCAAATCCGCTGAAGAAGTGAAGGCAGAGCTGCAGGCAAAAGGAATGACCCGGGAGGCTATTGAAAAATTGCTGCCATTCAAAGTTTTTAGTGGCAATCGCCCTACCAACTCCATTCTTTTCCAACAACTCACCCCCCACAGGCTGGGTAGTCTGGTAGCCTTGTACGAGCACAAAATTTTTGTCCAGGGTGTCATCTGGAACATCTACAGTTTTGATCAATGGGGTGTGGAATTGGGTAAACAACTCGCCAATGCCATACTACCCGAGTTGGCGACATCGGACAATGTTGATACACACGATAGTTCTACAAACGGACTTATCAATGCCTACAAACAGCTGCGCTAAATAATTGGTGTATTTTTTACAATAATTAGATAAAACAGTAAAAAATACTGTCAAACTGCCTATTATTGCGAAGCAAATTTGTAAACAAGCAAAATTTCAACCATGCCAATAGATACCATTGATCTGATTGTCCTAATCGCCTATCTGCTGGGAATGATGGGTTTCGGCATATGGATTGCCAATCGGGAGAAGACGGAAAATACGCGTGATTATTTTTTGGCCAGCCAGGCACTGCCTTGGTGGGCGATCGGAGGCTCCCTGATTGCATCCAATATATCATCTGAGCAAATTCTTGGAATGAATGGCTCCGGCTTTGAGTTGGGGTTGGCCATAGCGTCCTACGAACTCATGGCCGCAGCTACCTTGCTGCTCGTGGGTAAGTTTCTGCTGCCCGTATTTTTGAAAAAAGGCATTTATACCATGCCCCAGTTTCTGGAACAGCGTTATGACGGCCGCGTTCGATCGCTCATGTCTGTCTTCTGGGTAGTGCTCTTCGTATTTGTCAATGTAACCTCGGTCATGTACCTCGGAGGTCTTGCTATGGAAAGCCTGTTGGGATTGCCGCTGATTTGGGGTATTATCAGCCTGGTGGTATACTCTGCAACATTTTCGATCTTCGGCGGACTCAAAGCTGTCGTGTGGACAGATGTAGTACAGGTTATTGTGCTGGTCTTGGGCGGAGCAGTGGCTGCCTACTCTGTTTTAGCCTTTGTGGGCGACGGTAGCTTCATGGCCGGACTGACAGAGCTTTACCAAAAGACCCCTGAGCGCTTCAATATGGTATTCGCGCCGACAGACAGTTATATCGACCGGCTGAGTGGCGAAACGCGCTCTGCTTATACCCTTTTGCCGGGCATCAGTGTGTTGTTGGGAGGCATGTGGATTGCCAACCTGTACTATTGGGGCAACAACCAGTATATTATCCAGCGGGCACTGGCTGCTACCAGCCTCCGGGAAGCTCAAAAGGGAATTGTATTTGCGGCTTTCCTTAAGGTATTCATGCCGCTTGTGGTAGTAATCCCGGGTATTGCTGCTTTTGTACTGAACGCAGATATCCAGAAAGCTGACCAGGCTTTCCCCTGGGTACTCAACAATTATGTGGTTGTAGGGCTTAAGGGGCTCACCATTGCAGGACTGATTGCTGCGATTGGTTCGTCTATCAGTTCCATTGTCAACAGTGCTTCCACGATTTTTACGCTCGATATTTATCACAAGCACGTCAATCCGAAAGCATCGGAGACCAAACTGGTAAGTGTCGGTAAGCTTTCGGCAGCCGTATCACTGGTCATTGGTGCCCTCATTGCTCCTTCACTGGGGAATCTCGGACAAGTATTTCAGTACATACAGGAATACACGGGCCTGATAAGCCCCGGTGTAGTTGCTATATTCATCTTTGGTATGTTTTGGAAAAGAACTACAGCCAATGCGGCCTTGGCCGTAGTAGTCGCAGCTATCCCGCTCTCGCTGGGCTTCAAGCTGTTGTTCCCGGATCTGCCTTTTATTGATCGCATGGGAATCACCTTTTTGTTGTGTGCCCTCCTCTTGATTGTCATCTCACTTCTGGAAATCCGGGGGCGGAAAGCCGAGGTAACAGACAGCACCCTCCGCTGGGGCTTGATATTATCCCTGTTGGTCATTGGTGCTGCAACGGGTGCCAAAATCCTGTTGGAAGATATCCCTATGGTAGGTAAAGGTACAGGGTTGCTTACACTGGTACTCTCCCTGCTGGCGGTTGGTCTGTTGTGGACAGAACGAAAAGGAGATGACGTGAAAGGAATTGAAATAGAGAGCACCCTCTTTACCACCGATCGTTCGTTCAATATTGGAGCCTTCGCTGTGATACTCGTATTGCTGGCCATCTATGCCGGGCTCTGGTAATAACTTGGTGCAGTGTCTGTAAATAAAAAAGAGGAGGGGATTTCAGTTCCCTCCTCTTTTTTTATTTATTATGTATTAGGCACTTTGAAAGTAGCAAACAGCCTTCGAATACTATACCGGCCGGCACCATTGACGTATAGCATCATAACCCCTCCCGTGATGGCCAGATTTTTCATAAAATAAATTTCGTGCATCCGCCGCTCGCTCTCCGGGTCATTCCAAAAAGAATGCACAATGAAGGTGACCGGAATCCAATAAAGCAGAACCAAAAAAGCACCCGTACTGGCGCGATAGCCGGTGAGCATCATGACGCCTCCCAGCACAAGTACTGCAGTGCCTCCATAGAGCAGCCAATTTTGCCGCCATACCAATCCGTAGGAGGTCATTATTTCGCGTGTCTCCTCAAAATATCGGATAATATCGTATGCCTCGTATAAAAAAATGAACGACAGCAGTACCCTGCCAATTAGATCTACTACATCTTTCATTGGTATCGTCTTTTGGGCGTTGAAGCCGAAGAGTACCCACAGGGGTCACAACAATTAAACGCGTATTTAGAAACTTCTACCGGATACAAAACGGCTGTTGTACGTTTTCGAAGGTGCACAGCCAGTCCTACATGATTTACGGAAGTTGTAAACCCACTGAAAAGGACCCGTTGCAGGCTCGGTGGAAAAATCCTGAATACGCTCTACGAATGGACAATATACAGATTTTTTGGTTATCACTCCCCTGAACATTCTGCAGCAGCACAGAAAAATTGTAGCGTTTAGCCGGAATTTTCTGCCGGAGGTAACCCCCGTACATACGCTAAGATTTTCTCTCCACAATTTCAATGAGTTCGTTAAGAATCATCGCTGTTGCCCCCCACACAATTTTATTGTGCACATGAAAACTTGGCACATCGTTGAGTATAAAACCTTCTTTGAATTCTATACGACTCAACTGTCGGCTTTGAGGGGACAGAAAATGAGAGAAAGGTACGGTGAGCAGATCATGCACCTCTTCTGCCTGGGGGACAAACGCAGGTCTTGCAGCCGTCCATCCGACGAAAGGGAATACGTTGAAATTGCTGACCGGAATATACAGATCCGTCAGGGGGGCTAACACTTCAATATGATGAATGGGTGCATTGACCTCTTCAAAAGCCTCCCGCAGAGCTGTATGCTGCAAACTGGCATCTGTCGGATCCAGCTGCCCTCCCGGAAAACTAATTTGACCGCGATGCCTGTCATTGGTATTGGATGCATTTCGCTCAATCAGCACTATCTCCCAATCCTGTTCACCGGGAAAAAACAGGACGAGTACTCCTGCCTGCCGGGCATTTTCAGGTACCGACAGCTGCTTATTGCGCACGAGGTGCGCCATACGGTACTGAGCTTCCTTGCCCGGCAGTGGCTGGCTGAGCTGATGCCGAAGATGTGTAATGAATGCGTCCATAAGGTAGATTATCGTACAGAGGATTAGGTTTGGGTTTTGTGTACCCATCCGGCAAAATCCGCTTGTTTTCAACAGCGGAATATGAAGACTTATGGTAAAAACTATTGGGCTTAGCCCGCACCACCCGGATTTGATTTTTGCAGGTAGAGCTCTATGGCCGCCGGCATGGATGGTGCCTCCTGCGTAGGCGCCTTGATATTGGCGATGAGGTTATTATCCTCGACAGCCTTCAAAGTGCTATTGCCAAATACCGCTATCCGCGTTTCATTTTGTTTGAAATCAGGAAAATTGTCAAACAGCGATTGTATTCCCTGAGGACTGAAGAATACGAGTACGTCATAGGTCACATCGCTCAGATCTGACAGATCACTGCTGACCGTGCGATACATAATTGCATCCTGGCAATGGTACTGATTAGCCTCCATGTAAGACGTTACATCCAGAGCCCCCAAATTTGAACATGGCAGCAGAAATTTTTCAGCTTTGTGCTTCTTGAGTACAGTTGCCAGGTCATTGATACTGCGCTCCCCAAAAAATACTTTTCGCTTGCGATAGATAATGAACTTCTGCAGGTAATTGGCGATAGCTTCTGTGAGACAGAAGTATTTGGTATCCTCAGACATCTGAACCCGCATATCTTTACAGATCCTGAAGAAGTGGTCTATTGAATTCTTGCTAGTAAAAATTACTGCGGGGTACTCGTCCGGGCGAATTCGTTGCTTCCTGAACTCTTTGACGTCAAGCCCTTCGACGTGAATGAAAGGCCTCCAGTCAATTTGCAAGTTATACTTTTTCTCTAAGTCATAGTAAGGAGAACGCTGCTCCGGTTTGGGCTGAGAAACAAGAATCGTTTTGATTTGCTTGAAAGTTTCTTCCTTCACTTGGCCGTTTGTTGACATTCAACAGCTGTGTTTAGTAATTTTTGCCTTCGATACTTATGACAAACCGCTGTACATCAGCTTATACAAGTACAATACAGGCATAATTTCAATGAGGCAAAGATACAACAAAAAGTGGAATTGATACAAAAAGATAAATCGGTTAGCAATAACCATTCCTCTTGCTGCATGCAATAGATATAGTATAACCAACAGGCTCAAAGCAATCCATACAACGGGTTCCTGCCAGTCAGCAGGACTGTAGGTCAACAATAAGTTGAGCGGCGTAAGCAGCAGACCAACCAAAATAGCAACAACCATAATGGTAAAGCTATACAGCCGACTCTCTTTTGTCACCGGGAAAATATAGCCCAGTATCCCCAGCATAATGTGCTTTGACAGAAGAGCCAGCAAAGTAATTAGTGCGATCACAGGAACTTGCCGCTGAATAGGTTGTTGTGCCCACAATGACCACAGCTCATTCATCTGGTATAAAAACAGGGCAAAATGATACAGGAAGACAACGTACACGAAGGCAAAGGGCAAGAGACCGGACCCCTCTCTCTCCCGGAACAGTTGGTTTAGCATATTGTCATTCAAGGCTGCCTTGTAACACTTTATGTATAGCGTTCGAAAGAAAGTAAGTGACACCGTAGTCAGTAGCAGGCCGCCAACTACAATACCCAGCAGCCAGGCGCGACTATTTTGCGGAGGTTCGTAGACCTGCTTATCCTCCTTGTTCCACCAACCATCAAAATATTGAGACCCTTCTGCCGGCCTGGCGGCCGGGGGAGAACCGGCAGAATGAAGATCAAAAGGATTGGAAGACTGGCTCATAGCTGTCGTGTCCAGCGAAACTGCAGCCAACGTACTGTCTGCCAATACAGTTACTCTTCCGAGTCTGGGCTGGAGATCGAAAGGATTGGCAGTGGTTTGTGCCTGAGAACATTCCATGCCAAAGTAGCTTAGAGCTACCCAAAAAAGTCGCAGGAATAGTGTCCGCATGTATCCTATTTGAGCGCAAAAATACGGATAAGTATTCAATATCAATAGCTATTTCGCTACGGCTCTCCGCAGACCGCCATGCTAATAGCCTTTACCAAACAAACCCGTTCGTAAAAAATGCTGCATGCTCATGCTTTGTACACGATTATTCCGTTTCTTTGAAAGAGGAATTATTTTGCCCGACGATATATATGAACTATAGTTCGATTCGTAAAGTAATCATTTTGGGTGCTATCTCGCTGGTTGGGATCATTGCGATGCAAACCTACTGGGTTTCCAGCACCTGGAATCTGAATGAAGAAGAATTTGATCAAAAGACTAAGCTGGCATTATACCGCGTAGCTACAACACTCGCCGGTATGAATGGCGCGGAGTTGCCTTCCCGTGATGTCATCAAACAGAGAAGTACCAATTACTATGTTGTCAATATCGCCAATGAATTCAATGGAAACATTCTGACCTATCTGCTACAAAAGGAGTTTGAAGCCATTGCACTCAATATCGACTTCGAGTATGCCGTGTTTGATTGTCATACCAACGAAATGGTCTATGGCGGATACTGCAGTTACGCCCCCGAAGACCAAAACAGACAAACATCTCTGGGCAAATTACCTAAGGTTGCCGGACTTACATACTATTTTGGTGTCAAGTTTCCCACCCGATCGGGGTTTCTGCTTGACCAGATGCAGCTGTCCATATTTCTCTCCGGTATACTGGTGCTGACTTTGCTGTTTTTTGTCTATTCTATGTCTGTCATACTACGGCAAAAGCGTCTTTCTGACATGCAGAAGGACTTTATCAACAATATGACCCATGAGTTTAAAACCCCATTGTCCACCATACGTATTTCTGCAGGTGTGTTTGTTGCAGATGAACGGATAAAAAATGATAGCCGACTGCTAAAATATGCCTCCATTATTCTGGAGCAAAATGAGCGCTTAAACAAACAGGTCGAAAAGGTACTCCAGCTGGCAAAAATGGATCAGGGCAATATTGATCTTCAACTGGAAACTTGTTCGCTGGAGGACGTTCTGATACCCGTAATTGACAGCATGCGGTTACGCATCGAAGAAGCAGGCGGGCAACTGCTTACCGACATACCTGCTGGTGTTCCGGATATACAGGCCGATCGTCTGCACCTTTCAAATGTGCTGTACAATTTGCTCGATAATGCTGCCAAATACTGTACACAAGTGCCTTTCATCCGACTGCGGGTGCAAGTTGATAATCAGTTTATGCACATTGCTGTTCAGGACAATGGCATTGGCATCAGTAAAGAGCACCACACACGCGTATTTGACAGATTCTATCGGGTACCTACCGGCAATATTCACAATGTAAAAGGCTTTGGATTGGGGCTTTTTTACACCAAACGCATTTGCGACGCACACGGGTGGAAAATAAAACTCAGCAGCCAGCCTAATCAGGGGACAACCGTCTCCATCCAACTACCACGAATACAATCGGCCAACACATGAAAGCACAACTGCTCTACGTAGAAGATGATGAAAGCCTGGGATTTGTTACACGAGACCACCTTGAACTCCAGGGCTACGTCGTCACGCACTGCGCCGATGGCTACGATGCGCTGCGGGTGCTGCAAACCCAAACCTTCGATTTGTGCCTGCTCGATGTAATGTTACCGGGTATCGACGGCTTCAGTCTTGCTAAAGAAATCCGTAAAACCAACACCGAAGTGCCCATTCTTTTTCTTACCGCTAAATCCCTCAAGGAAGATAAAATCCAGGGATTCCGCCTCGGAGCTGACGATTTCATCACCAAACCCTTTAGTATAGAGGAGTTAATATTTCGCATAGAGGTATTTCTGCGTCGCCGAAAAATAGGGGAAGTTCCTGCCACGTATATCCCTCTTGGCAGTTGCCACTTTGATCACACCAAACTAGAACTCAACTGTGGGGGTAATATCAGAAGGCTTACCCAACGAGAAGCAGATCTACTGCTTTTTTTATGGAAAAACAGAAATCAGATCGTCCGCCGATCTACCATACTCGAAAATATCTGGGGAGAAGACGACTACTTTCTTGGCCGCAGCCTTGATGTATTCATTTCACGCCTGCGCAAATATGTGAAAGAAGATGCTTCCGTGAAAATCGAGAATATCCACGGTGTTGGTTTTTGCCTGCAAATCAACACGGAAGTGTAATTTATGTCCTTACCAACTACCAATACATAGGTATAGCCAAAAATTATCAGATGATATGTCTTGCTCATTTACTTTTTATGTTTTTTTACAGGAATCCGTTATCTTTGCACTTCCGTTGGAGAAACCTGCCAATAATACTCTGAACAACAGGTTGTTGACGGACACGTAACAAGAACAAGCTGTGCAAGCGGCACAGTTGATCACACACAGAATAAAATACTACCTTCGATGGCACTGATTGGACAGATCAGAAAGAACTCGTGGATCATCGTAGTCTTTATCGCGCTGGGCGTGGGAGGCTTCATCCTCATGGATATCATGACTTCGGGCAACGCACCCGGCGGAGGCGCCGGTTCCAAGATGATCATTGGCAAAGTGGACGGCGAGAAATTTGATCGCAACGATTTTGAACGTACATACAGTCTGTTGTACCAAAGTGCAGGTGGCAATCCCTACGCCAACCGTGCACAACACTGGAACTGGTACGTAGAAAACCACATTGTCTCTACAGAGGCTGAAAGACTTGGCCTTGCTGTCGGTGATCAGGAAAGGGCTGATCTGGAGTTCGGTGATAATCCCAGCCCCATTATTCAGCAGCGCTTCTCCAATCCTGTACAGCCTGGTGTTCTTGACCGCCAGCAACTGGATAACTTTAAGAATATCATCAATGAAAACCGTGTACAGGAAATGATTGAGCAGGGACAACTCGGTCCTTCATTTCCTGATTACTGGATGCATCAGCGCAAAGAAATCGTCAAGGATCGCCTCGAGAGTAAGATGGTTGCTATGGTCACCAAGGCTATGTATACACCAACCTGGATGGCTGAGATGCTGTATGAAGAGCAGAATCAGTTCTTTAGCTTCGCCTATGTCAAGGCAGGTTTCGATGCAGTCGCCAACGAAGAAGTGACGATCAGTGATGATGATATCGAAGCATACCTCAAAGAAAATAAGGTCCGCTATGAGCGCAAATTCGAAACGCGCCGTGCCGACTATATCTCTTTCAATGTGCAACCTTCCAAAGAGGATTCAGCTGCTATCCTCAAGCAAATGGAGTCCCTCGCGGCAGAGTTTTCAACAACGGATAATGATTCTACATTCGTAATCCGCAATGAAGGCAGCTATGCCGGTACCTTTGTGACGAGTGATGCCCTCGGAAGTGTTGCTGATACTATGGCTACAATTGCTGTCGGTTCTGTCTACGGTCCTTACATGGATGGTGGCATGTACAAAGTCGCTAAGCTGATAGACCGTCGCTCAATGGCCGATTCTGCTGATTCCCGCCATATTCTTCTTTCTGCAACTTCACCTCAGGATTTTGTCCGCGCTGAAAAAACAGCTGACAGTCTGATGAATCTGCTGCAGGCTGGCGCCAAGTTCGAAGATCTTGTCAACACTTTCAGCCAGGATCCGGGCAGCAAGGCCAATGGTGGCAAATATGAAGGTACTACGCCAGGTGCGTTCGTTCCTGAATACGATCGCTTGCTCTTCATCTCTGGTGAAATCGGTAAGCGCTATAAGATCAGAACCTCTTACGGTTTTCACATTGTAGAAGTTCTTAAGCGCAGTAGCAGTACGACTAACCGCTATAAGGTGGCCTTCCTGCAGGAGGCTATTGTACCAAGCAAAGAAACGCAAAATGCTGCATACGATCGTGCAACGGCTTTCATAGCTAAGTACAAGGATCTCGAAACTCTCCGCAGCGGAGCTGCTGCCGAGAAAGATCTTTCCATCCTGACAACGGGTCCGCTGCAGCAAAATGATTTCATGTTTGATCAACTGGGCTATGGCAATGATACACGTGATATGATCTGTTGGTTGTTTTCAGCCAGCAAGAATGATGTTTCCGGTACCGTATATACATTCGTTGATGAAAATGCTTACTACGACAGCAGATATGTGGTTATCGGTCTGAGCAGTATCCAGGCAGAGGGATTGCCGTCTGTTGATGAAGTGCGGGCAGAAATAGAGCCAATGGTTCTCAACAACAAAAAGGCCGAGCTGCTGGCAGCTAAAATGACCAGCAACGATCTGAGCAGCCTGGCTTCTACCTTTAATACGACTGTTGATACCGTCAATAATACGTCTTTCAGCATGCCATTTGCTGAGGGTCTTGGCAACGAGCCCAAAGTTATTGCAACTGCCTATACGCTGGCTGCAGGCAAGTCCTCTAAGCCTGTTCAGGGCGAATCCGGTGTATTCGTAGTGCAAGCGCTGCAGCGTGCTCAAATGGTTCCTGCACAAAGCCTGCAGGCAGTGCAGATGCAGGCCAACGGACAAGCTCGTGGGCAGATTTCCGGACAACTGGTTGCTGCCATGCGTGATAATATCAAAATTGTAGACAATCGTGCTACCTTCGACTGTGGGGCTAGTTATTAATCCTATTGTCGTCCTAAACTGTATTGTCTAACACAAAGCCGTCGGAAAACTTGTTCCGGCGGCTTTGTGCATTATATACATTTGCTTTCCCGTATCTTATTTATTAGCCAAGGTCATGCAAATCAATACTACGGAAAAAGCGACGGACAATCCGAGACTTCGGGTGTTGGCCGCTTTTATGGTGCTTTTGAGTGCCATCGGTTTTTCCGGTAAAGCCGTATTGGTAAAACTCGCTTATCGCTTTGAAATCGATACAGTATCCCTGCTGGCTCTTCGTATGCTCTTTTCATTGCCCTTTTTTATCATCAATGCCCGTATAGGCTATCTTCGGCAGCAAAGGAAAAACAAACTGCTGGTGAGTATAAGCTCCCTCGATTGGCTGCAGATCGCTGCCTTAGGGATATCCGGTTATTATCTTGCCAGTTTATTTGACTTTATCGGTCTTCAGTTCGTCTCCGCTGGCCTTGAACGTCTCATATTGTTCCTGTACCCCACGTTTGTACTTATACTCTCCGCTATTTTTTTTGACAAAAAAGTACAGCCTGCACAATATGTTGCACTCTTACTAACCTATGCAGGCATTGCAATAGCTATGCTTGATAATACCCACACCCGTGGAGACAATACAGCCATAGGGGCTGCTTTTATCTTTGCAAGTGCCCTTACTTATGCCATTTATCTGGTCGGTAGTGTCCGTTTTGTCAGTCTGTTGGGATCACTCTATTATACCTCAATGGCTATGATTGTCGCCAGTATCGTCATATTGATTCACCATGGCTTGGTTAGTGGTTGGCAATTGTGGCACTACCCGGCTGATTTGTACGTACTGGTACTCGTCATGGCTATTTTTTCAACTGTATTGCCTACCCTGCTGGTGAGCGAAGGGTTACGGATTATAGGAGCTGGCAATACTGCAATTATTAGCAGCATTGGCCCTGTCGCTACTATATTTATGGGGTACTTATTCTTAGATGAGCCCTTTGGCGGATGGCAGATTCCTGGGACAATTCTGGTACTGGCGGGCGTACTGTGGATCAGCCTTGCTAAACGCTAACAAAGATTTTTGAGTTTTTTTAGCATCGCAAACAAACTCGATTGTTCTCTCCACACAAAATGATAGGGTGTCTGCACAGCTCCAAACTGCCGGCGAATCGCCTCTATGCCTGGTATCATACTGCCCTCAAAATCAAATACAGGTAAGCCCAAAACCTCCCGGGCATAGCGAATAGTCTGCCAACACAGCCACAGTCCGGCGCCTGTTTGCCGAAAAGCAGGGTTATCGCCACTCAGGTGATAATATGCACATTGATTATCCCATATCAGACAAGCTGCTGCCTGCACATTTTGTTGCTTATCAACAGCAAAGAACAGTTTTCCTGATTGATTTTGCGCTAAAGAGAGATAATGCCGCCGGAGCGTCTCCCAGTCGTACGGCAATCGTTGATTTTGTTCGGCAAAGCGAGCACTGATGAATGTGTGAAGGACTTCCAGCGAAAATTCAGTGTTGACAGACAATTCCTGATCTGCCTTCTGCAAATTGCGCCGCATATTCCGATTGATTCCTGCCTCTGGATTGGTATGTGCCAAATCAAGCCGGTAAGTATAGCGTGTAGTCTGCTGAAATCCCTTCCAGTAAAAGGGCAGCCAATTGGTTACGGCCGGACTAAAGGCCATTTCTATGGATGCAAAGGCCGGCAACTGGTCAATGAGAGCGCCCATCAACCTATGTTGCTCCGTTAGTCGAGGGGGTTTTCCTGCAAACAAGGGCCCCATGTGCTTAACGAATGTCGGCATATAGGCATAAGTAAAACCCATCTTTTTTCTAAAGCAGTATGGCATGACTGCCAGCTGTATGCCTTTTTCTTCTACCGTTACTGCCCCCCATCCTGAGGTGCCCGCTATGGCATCCAAATACCAATCGCGGGCAAAAACAGGAATGTGTGTATTATTCCTGCAAAATTCCCGGTATGCATGCTGTTTATTCATCCTCTCTTTCTTGCGAGCATGAGCCCGTCACGAAGCGGCAACAGCAAGGTCTCAACGCGTTCGTCTGCCTGCACTCGCTTGTTGAAAGCGTCCAGCGAGCGGGTATCCACATCTTTTTCATTATCTATTACCTTGCCACTCCACAAAACATTGTCAGCAATCAGCAAAGCTCCGGCCGACATACGGTCGATTACCAGATCATAGTATAAGGAGTAGTCGAGTTTACCCGCATCCATGAATACAAAATCAAAATTGCCTGTAAGCGTTGGGATAACCGACTGTGCCCTCCCAATATGTAACTGTATTTGCCGGGCGAAAGGAGATTTGTCTACGTATTTGCGTATTAGCCAGGCAAGCTCAGGGTTGGCCTCAATGGTATGCAACTCGCCTCCTTCTGCAAGTCCCTCCGCAAGACAAAGGGCGCTATAACCTGTAAAAGTACCTATTTCTAATACCCGCTGCGGTCGCATCAACTTACTGATCAGTGCAAGGAAGCGCCCCTGCAAGGGCCCCGACAGCATCTGTGGAGCAAGTGTTTTAAGGTGTGTCTCCCGCTCCAGTTGCTGCAAATAATCCGGCGGGGCACTACTGTGTGACTCACAATATCGATGTAGCTGTTGAAAAATTTCTGATCTCATCCAATATTATTATAAGCTTAGAACCCAATTTTTCCCAACCTCATCAGCCGCTATAAGCCCTTATTCTATAATTTTTTTCTCGATCACCTGAAGCACATCTTTCTGATTGCCATTTAAATGCACAAACATCACCAGATAGCAATCCTCTGCAACCCAATTGGCCGGAAGCGTATAAGCAAAAGAGCGACTCAGCTCCGCCCCCTGATTGAGCGGACCAGCCAGCGTAACGCCTGTCACAGCTCCTATCGCTCCCCGGAAAACATGTCGGTGCATATAAGCTGGGTTGACCCCGGAAGGCGTCAGTTGGTAATCGGCTATGCTGTCCTGCACTATGAAAATGGTAGAACGCACATCGGTTTCTGTTATATTTTCTTGAGGATACATGAGCAATGTACCGCTGACCTGCCGACTACCCGGATCATAGGTATGTGTTGACGCCAATTTAACGCGTGGCGCAGCGGCCATTTCATCTGCGATGTAGCCAGCCCATGTACCTTGTCCAACCTGCAATGAAGATTCACCTGCAAATTGACGTCGATTGACAACCGCTGTAGGATAACCCAGAGGTTCGCCCACGTAAGACTGTACGGCATTCCCCTCTGCATTGGCGTAATTTTCAATACTCCCGGGATAGGGCTGTGCAAAGAAACCGGCATGGATGGAAACCGGTACCAATTTTTTTCCGTGAATATCCTTTAGTGTATTGATTGCCTGAGCCCCTGCAGGACAGTTGACGCAGCGCACCCCTGTGAATTCCTCCACCAGCACCTGTCGTTGTTGACTCGCCAGATCACCCCCACCCGTGTTTCCGCCGCCGCCGCCAGGATTCAGCACCGGAGGAATTTCCTCACAACTATACAAAGAGAAAAGCACCGCCACAAAAAATAAACCGATAAATTGCTTTTTCATCACCATTTGGTTTTTCAGATGGATTAATTATGTGCCCTGCGGCTTACCAGCATACCCATTGACCGAACACCGTCCTAACCTCGCTGATTACTTACCTGCAATAAGTAACACCCAGACTCAGAAAGTAGAATTAACTGTCATTCTGACCCCGCTGAAAGCAGGTTCCAGTCGACAAATACCCCCCGTACAAACAACACCCTCTACCTGTTTTATGTAGCTGAGAGAAAAGCGATTGGGACCAGTGGTATAAAAGACGTCGACTCTGGGATAGTGGAGTGCCAGTTTGTCCCCATTTTCATCGGCAGGAGAACTCTTTCCCGGCGCAGCATTGTACATATCTGCTACAGAAAATGTCCAATGTGGTGCAAGATTGACTTCTACCAGGCCAAACAACCAATCACCATAATCCTGCTTTGCCCCCGCCTTGATATCATCGCCAATGACCATGTACTGCGCTTCAAATCTCACTGATCGTTTTCGGTTAATCTTATAGAGAATATCTGCATAAGGGATAAATGTTTCTACAATAGGCACGTTAGGTTTGAACTCAAACCGTTCCTGGTTATATCGCTGTATCTGAAGTCCTGCCGTAACAATCCACTTGCGTTCGTACTTATAGACTACCTCCGTATAAAGTTCTCTGTACAACTGTACTTCATTGAGGTCATTGATGAAAGAATAATTGGCGTTAAAACTCCATTTGCGGTTGGGAGAGTAACGTACATCTGCCTGAAAAGCCAGCTCTCCTAATTCTTGTGTAGCTGCATTATAGCGCGCAGTGAGGCGGTAAGTATTCATGCGCGTCATTGGAGGCAGGAAGTTGATCAAACCACGATTGAGCTGAGACTGTGGCCTTGTCCGAAAGCTAAAATTTTCTGTTCGCTTTGCTTCCAATGTAATTCCCAATCCGTTGCCGGCATAGCTAAGACTGGTATATACCAAATTGCCGGGCGCACTGAAAAACTTATCCCCTTTGATCTCAACGTCGTCGCGAACGATGATACCAAAAGGATCGTTCATTGGATCTTCTGTCTTATAGGCTCCCTCTACATACCAGCTGAATGACCCCGCTGTAAAGGTGTTGTATGCAGAAAATGCATATGAATTGTACTTGGGTACAAAGAGATCCGCTAGTGGATATGTATTTAGAGTCGACACCAGATTATTCATGCTTGCATCATCAAGCGTACGCCCAACAACCCCAAACCCTGGTGCTATGCTCCAGTTGCGCGTGGTATCGACACGTACAAAACCCTCCAGTGCAATTCCTCTCACGGCTGATTCATACGTACTGAACAACTGCTTCTGGCGCCCCGTAAAAACCTTTACATTCCAGTTGGGCGTCAACTCATATCTAAGACGAAGTCCTACTAAAGCATTATCAATCAGCAGTGGTCGCTCTTCAAAAGCCCTGAAAATAACTCCGCTGCCAATCTGATCGTATATGTAGCCAGCCCAGATATCCAGTTTGTTGATCTTCCTGCGGGCAAACCACATACCAATACCCTGACCGGAATACGAGCCCGTAGGATTCAACAAATTAGAATTGTTGAAAACGTCAAAACGCATACCAAAGTCAAAGCCCCAATTGCTATATGAGAGATTAAGCCAGGCATTCGCTCCAAATAGCTGACGATCATACTGTGGTGTATTGGCAGCTCCGATCAGAGAATCCCGCATAAAAAAACTGCCATTAGTCTCCAGGCTACCTGCAATCCGGCTGCCCCCGCCTGCTTCCTGACTCAACAAGGGCTGAGCGTATATCGCCAGCACACACATCAACATTGTCCAATAAAAAAAATACTTCATGTTCCTGTTTGCTGTTGGGCGCCGGTAGCAGCTACTGAACACGGCATACGCGACGCTAAATTTCAGTTTGATTGTTGCAAGCCTACAATAAAGCTCGGTGATTATGGGTTTTTACTTCTCTTTGTATGGTAATACAGCAGAAGACTGGCAAAAATACTGTATTCCTGCCGGCAATACACAATATGACTGTACTGTTGGCTAAAAACGATTAACTTTGCATCGCTTGGGCGATCAAGATCGTTATATTCAGCCTCTGAAGTCAAATGTAAATCAATTTTCGTCATTCAACCAACATCTTTCAATATAGCAGGCTTATGCGTATTCTCACTCTTTTTCTCTTCTGCCTCGGTTTGACGAGCGGCTCCTCTTTGTTTGCGCAGAACCAAGTTCCATTTGTAGAACTAAAAACGCTTGACGGCAATGCCGCAGATCTGAAAAACCACCTGTCAGGTGCCAAGCTGACTGTTATTAGTTTCTGGGCAACTTGGTGCAAGCCCTGTCAGGCGGAACTGGATGCCATTGCAGAATTGTACCCTGAGTGGCAGGAACAGTATGGCGCACAACTCATTGCCATCACCATTGATACACAGCGACAACTTGCTAAAGTAGGACCCATGGTTGAAACCAAAGGTTGGCCTTATATTATTTTATCTGATGTAAACAATCTCATGCGCAATGCCCTGAATTTTCAGGCAATTCCCCAAACCTATGTTGTTGATCAGCAAGGAAATATACTATATGCTCACTCCGGCTATGTTCCTGGCAACGAATACGAGCTGGAAGAAAAGCTTAAAGCACTCAATCAGCGCTAAAGCGGGCAAAGCTGTTTTTCGTTGTAACGGTATTTTTTTTCAAATCAATATCTGTAATGTCTCTACTTACCAATAAAAAAGCACTCATAACCGGTGGCTCCAGAGGTATAGGTGCAGCTATCGTCAGACGTTTTGCAGAAGAAGGTGCTGCTGTTGCTTTCACCTACAATAGTTCTAAAGAAAAAGCAGAAGCATTGGCTGCAGAAATCAGTGCCACCTATGGCGTAACCTGCAAAGCATACCAATCAGATGCTGCCTCTTTTAGTGCCGCCGAAGCACTTGTAAACGCGGTAATTGCTGATTTTGGGCAGATCGACGTGCTCATAAATAATGCAGGTATCACTCGCGATACACTTATGCTGCGAATGAGCGAGCAACAGTGGGATGATGTTATTGCCAACAACCTCAAATCGGTTTTCAATCTCACCAAGCATGCCATCCGGTTTATGATGAAAAACAAAGGGGGCAGTATCATTAATATGAGCTCCATAGTCGGTGTCACCGGCAATGCTGGTCAGGCCAACTATGCTGCCTCCAAGGCCGGAATCATTGGCTTTAGCAAATCCATTGCTAAGGAAATGGGTTCGCGCAATGTGCGCTGTAATGTTATTGCGCCCGGGTTTATAGAGACTGATATGACAGATGAACTCGATGAGAAAACGAAGGAAGCGTATTTGCAGAATATTCCACTCAAGCGACTTGGTGGCGCACGTGAAATTGCGGACGCATGCGTATTCCTCGGATCTGATATGTCTACCTATATCACCGGTCAAACACTCAGTGTTTGTGGTGGGCTGAATACGTAGGCGTATTGACGGGGGACAAACAATCCTTCAGAGAGAAATTATCTATAGCAAAATCGCTCGTGGTTGTCCACCACGAGCGATTTTGCTTTGCTGCTGCTGAGCAAAGTTATATCATCTATTGATATCAGCTTTCTGAAGAAGAAGAGGACTTTAAAAATCCGATCAAAGTTTTTCAACCGCCACCTTCTCGCTGATGAGGTTTCCGGCCATAGTCATTAACCGCAGATACCGATAATGGTTTAACCGCCAAATAGTCCCCGAAACAGCTGAGTTGTAAATTAGCTGCATCTCCGAAAGCAGCTGCAGATAGACCTCCAGCTCTTCTATGGACAAATGCAACTCCCCGGCGATATCATCTGTCTCCAGACTACCCTCCGATCGGAGCAGGGTAATGATCCTCTCACAAGGTTCCTGCGAAAGAAACTTCAATCGCTCGAGTGCAGACGCTGCCCGCAGAAAGTTATAGCTTGTGCTCCATGCAATCATTGTGAGTGATTTATGTCAGGTTAACCAATTAGAATAGTGTGTCTTCTTAAGCTGTACATAAGAAGAATTTACTCACTCACTGCCTTTTCTGGTCGTGCCTTTCTCGGTTATTGGGCAGAAAAATCACATTACAAGCCCTTTTACGCGGAGAAGCCTGTTTTGTTACACCCTATGGCCTTTTTTTTCAAAAAAAATACAACAAAGATCTGCACGGTAAAATAGATGATCCTCCGCTGCTACCAAGTAGTATTTTCCAATAGGAACGAATACATTAGCCACCGTAAAAAAGAATAAAGGTCAGCTGTATGCATATTGCTTTTATCAATTAATTGTACGTAACTTTGCAGCCGTAAAACGGTGATTCCTAGGAATCCCGGCTGACAAAAGCGCTGGCCTCGACTTCCTTTGCCCATGTCAGAAAGGCTATACCAACAAAGCTGCCGCAACTATTGAAAACACCCGTCATAGATGTCATCATACCAGCGTACAACGAGGAAAAGTCCATCGCGCTGGTCTTGGAGTCGCTTCCTTGGAATTATCTGCGCGAGGTAGTTGTTTCTGATAACGGTAGTAATGATCAAACAGCTGAGGTCGCCCGAAAAGCCGGAGCGACTGTGGTTACTGAACCACGTAAGGGATATGGTAGTGCTTGCCTCAAGGCAATGGCGCATATTGCAAGCCGGTCGGCCGCTGAGCAACCGGATATTGTTGTTTTTTTGGATGGTGATTTTTCTGACTATCCTGAAGAATTGCCGATGCTTGTGCGCCCTTTACTTGAAGATGCTTATGATCTTGTAATCGGTTCCCGGGTATTAGGAGAAAGGGAGTCAGGTGCCTTACTGCCGCAACAGCGATTTGGTAATTGGCTTGCTACGACGCTTATGCGGTGGATATACGGATACAGCTTTACCGATCTGGGTCCTTTCAGAGCCATACGATGGGACAAGCTGCTGGCACTAGAAATGGAAGATCCGAATTTCGGCTGGACTGTCGAAATGCAGATCAAAGCAGCCAAGCAACGTTACGCCTGCACAGAAATACCTGTCCGCTACCGGAAGCGGGTAGGTATATCGAAAGTATCCGGCACGATTCGGGGAACTTTTCTTGCGGGTCACAAGATTTTATGGTTAATCTTCAAATTACGCTAACTGCTTGTTAGCATTTCTCGCTTCGTAAATTCTTTGCCATTATGTCCGCAATAGCCTTAATCGTTTTAGGCATCTATTCTTTGGCGCTGGTGTACATCACCATCTACTGCGTCATGCAATTCAATCTGCTATATTTCTATAAGAAAGGTCACCGCATAGACACCGCGGAGCTAATTTCTGCTGAAGAGGACCAAGTTTGGGAGGCTGCACATGCTGCCCGCTTTGAAGCAGCAGCACGTGGTGCCGCCCCCAAGGTAATCAGCGGGCAGGCCGTAGCAGTGGCTGAAGGCGAAGAAGCGCCCTTTGTAACGGTTCAGCTCCCGATATACAACGAAATGTATGTTATTGAGCGTCTGATTGATGCCGTATGTGCATTCGACTACCCCCGGGATCGTTTTGAAGTTCATATCGTAGATGATTCTACGGATGAAACAGTAGAGATTGTCCGTAATAAAGTTGAACATTATAAGCGGCTGGGCTATCAGATTGAGCAAATCCGCCGGGAAAAGCGTCAGGGCTTTAAGGCTGGTGCACTCAAAGACGCTATGCCCTTTGCACACGGTGAGTTTATCGCTATTTTTGATGCCGATTTTGTGCCTCGTCCAGATTTTCTGCGCCAAACCATCCCTCACTTTCAGAATGACCATGTAGGGGTTGTACAGACGCGCTGGGAACATATCAATCAGGATTACTCCCTGCTGACTCAGCTGCAGGCATTACAGCTAAATGTTCACTTCACAGTTGAGCAAGTAGGTCGTATGAATGGTGATCATCTATTGCAGTTCAATGGTACCGCAGGTGTCTGGCGGCGTGAAACAATTGATGATGCCGGTGGCTGGGAGGCAGATACGCTTACAGAGGATCTCGACCTTAGTATCCGCGCACAGTTGCGCGGATGGAAGATATTTTTCCTGGAAAATATAGGATCCCCGGCTGAGCTGCCTGCCGAAATGAACAGCTTCAAGTCGCAGCAGTTCCGCTGGATGAAGGGCGGTGCTGAGACAGCTCGCAAGATGTTGCCGAGTGTATGGAACAGCGACCTGTCGTTCAATCATAAGATTTTTGCCACCCTGCACCTGCTGTCAAGTTCCATCTTTATGGTGGTATTCATTGCGGGGGTTTCTAGTGTCCCTCTACTTTTCTTATTGGGCGAATTGTATGAAATGGGCTTCAGCAAGCATTTCTTTGCCTACTTCCTGGCCGGCCTGCTTTCCATTATTTCCATCTACTACGTAGCCAATATTCAGAGCCCGGCCAATCAGGAAAAACAACTGGACAAGGCTGTCATGAAGTTCATCCTTCGATTCCCTCTGTTCCTGTCTCTTTCCATGGGTCTTGCACTCCATAATACTGTAGCGGTTATCCAGGGATTCATTGGCAAGAAATCTGCTTTTGTTCGTACCCCGAAGTTTAACATTCAAACGGGCAAGGATTCTTTTGTTAAGCGCCAGTATCTGAGTAAAAAGATTACCTGGACAACAATTGGCGAAGGACTGTTGGCTCTGTATTTCCTTGCTGCAGTTGCAGGAGGCTTGTACATACAGAATACAACTTTTATTTTCTTCCATCTCATGTTGGCATTTGGTTACGGGGGCATTTTTGTATACTCTATCCGTCACCTCAACATGAAATAAGCGGGGCTGTTATAACAACCCGAGAGGCGCTGTTCCAACCGAGTTTCGCCATCTGGTGCCACAAATTCGAACAGCTTAAAGAACATTTTTTTGATTTTTTTCAAAATCAAAAAAATGTTCTTTTTTTTTGCGCACACAGGCGTACTCATCCCGCTGAAAAACATTTTAATTAGGCTTTTTTGCAGAAAAGATCGGACCGTTATGTGGCAGTACCTTATCCAAAGAGGCATTCGCTGGTTTGCTCTGGTTAAAGGAGATAGTATACGAAAATCTGCCTTTGGCCCAGGCATGGTATTTCTTTTGTTGGGTATTTGCATATTAGCCTTTAGGGTTGAACAAACTGCTTTTGCGTGGATAGCAGGTGGCTACGGACTGGCCTTTACAGGCTACTGGCTCATCAACCGTCGTCCTTTTGTTCAACAGCAGTTTGTAGCTGGTCTTGGGCTCAGCGTACTGTTGCGGTTACTACTTGTCATACCCTTTCCCCAATTGTCCGACGATATTTACAGGTTTGTTTGGGATGCCAGGCTAATACTGGCCGGACACCATCCTTTTGAGCAACTGCCCAGCGAACACCAACGGCAGGGATTTCCGGTTGCGGGCGCAGATGAATATCTATACAACCAACTTAACTCCCCCGACTACCACACCATCTACCCACCGGTAGCACAAGCACTATTTTTAGCAGGTGTCAGCCTTTTTCCCGATAATATTGCCGCCGCTGCCACCGTAATGAAAAGCATTATCCTCATTGCTGATATTCTGTGTATTGTCTTGCTAATTCATCTGTTAAAACAACTTAACCTGCCCTCTTCCCGGGCACACTTGTACGCCCTTAATCCGTTGGTCATGGTCGAAGGAGTAGGAAATCTCCACTTCGAACCCGTGATGGTTTGCTTTTTACTCCTGTCCTTCATGTTGTTATTGCGCAAAAACTGGATTGGCAGCGCCGTCGCCTGGGCGATGGCCATTGCAACCAAATTACTACCGCTGATATTTTTACCCCTATTAGTGCGAAGGCTACCTATGGCAAAGTGGGCACCATTTTGGGGCGGCCTTAGCCTGACGCTATGTCTGCTATTCATCCCTTTAGCAGAAGCGGTGTTTATTAGTCATATGGGAGAAAGTCTGCAGTTGTATTTTCGCCGGTTCGAATTCAATGCCAGCTTTTTTTACGTCTTTAAAGCTGTAGGCTACGGGTGGCGGGGCAAAAATGAAGTTGCGCTGATAGGCCCAACACTGGCACTGATTACGCTTATAAGCATATTGTGGCTCACATGGAAAGAAACGGCACCCAAACTAAGGGAGTTGCCAACCATGTGTCTGTTAGCTATAAGTATTTACCTGCTCAACACCACGACCGTCCACCCATGGTACTTGATAATGCCCGTAGCCTTGGGTGTTCTCACCACTTACTCCTATCCATTTATATGGTCGGCAGCAGTAACGCTCTCCTATGCCCACTACAGCTACCAACCCTGGCGAGAGAACTATTGGCTCATAGCTTTATCCTATGTATTGATACTATTGGCTATGCTGCATGACCGGTATAAGCATAAGGCTGCCATTGCACACGCTCAAAGCCCTGGCAGCAAATAAAAATCTTCAGCCATCAGCGGGCTGTACTATCTTTGTACTACAGAATATAATTGCGTTTGCTATGCGTACTAACAGGCCCCAGCGGCACCTCATTTTTGCGATACTCATTCTCCCTTTCTTGGCATTGGCCTGCCAATCTTCGGAGGATAAAGCAATGAAACCGGCAAATAAGCCTTCTGCAAGCGCCTCGCTCCCCGTACCCGACGGGACGGATCTAACTTTTTACCCCGGTAAAGGCTTCGGGTCAATAAGTATGGAAACAGGACGCGAAGACCTACAACGACTCTACGGTGACAAATATGTAACCGAAATGCCCGTATACCTACAGGAAGGGGAATATGCACCCGGCTTGGTTGTCTTCCCCGGCACTACAGAAGCTGTAGAAATCATTCTTGCAGGCGACGGTGAGCCAGCCTACGCTCGTATCAGTGCCCCCGGGAGCAGGTGGAAAACAGCTGAAGGACTGGGCATTGGAGCCTCTCTTGCCGAGCTTGAAAAGGCTAATGGTCGCCACTTTACATTTCAGGGCTTTGAGGGGGATATGTCGGGTATGGTGATTGACTGGCTGGGCGGCAAGTTTTACATTGGTGTGTCCGTCAGATTGGCTGCGGAAGGAAAGATACCAGATACTTTCAAAGGCAATGTAATTTTTCGCAGCGATGACCCTGAAGTAAAAAAATTACCCCTGCGCGTTGTAGAGATTATGCAGCGACTTGATGCCGCCACCCTTGATTATCATTGAATAACAGCCATTATAGCCGTAAACACTCAATCTTTACGTCACCAGAAATAATATAAACCATGAACATTCGTCAAGTCGTAAGTAAGCGCGACTGGAAGGCCTTTCATGAAGTAGCTGATTATATCTATCGGCAAGATCCTCACTGGGTATCACCCCTGCATGCTGATATTGAAAAAATATTTGATCCCGGGCACAACAAAAATTTTGCACAGGGAGGTGAAGCCTGTCTATGGGTACTTTATTCCCCTTCCGGTACTCCCATAGGACGAATTGCTGCCTTTATCGACGCCCAGCGCAACAGCACCAAAGAGTACCCGGTGGGATCGATAGGCTTTTTTGAGTGCATTCGAGATAATCAGGCCGCTGATGTATTGTTTGATACTGCAGAGCAGTACCTCCGCGACCGGGGTATGCAGGCCATCGATGGCCCCGTCAACTTTGGTGAGCGCGACCGTTTTTGGGGTTTGCTCACGAAAGGTTGGTATCAGCCGGTATATCAGGAAAATTATAATCCTCCATACTATCAGGTTTTTTTTGAAGGCCACGGATATGAGCCCCATGAGCAGATTTTTACTTATCACGGAAAAACACAGGGTATAGATCCAACTCGCCTGCTGGCGCTTGCACAAAAAGTTCGCGCCCGGTACGGTATCACAACACGCTACATCGACCCACATAATCTGGATACCTTTGCTGGTCATTTTGTAACCGTATACAATGACGCCTTCAGGGATTTCCCTTATTTCAAACCATTGCAGCCCGCACAGGTAGCGCAGGTTTTCCGTCAAATGAAACCCATCATGGATCCCAGGCTGGTATGCTTTGCTTTTGAAGGGGAAAAGCCTGTCGGTTTTTGCGCTCTTATCCCGGAAATCAACGATTTCCTACGGTCGGCTCAAGGACGCCTCAACTTACGCACACTCCCCGGATTTCTATGGCGCAAGCATTTTATGCGCCCGCAAAAAGTCAAAGGCATTGCTTTTGGAATTGCGAATGACTGGCAGCGTCGAGGACTGTTTGCCTGTATCGTGCAACACATGTATGAGTCAGATAATAAGGCCAACCCCAAAAAATACAGCGATATATTACTGGCAACTATTCGGGGGCACAATATGGCGATGAACAACGTTGTGCAGACGCTTAATGTAAAAATACAGCGCGTGCACATAGCCTATCGCAAGATGCTCTCTAGCAGCCATGCACCCCAACCTTTTCCCTTTATTGACACGACAGAGGTATCTCTTGGCAATCCTCCGGACGAAGGTATTTACCCCTGCCAATGACCTCTTCCCATGGTTTGGGAGCGTTGATAATCATTGGAAAAATCGCTACCTTTGTTGCTGGAAAAAATGGTTACTAACCAAATAAATATTACAATCGATGTACGTAGGAAATGATAACGGCTCAGTGAGCCCGGCTCTTGAAAAAAGGGCGCGCGAAGATCGCTTTCAGTTTCACGATTACTACCTCGTCGAGGAGTTGCTTAACGAGGATCACCGTTTGGCACGTGCTGCCGTGCGCGATTGGGTAAAGCAGGAGGTTTCACCCATTATCGAAGCCTACTCAGAGCGCGCACAATGCCCTACCCATCTCTTTAAAGGGCTGGCAGAAATAGGTGCTTTTGGCCCCAGTATTCCCGCTGTGTACGGAGGCGGTGGCATGGACGAAATCGCCTACGGCATCATCATGCAGGAACTGGAGCGGGGTGACAGCGGTATTCGGTCCATGGCTTCTGTACAAGGATCTTTGGTCATGTACCCCATCTATAAGTATGGTTCTGAAGAACAGCGCCGTAAGTACCTGCCTAAGCTGGCAAGTGGTGAACTGATTGGTTGCTTTGGCCTCACAGAGCCCGATCACGGGTCCAATCCGGGAGGTATGACTACCAACATCAAAGATGATGGCGATGCCTACATCCTCAATGGCGCAAAAATGTGGATTACCAACTCCCCCGTAGCTGATATAGCCGTCGTTTGGGCAAAGGATGAGCAAGGAAAAATCAGGGGAGTGATCGTAGAAAGAGATATGCCCGGATTCAGTACCCCCGAAATTCATGGCAAATGGTCGCTGCGGGCAAGCATAACCGGCGAGTTGGTTTTCGAAGATGTCAGAGTGCCTAAAGAAAATCTACTACCCAACGTTGAAGGGCTGAAAGGCCCCCTTGGCTGCCTCAGCAAAGCCCGCTATGGTATCGCGTGGGGCGCTGTCGGTGCAGCGCTCGATTGTTACGACTCTGCTCTTCGATACAGCCTTGAGCGTGAGCAATTTGGAAAACCGATTGGTGGCTTCCAGCTCACGCAAAAAAAATTGGCAGAGATGATTACAGAAATCACCAAAGCACAGTTACTCCTCTGGCGATTGGGCACCCTGGCCAACGAAGGCCGTGCTACAGCTGCACAAATAAGTATGGCCAAGCGAAACAATGTGCATATGGCACTGGAAATTGCCCGTGAAGCCCGGCAAATCCATGGTGGCATGGGTATTACCAATGAATACCCGGTTATGCGCCACATGATGAACCTTGAGACAGTACTTACATATGAGGGAACACATGATATCCACCTGCTGATTACCGGTATGGATATCACGGGACTCAATGCATTCAAATAACAACTATACCGGGCAGCTCAACAACAATGAGCTGCCCCTCAACGTTTAGCTGTGATCTGGCGTCTGCTGGCTCTGCAGTATGGATAATAACAACCGCCTCCCGCTCGCGTCCGGATGGAATTCACCACTATACAGGGGCAGTTGTTTGTACCCTTTTTTAAATGAATATATCCTATGATGTCGGCATTTGATCGTCTTTGGGTGGGAGTGCTCCTTATAGTACTTTCGACACCATTAGCTGGACAAGAAGGAACGATCACGCTCATGAACCCTTCTTTTGAGGACTTTCCCAGGCACAGTCACACGCCAAGGGATTGGACGAACTGTGGCTTTCAGAATGAATCTCCGCCGGATATTCAACCCGATCTGACCTTTAGCGTAAGCAAACCCGCTTTCCACGGCAATACTTATATAGGTATGGTAGTGCGTGATAACGACACTTGGGAGGCTATAGGTCAGCGCCTAAGCTCCCCTATGATTAAGGGGCATTGCTACAAGTTTTCCATTCATTTGGCAAGATCTGAAATGTACCTCAGTCAAAGCCGAATTACCAATGAGGCCGCCAATTACAATACTCCAGTTAAGTTGCGCATTTATGGCGGCTATAACTACTGCGACAAAGCTTATCTGTTGGCTGAGAGCGATCTGGTAATTAATTACCGCTGGTTGGAATACAACTTTAAGTTTAAGCCGCAAGGCAATTATACCCACCTCGTATTTGAAGCGTTCTATCAGACGCCTACACTTTTCCCCTATAACGGCAATCTACTACTTGACAACGCTTCTGCAATCAAACTTATTCCTTGCTCTACACCGGTGGCAGAAGAGGCTCGTCCTCCTGCCCCCTTGGTCAACGCTCCGGAAAAACAATCTCCATCGCCTGGTGTTACTTCGTCTCCCTCCAACAGCAGCACTCCTAAACAAATAACCGTCAATAGCGAGAATCGACAAGAGCCAACGTTGGCCGGGGTTAAACGCGAGGATATACGAGCTGGTCAAAAAATTAAAATCGAAAATCTTTTGTTTCTAACAGACAGTTCAAGTATTAAGGCAGAATCCTATCCGATACTTGACAATATCTACCGATTCCTTTCTGCTAATAACGATGTAGTGGTGGAAATCGGCGGTCATACCAATAGTCTCCCGGATCATGAATATGCAGACAGGTTGTCTGCCGCCCGTGCCAAAGCAGTTGCTGACTACCTAATCTCCAAAGGTATCTCCAGAGAACGCATTCAATACCGTGGTTATGGAAAACGACAGCCTATTGATACCAACGAAACAATCGAAGGGCGAAGGCGAAATCAACGGGTAGAGATAAAAATTATTAGCTTCGGAGACTAACGGTTGTTGTGGTGATTCAGCTGGAAATCAAGCCGGGCCAGGTCTTTCCAAAAATCGGGATATGATTTGGCAACAACTTCGGGATCTTTTATTGCAATAGGCCACCGGGTGGCCATAGGTGCAAATGCCATGGCCATCCGGTGATCATCATAGGTACTTACCTGTACTTCACCTTCGACCTGAGCTTGTCCCTCCAGCAGATAATATTTGCGATCTTGCACCTTACTGAATCTTGCCGGTAAAGCAGAAAAACTCGTGCCAAACTTATGTAACTCCTGCTTAACCGCACTGATCCGATCGGTCTCCTTAATGCGCAGCGTCTCCAACCCACTAAACAGGCCCTGGACTCCTAAAACAGCGCAAGTAACTGCAACTGTCTGCGCCAAATCGGGACATTCCAGAAAATCCTGCTCAAGCAATCCTACTATAGTCCTGCCCTTTTGCTTAATCAGCCGAATACCGCTGTCGGTAAATTCCGTTTTCACACCAAGCTTTTCGTAAATCACTGGCAGCACAGCATCGCCCTGTATACTTTCCGCAAACAATCCATCTAATTGAATATCTGCATAGTCACTCATAGCTGCCATACTGTAATAGTAACTGGCAGCAGACCAGTCTGCCTCTACTGTAAAAGGCTTCGGTTGGTATTTCTGCGGAGCTACTACTATGCTGTTATCCTCCCATTCGTGACTGACCCCAAAATACTGCATCAGCTTAAGGGTCATTTCAATATACGGTCGGGATACGATGGTTCCCTCCAACTGAAGCTGCAACCCATTGGGTAGTACAGGAGCGAGTAACAGCAGGGCCGTAATGTATTGACTACTCGTATCAGCACTTACCGTCACTTGCCCGGATAATCCAAACTGGATAGAAGAAGCAAAGTGGAGAGGAGGATAACCCTCTTTTTCCATATAGCGAATATCTGCTCCCATGTGTCGCAGCGCCTCTACCAAAGGCCCTACCGGCCTTTGTTTCATGCGTTCGCTGCCTGTAAGGATACGGTCGCCGCCCTGTGCTGCCAAGAAGGCAGTCATAAACCGAAAGGTGGTTCCGGCTGCTCCTGCATCTAACACAGTTGCATCTGACGCGAGCAAATCAGCCAATATGGAGGTATCTGCTGCGTTTGCAAGCCCCTCTACTGTAAATGAATGGTCGCACAAAGCCCGTATCATCAGGACTCTGTTGCTAATACTCTTAGAGCCGGCCAACCTGATGCGACCAATCAACGGCTGAGGTTGACGATAAACGGAAAGGCTGTCCATAACCCTCAATTTTACAGTTGCTTAATCCACAAGATCACGGTACTGACTTACATCAATTTCTGCTCCACCCTCAGCAAATGCCAGACGTGCAAGAAAATCAGTATCCGCAGAGGGTGATAGATCCGGCTTTACAGGCAGGTAATCTTCTATAATGCCCAATTTTTTCCAAGTGCGCAGCAGCTGCCGGAAATCCTCCGTCTTCTCTGCCTGTACTTTAATTCGATATTCCATACAACGCAAATCTGGACACGGAACCCAATGTCCGCGCTGGTTAAGTTATTCTTCTTCCTCTGCTGAGGGCTGTCCTGAATCCTCGGGCAGCTCATCGTGGCGGCGATCTCTGCTCTCCAGCCGTTCGTATGCCTTAATGATAGCCTTAACGAGCCTGTGGCGTACCACATCTTCTGTTGTAAGGCTTATGCAGGCAATACCATCGATTCTCTCGAGAATGTCCATAGCCTTTCGCAGGCCTGATTTCTGGTGGTAAGGCAGATCTATCTGTGACAAGTCCCCGGTGATAATACATTTTGCACTTGGACCAAGTCGGGTCAAAAACATTTTCAACTGCATAGTCGAGCAGTTTTGTGCCTCATCCAGAATGATGAAAGCATTATCCAGCGTTCGACCACGCATATACGCCAAGGGTGCAATTTCAATCACCCGCGTAGCCATGAACTGTGCCAGTTTGTCGGCAGCAATCATGTCATCGAGCGCGTCATAGAGCGGGCGCAAATAAGGGTCAATCTTCTCTTTGAGATCCCCTGGCAGAAAACCAAGATTCTCACCTGCCTCAACAGCGGGGCGGGTGAGGATTATTTTTTTGACCGCTTTATTCTTTAGTGCCCTTACAGCAAGCGCTACCGCAGTATAGGTCTTGCCTGTACCCGCGGGACCCGTCGCAAATACAATATCGTTTTTTTCTGACGCCTCAATGAGCAGCCGCTGGTTACGGGTCTTTGCCTTAATAGGCTTGCCGTCACGACCAAAGAGCAGCGTTTGATTCTGTCGGCCAGCACTTAGTTTTGATTCAAAAGGATTTTCACCGCTTAGCAAATCCTGTACCATTTGTACAGACAACTCATGGTGTTCTTTTAGTAGCCGTACCATCATTTCTACCCTGGCCTTTGCCTTTTGGGTGCTACTCTTTTCGCCTGCCAGCTTAAGCTGATGGCCTCGACTGGTCATGACGACATCCGGGAATGCCTCACGCAGCAGGTTTAACTTGACATTGTTCTCGCCAAACAGCTCTAGAGGATTGACTTCTTCGATATGGAGGATGATCTCGCTCAAAAATTTCTTTATTGTGTTGATAGTTGTATGACAAACGTTTCGTGGGGTAAAAAGTTCCTTAACAATTAGCTATTTATCCGCCCGCTCTTGTCAGTGCCAGTCTGGATAAGCCCCAAAGCAACGAGCACAAAAATACAGCTCGTTTGGCGAATTATACCATGTCTATTAATGAATTTGATACATAACAACAACTTCGGCTGTACCTTTGCATGGATCTGATAAAGATGGTCGCTCAATGTATGGTAAAGAGAATTGTAAAAATGACTTTCCAGCCTGCCTTGGTTGATGAATTCCTGGCAATTTTTGAAGAAAGCAGCCCCAAAATCCGGCTTTTCCCGGGTTGTCTGCATTTGGAACTTTGGCGATCTACGGAAACTGGTACAGCCGTACTTTTCACGTACAGCCACTGGGAAAGCGAACAGGCGCTGCAAGAATATCGGCAGTCTGCCTTGTTCTCCACAACATGGGCCCGTACTAAAGTGCTTTTTGCTGCTAAGCCGGAGGCTTGGACAGTAGAAAACATACTGCGCTGATCACCGTGCTAACAGATAATTGAACCTGTTCATACAACCTTCGCCGGATTGTGGGGTTTCGTATTGGATCTTGAACATTATTGCTAAGCGGTCAACCTGCGAGCTAATTCTAAATCGTTCCTGTCAATGGAAGAGATGCAACCCGTGCAAGATGTCACAGCCTTGGAGCCAGATGATCAGATAACAGTCATTGGTGCACGTGAACACAACCTCAAAGGCATAAATATCAGCATTCCGCGCAATCGGCTCGTCGTCATTACCGGTATCAGCGGAAGTGGCAAATCCTCACTTGCTTTTGATACCATTTATGCGGAAGGACAGCGTAGGTATATGGAGACTTTCTCCGCCTATGCACGCCAATTTATTGGCAATATGGAACGACCGGAAGTTGAACAAATTACTGGTCTTAGCCCTGTTATATCAATCGAACAAAAAACTACCGGCCGAAATCCCCGCTCGACAGTGGGAACGATAACAGAAGTATACGATTTCATGCGACTGCTCTTTGCTCGTTTGGGAGAGGCCTACAGCCATGTGACCGGGCAAAAGATGGTTCGTTACACCGAGGAGCAAATGCTGGAGCAGATACAGCATCACTTCAGCGGGCAATCTATTAGTTTGCTAGCCCCCATCGTAAGAGGTCGAAAGGGTCATTACCGTGAGCTCTTTGAGCAGTTGCGAAAACAGGGGTTTACAAAAGTCAGAATTGATGGGCTCATGGTCGATCTTGCCCCCGCCATGCAGCTCGATCGCTATAAGGTACATGATATTGAGCTGGTTGTTGACAGGATCAAGGTGTTGGCTGACCGGAAAGACAGGCTTGCAGCTAGCCTGCAGACCGCGCTCAAAACCGGGAATGGCCTCGTCATGATTGCTCCGCAGGAGGGCAGTGTGCTGAGCATGAGCAAAAATCTTATGGATCCCACCACCGGCCTCTCCTATGAAGAACCATCACCTAATAGTTTTTCCTTCAACTCTCCCTATGGTGCCTGCCCGCATTGCAAAGGCATTGGACAGGTAAATAAGCCTGACCTGAGCAAAATTATTCCGGATCCGTCGCTCAGCATCAATCAGGGCGGAATTGCAGCCATGGGAGAAGTGCGGGATACTCATTTTTTTCAACAACTCCGCAAGCTGGCTAAACAACTCGGATTTAGCTTGGCTACCCCCATAAGCGAAATCCCTGAATCTGCCATGCAAATACTCCTGTATGGCGGTAATCAAGATGCAGAAGGGTCATTGTCAGGCAACGAGACTCCGGAAGACACCGAAAGCTATTTCAATTTAGCTAAAGAAGGTCTTGCCAATATGTTAATCCGCTGGTACGAAGGCACTTCCTCTGAAAAAATACGCAAATGGGCAGAAGAATATTTGGTCATAGATGATTGCCCCGTGTGTCTGGGCACGCGACTTAAACAAGAATCGCTACACTTTAAGATAGCAGAAAAAAATATTGCTGAGTTGTCCCGTATGGATCTTGTTGCGCTTAGGGACTGGATGATGACGATAAATGACAAACTTAATGACCGACAGCGCCAGATTGGTCGGGATATCATTAAAGAAATTCTTTTCCGTCTGGACTTTCTACTTCATGTAGGTCTCGATTACCTGAGCCTTGACAGGCCATCCAGAAGTCTTTCGGGTGGTGAATCGCAGCGTATACGACTGGCCACACAAATTGGATCTCAGCTCACAGGCATTACTTATATACTTGATGAACCTAGTATTGGCCTGCACCAACGCGACAATCAGCGGCTCATACAGGCACTTCGGGAGCTCACCGATATAGGTAATACAGTGATTGTAGTGGAACACGACCGGGATATCATGATGGCTGCCGATTATCTGATAGATCTTGGTCCGGGTGCAGGAAAACACGGCGGGCAACTGGTGGCCGCCGGACATCCTTCGCATATCACTGCTGCGGCAGAAACCCTCACTGCTCAATATCTCAACCGTACAAAAGATATCCCACTGCCTCCCAAGCGTCGTCCCGGTAACGGTCAGTGGATAAAACTCTTCGGTGCTAGTGGCAACAATCTTAAAAAAGTAGATTTACACCTTCCGCTCGGAACCCTGATTTGCATCACAGGTGTTTCCGGAAGTGGTAAGTCGACACTCATCAATGATACCCTGTTCCCTATTTTCCAACAACACCTTTACCGTAGCCTCAAAAAACCTATGCCTTACACGCAGATTGAAGGCCTCAATCTCGTCGACAAGGTAATTGACATAGACCAATCGCCCATTGGCCGTACGCCACGCTCAAATCCATCTACTTATACAGGTGTATTCTCTGATATCCGCAAAATTTTTACTGAATTACCAGAGTCAAAAATCCGGGGATATAAACCAGGACGTTTTTCCTTTAATGTAAAAGGAGGACGCTGCGAAACCTGCGAGGGTAGTGGCATGCGCGTAATTGAGATGAATTTTCTGCCGGATGTGCACGTACCTTGCGAAACCTGCCTTGGGAGAAGGTATAATCGGGAAACACTCGAAGTTTTGTACAAGGGAAAATCCATCAATGATGTACTGAATATGCCCGTGAGCGAGGCGGTTGACTTTTTTCAAAATATTCCCGCCATATACAGAAAACTTAAAACCTTGAGCGAAGTTGGACTAGGCTATATCACCTTAGGACAGCAAGCGACAACGCTCTCAGGGGGAGAAGCGCAACGCGTAAAACTCGCAGAGGAACTATCAAAAAAAGATACTGGAAAAACCCTCTATATATTAGATGAACCTACCACAGGGTTGCATTTTGAAGACATTTGCTATTTGCTGGATGTGCTAAATAAGCTTGTAGACAAAGGCAACACCGTAGTCGTCATTGAGCATAATCTTGATGTCATTAAAGCAGCTGATCATCTGGTTGATCTCGGCCCGGAAGGAGGAGGCCGAGGCGGAATGATTGTTGCACAAGGAACCCCCGAAATCGTTTCAGCCTGCCAGGAAAGCCACACAGGTAAATTTCTGGTGCAGGAACTTGCACTAAGCCAAACATCTGTTAATAGTAGGCCCGATGCATAGTTCACCTTATTCATCTGCAAGAATATCCAATTTTATCATTGTGTAAACGAAACTAAACGTTTAACCTACGAATAGTACGCTGCCTAGTACGCATTTTTGCCATAGCAGTCAAATGCTCCCGCGCTTACTGCATCTATACTTATAAGGTATTGATCGCATGACGGCCAAGGGATAACTAACTATTTCTTTAAATTAATCTATTTTGCTATGGCTCTGGAAAACACCGTTTTCTTAATCGGTCATTTGGGCAGAGATCCCGAAGTGCGCACTGTAGCAGAAAATCGCAGCCTGTCGCGTTTTTCTTTAGCTACTAATGAATTCTATAAAACGCCCGAAGGCGAAAAAAAAGAGGTTACAACCTGGCACAATTGTGTCGCTTGGGGGAAAGCTGCCGAATTGACCGGCAGATTATTAACCAAGGGTAAAAAAGTAGCTGTCAATGGCAAAATAACTTACAATGATTATACCGATGGCGATGGTATCAACCGCAGAGTAGCTGAAATTGTGGTAACTGAATTTTTGTTACTCGAAAGTGCACGTGCATCCACAGAAGAGGATACAGCCGTCAATACAGAACAAGCTTAAGCTGCGCATGCACAGATCGGGCAGTCTGGTAATATGGTCCGTGAGCCGATTAATAAGACGGGTATAGTCAATACTGCATCCATTGATTTTCTCCCCACCTTTCTGTGTATTACACAAAACTTACTTACCTCCCCAATTTGTTTTTTACGTAGCAGGAAATCTTATGGGTATACCCAAACGGATTTCCTGCTTACCTGTTTAGTGATTTTTAGACTGATCATTTGTGAAGGTAAACGTTCTGATATGTACTACTCGAGCAACTACGACAAATGAATCAATTAATGCCCGACTATTGATTGAGCTACTTAATACATTTTACCGGACCTGTATATCAGATTATTGCCATGCCAAGATTACTCATGTTGCTCATGCTGTTTAGCTTTTGCATTTCCATCCATTCAAGCGCCCAAAGCAACTACTACTTCCCTCCGCTCAATAGCGATTCTTGGGAAGAGGTTGCTCCTGTAAGTTTGGGCTGGGACACTTCGAGACTGAGTTCCCTCCGCGATTTTTTGGAAGATAGCAACACCAAGGCCTTTCTCATCCTGTATGACGGCCGCCTGGCCGTAGAATGGTATTTTGGCGATTTCACTCAAGACAGCGTTTGGTACTGGGCTTCGGCAGGTAAAACACTTACCTCATTCCTCGTTGGCCTGGCACAACAGGAAGGCAATCTGAATATAAATTTACCGTCTTCAACCTATCTCGGAACAGGATGGACAACCGCAACCCCAGAACAAGAGGCAGCAATAACGGTTCGCCACCAGCTCACCATGACATCAGGCCTCAACGACGCTATAGATGATCCATATTGCACCGATCCCCAATGCCTTACTTATTTAGCAACCGCAGGCAGCAGGTGGGCCTACCACAATGGACCCTATACACTTTTAGATGAAGTCATAGCGTCTGCTACAGGACAGTCCATAAATTCTTACTTCAACAACCGCGTCCGCAGCAGAACAGGAATTACTGGTTTATTTCTAAGATTGGGCTATAACAATGTCTTTTTCAGCAGGGCTCGGTCCATGGCCCGTTTTGGATCGCTAATATTAAACAGAGGCGTATGGAATGGGGACAGTCTTATGTATGATCAGGCTTATTTTACAGCCATGACAAGTTCTTCACAGTCAATAAACCCATCTTACGGTTACCTATGGTGGCTCAATGGCCAGGCAAGTTACATGCTACCCGGTCTGCAATTGAACCTTCCCGGCTTTCTCGTGCCAGAGGCTCCGGCCGATATGATCGCCGCTTTGGGTGCTAATGATCAGAAACTATATGTGATACCCAGTAAGAAATTAGTTGTTGTACGGTTAGGCCTGCCAACAGGAGGGGATATCAGTCCTGTACCCGTGATTTTTGATCGTGCCTTATGGACTCGACTTTCCACAATACTTATGCCTCCGACAAGGATTGTAGATCGAGCAATAGCCAGCCCCTTACTCCTTTATCCTCAACCGGCGCATGAGCTGCTTTGCATTGATTATCCCAACAGTTTGGCAGATGATAGGATTTTTATTTATAATGCATTGGGACAAGTGGTCATCAGTCAGCCATTTGATAAACAGCTCAACATCCAACAACTCCCTGACGGCAATTATTTTTTGCAGGTGCGAAGTAGCCAAGGCTGGCTGAAAGCCAGTAACCAGTGGATCAAACAGTAAATGCTGTCGGTATTTTCTGAACTGTATACCCAGGATCACTGCAAGCTGTAGTACACAGAGAAATACCCTTACATCCATTTAGGAATTTCGGGGCTGGGTTCATAGGCACTCATGGCCTCCAGTAGGCTTTCGATACTTTCCTCTGCCATCAAAGACATACGACCCTCTTTGCGCAGGAAACCCTCTACGACCATGTGATCTAAATGCCGTAACAAGTAGTCAAAATATCCGAGTGTGTTTAGCAAACCTATGGGTCGGCGATCGTGCCCAAGCTGAGCCAACGTCAGCATTTCGTACAACTCATCCAAGGTACCGAAACCTCCCGGCGCAGCAATCACCGCGTCAGATAGCTGCGCCATGAGCACCTTGCGTTCGTGCATAGTAGGCACAACATGTAGTTCCGACAAGCCCGTATGGCATACTTCCCGTGCAAGAAGATGCTCGGTAATGACACCAATAACGCTGCCTCCCTGAGAAAGGGCAGCATCGGCAATCACCCCCATCAGCCCAACGTGGCCACCACCGTAAACGATTGTATGTCCACGCTTGGCAAGTGCAATTCCCAGCAATCTGGCTTGCTCCTCATAGCTGATATCTTTTCCTTTTGAGGATCCACAAAAAACAGCAACGCTCGTCATGATGAAAAAATAATTATCTTGCAAATAACGCGATTTTATGACAGCTTCGGCTATTTTTTATGCCTTGGAAACCATAAGCAATTTTTTTTCATCTCAACGGCCTATGTCAAATTCACAGAAATACATGAAGGATACTACAATTTTTGATTCCGTGAGCACGCAAACCATAGAACTGTTAAATAAGCTCATTAATACTCCTTCCTTTTCCAGAGACGAAAAATATACGGCCGATATATTGGAAAATTTTCTCCTGAAGCACGACCTGCATGCCCAAAGAACAGGCAATAATGTCTGGGTAAAGAGCCGCAACTGGGATGATCGCAAACCCGTATTACTCCTAAACTCACATCATGACACCGTAAAACCTGTAGCTGGCTGGACCAAAGACCCCTTCAACGCACATTGGGAAGATGGTAAATTGTACGGATTGGGCAGTAACGACGCCGGAGGTGCACTAATGGCGCTATTGGCGACTTTTTTACTTCTAGAAAAAGATCAGACACTTCAGTGTAATCTCTTACTTGCGATGACTGCGGAAGAGGAAATAAGTGGCTCAGGAGGTATCAGCTCGATTCTGCACCAATTGGGCAGGATTGACTGTGGTATTGTGGGTGAACCTACCCGCATGCATGCGGCAATTGCAGAGCGAGGACTTGTAGTAATTGATGGTGAAGCCAGAGGTTCTGCAGGACATGCAGCCAGAGAAGAAGGAATCAACGCATTGTATATTGCAATTGACGATATCCAGCGATTGCGTACATATAAATTTGCCAAAGTATCCGAACTGCTGGGTCCTGTAAAAATTAGCGTCACACAAATGCAGGCAGGCCATCAGCATAATGTAGTGCCCGATCGTTGCAGCTTTGTTGTAGATGTTCGCGTCAATGAATATTACTCTTTGGAAGAAATTCTGGGAGAGCTTCAGTCACTGTGTCATTCACAATTGAAAGCAAGATCGCTTAGATTAAACCCCAGTAGTATCCCTGCCGATCACCCATTGGTACAGGCAGCCAAAGAACTGGCTATACCTTTATTTGGCTCTTCAACGCTTAGTGATCAGGCGCTGCTTTATTGCCCAACTATCAAAATAGGACCAGGCGACAGCGCTCGATCACATACTGCGGACGAGTACATTACTAAACAAGAAATTCTCGATGGAATAGGTATCTACGTGGACTTAATCGTCACCTATGCAAAATTGAGCTGCTGAATTATTATTTGAGAGAAGATTTTACTCCATGGCGTCGCCATCTGTAATTGTATCGTCATCAGTGGAACTGTCGGGGAGAACTTCTGCTTCAGGGGCATGTTCTCTGTTGAGTTGCCTGTAAAATTTACCACTTGACTCCGACAATAGGGAAACATCCACCTCAATGGATTGCAAAATTTCCATTAAACAATTGATCCGACCCTCCGTTTCGAAAAATTTATTTACAATCACGATTTTCTTACTGTCAACAATACAGTAACCAGCCTGAAAGTTACCCTTTTCATACCTTACAGTATACTGTAATTCCTCAAGAACAGCCTCCAGCTTTTTTAGCGTGTGTTTGGTATACTTAAGCATGAGCATTAATTATGACCCAATAATAAATTTATTTTGGCAATCTTGATAGTGGAGGCATGTATCTTTGTACTTGTTCATCATTTATTCACTCATTAAGAAATATGATGATGCGAATAGCTTTGCTCGTTGGAGCGCTACTTGTATGCAGTCTAGTTGTTGCTCAAACCCCCAATGACCAAACCTTTCAAGCCTCCGCAATTGTAGGTTTTAATTTATCTCAGATTGATGGAGATAAGCTCAGCGGTTTTCATCAGCCGGGAGTAAACGTCGGGGCAAAAGTCGACTTTTCGCTGTCTGAACGCTGGCGATTGGGCTTGGAAATGCTTTATAGTCAACAGGGTGCACGCAGAGTGTTCAACGATGATCCCTCAGCATCGCTTGATAAGCTGAGACTCAATTTCGTTGAACTACCGCTGATGTTGCATTTCCGCGACTGGAAACTTCAAGCCGGAGCTGGTATCATTTATCATCGTTTGATAAGCTTTTCTGCATCGGATGTCATAGGTGAAGATATTACAGATTTACAAAACTTCCGACCTGACATGTTTTCAATGGTATTTGGGTGCACTTTTGACCTCAAAAAGAGAATGGGCATAAATATTCAATGGTCAAAATCCCTAACAGACTTGCAGGCTGATCCCAACGCAGGCTCCTACATTGGGCGAAATATTTGCCTGCGCTGGCTATACCGTCTGTAAAAAACAGACAGCCTGACCGTAAAAACCATCATCCGTACAGCATTTTCAAGTATTAACTGATATGAAACTTTGGCAAAAAGACCAATCATTGGATAAGAGGATAGAAATGTTTACCGTGGGTCGTGACCAGGAAATGGATTTACGACTGGCACGTCTGGATATGCTTGGCTCAATAGCACACGGTCAGATGCTATCAGAGATCGGGTTGATTAGCGAGGATGAATTTGTAGCGCTCAGACGAGCACTACAAGAACTAATAAAGGAGGTTGAAGCTGGCAAATTTTCAATAGAACCTGGTGTTGAAGATATACATTCTCAGGTTGAACTATTATTGACCCGTAGTCTGGGGGATACTGGAAAGAAAATTCATGCTGCACGTTCGCGAAACGATCAGGTTCTGGTTGACCTGAGACTTTTTTTCAGAGAAGAAATTGCTCATATAGTCAGATCTACCCAAGAGATAATAAATCAGCTGCTGCTACTTTCTGATAAACACAAGGGTGATTTAATGCCTGGCTATACGCACCTTCAGGTGGCCATGGTCTCAAGCTTTGGCTTATGGTTTGGCGCCTATGCAGAGACACTTGTTGATGATTTACGCCTGTGGACAGGAATTTATCATAGTATAAATCAAAATCCTCTGGGATCCGCAGCCGGCTATGGCTCTTCCTTTCCAATTAACAGACAGAGAACAACAGAATTGCTGGGATTTGAGGATCTCGCATACAACGTTGTTCATGCTCAAATGGGTAGAGGGAAATCAGAGACTTTCATGGCATTTGGCGTAGCTGCACTGGCGCAAACGATGGGCAAGTTGGCAATGGATCTTTGCCTTTACAACAGCCAGAACTTTGGCTTTATAAGCCTACCGGATGCGTTTACCACTGGCTCCAGTATTATGCCACACAAAAAAAATCCTGACCTTTTTGAATTATTAAGAGCCAGATGTAACCAACTGCAAAGTTTACCTTCACAACTCGGCATTACGCTGGCAAATCTTCCCTCTGGTTATCACAGAGACTATCAACTCCTCAAAGAAATGATTTTCCCGGCGCTTGATAACCTCAAGGAGTGCCAGTCCATTCTGTTGTATGCACTCCCTCAATTACATATCAACAGCGACTTGCTGCAAGATGAAAAATACAATCTGCTATTTACGGTAGAGGCAGTAAACGAAGCTGTAGGTAACGGCATTCCATTTCGTGATGCATACCGACTTGTTGCAGCCCAGGTTGTCGAAGGAACATTCAACCCTTCCAGGGAACTTCACCATACACATGAAGGTAGTATGGGAAATCTTTGTAATGACAACATCAAACGAAAATCAGAAGAGGTTTTCAAGCAGTTTACATTCGATCAATGGGAGTCCCGACTTAACACCCTGGCCGGGAAGGTATAGCAAGCAGCTGCAGATAATTGCATCTTGCAGATAATTCATTGGCATATAGATCGCTAATTTGTAAATTGCCTGCCAAAAAGATATCACTTAACCGTCGAATACACCAAAGAATAATGAAATACGACAGTATTCAGCTAAAAGAGGTCGTTGAGCAGTATACTCTAGAGCAACTTGATTATTTGCTGGCACTTCACTTTCACTACCATGCGAATCCGGAGTTGTCTCTTAAAGAGTATAATACTTCCAAACGCCAGGCAGAAGAATATGCAAAAGCTGGTTGTGATGAAGTAATGATTATTGCTGAGACTGGAGTAGTAGGGATTATCCGCAATGGTGAAGGTCCTGTAGTATTGTTCAGAAATGATCATGATGCCCTTCCTATACAGGAAGAAAATGAGGTGGCCTATAAAAGTAAGGTTGCTGGTGTAGGTCATTTATGTGGGCACTCGATGGTACCAGCCATCTCCATAGGTTTGGCTAAACAACTGATCGCACACAAATCTTATTGGAACGGTACGGTTGTATTAGTTAGCCAACTGGGCGAAGAGGGCGCTGACGGTGCAAGAAAAATGATTGAAGGAGGCCTTTTCTCACAAATTCCTGCACCTGATATGGCCTTAGCATGGCATTGCAGCCCAACATTAGCTGGCGGGAAAGTTGGCATAAGGCCAGGTCCTGCTATGGCACTCACTGCACATCCGGAAATTATCGTTAAAGGACTTGGCGGTCACGGAGGATATCCTTCTACGACTAAAGACCCTGTGGTACTGGCGGCAGCCATCATTCTTAGGTTGCAAACCATTGTAAGCCGTGAAATAAATCCAATAGAGCCGGCTGTAGTGACGGTTGGATCAGTAGTTACCAACACGCAAAAAGGTTCTGTTATACCTTCAGAGGTTCACCTAAAGCTTACCGTAAGATGTTTCTCAGAAGCTGTCTATCTGCAGATAATGGCAGCAGTGGAACGAATTTGCAAGGGAGAGGCAATAGCTTCAGGACTTGACGAATCGTTGTTTCCCGTAATTCTTCCCTACCCTAGGTATACCAAACCTGTGATTAATGATCCGGCACTGTGCAACCGGTTAGAGGCAATATTTAAGAGATACTTGGGAGATCAAGCCGTCTTAGAGGAGCCACCCTATACATTCGGTGAAGATTTTGCCTACTTTGACGATAATGGTCGTATACCCATCGCATTCCTTTGGCTTGGATCGGTAGATCCAGAGAAATTTGATGCTGATGGAAGGCCCAAATGTCACCTGGAACCCCTGCACTCACCAAAATTTTTGCCACATCCGACGACCACACTTACGACGGGCGTTAATGCCATGACAATAGCATTATTAGACATAATGGCAGCCAATGCCTAAAGCAATATAAATGAATATTCATAAATGGCAAGGTCACAGTAAATGGTACCAATATATCCCACATCCGGTAGTCATTCTCTTCGGGATGTTAATTTTGGCCACTTTACTTACCCATTTAATACCTGCGGGTGAATTTAGCAGAGAGCTCATAGATGGACGGGAAAAGGTCATTCCTGGCTCTTATAGGCAGGTTAATGCCACACCTATAGGTTTGCTTTCAATGTTTATGGCGCTGCCTGTTGGTTTCAAGACTGCAAGCGACATTGTATATATCGTATTAGCCAGTGGAATAATGTTTGGTTTTTTGGAAAAATCAGGTGCAATTGAAAATGCTGTAGGTGCGGCCGTCAAGAGACTTGGAGGTAATAAAAGAATGGCCCTTGTTGTACTCATGACTTATGTTTTTGGAAGTTTGGGGGTATTCGTCGGTTATGAAAATAACATTGCCCTAATTCCTATTGCAGCCGTCCTTAGTATCGCCATAGGGGGAGATTTGTTATTGGCCGCAGGTATTGCTGTAGGTGGTGTCACGATTGGATTCGCTCTTTCTCCCGTAAATGCCTACACCATTGGTACTGGTCACAAAATAGCGGAATTACCGCTGTTTTCAGGTGCCTGGCTACGAACGATCCTTTGTTTTTCGGGATTATCCATGCTCGCATGGCACAATGTGAGCTACTTTAAAAAGATACTGGCAAACCCGGAAGCAAGCCTTGTAAAAGACATTAATATACAAGGATTTACATTATCAAAACCTTTAGCCGACTATAGGCTGGGCAGAAAAGATGGCATTGCATTTAGTCTCTTTCTTGCCGGAATGGCTTACATGCTGTATGCGGTATTTAATTTCCAATGGTATCTAAATGAAATCTCTGCATTTTTCTGCCTCATGGCATTGGTCATTGGACTTACAACCCGACTAAGTGCTGGTGAGTTTGGGGAAGTAATGCTAAGTTCTGTGGGGAAAGTAGCACCCGGAGCCTTTATGGTTGGATTCGCAACTTCGATCAAAGTTGTCATTGAACAGGGACATATTAATGACACTATTGCTCATACATTTTCTTCTCAGCTGAGTGGACTATCCTTGTATGCCTCGGCACTGGCTATGTTAGTCGGACAATCAGCAATGAATTTCTTGATTCCTTCCGGAAGCGGGCAGGCACTTGCAACATTGCCCATATTAGTACCGGTTGGTGAAGTATTGGGTTTGACTAGACAAACAGTGGTACTAATATTCCAACTAGGTGACGGCATAACAAATTTGATAAATCCTGCTCTCGGGGGTCTTGTCGCAATGTTAGGGATGTGTAGGATACCATTTGACAGATGGCTTAGATATATAAGCCAGTTGTTCTTTTATATTTTTTTGCTCGCTTGTGTAGTCATCCTGGTCAGTGTAAAGATTAATTATGGACCTTTCTAGGTAAATCCTAGAAATTGGATTCCATCTGGACCAGAAAAATACACCTTGGTACTAATCAATGGTGTGTGGAACTATTATAGGATGTAAATTTATTGAGCAAGTGACTTATGCTGAGAAATATTTTCATTAATGCCTGAAAAACATTACCTTTGCGCCGCAATTATTAATTGTTTAACCAGAGACATTCTTTCAATGTCAAACTTAACATCATGTCAGAGAACGAAGAACTGAAGGATTCTCCGGTAAATCCGGAGGAAATTACGGATGCAACCGCTTCAGAATCCACTGAAAATCAGGAAACTGAAGAGGAGATTGATGCTCCCAAAGCTGTTGTCATCAAAAAATCCGAGCTGATTGAAGAACCAGCTGCAGCAGAGGAAGAAGAAGAGGAAGAGGACGATATTGACTTACTTCCCGGAGACTCCTCACCTGTGACCGGAGATGGACACAGCGATTTTAACTGGAACATCGGAAAGCGCAGCATGGCTGCTTACTCGCCAGATGAAGTTAAAAGTTATCTCGATGCTTACGACAATTCAATGCGTGCCATTGAAGAGTTCGAAATCGTCGGTGGAAGAGTAACCGCCGTTACAGGTGGTGATGTCGTCCTTGATCTGAATTCCAAATCAGACGGACTCATACCTCTTTCAGAATTTAGGGATATGCCTAACCTGAAAGTAGGTGATATCATTGAAGTGTATGTAGAGCAACAGGAAGATGCCCGCGGTCAGCTGGTGCTGTCACGTCGTAAAGCAAAACTGCTACGTGCGTGGGATCGTATCCGCGACAGCTACGAAAATGGTACCGTTATTACGGGTACCGTTATCAGCAAAACCAAAGGTGGTCTTATTGTTGATTGTAGCGGTCTCGAGACTTTCTTGCCTGGCTCACAGATTGATATTAAGCCAATCATCGATTACGATGCCTACGTGGGCAAGACGATGGAGTTCAAGGTTGTCAAAATTAATGAGACAATCAAAAACGCTGTTGTTTCACACAAGGCTCTTATTGAGAGTGATTTGGCTGAGCAGCGTGAGGCAATTATCGCCAGCCTGGAGCGTGGTCAGGTATTGGAAGGACTTGTTAAAAACATTACCGATTTCGGTGCTTTCCTCGATCTTGGCGGAGTAGATGGTCTGTTGTACATCACAGATATTAGCTGGGGACGTATCAGCCATCCATCCGAGGTGCTCCATCTCAATATGAAGATCAATGTGGTAGTGCTTGATTTTGATGAGAACAAAAAGCGTATTTCTCTTGGTCTTAAGCAACTCCAGCCACATCCATGGGAGGTGCTCAACGCAACTATCAAAGAGGGATCAACGGTTAAGGGTAAAATTGTCAATATTGAGGACTATGGTGCTTTCCTCGAAATACAGCCAGGTGTTGAAGGCTTGATCCACGTATCTGAAGTTAGCTGGAGTAACCAGCCTATCAACGCACGTGAGTACTTCAAACTTGGACAGGAATACGAGGCCCGGGTTGTGACAATTGATCGTGAGGATCGCAAAATGTCGCTCTCCATCAAGCAGCTGTCTCAGGATCCTTGGGAAAACATCGAGGCTAAATATCCTGTAGCAAGCCGCCACACAGGTATTGTCAAGAATTTGACTCCCTACGGCGTCTTCGTCGAGCTGGAAGAAGGTATCGGTGGAATGGTTCACATCAGTGACCTTTCATGGATCAAGCGATATGGCCACCCGTCTGAATTTACTAAAGTAGGTGCCAACATCGACATCATTATCCTCGAGATTGATAAAGAAAGCCGCAAACTTTCTTTGGGTCACAAACAGCTCGAAGAAAACCCATGGGATACCTTCGAAACTGTATTCCCAGTCGGCTCTTATCACGAAGCAACTATCCTTCGTAAAGACGACAGGGGAGCGATCGTTCAGCTACCTTATGGCCTTGAGGCGTATGCCCCACTGAAGCATATCCGGAAAGAGGACAATACCTATGCTAATGTCGATGAGTCAATCACAGTAAAGGTTATTGAATTCAACAGAGATGATAAGCGAATTTTAGTGAGTCATCTCCGATATCTTGAGGATATTCGCCGTGAAGCGGATGAGCAGGTAAAGAAAGAACGCACAGAGGAGCGTAAGCGCACAACACAGGCTGTGAAGAAACAGCAGTCCAATTTGGAACGTGACACGCTTGGCGATTTGGGTGTTTTCAGCCAACTCAAAGAGCAGCTTGCTGAAAATGACGATGATAACAAAGACAGCTAATTTATTGTTGTCCTAATAATAACGATGAAGGGCTCCTCAAGTAATTGATGGAGCCCTTCCTATTTTATTCCTAACTTAACTTTGCCCTTAAGGAGAGAAAGGGAGAGTTTTAGCTCTTTTTCTTATCATCATCATCTTCTTCTTCCTCCTCTTCGTCAAAATCATCGTAAAAATCATCCTCCTCAAAGAAATCATCGCCTTCCTCATCATCTTCTTCAGCGACGGAATCCACTACTTCTTTGTGAAAAGTATATTCGAGCATCTCTTGAAATAAACTCCAACTTAAGGGATTTGGCCAGAGTGACTCATCCTCGCACCAATTTTCCATAACATACACGAAGATGTCATGAAAATTTTCTTCTAACCAGGCCTGAGCCTCCTGTGTAGACTCAAAGTCCGGAATTAGAAAAATTTCAAGCGAATCGTTCGAAATCTCCATTTCCAGTTCAATTTGATCCTCTGGATAAACAGAATTTACCCACTCGATCAGCGATGCTTTTGGTCTAATCACCAATGCATTGCGGTTGATAGAAAATAAATCTGGCATGGCTACAGGTAAATTTGTGTACGTATATTGGTTTAACGACCTAATTAGTACAGGCATTTGTTAAGTTGAGGCAATAATTACTATCGCATCTCTTACAGTCTGCCCTAGGTCTAAAACAAAAGTAGTGCTTTTTTACAAACCACGGCAGCTATCTTATGAATAAACCCATTGTTCAAATTATGGCAATAGCATTTACTCGTAAATGACTCTATTGATTATATAACTAAACTGTTAAGCATCATACTTATACAATTCAAGACTTTCGATTAAATGAATAAGTTTAGCATCATAGCTTCTATCCGTTGCATACCCCGCCCTTCGTAAGCCTCTTGCCCAACCTTTGTAATCATTCCGGGATAAGCTGTACAAAGATCTATATCTAGGCTTTTTAAGCAACGCGCTGTGCGCCTGAAAACTTTCCGCTACACTCGAAAATTTTCTAAAAAAATCCTTGTGAGAATCGTCAGAGAAATTGGTGCAATGACCCTTTTTACACGAATTTGAAAAACACTTTATACCAAAATGGTTATTGTTTTCTTTTGCCAACCGACTGCTGCCAATGTTGCTTTCTAAAAGACCTTGCGCCAATGTAATGCTTGCAGGTATTCCGTGTTTGCGCATTTGCTCCCTGGCAAGAGGTGCATACGCACTGATATAAGCCATTTGGCGCTCTCGAACTGAACCGCTGAATACGACAACTTTACTCCTTGTCGATCTTGCCGGAATAGCCGTTGATTGTCTTGCAACAGCTCTTCTTTCTCTTCTGCCTCCATCCAAATGGGACACATTCTCAGGTTTTGATTGAGGTACCTCCTCAACATCGAAACTGCCCAGTTCCACTAAAGATTGATCAGCAAAACTCTCAACATCGACCTCCTCAGTAATAGAGATTTCATCAGTTTCGTGGCTGATACCTATTTGCATGATGTCTTGGTTGTACATCCAAATAAACATTGCAATCAAAATCATCTGTAACCAGTACCTCTTCACGAGCGAGTATACTATTAACAGTTTAGAGTAGTCCAAACTGCCCAATTTGTCATTGTAGCTATTTTTCATATCAAGTCTACTTACTTTTTGGATTAGCTACACAAATGTAAGTATTTGTTTTTATATTTTAATAAAAATATAAATTGTTTTAAAAAAGCATTATTTAATGCCATTTTAATTTGATTTTAATTATTGTATAGAGGCATTCATCGAAATTTGCATTTCAATACAACAACTGAACCTGATTCCCGCTATACCAATGACAAACTTTGTATGATTTCATATTACCAAAAACTAAATTCATGTTTATTACAAACTCAGCAAAACACATGCTAGTAGATGGCATATATTCCAAACTAATAGCCAAACTGTTGTTTCTGCTTGCTCTCTGTATTATTACAGGGACAGTACGTTTACATGCAAATACTTATTTTATCTCGACAGGTCATGAAATCCTTGTTGATACAATAATTATTGCAAACATCTGTGAAGGGGAATCTATTGAATTTAATGGCGAGATTCTCAACACTACCGGCACCTACACAGCTATATTCACTGCACAGGATGGAAGTGATTCTACTGTCGTTCTTGAACTCAGCGTCAATCCAGCCTTCAATCTAAATGTCAATACTACCGTTTGCGAAGGCGAAAGTTATGAATTAGATGGTGTTGAGTACTTCGATCCCGGAGTCTACACTGCAAGTATGCTTACATCCCAGGGATGTGATTCTACAATTCAACTTACGCTCGAGGTACTTTATCATTCGCTCACATTGCTCAACGAAACAATCTGCGAAAATATCGGCTACCCCTTCAACGGAGAGTTATTGACAACTTCAGGTGTTTATACCGCTTTATTGCCTGCCGCTAATGGTTGCGATTCACTTATTGTCCTCGAACTTACAGCACTTAGCAGCCCAACCATAAATCAGGATATTATCATATGTCCCGGTTCCTCCTTCACTTTTGAGGGTGAAGAATTCACTGAAGAAGGAATATACTCCTTTAGTTACATTGGGCAAAATGGCTGTGACTCAATAATGCAACTCAACTTACAAATCGCACCATTGGATACAACCTACCTTACGAGCCAAATCTGTGAAGGGAGCAGCTATGCCTACAATGGTGAAATATTGTCAGACGAAGGAACCTATGAATATGTATTTACTTCGTCAGTAGGTTGTGATTCCGTCGTATATCTTACTATCGAATGGCTTCCATTGGGCCTTGATCTGATCACTGTAAGTCAATGCCCCGGCACATCCTATTCTTTTAATGGTGAAGACATCATTGAGTCAGGTGTCTACACGCAGCTATCTGTTGGCAGCAATGGCTGTGATTCGATTACAATTCTGGATATATCATTCACTTCACCTCTGGTAACATCACTGGAGGCATCTATATGCTCGAATGAAAATTATGTTTTTCAAGGAATCGAACTAAATCAAAGTGGCACTTACAGCGATACGTTGCAATCCCTATTAGGTGGATGTGATTCTATTGTATACTTAGAATTGACAGTCATACCAGCACCAGAAGTTCAGGTTGTTGCTCAGATCTGCTCAGGCGATAGTTACTCGTTTTTAGGTTCTTTATTCACAGAGAGTGGGACTTACCAGCTAACAATACCAGCAGCAGACGGATGTGATACTACTGCAATTTTAGTCCTCAGTGTAACACCACCAATAAGCACTGCTTTGGGTGTAACTATTTGTGAAGGCGATTTTTTCAACTATGGTGGACAACAACTAACCAGTGCCGGGCTTTACCCCTTTACATTCGTGAGTCAGGAAGGCTGCGACTCTATTGTGACTATCAATCTGTCTGTTCTTCCTGCTGCCCGTACCTCCCTGCAAGTTGAAACTTGTGGAACACAGTATATTTACCTGGATGAACAGCTAACTGAAAGCGGAAACTACAGTTTTGTGTTGGAGAACGCTGCAGCGAACGGCTGCGACTCCATAATTGAGTTAAGCCTGACTCTTCTGCCAATCAATGAACCAACATTCATTGAAGCCAATATTTGTGCAGGTGAAATATTTCAATTTGCTGGGTTTGAACTTACGCAGTCAGGCATCTATTCCGATTCGTTGCAAAACGTAAACGGATGCGACTCTTTGGTAGTATTAAATCTATTCGTAACTGAAATTTCTGTAGAAGTTGTTGAATTCGAAGGCAGCCTGATTACATCTGTTGTCGAAGGAGCCTCCTATCAGTGGATAGACTGTTCTACCCAACAACCTATTCCTGATGAAACTTTGAGTGCTTTCACACCGGAAAATACCGGTAACTACGCTGTAATTGTCACCCTGAACGGCTGCAGTTTCACTTCTGAGTGCAAACAAATTATTGTAGTCACCGATTCAGATAAGGAAATCAACAAATTAGCTGTATCCGTTTTTCCCAACCCGGCATCAAAATATATTAATCTCACATTCACTGAAGTTCTGTTCTCAGATACAGATGTCTTGCTACTGGATATAGTTGGTAGACCCGTTTTGAGGCATCAGGTAAGTGCAGGACAACGGATGACTACACTACATATCGATAATTTGCCCGCAGGCCAGTATATACTTTATACTACCAATTCAAATACAACCATCACTCAGCCAATAATTATTCAGTAAGTATTAGTTTTTTCCCACACGGTTTCATTACATACGCGAGTTTCGAGCCATCCCAAAGGGGATGGCTTTTTTTACATACAAGGGATAGTATTAGGAACAAACCTGGCTGTGAGCACGGTAAAATCATCCGGATACCCTGCATCACCTTTAAATAATTCGAGCATCTCAGCTAACTTCCTATTAAATTCAGTAGGTGAACATTGGTAATGTTGGGATACAAAATCATGCAGTAAAGATTCATCAAAATAGTCCCCGTGTAGATTTTGTAAGTCAGTTAATCCATCCGTATACGCAAGAACAATCGCTTCAGATTGCAGTTCAACTTCACCAATAGTTATTGTTGGCAACTGTTGGAATGACCCCAATAGGGTACAGCCTTCCTTCAGAAGCTCCATGCCATTCTCGCTAAAAAGTACCGGTGGATTATGGCCCGCATTCACATATCTAAGTTTATGGGATACCATGTCGTATTCGGCAATAAAAAATGTGAGGAATCTCTCCCCTCTGGTTGTTCTGTTCACCGTCTGATTTAGATCTGTAATGAACTCATCTAAATCTGTCCGCTTATTGATTAATGTATGAAAATTGGCCTGAAAGTTGGCCATCAGCAAAGCAGCGGAAATTCCTTTACCAGAAATATCCCCTATACAAAAAACCAACTTACCATCCGGAAATTCAATATAATCGAAATAATCTCCTCCAACGCCAAATTGCGGTTTGTAAATACTTGCCAATTCATAACAAGACTTGTGCGGTAATCGCTGTGGAATAAGCAATCGCTGCATTTCCACAGCCAGCTCCATATCCCTTCTAAGTCTTTCTTGTTCCAATTGTCTTTTGAATAGCCGTTTATTCTCAATAGCAACGGCGATAATATTGGTTATCGTTGTTATGAACTGTACCTTGCCATAGACATCCACATGCTCTTCAAAACCACCAATAAATACGTATGCAATGGGTAATTCTTTATGTAAGACGGGTATTACTAGATCGAATTCTCCAAGGAATTGCTCTTCCTGATGATCCAGATTGACTAACTGCGTAAATTTTGTCAACTCATCTAAAGGCGCCAGTTCGACGGTTGACTTATCGACTCCTTCAAAAGTTGCACATAACCACTCACCCGTCTGCTCTTCCGGTATAAACAATGCAAATTTTTTCACTTCAAGCTCCCACGCTAAGAAGTCGTGATACATCCTGAACAAGTCCTTTGCCGATACATTGTTATTGATTGCCTGGGTGATGTTAAGAAGCCTTATGATTTGCAACTGTCTCAAATGCAGCTCCCTTTCCAGGCTGGTAATTTTCACAAAATTCTGTTGAAAAGATCCTAAGTCTGCCATAGCCTTATACTCCGATGGAATGGAATGAAGAGTTGCTGCTCAAAGATAATGGAATTTGGCAATTCACTAAAGCATGCCTACATTTGTACAAAGTCAATAATGATGTCTTTCATTACAATTAACGATAGAAAAATTGCTTACCAATTAGCCGGAAAGGGAGAAACTGTTGTACTTCTTCACGGATTTTGTGAAGACAGAATGATTTGGACCGACATTGAAGAAGAATTACACCGCTATAATTTTAGGACTCTCTCTATTGATCTGCCCGGATTTGGCAACTCTGATCTACTCCCGCAAGTGTCCACGCGTATTGAAGATTACGCTACGGCTGTACTCTCTGTTCTTCAGCACCTTAAGCTCGCCAACTACTACTTATTGGGGCATTCCATGGGTGGCTATGTTGCACTCGCCATAGCCGAAATTTATCCTGAGTTGGTTCGTGGATTGGGCCTGATTCACTCTCATCCTTATCAAGATTCAGATGAAAAAAAATCCGATCGTCAAAAACAAATTCAATTCATAGAAAAACATGGCCACCTTTTATATATTAAACAGCTCATTCCCAAATTTTTTACCGCAAGATTTTCCAGCAGCAATCCTTTCACACTAGATACACTAATCCACAGTGCATCGGGAATCAACCAACGTGCTATTACTGACGCACTAACTGCTATGATTTCGCGGAATGACCGTAGCGCTGTCCTGCAAAATATCAGTGTACCCGTTCTGTTTATCATTGGTAAAGAAGATGTTACCATCCCTTCTCATGCTAGCCTTTCACAGATACTATTGCCTGAAATCTGCAGCATTTACCTTTTAGATAAAGTTGCTCATATGGCTATGTTTGAAGCCCCCAGACAGACTCAACTCATCATACGCAACTATTTAGTTTACTGCCAGCAACAAGCACAGCTTAAAAATCAATACTAATGGTTACATTTTTTATATATTTTTCATACACATTATTGCAATTTTCTATAAAATCTCCTACATTTGTCATTACTATGTAACCTTACGGGTTTTACACCCTGTGTACTCTACTCTTTACTCGCTTTTCCTCACCCGAGTTTTTCTAGTTACTCACCTTATTTGATACAGCGCAGCCTGTATAAGTTTTGGTATACCCTTGAATCTGCCTTACTACTTCGTTAATTGAAGTTAGGTTTCAGTGGTATTATCAATTCATCGTACAGGTTTCATCAGCAAGCAACAACCTCATCCAGTTTTTGATTCAGAGTTTTTCTCTGTTTTTACTTTGGTTTTTCGCCTAGCTACGAATAGCGGGAATATCCACATTTTATCATACAGCCTTATGGTTGTAAAATTTTTGTTTTATGATATCAAATGAAGACATCATTCTACTTTGCATTCTTGCTGCCGGGGCAATTTACATGAACTGGAATACTATCCAAAAGGATTTACGCCTTCTCGGAAAAAAACCATCTACGGCTGATTCTTCAGCCGGAAGCGTTTCGCAACAGCAAGGTAAACCTGCTGAAGAGGCAGCTTGATCTAACGTCTTATTAATTATTTATTTGTTTTTCCATACTATTCTGACTTACGTTATTGCTTACTCGAAATACTAGTTTTTCTATAGTTTACGCTTAGACTCATCCCGTTTTTACATCTCTCCTATCCTTTGATTTTTAAGGAAATAAACGCATTTGCTGGCAGTAGCATGAACAAAGCTGTCCCTTCTGCGTTCCGTACTTAGCAAAGTACAACTTTGATTTCCCAATTAATGGATAAGCAAAAATTTATTTCATCCGGATTACTGGAACAGTATGTTCTGGGTCTTACTACTCCTGAAGAGAACAGGGAAGTAGAAGCCTATCTGGAAACATTTCCGGAACTAAAGGAAGAGGTCAATGCCATGGAGGATGCGCTGATGCGTTATGCCGTCTCTCAGTCCATTCCCCCGTCTCCCAACAAGCGCAGAATAATTCAAAGCACTCCAACGGAAAGCAGATCCCGGTCTTTACTCGCGGACTGGTATTCCCCAATAGTATTTGTAATTACAACACTGGTCCTGGGCTCTTTTTCTTTTGTTCTCTGGCAAGAAAATAAAATTTTGCGCCACTCTCTAGAAAGCCAACGAGCCGAAATGAGTCTGCTTGAACAACACTACTTTCACCAAGATCATGACGCTCATCTATTCGGTATTCTCTCACATCAGGATACAAAACAGATTGAACTCACCAATCACTTAACGACTAGCTCACAACACACAGTGGTGGCCTACTGGAATCCAACAGCTCACAAAGCTATTCTCAACGCTTCCGCCCTTCATGCCCCTCCAGAGAATCATCAGTACCAGTTATGGTATTTCATCAATGACAAGTATATATCTGCCACGCTTTTAGAATCCAGCAAACCGAAACTTATCCCTATCAGCTATCTACCCAAGGTCCAAAAAGTCATGATTACAATCGAGCCATTGGGAGGAAGTCGACACCCCAATATGCAAAGAATAGCCTATACAGGTACTATTCATTCTAATTAAAGCCTTCTCTAGTGTTGTGATTTTTTACAATCATTACAAAATTCACAATTTCTACAAAATAATGTTTGTTCATTGATTTCTATTTATTAATTTAGCGCTTGCCTCCATGAACATTTACTGCGAAACGGTTTCATAATTTTAAACAGTGGGAGGTCATGCTAATTATCTACGTAATTTCCGGAGCATTTCTTTGTGGAGCAGGCTTAATTATGGCGTCACATCTGGTAGCTGCGAAAGGCAGCAGAAGTCGTTAAAACTTCTGTTCTTTCCGCTCATTACCAACGTCCCTTTGCGTTTACTATGAACCAACTATTATTGCAAAGGCTCGCCAATACAGCATCTGAGAGGCATGAAATGCAAATGGCCGACAGCAATAGGTGCTGGCGGCCATTTACAATTATTACAGGCAGAACATTTCTAATATTAATCCAGTTTTAACACTTGGATGAATGCCTTCTGAGGAACTTCTACCTTACCAAACTGCCTCATTTTCTTTTTCCCTTCTTTTTGTTTTTCGAGTAGTTTTCTTTTTCGTGTTATATCACCTCCATAACACTTTGCCGTCACATCTTTCCGAAGTGCGGAGATCGTTTCACGTGCAATGATTTTTGCTCCAACAGCGGCCTGTATGGCTATTTGGAATTGCTGTCTTGGCAGCAGCTCTTTTAGTTTTCTGCATATCTGCCTGCCCAAAGCTTCCGCTTTAGTTCTGTGCACCAATGCTGATAGTGCATCAACATTCTCACTGTTAAGTTTAATATCCAGCCTTACCAGATCTGTCTCCCTGTAATCCAGCGGTTGGTAATCAAAGGATGCATATCCCCTGGAGATAGACTTAAGCCTGTCATAGAAATCAAATACAATTTCTGCTAGCGGCAACTCAAAAAACAACTCTACCCTGTCTGTTGTGAGATATGACTGATTTTTAAGAATACCTCGCTTTTCGTTACAGAGCTCCATAATAGAGCCAATATATTGAGGCTGAGTAATTATCTGAGCCTTAATATAGGGCTCCTCGACATAATCAATATTCGTTGGATCCGGCAAGTCCGCCGGGTTTCGTACGACTAACTTTCCGTCTCTGGTTGTGTAACAATAATAACTTACGTTAGGAACAGTTGTGATTACATCTTGATTAAATTCCCGGGATAATCTTTCCTGAACAATATCGAGGTGCAACATTCCCAGAAAACCGCATCGGAAGCCGAAGCCCAGCGCCACTGAGGACTCCGGCTCGAACACAAGGCTTGCATCGTTGAGCTGCAATTTTTCCAAACTATCACGCAAATCCTCAAAATCATCATTATCTATTGGAAAAATCCCCGCAAAGACCATGGGTTTTACATCCTCAAAGCCCTTGATAGGGTCTGCACTGGGTCTGTTGGCCAGCGTTATGGTATCCCCGACTTTAATTTCTTTGGACTGTTTTATGCCTGTGACTATATAGCCCACGTTCCCTGTTGACAGTTCCGGCTTAGCCTGGTAGTCAAGTTTGAGAACACCAATTTCATCGGCCGTATACTCTCCCCCGGTATTCATAAACCGAACCTTATCACCCTTTTTGAGCACGCCGTTGATAATCCTTATATTAGCAATTGCTCCGCGGAATGAATTGAAAATAGAGTCAAAAATCAGTGCCTGAAGCGGTGCATCGGGATTCCCTTTGGGTGCAGGGATTCTAGAAACAATGGCATCCAGTATTTTATCAATCCCTAATCCTGTTTTCCCACTTGCCAAAACAATGTCATCCACATCACAGCCGATGAGATCTATTACCTGCTCAGACACTTCTTCAACCATGGCGCTCTCCATATCCACTTTATTGAGGATAGGAATAATTGTCAGGTCATGTTCTATTGCAAGATACAGATTGCTAATCGTCTGTGCCTGTATTCCCTGGCTCGCATCTACCAACAGCAGAGCTCCTTCGCAGGCTGCAATAGACCTCGATACTTCGTAGGAAAAATCTACATGACCAGGTGTGTCGATCAGGTTAAGGATATACTCCTGTCCGTCAGTATGCTTATAGTTTAGCTGTATCGCATGGCTCTTAATTGTAATACCCCTCTCCCGTTCAAGATCCATATCATCCAGTGTCTGTTCTCTTAGATCCCTGTCTGATACCGTACGGGTTACTTGTAACAGGCGATCAGACAAAGTACTTTTGCCATGATCAATATGTGCGATGACGCAGAAATTTCTGATATTTTTCATAACTACAAATGTAATGAAGTTGACCCGATCTTACTAGTTTGCCATTATGCTTAATTTGTTGCTCAGTGCACAGAAAAACACCGTGTGCCTATGCATCCGGCAATCCACATTTCATATAAGACAACTAAATCGTAAAAGTTCACTTATTTTCAGGCAGGCTTATTCGCCATTGTTGAAAAAAACAAACTTTTCAAAAGAAAAAAAGACATAAAAGCCAAATAACCAAAATTACATTTGGCCGTATGGCAATCTTTATGTTTATTTGTACCGACTGAAGCATTTAAATGAGAATCGATTGAAACTCATGGCTTCTATTTGGTTGTCATTTGGTTTTTTGGGGTTATTAATATGAAAAGAGACAAGCAGCACCTGCTTCGTCTCTTTTTTAATTTCCTCCTGTTTCCCTTTGCAACGACGTCCACAGCTATGCATCACTGTGTATTTTCGATTACGCTCTGGCTAGTTTCTGCACTCTTCGTACTGTGGTCTTATAAGAATTACAACTCCTCGCAACGTAAGAAGCTGTTAGGAAGCGCCTCATTTTTCCCTAAACTTAAGATTCACCAACACGTTTTTTTACGAAGATTTTGAATGAACCTATATCGAATACCGATTTCGTACAAACAAAATTAGTCGGCCGGTTAACAAAATAACCAGGCCGACTTACTATCGTTTAGTCAGTTTCCTATCTACGACAGGTTACTTAACGTGCTTTTCGTCGCTAACTGTCAACTTATAGCGGCCTCTGGCGCGGCGACGTGCCAAGACCTTGCGGCCATTTTTCGTGCTCATACGAGAACGGAAGCCATGCTTGTTAGCACGCTTTCTCTTTGATGGTTGAAAAGTTCTTTTCATGATTTCTATACTTTAATGCCCGTGGTTGCCAGAGCATACGTTTTTCAAAAGTCGTGCAAAGGTACTTATAGCAACTTATATTTGCAAGCCCCGTTGATTAATAATTTCCTCGTATGTCAGGAATAAATAGATACCGACTGCCGATACGAATAATAAGATATAATGATTTCTGGTTAAACCGTCATTATGTCCTTCTCTTTAAGATCAATCAGGCCATCGATTCGAGTTGTGAATTTGTTGGTCAGTTGCTGAATATCTTCTTCTTTTTTCTTACCAATATCCTCAGCCAACCCATTTTTCACTGCCTTCCTGATCTGCTCCATTCCATCCCGGCGCGCATTTCGAACACTGACCTTAGCTTCCTCTCCCAAAGCTGTAGCCCTTTTCACAAGATCCCTTCGACGTTCCTCCGTCAACATTGGTATGGACAAACGAACCATCTCACCATCATTCATGGGTGTGATGCCGAGATTTGCTTCGAAGATAGCTTTTTCTATAGGCCCCAACATTGTTTTTTCCCAGGGCTTGATTGTCAACGTACGTGCATCCGAAGCGGCAACATTTGCTACTTGTTGCAAAGGAGTTGGTGAACCATAATATGACACCATCAAACCGTCAAGCATGGTCGGGGAAGCCTTGCCTGTGCGTACTTTAGTTAACTCATACGTTAAGTGCTCGATTGCATGCTCCATTTGACTGGCAGCTTTAGAGACAATTCCTTCTACTTCTTCCGGTAACATAGTTGTTATTCTTCGTTAGTTATTCGCGATTGTTACAACAAGCATTTTGGAACGGCGCTGCAAAAGTACGTCGATTTTATTTATAATGCAAAACAGCTGTCGACTAGCGTGACAGCTGTTTTGATGCTTAGTAAGCCTTTATACGACGCTTTTTAATCATTGTTAGACATCCCCAGGTACCGCAGAACAAAATACAGCAGAATAGCCAATGATGACAATGCTGCTGATACGTAGGTCATGGCTGCCCAATGCAAGGCGTCCTTAGCACCGTCATATTCGCGACCTTTCGCGTAATGGCTACTATCCAACCAAGCAAGTGCTCTGCGACTTGCGTCGAATTCCACCGGAAGCGTTACGAAACTAAACAAGGTAGTGATACCAAAAACAGCGATAGTTATCAACAGCAGGGTTGTGCCCCCCTGAACGCCAAAGACACCCAACGCAAAAAGAAGCAAATACTGTTGTGCCTGAGAAGCAATCTGTACAACAGGCACCATTGCAGAGCGCATACGCAGCCAGGCGTAGGCCTGCGCGTGTTGCACAGCATGGCCACACTCGTGCGCTGCCACTGCTGCTGCTGCGATATTACGCCCGTGATATACGTCCGGACTCAGACTGACTGTTTTGGTCAGTGGATTGTAATGGTCTGTGAGAACGCCTTCTCCCAGCACGATTTGTACGTCTCTGATATTGAAGTGGCTAAGCATAGCCTCAGCTACCTCTTTACCCGAGGCGCCGTTACGCAAGGGCTCCTGACTGTAGTGGGAAAATTTTGATCTTAATCGCTGGCTCAGGAGCATGCCGATCACAGAAAAAATGACTGTGATAACTATATAGCCCATGTAAGCACCCATATTAATGTTGTTTTAATCAATTATTGCAAAACCCGTGTATGGTCTCAACACCTCAGGAATAACAATTCCATCGGGCGTTTGGTTGTTTTCCAATAGCGCGGCAACAATTCTTGCCAAAGCCAATGCACTACCGTTAAGTGTGTGAGCGAGACGTGTACCCTTATTCTCCTTATCCCGGTAGCGAAGTTTCAGCCGATTCGCCTGAAAAGTTTCGAAATTGGACACAGAGCTTACTTCAAGCCAGCGTTTTTGAGCTGCAGAATAAACCTCGAAATCAAAAGTCAAGGCTGAGGTAAAACTCATATCGCCTCCACAAAGGCGCAATATCCGGAATGGCAGATTAAGTTTATCTAGCAACCCCTCTACATGCAGCAGCATTTCTGAAAGAGCATCATAAGAACGATCCGGATGCTCTATTCGCACTATTTCAACTTTATCAAATTGATGCACGCGATTGAGTCCACGCACGTGAGCTCCATAAGAGCCCGCCTCCCGCCTGAAACAAGGAGTATAGCCTGTCATTTTTATTGGAAAATCGCTTTCATCGAGGATAACATCTCTGTAAACATTTGTAACAGGGACTTCTGCCGTTGGTATTAGGTACAAATCATCGACAGTTGCGTGGTACATTTGCCCATCTTTGTCAGGCAACTGCCCTGTAGCACGAGCTGACTCCGCATTTACCAACAGCGGAGGCAGTATCTCTTCATAACCAGCACCAGTAGCTTCATCCAAGAAAAATGCGATAAGTGCCCGTTGCAGGCGTGCTCCTTTTCCCCTGTAGACAGGCCAGCCGGCTCCTGTGAGTTTTACACCCAACTCTAAGTCAAACAATTTATATTTTTGAGCAAGTTCCCAATGGGGCAGCGCTTTCTCATCCATCTCCGGCAATGCGTGCGGCCATGCCTTATACACTTCATTCTCGTCTGCACTACTACCCACAGGAACTGAAGAATGCGGCAAATTGGGCAAACGTATCAATAAATCCTCAATAGAAGCTTTAGCTGCTTCCATCCTATTTTCCAGAATAACCGCCTTCTCTTTCAAATCAGCCACCTGTTGGCGCATTTTCTCCGCTTCATCTTTTTTCTGCTGCTTCATCAAATCGCCAATCTCCTTTGACAGTCGGTTGCGATCTGCCAAAATTCCGTCCAGCTCCGTCTGTGTTGCTTTCCGCAGGTCATCATGCGCAAGGATTTCATCAACCATTGCAAGTATGGTAACGTCTGCATTTTTGCGTTTGAGTCCCTGCAGCACCCTGTCTTTTTGCTCCCTGAGCAAATTTATCTCCAACATAACAAGCTGATTAACATATTTTAATAATAAAAAATAGCGTTTAGGATTCCTCTTCACCCCACCTGGGGGGGGGATCTGAGAAATTTGGGCTGAGTACATGTTAAGGATACTCTACAGACCCCAAGCGGCACTCTTCCCGCAGGGTTTTTCCTCGTTGTAACCCCGTAGCACCGCCTAATCCTCCTTTAGACACAAAACCGCGCGAGAACACCCTTTCTTTTGACTGCGGCAAAAATTTCCAAATGCGCTTCAAGGATTCCTGGATTTATACGGGCAGCAGAATTGCGCTAGAATTGTCAGACAACAACCCGACGAAAAGTAATTTTTGCAAAGATATATACTTGTTAATTACAAAATACGTATTTTTGCGCTACCGAAAGTCACAAACAGCACAACTACGGTATGCTCCTTTCCGTCTGACGCTGTTTTTTCACCTCGCTTACTTTTCTCTGTCTGTCCCGCACTCTTTCTCATATAGTGGGATTGTCACTGCTAAGAAAAAAGTTATGGTTACGTCAGGTTTAGGGGCTCTGTGGTTGGTATTTTCCTTACGTGATGTTTTGTGTGTTGATTTCAAAAGCTGGATTCATCCTAGTATTAGGCCTGAAATTTAGTAAGCTGCGGTGTGATTCCGCAAAGTGCATTCCTATTTACTGCGTCGATTTATACTCTACCGACCGTTAAGATCGACTGTACTTTGCTTTCCTTCTCGTGAAGCTTATTTTTGATAGGTTGTGCGCTGAGTAGTGTTTTGTTCATGTTTCGGCCATGTCAGTTGTGCACTTCTTCCCGGAGTTTTGTTCACGATAGTCCCCGAAATCCATCCGCAACCGAACAACTGTCCGCACAAGGGTGTATTCTCAGTAGCGCTATCCCTCCACCCCTATTAATCAATTCCTGAACCCATAGCTGTTGACTCAGTTTCGCAACAGCTCATGCCCCAATCAAGGTCATTATAACTTCAAAATCATGTAAACCAAATAAAAGATAAACTACACGGCCACCTGCCTGCTTCCACAGTTCACCTCATCTCATCTTTTCCATCATCTGCACATGTGCTTAAAGGCACGTCAAGCACGGATTGTCAAGAAACTGCCGGGGGTGTTTGTACAGTTTGCAGAAAGTGCTTTCTTCTTGTTTTATTGCTAAATACAATTATTACCATCCTCACGAACTCTCCCTCTGCCGTAGTAAGGCATCGAGTTTTTGTAACACTATTTTCCAAACGCTTATGTACGATATCTCTCAGTTGAATGAAATGCTTGTGCCGGAACTCCGAGAACTAGCCGAACAAATTGGCATTGCTGGTTTCAAACGAATGAACAAGCAGGAACTGGTACTCAAAATACTTGACCAGCAGGCTATCGATGGTGCCACTTCAAAAAACCCTTCTTCGCCTGAAAGTTCCAATTCTTCCGCTGAAAACGAGGCTCCCAGACTCGAAAAAATAATGCGCCGCCACGAAGGTTTTTCCCAGCCGGATACTTCAATTCCGGAGGGAGAAGATCGACCGAGGCGAGCTCGAAAGGCTATTCTGCCAGATGCCGATGTACCTGCCGACGATCCCACGCCTCCTCCCCCCAAGTCTACTGAAATCAGGGAACCACACAAACGTCATGCATCTCCTGAACCTATTGCGAGGCCGATTCGCCCAGAATCCCCTGAAAGACAAGATCGTATGGATCGACCTGACAGAGATCGCCTCAACAGAAATGACCGTATGGACAGGGAAAGGCAGGAGCGCCCAGATCGGCAGGAGAGGCAGGAGCGTATGGATCGCGACAGAATGGGCGGAAGACCCGAAAGAAACGATCGTATGGAGCGTGACCGCCGTGACCGGCAGCCTATTCGCCAGCAGCGTCCCCCGCACGAGTCGGGTATTCACCCAGAAGATATGCCCTCGCCACCCCAGGAGAAAAAGCCTGAGATCGAAAAATTCAATATTGATCTCGACGGAATTATCGAAGGAGAGGGAGTTCTCGAAATGATGTCTGATGGTTATGGTTTTTTGCGCTCTGCCGATTACAACTACCTGACATCGCCTGATGATATTTATGTATCGCCTTCCCAGATCAAACTCTTTGGCCTGCGCACTGGTGACACCGTAAAGGGTGCAATCCGCCCTCCCAAAGAGGGAGAAAAATATTTTGCGCTGCTGAAGGTATCTAAAATCAATGGACTCGATCCGGCAGACGTTAGAGATCGTGTACCTTTCGACTACCTGACGCCACTTTTCCCAACTGAAAAATTCCGCTTAACCTCCTCTCCTACAGGCCGCGATTTTGGCAATCGCCTCATAGATTTGTTTACACCCATAGGTAAAGGTCAGCGCGGTCTAATCGTTGCACAGCCTAAGTCAGGCAAAACTGTGCTCCTCAAGGATATCGCCAACGCTATCGCCCGCAATCACCCGGAGTGTTATCTCATTGTGTTACTTGTCGATGAGCGCCCTGAAGAAGTGACGGATATGAAGCGGAGTGTTAAAGCCGAAGTTATCTCTTCAACCTTCGACGAGCCGGCAGAAAACCACGTACGTGTGGCCGGTGTTGTACTCGAAAAAGCCAAGCGTTTGGTTGAAAGCGGCCATGATGTGTGCATAATGCTTGATTCCATAACGCGACTGGCGCGCGCTTACAATACCGTGGCTCCTGCCAGCGGCAAGGTCCTCTCTGGTGGTGTTGAGGCAAATGCTCTTCAGAAACCAAAGAAATTTTTTGGTGCTGCCCGTAATATTGAAGGTGGAGGTTCTTTGACAATTCTGGCTACCGCACTCATTGAAACTGGTTCTAAGATGGATCAAGTCATTTTTGAGGAATTCAAGGGCACTGGTAATATGGAACTGCAACTCGACCGCACGCTTGCCAACAAGCGACTTTATCCCGCGGTGGATCTTACTCGCTCCAGTACCCGGCGCGATGATCTGCTACTTGATCGGGAAAGCCTCCAGCGGATGTTCGTGCTTCGTAACCACCTCAATGATATGAAACCGGATGAGGCCATGGAGTTTTTGCTAAAACAAATGCAACACACTACCAGCAACGCAGAATTTCTGGCTGGTATGAACGGATAGCCTTTCGTTAAAAGGGCCTCAGCGCTATAATCGCTGAGGCCCTTTTAAATAATAAAATCTACAGGCGCTAATTATTCCCCGCGGCCAAAAACCAGGTTGAGTCCTACACGGAAATTAGCCCGCTCACTATCCCTGATTTTTACAGCAGTCAGAATGTTATCAGTTGCCAACAACAGCCATACAGGCCCGAGGGAAAGCGTTGTATTGATACCCAACTGATCTGGTCGGCCGTTGCGCCAGCCCAGCAGGCCTCCGAAGCGGGCAAATCTGCCCGGCTGATAATTAACTGTCACTGCTGCTGCAGGAGAAAAGGAGCCTCTGTAGTGCTGCCCGATAAACATAGCCCCTACCCCCCATTTTTCAGAAATATCATAGCTGCCACTCAAATAATACAGCGTTGGCAGGCTCGTCTCGTAAGCCTGCTGTGTTCTCGCCGGCTGATACAATGACTCCAGAGAATCAGCGATACCTACAAATGATGCACTGTCGTCCAGAATCGCCTGTGCCACGTCCAGCCCTTCGTAAGCGTAGACCCCCTTCAGGCTGTAGTTGACCGGATCGTCTTTCCAATGAATTGAGGCTCCCAGATTGATACTACTCAAATGTAGCTGCCATCGTTCTTTCACCAGTGAAGCCCCCACATCAAAGGCCCAGCCCACATTGTTAGTTAACAGTCTGTTAGTTTCAAAATTTGACAATTCGATATCGATCCCCTCCAACACTCCATTAAAAGTAAAGTTCCCCGTTGAATTAATCTGGTAGTCTGCATCCACCGTAAGTGCATACGCATCTTCGTCCGTTGTAAGCCGAAGCGCACCCCGGCCAGCTTCAATACTGCCCAGCCCAATGAGCCGTTTTAACCGACCTCCAAGAGAAAACCCATCCCCCACTTCTACACCTGCGCTCAAGGAGAACTCATGGTAAGAAAAAACATTCAAATCAGGTGCAAAATCAATTGTTTCACCAATGAACTGTGCATTTCCCTGCCAAATTAGTTGCGGTAATGTTTTGGGATAATCGAGATAAATATGGTTTACGATCCGATGTCCTGCACCAAGCACTACACTTCCCAGCCTGGTTGCCAACTGCAATGTTTCTATATCAGCCTGACTACTTATCATATTAGTAGTCTCAAGTCCTGTTATGGCAGCATTTATATCGAGAACAGAACGACCTTGAGCATCTTTTCTGAATAAATCATTGTAAGTCAGATCATCAACCTGTATTACGCCATATAAACCCGGCAGCGAAAGCTGGAATCTACCTTCGGGAAACATAGCAGGATTAGTAGCATAGGCTTGCATACTACCACGAAGTAGCTGTGCACTGAAGTCCCCTTGTGCCAATAATACGGACAAGGGCATTAATAGTGTACTAAGTAAATTGATGATTTTTATTTTGCTTGACATATCTGTTTGTTGTTGTACGCCGTAGAAAATCGCCATAAAGCATGCCCAGCGCGAATGATTCGTGAGCAAATATTAACGATCTACGCCCAAAATAACTCCAATCTGTAACCTTGTCTCTTGATTTCGTTTAATTTGTACGGACTGCTGCCCATTAGTGCTTGTACTAAAAGACGACAACAACAACAATCGTCGACTATCCCGGATACGCGCAAACCTTTCTTTGGGAAAATCGATGGTAGTGATGGTCCGCTTGGGTTGTGTTGGCAATCCCTGATCATTGACAGGTGCTGCATCTACCAACCGATCAGATCCGTTAGTAAGCAATGAATCAAGTACCTGACCGGAACCATCCAGAAAATACCCTTGTATGTCCATTGCCAGCGGCATTCCATTGTCTGCAACCAACTTAAAGCTTGCACTATTTATAGCCGGGTAACCCGAAAAATCAATGTTGTAAGTATCTCTGACAGAAAAGTACGTAGCCAACCCGTATAGCGGCAAATCAACGTCAACCCGAACGCGATAGAAGCTACTGTCTGTAACAAAACCCCTGACACCCGTTTCCTGCTCTGGATTGGTAATCGCATTGACGTCATAATCAATAGCCAAAGGCCCGGCACCCAATACTTCTCTGATATTTGAATTGTTTTTATTGAATACAAATTGGGCCGATTTTACCTGTCCCACCTCATCGATTGTAGGATATGGAAAATCAATTCCCTCTGTAATAAAGGCGCTCTGCAGCGGCAGCACCTCATTACGTACGGTAAATACGTCAAATACATTGATAATAGAGCGCGTGGGGATACCAAATGAATTTTCGAAATTAAACGTAATCACAGGGTCTTCAAAATACACATCCCCTCTGAACCAATTGTTGAAAAAATCAATACGAATTGTATCTCTTCCTCCTTCGTGCAACTGTTGTCCAAGATAACCTTCAGTATAACTAAAAGCGAGGCTCGAGATTGTTATTAGACTGGGATTAGAAGGTGGAATGGTATCCCCGCTGCTATCAATACCAAGATATTCAATATAAATCGAATCATTTTCCGGCAATACAGAATAACCCGCCAAACTAAAAGGAATAAATAGATTGCTAATTGAAGGTGCATCACCACTACCGCTGTAAGCGTTCAACGTGTGCTGAATGGTGAGCGGGAGGCCATTTTTAATAACAGTAGGCATGGTAATACGCATGGTAACCGGTTTATTGTGCCTATTCGTGAGCAAATACACCATGTTACCTGCCTTGAGATCCATGCGATCAAATTCCAGCCCCCCGGGTGCCGTAAACGGCAAAGCCTGCCGACGACTTACGAGAGGTATAGCCCCTGTCTGATTCAGTGTCTGATTAATAGCTGCAAAGACCTGATTAGCTGTTTTGGTGAGTACATCCCCGCTGTAATGAAAGCGAATAAGCCCATCAGGATCGATTGTAAGGGTAGACTCATCCTCAAATTTTTCCAACAAGTCTTCAATTGACAGCTTGGTGTTAACCAACGGAATAGCGTAGGCCGCATCTGTCGATTCAACTTCCAGTTCATCGACACCGTCGAAAGGGCTACAGGACTGAATGACTATCATGCCAGCTACAGCGGCACAAGTCCTCAAAAATAAATTCCTCATAGATAATGATGATTACAAACCAAGTGATGCTATATGGTTAGGTTAGCAGAAAACAATGTAATGAGATGACAAACAAAGATAATCGAATTGTTATGTCCTCAACTCCTACAGGCGCACGTTATTGCGCCCCAGGTCAAATAAATGACACCTATGGCAAAAATCAGCCCGGCACTTTTATTAACGTTGCAAGCATTCATGGTTGTTCCGCATTTATCCTATATTTACGCAATTAGGTGGCAGGCTTCACTGCCTGCTGCGACTGGCTACCGGTTGTTTCTCTTACAAATTTGTATTATTCGTGGATCCTTCACCCTTTCACCAACAAGATAAACATGTGCGCCAATGGGTTACCCTCTTTTTTCAGGAGCGGCAGGATGCCCGTATGGTTTGGATGCGAGAAGCACTTTCTGACCGGCTTGCTGAACTAACCGAGCAACTTGGTAAGGCTGCAGGCATGTCGGATGTCTCTTTAGCTATCACCATTATGCTGGCGAGAGTATACCCACTGGGTCTGATGATCAATGAACGGCATCCTCTGGCTGCATGCCTGCGCGAGATACAAAAAATTCCTGCCCTCCATGAATTCACAGAATTCAAGTCCGTTGATGCCATACCCTCGCTGTCAATCGCCCTTATCGATGATGCATTTGCCATTGCGGCATGGTTAGACCCTGAAGGTCCGGGACTCAGGCAACTGCAGGACGCATTGATCACCGGCCGGCAAGCTGAGCCTGCGATTACGATAAGACATACGCTGGATCAATTACTCCGTTTCCGGTTTGCGACTCCGGTTGCAAGAAGACTCTACCAGCCTGTACTTGGTCAACGTATCGCCTTCTACACGGCCAAATTGGATAAATTCAGCCAGAGACAAGCTGCTCAGACAAAAACTCAACAGCCTGAAAAAAAAGACATTCACGAATCTGTACCCTTTACCGGTCTGGAACCGCAACCGCCAGTCAGACTCATTCAAACCTATTTTCGTACGGTTGTCCGCAATCATATTCATCTCAGTGCTATTGCCGACAACAAAGCACACATAATGATCAGTGTCAATGCCATTCTCATTAGTGTTCTCATCAGCTTTGCCTCATATCGCAATTTGGCAGAAACACGGCCTGTTGTTTTACTGCCCGTAGTCATATTCCTGGTTACCGGCTTGGCTTCCCTTGTCAGTGCAGTACTGGCAGCTTGGCCAAGAGTCACGGGCACAGGAAACGGAAGACAATCTATACAACCCAATATTGCTTTTTTTGGCAGTTTTGTGCGGCTCTCCAAAGACTCCTTCACACGCCTTTTGGCTAAAAACTTACGGGACAGCAGTCTACTGTATGAAAATCTGACGCACGATCTTTACTCCCTTGGGCAAGTGCTCGACAAAAAGTACCAATACTTGTCTGTTTCTTACAAAATTTTCATCTCAGGACTGATTGCCACTGTTATAGCTTTTATACTGACTTTGCTCTGAATACAAGTAGATTTGCTACCAATAAATAATGGTAATGCTATCATTCCTCTTCGATTGCAGTTACCTTTGTCAGCGCTAATTATTTGCTGATTTCCTGGAATTGCGAGTCTTACTGTGTGTATTCCGGCTAAGCTAGCGGAATTTATAGAGGACATAGCCCCTGTTTTCAGCAGGAGGAATCTTTCAGCATGGCTGGTAAATGCTATTGCAACATGAAAAGGATTGTATTACTCTTCTCTTTTTTGCTTCCCCTCAATTTGGCGGCACAATTGCTCAGCGGGCGAGTTACGGATACAGAAGGTATTCCACTCGTAGGAGCCAATATTATCTTACCTGATCAGCTTCGTGGTACAGCTACTGATGCAAACGGACAATTTATGCTGCCCGTTGATCCCGCTCCCAATCTGCGTGTTATTGCCACCTATGTGGGATATGAACCGGATACAGTGATTGTTGACGTAAAAAATCCGATTACCATACAGCTTAAAGCTGCGGCCAATCTGGACGAAGTAGTAGTCCGGCAGCGAAGGGAGGGTGTATCTATTTCGCAGCTCAATCCCATTAAAACGGAGAGCATTTCTACCACAGAGTTGAAAAAAGCTGCCTGTTGTGATCTATCGGGCTGTTTTGAAACACAGACGACCGTCAATCCACAGACTACCAATGTCATTACCAATGCAAAAGAGCTACGCATTTTAGGTCTTTCCGGCGTATACAACCAAGTGCTGGTCAACGGGCTACCCATGATTCAGGGGCTTAGTTATACCTATGGCATCAGCAGTATTCCCGGTGCCTGGGTCGAAAATATTCATATTGCCAAGGGAGCCAATAGTGTGGTTCAAGGATTTGAAAGCATCAGTGGACAAATCAATGTTGAGACACTCGCTCCCGAAAGAGCTAAACCTTTATTTATCAATGCCTATCTGAATTCATTTGGAGAAAAACACCTAAACCTACTCCACCGATTCCGGTTAGGTGCGTGGACTGCCCTTACATCGCTGCACAGTGTGCAGCCTGCCCGGCGCGTTGACCGTGATGATGACCGTTTCATGGATCTGCCTCTTCTACGGCGCTACCTCATCGGACAGCAGTGGTCGTACGGAAATAAGCAGGCAGATGGCTGGCACAGCCAGCTGGGCGTTCGTTGGCTGTGGGAAAATCGCGTTGGCGGGCAGCTAGGCTACCAACCCGATCGCGATTTAGGCAGTCGGCAGATTTATGGGCAATCGGTTCAAATGCAACAACCGGAATGGTGGACAAAGACGGGCTTCTGCTTTAATAAAAAGCATCAGCTGGTATTGCTGGCAGCTGCATTTCAGCAACAACAGGATACCTACTTTGGCTTTGTAAACTATCAGGCTCGGCAGATTTCTGCCTATGCTAATCTCCAGCATGAATGGACTTACAACGATCAGCATGACCTAAAAACAGGTATTAGTTTTCGCTACCTCAACCTTCGTGAAGACATAAATTTTGACAATGACCCACTGCAACGCACCTATGCAGGCCAATACCAACGAAAAGACCTTATCCCTGGTTTTTTCATTGAAAACACCCTGCGGCTGGCCGATAACCGCATCACCTGGATTGCAGGGCTTCGTGCCGATGACCACCAACAATTTGGCCTGCGTGTTACCCCCAGAAGTCTGATCAAATATGATTTTTCTGCCAATACAACGGTTCGTGCCAGCATTGGCAGTGGCTGGCGCATTGTCAACTTTTTCAGTGAAAATATTGCCCTGCTGGCCAGCTCCAGAAATCTATTGTTCACAGAACCCCTTGCCCCTGAACAGGCTGTTAATATGGGACTCAATCTGACGCACAAGTATGCGACAGATAAGGTATCAGGATATTTGAGCATGGATTTTTACAGAACCCACTTCTCTAACCAAATATTTCCCGATTACGACACGGATCCAAGGCTGGCTATTGTCCAAAATTTTCGTGGATTGAGTGCCAGCAATGGCTTTCAGGCCGATTTTGTCATCCGCGCCCTGGAGCGTCTGGAATTCAAAGCGGGCTACAATTATCTTGACGTTTATCGGGAACAGGAGGAGATCAAGCGGGAACTGCCTTTCAATCCCAAACACAAATGGATGAGTAGCTTTAGCTACCATCCACTGTCCAATCGCTTCCAGATCGATGCCAATATTCACCGTTATGGAAAGCAGCGACTGCCTGATACGAGTCTCAACCCGACATCCTACCAGCGCCCCGACCAGTCAGAAGCATTTGTCATTATGAATCTGCAGTTTACATTGCGATTTAACACCCTCGAATGGTATGCGGGTTGTGAAAACATCTTCGACTTACGTCAGCTAAGACCTATCATCAGCTGGCAGGATCCTTTTGGTCCCTATTTTGATACATCTTCTGTATGGGGCCCTACACGTGGTCGGGAATTTTATGTGGGTGCACGCTATACCTTGACAGAGAAGGATTAATGCCCATACTGCTATGGGTATCGGCTTAGAGATTGTATTGACAGCTAAACCAAGTGGTCATTTGTTGGTTAACACTTAGCTTTCGACCACTATAGGTGATACAAAATGTATGAAACACATTGACATTGCAGCGCTTGACCAGCTATCGAGGACGTACAGAGCCAACCTCATCAACTCATTGAGCGGCTACAAGCCTGCCAACCTGATCGGGACAATCAATAAAGAAGGCCATACCAATCTGGCCATATTCAGTTCTGTTGTCCACCTGGGTGCTAACCCTGCCTTACTGGCAATGGTTCAGCGTCCGTTGACCGACTACAGCCATACCTATTACAACATTAAGGAAACTGGTTTCTACACCATCAACCACGTACATAAGTCATTTGCCCGGCAGGCACACTTCACCTCTGCTCGTTTTGACCGCACGGATTCAGAATTTGATCGCTGCCAACTCACAGCTGCCTATCTGCAAGGGTTTCCTGCTCCTTTTGTTGAAGAAAGCAGGATAAAAATAGGCATGGAGTTCCTCGAAGAAGTACACATCCGGCACAACGACACCCGCCTCATCATAGGAAAGGTAGTTCATGTTCTTTTTCCGGAAGAAATAATACAGGCCGATGGCAATCTGGCCCTTGATCAGTGCGAAGACATGTGTCTGTCTGGTTTGGAAACCTGGTACACAGCAGCCCGTTTTGCCAGTTATCCCTACGCCAAAGTAGACCAACTTCCGGATTTTACTTCCCCGGACCAGGCTTTTTAGCCTTTTTGACACTGACAACTGTCGGTGTCTCGTCTGCCCTGCGGAGCATAAAGTATGCTCCCATAGCTATGAAGGGGATGCTCAACCACTGTCCTGTACTCAGGACATTGCCGAAAGCAGACTCAAAACCACCCTGACTTTCCTTAAAATTTTCAAGCAGCAGCCGCGCACCAAAAACCAGGACAAAGAACAGCCCTATAATAAAACCTGGTTTTTCACGTCGTTGGGTATACCAATAGACGTAGTACAGAATACCAAAAGACAGCAGATAAGCTATTGCCTCATACACCTGCACAGGGTGGCGGGCTACATCCGCCAGGCTGGCAGGCTGGGCATTAACAAACTGAACAGCCCAGGGTAAATCACTGGGCTTGCCGATGATTTCCGAATTCATAAGATTCCCCAAGCGGATAAAGCTACCTGCCAGTGCCGTAGGCACTGCCACCTTATCCAGTATCCAGAACATAGAGCGGCGGGATATTTTTTTGGAAAACCACCAAAGCGTCAGCAATATGCCCATAGCTCCCCCATGACTAGCCAGCCCTCCATGCCAAACGGCGAGAATTTCTGCCGGGTGCTGCGAGTAGTATCCCCAGTCATAAAAGAAAACATGACCCAGCCGCGCGCCCACCACTGCCCCCAGGATCATGGCCATGAAGCAGCTGTCAAGCCAGGTCTCTGGCGCCCCGTCGGCTTCAAACATTTTTTTCACTATAAAAAAGCCCAGGAAGAATCCTAGCGCAAACAGCAGGCCGTACCATCGCAGGCTTAGCGGCCCCAGTTGTAAAATTTCGGGACCGACATTCCAGATGATGGACATCCAAAGAGGCGTTTCTGCTATCATGCTTATTACATTGAGATTTTACGAAGGCAAAGCACGGCTACTGCTGGCTGATTTTTTCCAAATATCCTATGAGTAGCCGAATGCCGTAGGCAGAGGCCAATTTTCCCCCATTGCCATCCCCCTCGGCATAAGCCACCCCGGCTATATCCAGGTGTGCCCAGCGGGGATGATTGTCGGTGAAAACCTCCAGGAATTTGGCAGCAGAGATGGCTCCGGCTGTGGGTTTGCCGCTAAAATTGCGGAGGTCAGCCACTTCTGATTTAATATCATCTTTGTATACGTCCCACAGCGGGAGCCGCCAAAGGCGCTCTCCGCACTGCCAGCCAGCCTGGTACAGCTCATCCGCCAATTGGTCATTGTTGGTAAAAAGTGCAGCAGCTGCATACCCCAATGTCCTGACGGCACTCCCTGTGAGTGTGGCCAAATCAATCACAACGCTGGGGTTTAGCTGGCGAACAGCATAACTCAATGCGTCTGCCAGGATGAGCCGACCTTCTGCGTCTGTGTCTATCACTTCAATGGTTTTACCGGCATAAGAACCAATTACGTCCCCCGGCTTGACCGCGCGGGCATCCACACAGTTTTCTGTCGCAGGTACAATAGCAGCGAGACGTACAGGCAGCTTCAATCGGGCTGCCGCTTCCAGCGTGCCCAATACTGCTGCCGCACCGCCCATATCCGTCTTCATGTAGTGCATATTCGTCGAAGGCTTAATTGACACGCCACCCGTATCAAACGTTACACCTTTACCGACGAGTGCAATCAGTGGATAATCGCCCGCCTCTTCTGGTTCATAGTATGACACTATGAAAGAAGCCGGCTCTGCACTCCCCTGATTTACAGCGAGCAGTGCTTTCATGCCAGCACTTGCAATCTCTTCTTGCCCCCATGCTTCTGCCTTATAGGCAAATTGCTGAGCAGAAGCCAGTGCCCAGCTTCCAAGATCTGCAGGGCGCAGAAAATTGGAAGGAGCATTGACCAAGTCCATGATACGAAGCTGTGTTTGAGCAATTATGGCACTGCGGTCAGCCGCCGGCCGGCAACGCTCGAGCTGTGGCTCAGGCACACATATATGTACCGATTGCACGAATTCTGCCGGATCAGCCATAGCTGCCGCAGCATCTTTTGACTTATATTTACCAGCCTGATAGCTCCCCAGGTAAAGCCCGCTCACGGCAGCCTCTACCGCCTCAGCATAACTCTCAGGGGCATCTCCTGAAAGCCAGTCCAACACCAAGCCGGCTTTACACAATTTTCCCCAGCGAATCATCAGCTGTTTGAAACCCCGCTGCACATCCGAAAAAGTGGCCAAAGCCCCCACTCCTAATAACAAATGCCGCTGATTACCAGCATAAACGGGTAAAATATCACCAACCTCTCCTTTGAAATCGCTGCTGAGCCACTGCTCGCCAGCGCCTGTTCGCAGCGCGATACGTTGCAAGGTTTCCGCATTAGCCGCGCGCAGGATGTAAACGATCGTCTGCGCATCATCCGGAATTGTAGAAGTTACCTTTATACCCATATTACATTGTATTTCTGTCTACTAAAATAGGATTAATCAAGGTACTATGACAGCAGGAAGCTAAATAACAGCTTTAATTCTCCTGTGAACCTGTCTGCCTATAGTAAAGCCATTCGATAGCTTTGGGAAATTCCTGTCCCCATCTTTCTTCGTTGTGTCGTCCTTTAGGATCAAAGACCAGTTGGAAATCGACAAATAGCTGCCCGCCGCGTCGCTCCATCTCCAGTTTGAAACGCTGCATATTCGGCAGCATACTCGCCCCTTCTTCCCCCCCTCCGTACAGGTAGATCCGGCCTTTGTAGCGATTACTCAAATTGAGACTCTGAAAGGGGATATTGGGAGATACCCAAAGTGAAGGTGAAAAAATCATGAGTTTACCGTAGATCTCGGGATACATGAGGCCAGCGTAGATACTAATTAAGCCCCCCATTGAGCTACCCCCAATACCTGTATGCTCTTGATCCGGAAGTGTTCGAAAGTGCTTGTCTACATAAGGCTTGAGCGTTTCTGCCAGAAATCGAACGTATTTTTTTCCGTCTCCCCTCCCCAGTCGGGTTCTGTAAGAAGGTGTGAACTCTGCAATTCGTTGCTCCTCCGCATGATCAATTGCAATGATAATTACGTCGGCCTGACCACGCTCTGCCAACAGAGCCATGCGTTTATCAACCCCCCAGCTGCCAAAGGGAGCAAAATCATCGAACAAATTTTGTCCGTCCTGAAGATACAGGACGGGATAGGACCGCTCAGTTCTGTTGTAATTATACGGCAGCAGCGCGGAAATCCTTCGCGTTCTGATGAGTTGGGGTATCTCAAAATCTTCGGCAATCGTTTGAATCTGCGGCAGGAAAGCAGGATTGTAAAACAGACCAGACTTACTCCACACAGGTACTTTGTCAATGGAGTGCCGCTGCCTGAAGGGCAACTGCCTGTTGTGTGTAGCGTTGCCGTACGCATCCAGTTCTACCTGATCCCAACCACCTCTAACATACTTGTATTCTATCAAATGTGCAGGCAAGCCTACATTTGGCTGAAGCTTAAGCTGGTAGTGCCCGGGCCCTAGCTGCTGCATTCGATAGTTGTTGTCTCCGGCCTGCCAGTTGTTGAAATTACCCGCTACGAAAACGGGAAGGGAACTGTCAGCCGTCGTATACAACTCCAACAGAACTTCCTCCTCTATACCCCTTGTGTAGGTTGGTACGGCTGTTTCGGTCATAATCTGGTTGCTCAATAGCATGCAAAATTAAGCAATATGCCTGAATTTTTCCATTCTTTTCGAGCTCAGCCCAAAGAAGGCCACTGTCAGTTACCCGCGTGGATTTACTGAAAATCAGGTAATCTGGTAGTAAATTGTTCAAAAAACCAATATCTTACAATCAAATATTTGATACCCATGCAAAATGCCGACCGTTTCTCCTTACAAGGAAAAGTAGCTATTGTCACCGGTGCCTCCAAAGGTATAGGTGAAGCCATTGCTGAAGAGTTAGGTAAAGCAGGTGCCTCGGTTGTTGTCAGCAGTCGAAAAGAAGAATCCGTGAACGCTGTTGCTGATCGTTTTGCGGGTATGGGTATTCAAGCAACAGGAATTGCTGCACACACAGGCCAGGCTGAGGCGCTTGAAGCACTGCTCAATAAGACCGTTGCCATTTATGGCGGTGTGGATATCATTGTCAATAACGCTGCAGCCAACCCTGTCATGGGGCCTGTTGAGCACACCGAGGGATGGGCTTTCGACAAAATAATGGAAATCAATGTAAAAGGGCCTTTTGAACTGGCAAAACTGGCTCTTCCTTACCTAAAAAAAAGAGGCGGCGGCTCTGTGATTAATATTTCCAGCATTGGTGGCCTATCTCCGGAACCACAGCTCGGCATCTACAGCGTGAGCAAAGCAGCACTTATTTCACTGACACAAGTGATGGCTCGCGAATGGGCTCAATACGGTGTCCGGGCCAACGTCATCTGCCCGGGAATTATACAGACTAAATTTAGCGAGCCTCTTTGGAATAATGAGCACATGCTGAAATTTATGCTCCGGCAAATTCCGCTGGGTCGTATTGGCCAGCCCGAAGAAATCGCCGGCCTCGCCTTGTTTCTTGCGTCTGAAGCAGGTTCCTACTGTACAGGCGGGGTATATGTTGCGGATGGCGGCTACACTATCTAGCCGGCAAACCCATTAAAAACGCCGGCTAATGCGCTTCTGCTCGATAATCAGTTTTTCATTTTTTATATCATCCAGCAGTTGTCGACAATGGCTACAAACACCCAAATGGTCGATGACACGCTGGTATTCATCAGGAGACTCACTCTTTAGACGCTGTGTCCAAAAATAACGCATAGTCTCCTCATCGACGTGCTGGTAGGTCCACCATATACGCCGGCTAATACGCCAGATTGTATATGCTAAACCCGCAATCATTGTAGGTAGTGCGAGTGTAATGCCAATGCTCATATTGCATATGTTTATCTGTAATTAATTACTGCCGGCAGTAATCAGCCTGTACAACATTAAAGGTAATAAAACTTAGCGATACGTTTTTCTGGTAGCGCTTGAATAAATAATTTCAGTTGTTTGCCCATTTTTTTAATAATTTCATGCTGCCATTTAGATTTGACTGCTGTAAAGCTGCCGATTTTCATTTCAAATATACGCTTCATACAATATTATGTACCCCATACAAATCAAAGCTGGTGCTATTTCTCATCTTACGGATGCCCGCTACTTCGCAGCCCGCGATGTTAGCTGGCTGGGCTTCAGTCTGGACGCCACTGATGCGCAAGCCATGACCAATCGCCAGGTAGCGGCCATCCGCGAATGGGTTGACGGTCCGGGTATTTGTGGTGAATTTGGTCTGGCCTCTGCCAAAGATATACTAACCATTGCTGGTAGCCTGTCACTTGATGCCGTACAGGTGGATCAATTTTATCCCCTCCAGGAGCTTTCAGTGCTGTCTGAAAGTGTAGTGACAGTCTTTGTCGAGTGGGTCGTCAGTACTGACGATCAGGTAGAGGCTGTAACTGCGTGGCTTAAGGAATACAGTCCTTTTGTCGATTTTTTCATCATTAACTATGCAAAGGGAGGTATTACCATGACCGACCTTATAGAAGGTAAACCTTTCTCCTTACCTCAACTCACTAATTGGGCTAGCTTATACCCCGTGTTGATCGAAACGGCCACTGATGGCCCTACAGCCATACAATTATGGAAACAAACAGCTGTCCATGGCTTCCACCTTCGGGGCGGATCAGAAGAGAGAACAGGTTATAAAAATTTTGATGAGCTGGATGAATGGTTTGATACTTGGGAGGCCTATGCTACCTCTGTTTCTTCATCTCTGTAAACGTTCGTCTGATGGGTAAGCTGGTGTCGCTATTTTGTTGCTTACTGGGACATCTACTGCTCTTTGCGCAATCGGAGCGATTGGTAAAGTTGCACTACATCCCCAATAGCCATGAGGCTGTTGTTGTAACAGACTCACTCTCCTTTTCCAATCCGGCTCCCTTCATTGCATTTTCATTTCGTTGGGAAAATACTCCTTACAGCTCTCTTGAAGTTCGTTTTTCTGTCGATAATCGCCACTGGACAGACTGGAATAAAATCAATCAGGACACCCACAATCCGGAACGAGTAATCAGTGAGTTAGGCTTTACAGCCAAAGAGCATCGCTACTACCAGTTGCGGAGCTATGGCTCTGCAACCTATCCCATGCAACTTAGTGCCCATTTTTATAGTCCTGGAGATAGTCCCCGGTCCGCTTTAAATTCTCCTGCAGAGCCCTCGATACCCGCTTCCTGCCCGTGCCCCCAGCCTAGTTTCATCAACAGGGCACAATGGTGCTCCGCCGGCGATTGCCCTCCGGCTGCCAATCCCGTCACTACGCAAGTCACACATCTGATTGTACACCACGCAGCCAGCACCAATACGGCCAGTGACTGGTCAGCAGTCGTAAGATCTATATGGGATTTTCATGTCAACACCAATGGCTGGGCTGATATCGGGTACAACTGGCTCATTGACCCACAGGGCAATGCCTATGTGGGGCGGGGCAATAACATTACAGGGGCTCATTTTTGCGGTCGCAATCCCGGTACAGCAGGAATATGTATGCTTGGCAATTACACAAATCAAGTACCTGCGGACTTGGCGCGCAATACGCTTGCCAGATTGTTGGCCTGGAAATCCTGTGATGCAGGCATCCCCCCGCAGGGAGAGGCCCTGCACGCCTCTTCGGGCATCCTGCTTCCACACATTGCCGGCCATAAGGACGGCTGTTCTACTTCCTGTCCCGGCGATGCTTTCTACCCATTGCTACCGGACCTTAGGCAGCAAACGGCAGCATTTATCGACAATGACTGCTCAATGCTTCTGCCACCTACACAGCTCTCTGCCACTGCACAGTCCGGAGGAAGCTACGAACTCAGCTGGATTGACAATAACCCTTCAGAAACGGGTTTCTTGTTGGAAAAAGCCACCGGAAACACAGGCGATTTTGGACTGCTCGCTGACCTGCCTGCGAACACAACATCCTATGACGAACAAATCCTCTCCGGCGGCATGCTGTTTCGTTATCGCATTCGTGCATATGCTGCCGGAGATACGTCTGCTTACAGCAATATCGTTGAAATTGAAACACCTACCGGCCTCAGCTACGCAGAGACAACACCCGTACTCCTGTCGTTTTTCCCCAACCCCGCAGGACATGAACTACAATTACAATGGACAAATACCGGGTGGATGCCGCAGGTTGGCATTCAAATTTTCGACATGCTTGGGAAACTCGTTCTCTCTACAGTCATCCCTGTCGCAGGGTCAACCGTCAGTTTACCGATTCGCCAATTAGCCCCGGGTCAGTATTTACTGCGCTGGCATACAGAAGCGGCCAACGGCTGGCAGCAGTGGATAAAAAAGTAAGCTTTATTGATTTCATATACCTAAATCGGCCAACAAGCTGGCTGCTGTGCCGATGAATTCAGTACTGCCAGAAAAAATCCTTCACATGGGTCAATACGACATTTGTATTGTTGGTGCCGGCCCGGCCGGCACGTATGCTGCACTCAAGCTGAGCTATCTTGGCATCCCTTGTCAGCTCATTGATAAAGCTACTTTCCCCCGCGACAAGATATGCGGCGATGCGCTTAGTGGCAAGGTTCCTCTGTTACTCAATCGGTTAGACCCTGATATACTGGCAAGGTTCATACGCGATTTTCAGCCCGTTGACAGCTGGGGAGTTCGTTTTTTTCCTCCTACCGGTCGCCTCATAGAACTACCTTTTTCACCGGGCTACAACAAGTCGACTGAACAGGCTCCAGGTTATGTGAGCAAGCGGCTCGACTTCGACTATTTCATGATTCAGGAAGTAAAAAAACGCTCTGACATAGACTTCCGAACAGGCATACAAATCACAGATTACGAACGTACTGCCCATGGCTGGAAAATTCGCTCTGCCGACGGAGCGTTCGAATCCCACTGTAAGTTGCTTCTCATTGCAGACGGAGCACACTCACAATTCAGCAGAAAACAGGCGGGTCTGGAGGTCGATCCAAATCATCATGCAGCTGCCGTGCGCGCCTATTATTCGGGCGTCACCGGTTTCCACGATGACAACTTCATTGAACTCCACTTTTTACAAGAACTAAACCCCGGCTACTTCTGGCTATTCAAGCTCCCCAATGGCATGGCCAATGTGGGGCTGGGGGTTCGCTCTGATATCGTGTCCAAACGAAGATTAAACCTTCGGGAACTATTGACAGAAGTGATTGAAAACAACCCCACCATACGGCAAAGATTTGCCCATGCCCGGCTGGAAGGAAAAATTACCGGTTACGGGCTACCGCTGGGCTCAAAAGAAAGGCTTCTGTCCGGTGATCATTTTCTGTTGTTGGGAGATGCCGGCCACCTGATTGATCCTCTCACGGGAGAGGGTATTGGCAATGCTTTTTACAGCGGTTGGATTGCTGCTGAACTAGCGGCCAAGTCGTTGGCTGATGACCGGTTTGATGCAGCCTACCTGCATGCTTATGACGTACGCATTGAGAGAGTGCTTCGCTCAGAAATGCGTCTTAGCTATCGGTTACAGCGACTAATGGAACATACCTGGCTTGCCAACCCCATTACAACCTTCATTGCCAACCATCCGGGCATGGTCAACGTGTTTAGCCGCATGTACACTGATTTTGATTATCGAAAAAAAATTGTCAATCCCCTGTTTTGGTTGAATATGTGGTTTAAAAAACGTAGTTTGCGACAGATCAGTCAGTAATACTACCGTTATGATAACCATTTCACGCTGGGCCAATAGCAACCCCCGAAAAAGTTGGGGTGCTTTGGTCATCCTTCATCTGGCTATTCTGGCCAATACTACCTTTTTGGCCTGTCTGCTGTTTGAACAGGACTACTACCTGTCTCCCCTTTGGAGAACACCATTGCTGATCGCGATTGTTCTTGTACTAGCCTTTTACCCCTTCCGTGCATGGCGCCGAAAGGGAGATACAACTCATTATTTTCGTCAAAAGACATTTGATTTTTTGCTTGTTATCGCCAGCACCGCTTTTTTTGTCATCCACCTGATGGCAGTAGCACAGCAACCCATATCATCCAATGCGAATATTTTTACTGCCCGCACCATCGCACTGCGCGAACCTGTCCCCCAGCATACCGGGAGTATTCTCAAAGTAGTGCGCACAAAAATTCGCGATTCCTTCCGGGAAAGCCGTCAGTTGTACCGCGCTGCCAAGCAGGAAGGGACAATAAGCCTGGGCGGTAGTATCGCATTGATAATACTAACCATCATTGTTGCTTTCATTCTGACTGTGCTCGTGGCTGCCCTATCTTGCAACCTGTCCTGTTCGGGCAATGAAGCGCTGGCCGTCATCGTACTTATCGCCGGTTGGGCCTGGATAATCGTCCTTAGTTTTTGGGCCATACGCGCTATCGTGCGTAAGTACAAAAAAAGCCATGAACTACTTGTCCCGGATAACCCTGTCGAGTAGTACATATCCCATTCAACGAAAATTAATATTGGCTGTTTATCTATTCGACACAGGTGGGAGTTATAGGGTCGACAGACATTTTTCGTGCCGTAGAAGGCAGCTTCGTTTGGCCGGCACATTCTCCCTCTTACCAAACAGAATACACTTGTACTATGCCTACGAAATGGTATGAAGGTAAAGTTGTCCGGATAGAGCAGCAAAGCCCTACAACCCGGCGATTTTGGCTGGAAGTGGATCCAAGTCAGGGAGAAATCATATATAAGGCTGGTCAGTTTGTGACCATGGACTTGCCTGTAGGTGAAAAAAGACTACAACGGTGGCGCAGCTATTCCATTGCCAGCGCCCCGGATGGCAGCAACTGTCTCGAATTTTGCATTGTACGACTGGAAGGCGGGCTTGCTACCACCTACCTGTTTGATGAGGTACAACCCGGGCACATCATCAAATGTAAGCAGCCTGATGGCGGATTTGTTTTGCCGGACGAGCTCAATAATGATGTTGTGATGATTTGTACGGGCACCGGGGTCGCACCCTTCCGCGCCATGCTGCAGGATATTGTACGCAGGCAAATAGCGCACAAAAACATACACCTCATTTTTGGCACCCGATACACTGACGGTATCCTGTATCGGGAGGAATTTGAGTCGTTGCAGCAGAGTCTACCCGGCTTTCGCTATTCAGTAGCACTTTCAAGAGAGGAGAATCTCGATCCGAAGCAGTTTACTTTCCCTGTATTTTCTGGCTACGTACACGACATTTATACCCGTGACTATGCCCCTAAAAGGGAGGACATCAAATTCTACCTCTGCGGATGGACAGCTATGATTGACGAAGCCGTAGGCAATCTGGCGGGAAAAATGGGCTACGATAAGAGCCAACTCATTTATGAGCTCTATGGATAGCCATCATTGCCATCCATAGAGCCCACAAGACTACTCGCTTACACTATTGAAAAAAAACGGCGTTGCTGAAAAGCAATTTTCCATTTTCCCAAAAGCCTCTGAACAGCGGATTATCTACCAAGTATACGATACTGCCCCGGCCTTTTTCTTCTACACCAAACACCAGGGTATTCTTGAGCGTTTCAACTGCTTTGTAGCCAACAAAGCCAATGATCTCGGGCTTGCTGTCGAGTACCCCTACAGACCAGCCTTCTTCGAGCGGCTTGTAGGCCAGTGTATTCGTCTTCAAAGAAAAATAGCTACCGCCCAAGCCACTAGCCAGCGGATGCGTCTCATCCATATCTACCTTGAAAATAGCTCCTGCGTTGATTGAACTGATAGCTCTCCGCTCCTGCCCTGCATAAGGCTCGCGGTTTTGTACATTCTCAGCGCCTTTCTCTTCAGAAGGTTCTGCCTCTGCCAGGCCAAATCCGGCTTCTCCGGCAAAAGCATGCAAAGCATCACCGACGGCAATCAGCCTTCCGCCTTTCCTCACCCATGTGCTGAGCTTGGTACGCTCATCATTGCTGAGCGAGTAGTAGCCTTCAGGCATCACTAGGACGTTATAATCGTCCAGCGGCAACTGACTCAACTGCCGTGCCGGATACACATCCACAGGATACTCAAGTTGGCGCTCAAAGTAAAACCATACGGCCCCAAACTCGTAAGAATAGGTAGGTTCATCACCCAACACGGCAATCTTGGGTATGGAAATCAGCCTGAACGACTCAGATCCCAAATCAGCGCCTTCACTGCTCATCCCTGAGCTCACTGCCTGCACAGCCGTCTGGTGTTTGGCTATCAAACTGCGCATCAGTTGGTCAAAATCTGCTCGTTTGCGATTATCTGCCCTGCTAATCACTATACTTCCTGCTGCAAAACGCTTTCCCGTAATGGTAAAAGCCCCGCTGCTACGACGAGCCATCAAACCTGAGCGTAGCACCTCAGATAAAAATTTTGCATCTTGCATGGACTGCCAGGGCGCAATGTAAGCGTAGGGCTCGTTATTTTCTGCAACCTGGTTTCTAAATGCAGCAAATGTATACGGCTCTTCCGCTTTAACCGTTGCTGTACTCGCATAAGCCTGCAGCCCATAGGCATACGGTAAACTCCAGGCAGTAATATCATATGTCATGGAATCTACCAGCTCTGTCTTTGGATCCATCAGCACCTGCGCAAGCACTGAATTGGGCTGGTAGGCCGAAATGATCATATCCCCGGGCTCAACCCAAATGCTAGCTTCCTGCCCGGTCTCGTAATCATAAGCGCGCAGGTTACTGCGGCTGGACGTGCGGCCATAGCGAATCCCGTTCAGATCCAACAAAGAAGCCAGCGCCTTCAATCGGCCCTCGGGATTGGTTCCCTTAATCACATATGTCTTATAAGGACCAACGGGATTTTTTTGTGAGCGATCATAGAAGCCTTCAAAATTTTTGACCAATTCGCCGGCATTTTTACTTGATATTTCCACTGTGCTGATACCCGTTGTATAGTGGTGAATTACCCGATCTGCAAGCGTTAGTGTATCCCCATTAGACAGCTGTATTGCCCGGCCGCCATTGCTGTTACCAGCCTGTTCGTACGTCATTCCAATGGCTCCCGAAAACATCGGATAGGTATCCCCATAGCTTGGGTACAGCAGGTCAAATACTTCACGCGTGAAATATAACCATCCCTTCTGGTCAAAATACCGGGCGTGATTTTTTCCGATCACCTGCTGAAAGTCAGATTGCCAGTCGGTAAGATAGGCATGATAAGGTTGTGCAGCCGGTGCAAAATAATAGGGACTTTCATAGCCTTGCTCGTGGAAATCAGCATGTACATGCGGCAACCACTGTCGGTATTGCGCTATTCTTTGCCGGCTCTCCACCTGCGTCTGCCAGGCCCAATCGCGATTCAGATCAAACAGATAGTGATTGACCCGACCTCTGGGCCAAGGTTCGACATGCTCTATTGTACGTGTAGCCACGCTAGGCCAGCGATTAGCAACCCCTCTAAACCAGTGAGTATATCGGTCGAAACCATCCGGATTTGAGCAAGGATCAATAAGCACGACTGTATTGCGCAACCACTCCTGCATCTCCTTATTGTCAGGATTGGCGAGATCATGCAAGACGAGCATACTGGATTCAGTCCCTGGTGCCTCATTGCCATGGACCGTATAACTCATCCACACAATTGCCCGATCTAATGCCGGATCAGGTTTACCAGGCAGCAGTCCGGCTCTTCGCAGGTTATTTTCCCTGATTGCATCTATTTTGGCTAAATTCTCAGGGCTCGAAATCACCGCCAGTAATAGAGGCCGATCTTCCTCCGTATGCCCATAATTCATCAATTTGACATGGGAGCTGTTAGCTGCAACATGCTCATAATAATCGACAACGCGATGGTGGGGCGTATACATTTCCCCCAGCTGATGTCTCAGAAATTGATTTGGAGACTGAAGCTGCGCCAGCAAGGATATGCCGGCCAACAACATGTTTAACAGTACCGCTAAGTAGCGCAACATATTTTTTGTTTTTTCGGTTATGGCAATGGTTATTCTTATTTATGCTGCAATGATAAAACAATTCATGCATTATCTGGCAGTAAGCTGTACAAAACTGGCTTTGAAGGGCTCACATCAATTTCAAAGCTGGCTATTTGAAGACTCAGCAAGTACAGCCCGTCCGGAATATGGTTAGCCACATATACCAGCTCTGTGATCGTAGCCGCTGTGCGTGGAGCCCAAGGGTATTGCCAAAAAGCTTTGTGTGCCAACAACGCTCCCCCGTCCTCTTCCCGGTCAACCGAGGGTAAATCCAGAAGTAAATGCTCAACGCCATATTCAACCAGCAAACTTGCTGCCTGATGGTGTAAATACGGTGGATTAGCTCCTGAGTAGTTGGTATTTTTTTTAAAATCATCATTAGGAGCCGTGCGAATAACGACCGCAGAAGTCTCCCCCGGCACTAAGGCCTCCGCCAATTGATGGCGCATTATCACCCTGTCTCCGTTGTCCTGACGTTCAGGGTAGATCGTCAGCAGGCGGCTGAGATGATGAAAATTTCGCAATTGTTGGTTGATGGTATAGATCTCACTGGCGATGTGCCCGACACACTCGGTATGTGTTCCGTTCCCATGGGGATTGATGCGCACATTCATGAAATTTACAAGACCTCCGGCTTGTGTCGATCCAATAAACGAACCTGCTATCACAGGACTTACCTCAAACAGCGGCGCAAAAAAACAATTCACTCCTTGTCCATCCGCATGCAGTGGCAGACTTATATCCAGCGGCCGCCCCAGGTCAACCCGCCATCGATACCCTCTCTCTTCGATAGTAGCGATCATTTATTTATCTGTTGATTATTTTATTCACATCTCCTCCCTGTGAATCCCCTAGTGATTCCGGCGATCCTCTCCCCACAGCATTTTTGCACGAAGCGTTGACATAAAACCTATGTCTTCCAGCCGTACGATGCGTATTGGAAACCCGTTGCGTCTGACCGCCAGTTGATGTGCTGCTGTCACGGTCTCAAATCGGGAATCGAGGGTACAGAGAAAATTTTCGGCCCGTCCCTCAATCTCAAAAGAAATAATTGAGCCGTCACTAATGACGATCGGCCGCACATTCAGGTTGTGAGGTGCCACCGGCGTGATAACCAAGTTGGCGGAAGTAGGAAAAATAATGGGTCCCCCACAGCTGAGGCTGTAGCCAGTAGAGCCCGTCGGCGTCGCCACAATGAGTCCATCAGCCCAATACGAGTTAAGATAAGCTCCATTGATAAAGGTGTGGACAGTGATCATACTGGAGGTATCACGCTTCAGTAAGGTGCAATCATTGAGGGCATAGGGCGTCTCTCCGAAAAGCGGTAAATTGCTCTCAAGGTAAAGCATGCTCCTTTCTTCGATTACATAATTGGATCGGCACAAAAGCTGCATAGCCTCAGAAATGCGGTGCTTTTCTATAGTTGCCAAAAAACCCAAACGTCCAAGGTTGATCCCCACAATGGGTGTCTGGCTGTCCCTCACCAAGGTTACGGCCTCCAGTATGGTACCATCGCCGCCCAGTGTAATCAGAAAATCAAAACGCCGGACACTAAAGTCGAGATAACCTTCAAATATGCCCACTTCGCGTGGGAAATGAACATCTTCTTTGATTTTATTGAAATAAGGCTGGTATACGTATGCCGCAATCCCCTGCTGGTGCAGGCAGTTGAAAAGTTGTTGTATGTAGGGCAAGTCCTGCCGCTTATATTGCTTTCCAAAAACGATAACCTGCATAAGTATTTATTTTTCAAACTTTACCTCTTCATCTACAAAGGAAAGTAAATCTACCCTGATATCAAATGCTAAATTTAAAATGAACAAAAAAGCCTCCCTCTGCCAGATCATTTACACTGTATTGCAACTGCAGCGTAGTTCCGTAAAAAAAAACCACATCCAAGGCCGGTCCTCCTCCCCATAGCAGTCGGTTAGGTAGTGTATTTGATTCTTCTGCGAAGGGCGCATTCACATAACCACAGCCTCCTGTCAGATTGGCAAATAAGCGCAGGGGGATACGCCTCAGGTTGGGAAATGGTACAATTTCTCCAAAAGTGAGAAAACTACTCAGCAACCGATACCGAAGATTTAATTTCAGAAGCACCATGTCTAAGCCGTCAATCACATAATATTCGTAACCATTGAGATAGCTCTCTCCAAAGCCCAATGCCCTGTTATCATTGTATGGTTGGGGCTCTCTGATAAGTGACCACTTAGCTCTCAGTGAAAACCCTGTAGTCATTTTTTCTGAAAAAGGAAAATATTTCTCCGCCTGGCCATAAATCGTCAAATCCCTTCGATCAGGAAATATACCCATTCCATCAGCCTCGATCATTGCCGAAAGATAGTGCCCCCTCCATGGATAGGGCCATACATCGCGCCGGTCATACTGCAGGCGATAGCGAAGACTCAGGTATTGCTGCCGTACCCGCCCTCCGCCCAGGAACGAAGGATTCAATTCCTCCGCGACTGCCTCATCAACGCGATTGTTATAATATGTAAGAGCCCACTCCTGTGTTGTATACAGGCGTGGCCTGTAAATAAGCCCTCCTGTCAGGCGCGATCGCCAATAAATAAAATCTGCAGTACTTTGATAAAAAGCTTGCCTGTCTGCCTCTGTAGCATAGTTGATTTCCCTGTTTCTGGCCAGATACATCTCACTAAAAACCCCCAAAGTCTGGGCTTCATTGGCATACGGAAAGCGATACCCTAAACTTACACTCTGGGTATAGCCATACTTAGTGCCTACTTTCAACTCATCATTCCAACCCGAAAAATTATTGTGCGTAAAGAGAATTCCCACATTGATCCGGTTGAGTGCTGCCCCCTGCTCTACCCACCAAACATTGAAATTTCGATCAGCCAGTTCTACCAACGGAATCGGATAAATATACCAGGCCTCTTGTAATAGAACGGCCAAAGAAATCTGTTTTGCCGTAGAGTCAATGACCGCCAAATGGATTCGTGCTGTCAGAAAAAGTCCTGTATTCATGAGCTGCCGCTCCCCTTCACCCAGCTTATCCATCAGGGCTTCACCTTCGATATTATCGCCTTCTCTGAATGGCAGTTCACGTCTGACAACAGCCTCCTTGGTCTTTTTCAGTCCACTAATTTCTATACCTATAAGTTCATAGCTTGTTGTGTCTTTTGGGCTCGCAGCGGCTGCTACCGACACGAGAGTCAATAGCCCAATGCACATATAGCTACCTAATCTACCCATATTAACTATTTTCCAAACGATACAAATGCGGCCGTAACAACTGTTTGATACAGCGGCAGCAGGCAATCAGCTACTGCTTATTTTTTTCTGAAATCCAGAACAGATTAGCATCCAACCTCAACTTCTTGTCGTATACAGGCAAGCTTCGTTTACAAGGTGTTTTGGCTGCTGTAGCAACCAAAACACCTTGTAAACGAAGCCCATTTTTTGAGAAAAATCAAAAAATGGGCTTCGTTATTATCTTTTTGATTTATCAACTGCTATTATCTCACTACCGTAACATCCCCGCGATAAAGCAAGGTTACATCATCCAAAAACGTTATTTCAATGATATACCCATACACACCCGAAGGCAATCGATCACCTGCGCGACGCCCATCCCACAGTTTTACACCATCAAGGCAACTAGGCACCAGATCTGCAGACTCATAGACGACACCACCCCAGCGATCGTACAGCCTCGCATAGTTGATTGATTTCACGCCCCGGCAGGTAAATACCCGAAAATCATCATTAACACCATCTTCGTTGGGACTAAATATATTGGGAATATACACATTCCGGTTTGCATCCAGCGAAACAAATACGCTTGCCTCCGCCTGGCAACCATTTTCATTGGTCACCAATAGTGAGTACTCAATATTCCCGCCGGGATAAACAAACGGGTTGCGTATATTATTTCCACTCAGATAGGTAGCAGGCGTCCAGTCATAGGTATAATTGCCGCCAGGACTAATTAGGGGTTGCAGTTGCACAGTACTGTCTCCCAATTCAACCACTACCTCCTCTGGCAACTCAACAACTATCTGTGCCGGCTGAGGAATATCTATCTGCGTTTCGGCTATACAGCCATTGAGATCTTCAACACTGACGGTGATAGTTCCCGCAAAAACAGTCGCTGGTTGATTTACAGGAAAATTGAGCCCATTGTTATTAATCATAAACGTATAATCCAACAGATTACTGCCTGCCCCCCCGTAGACTGTATCGATGGAAAGGAAGGTTGCATCACCAAAGCACTGCGGCGGATCAATCGGGTTCAGATTAAAAATAATCGGAGCCGGCTCACTGATGGTATAGGTCAGCACATCCTGACATCCCTCAATATCTGTGACAGTGACCGAGTAAGAACCGGCATCCAGACCTGAAGCAATGTTGCTGTTGGAAGGAGCCACGTTGCCTGACCAGCTAAAAGGAGAAGCCCCCAATGGATTGATATTGGCACCCGTATTGACTACTACCGCGATAACTCCGTCGGCCTGACCACTGCAGGATACAAACTGAGTCGTCTGTATCTGATCCAGTGTCAGTTCCAGTGCATCTGGTTCGGTGATCTGTACAACCTGTATGCGACTACAGCCATTAGCATCTGTCACGACTGCATTGTAGGTACCTGCAGTGAGGTTACCCACGGTTGCCGTATTGGCGCCCGTTGCGGGCCATAGAAAATTGTAGGGAGCAGTACCACCTGCAGGTGCAAGCGTTACAGTACCATCCGACTCTCCATTGCAACTGACATTGTCTACCGTCACATTGACGGTGATGTCCTGAGGTGAAGGAATTGTGAGGTTTTGAAATACTACGCCACACACACCATCGCTCACGGTTACGGACTGCGCCCCCCGGCAAAGCTGTGTAGCTGTCGAAGACGCTACCTGATTAAATGTCTCTCCGGAAGACCAGCTATAATTGAAAAGACCTGTCGTCCCGTCACTGTAACTAGCTACAAAGGTAGCACGTCCGTTACAAGTCGTATTGTCCGGACAAGTAACCCCGGTTATATTGCTAAAATTACCTGTGATTGACGGAGGATCCGGAAGGACAACACTGGCCACCAGCGGAGCACAACCATTGGCATCCTGTACGGTAACACTGTAGCTGCCCGCAGCCAGTGCAGGCAGCGGATTGATGGCTGTAGGTACACCCGGATTGGTTGACCACCGGTAAGTGTACGGGCTTGTCCCCCCACTGGCAAAAACCGTTATCTGACCGTTGGAAAAACCCGGACAGTCAGGCAACCTGAGAGAGAAGCTGTCCAGCACCAGCGGTGCAGGCGACAATACCTGTGCTGTATCGATGGCCCGGCACTGAGACTGATCAGTAACAGTCACTATGTAGGTTCCCGGACTGAGATTATTGATTGTCGTTCCATTACCCCCGTTACTCCAGGTATAACTAACAATAGGTGCTGCCCCGGGACTTGCTACTACTGTCAACGCACCATCTGTATTTTCAGGACAAGTAACCGAATCATCTGCCAGTGAAACTATGGCTGGCGGGGTAGGTGCCAAAACCGTAACCGACTGTGTAGTCGTACAATTATTGAAGTCGGTCACCTGAAAAGTATATGTTCCTGCCGACAAACCAGCAGCAATAGAATCTGTATTACTACCATCGTGTGACCAACTGAACTGATACGGGTAATTGCCCCCGCTAACCTGCATAACCACACGGCCATCATTGCCGATTGAACAGGTTTCGTTGGTCTGCTGAAGTACAGTGGCTACCAATGGCTGTGGTTCTTCTACCGTATAACTTTGTGAAATATTGCAACCACCTACGTCTGTCATGCTAACGGTATAAACGCCGGGAGGCAACTGCGTCAATGAACTCGTAACTGAGGTATTGACGGGAGGTGTAGCAAAAGCGCTCCAGTTAAATGTGTAAGGCGTGGCAGCCGGTGCACCGGTTGTAACACCCGAAATAAAGATTTGTCCATCCGTATTGCCGAAGCAGGTAACATCCGTGATGGCAGCATTAATTGACAACACTTTGACTGCACCGACAGTAAAACACTCTTGAATGCTACAACCATTGTCATCAGAAATAGTCACACAATAGGTACCCGGATTTAGGTTAGCAACTGTTGCACTTGTTGCGTTCAGGCTTCCCAGTCCATTATCCCATTCGAACAGGTAGCTGCCCGAAGTGGTGATCGTACCTCCTGTGGCCGTAATTGATATAGAACCATCCTGCGAACCTGAGCAGGTAGCGTTTTGCACAAAAGTACTATTAGCCAGTAATCGCAGGCGTGGAGGCTGCGACATATTGCCGCTGGCTGTCACCAAGCAGCCACTATTATCTGTAATGGTCACACTGTAGGGGCCCGAGGGCATATTGTTCAATACGGAAATATTTCCCACACCACTGACATTCCACTGAAAAGTAAAATCGTCTGCAGGATCAGCAACAACGACCCCATCCAGTGTAACAATCGCCTCTACCCGCCCATCACTTAGCCCGTTACAGCTAGGAGATGTGAGCACTAAGGTTGCCCCTAAATCAGGACCGGCAAATACTTCCACCGTATCTCTGCTTTCGATAGCAGGCGTCCCGGAATCAGCAATCCAAAACTGATATTTACCTGCCGGAAGATTATCCAGCACCAGTTGCCCCCCTTCCTCAGCAATGATCACAGGCCCGTTATTAGGCCCGCTCAACGGCACTGTATTCCACTCTACCCTGTAAGGAGGCGTACCAGAACCAAAAGTAGCTGTTATCCTCCCGTCATCGTAAGAAGGACAAGTCAGGCTGTCTGCCTGTAAAAAGCTAAACAGCGGTTTAGCGGATACATTTATCTGACCGTTGCGAAAAATCGCGCCGATTTCGCCCTGCAAAATATTTACAACCTCAACCGTTGTTGGTGAACCTGTAAATCCGAGCGGGCTGTAATCCCCGACCTGCCCAATTACATCAAAACACAGCTCAAACATTTCCTCCCCATTGGGCAAGGTAAAGGGCAACCCCAGCTGATCATATGAAAATGTCAGCACCCCTGGCTGAACGTTGCCAAAATTCAGGCTGGCATTCAGGTTTGGCAGGTTAGCACTAAAATTCTGTGCCGTAGTATAGGAAAGAACAGCAGGGTCATACGTCATGGTAAACTGCATGGAAATCAGTCCGACAGCATTTTCTACCGTCACCGGCACGCAAACATTCTGCCCCGGCAACGCATTTTCAAAAGGAAAACGGAAGATTACGGACTCACAGTTGGCCATATCGACAAAAGCCCCGCCACCACAACTTTTACCATCCTCAACCTCTATGCGGTACACACCCGCCTGAGGAACGAAAAATTCTACCTGATCCCCATGCCCTACCTGAAAACTGCGGATATCTGCCTCCACCGTCGGATCTGTTTCAAGGTACATTCTAATATTGTAGACAGCATTGTTGTCCCACTGTGGCAGGCCCCCTGCCACTGTAAACGTCCCACCACATCCATTGACTACAATATTAGTAACCTCTACGGCATTCAGGTAAACCATAGCAAATGCCTCGCTGACGCTCACAGCAACACAAGTGCCCGCCGGATTGCCCTCATATACCACCTGTGCAGGCGGTCCGGGGTTGAAAGCATCAAAAGTTATGGGAGCAAACCACATCAATACCGGATTATTCATATTGAAAAACGACTGAATCTGCCCGGAATTGAAAAATGGCAGGTCGCCGGTTCTGTTGGCCCCTGCATACACATAAAAATCACCCGTTGGCGGAGGCGTATCCACCACGCAGGGATCCATGCCGATGGCCGCTGCCGTACTGCCGGATACGGTCGGGCGGCAGTTGTAAAAAGCATACCCTACACCCCCTGCTGTAGTCGGTACAGGGTCACCTACCAGTACTTCGTCGTTTGCGTGATTGACCATCAGGGTATCCCCCAGACAGAGGAAGATTGTGTCGGGACTGAAATCATTGCTCTGGCCCGACAACGGTCCGAAAGACTGGATAGTTCCCGCAGAACTATTGCAGAGGGACCTGCCCCCATCATCTGCCAGGCGGCCGGAGTAAAATATAGGCTGGGGAATTTGCCCCCAGAGTGCTCCGGTTGCCAGAACAAACATCAGAATCAATACGTGCTTAAATCTACTCATTGAGCTCATTTGAAAAGCTATTGGGATATTGCTGCAACTGTAACATAACGCAGCAAAATGAAGAATTGCATATTCAGACACAAAATTACAATCTCCTCGCGCATTATTTGTGCGAATACACCTAACTATCCACCAAACCAATGGCGATTGGTAGGCTGTCCGACCTATCTTGCCATTATCTGCCTACACCAAAGGTTCCCCCTTTACGTACATCTGCAGCAATTGTTGGCTACCAAAGGCATACGGCAAGTAGGCAATCGACGGCATGGGTTCTGTGACAAAAAAACTGGCAAACTTGCCAACATCTATGCTCCCGTACTGCCCTGTCCACTCCAATGCAGCTGCTCCGTTCAGTGTAGCTGCATTGATGGCCTCCTCCGGCAGCATTTTACTCTTTATACATGCCAGTGACAGCACGAAAAACATGTTGCCTGAAGGGCTTGATCCCGGATTGTAATCGGACGCCAGCGCAACAATCGCCCCATCATCGATTAACCTGCGACCTGGCGGGTAATGATCGTTCAGAAAAAACGGTGCAGACGGCAACAGCGTAGCGACGGTTGTCGAAGCTGCTAATACAGCCACATCTTCGTCATTGACTACCTCAAGATGATCTACCGACAGAGCTCCCCGCGCAATGCCTGCAGCCACTGCTCCAAGGCTATTAAACTGATTGACATGCACCTTCGGTCGCATACCATACTGCCGGCCCACCTCAAGAACTTCAACCATTTCCTCAACCGTGAAAAAATTTTTCTCACAAAACACATCTATGTACGATGCCAGACCCTCCGATGCTGCCTGAGGTATCAACTCCTCCGTTACCTCTTTCAGCCAACCTCTCCTGTCCGTGCGCCAGCGTTCCGGCAAGGCATGAGCCGCCAGCAGCGTAGCACGTATATCCACCCGGCTCTCGGCCTGCAATCTCTTGATGACCCGCAACATCTTAAGCTCTCCCTCGACGCTCAGCCCGTAACCGCTCTTGATTTCCAAGGCCGCCGTCCCCTGTCGGCAAATGGCCGACAAGCGGCGGCGGGCGCCCTCCAGCAGTGCATCTTCGCTTGTTTCTGCCAGACGGCGGGCGGAGTTCAATATACCCCCCCCTTTCTGTGCAATCTCCAGATAAGTCAGCCCGCGTATCCGGTCCACGAACTCATGCTCACGGCTGGCAGCGAAAACCAGGTGCGTGTGTGAGTCTACCCAGCCGGGAAAAATCCAGCCCCCGCGCACATCCATCTCCTCTGCAGCCGAAGGTAAACCCTCGGCCATGCGTCCGTAAGCTTCGATACGACCTTCATTGACCAACAACCACGCATCTTCCAGTACCGGCAGCGTGGCCATGGCATCTGCACCGCGCAGGAAAGGCAGACCTTTTCTGCCCACCTGACACAACATACCTATGTTTGTAAATAATCGCATCGCACCTGCTTTTCCACAATCACCTGCCTGCTCTCTGGCACAAACCGGGATTTTCCCGCCGGGCCGCCCAGGGTTCTTTTTCCACGGTTTTTTAACCTGTTTTTCCGTCACGCAGCACTGATAATACCTCATAAAGACGTGAAAACGTACGAAAAAACACCCAGTTTTACCCCCGGCATAAAATCTGAATATGCCCTAAGGCAGCAGCACGATTGTCCCTGAAATATATTCCCGCTGCAGGGTAGCCAGCATTCGCTCGGCCTCCTGCCGCTGTACGAAAGATCCCAGCAACACTTTATAGTAAGTTGCCTCTCCCCGTCTGACAGTTTTAACTTCACCTTTGGTTGAAAATGAATACCCAAGGCGATTGGCATCGGTAGCCGCAGCGGCATAATCGCCGTAAAGCTTATCAAGCTCCAGTGTATAGTGAGCCGTTGACGAAGCAGCACTTGATCTTGCAGCTACTAAATCTCCCCCTCCTTCCGGTATCAGTGCCGGTCTGTAAAAACTCGTCTGGCTGGCCGCCGCCGGCGGGGAATCAAAGACCGGCCGCGGGCTTTCCAGCACGGGCGCCTCTACAGCCACCTCTACCGAGGCATTGCGGTGGTTGACCGGAAGATTATATCCCTTTAGTGCGGCCAGCATATCTGCTGCCGCAAAAGTATCCTCCATCCTGCCAAGCAGCTTGCCCGAAGCACTGAAAAAAAGCAGGGTTGGTATTTTTACCACCTCAAAACGCCCCATCAGCTGCCGCCCCTCCGGCAGGTCGATATTCATCCGTACCGGCAGGTAATGTGCTGCTACATAAGCACTCAGCGAAACATCGCTGAACGTATTTTCCTTCATCCACTTCGACAACACACACCAATCCGCTGTAAAGAAAACAAAGAAAAGCTTATCCTCTGCCGATGCCTGCTGTCGAGCCTCTTCCAGCGTCAGTTCTGCAAAATCAAACTCAGCCCGAAGCTCTGCGGACAATAGCATACAGATTACTACCAACATCCTGACCAGTGTACTCATTGCATTCCTGTTTCGAGCATAATCTTTTAAATGTAGCACTTATTCCTCACTTCTGCAAAAGCATTTTTTTTGCGGCATCTATTCACTTCTAAACGGCTGCCTGACAGAGTACTTCGATTGGATGGAGGGCCTCACGGCCGGTACCATCAGCAATCTGGTGGCGACAACTGGTACCGGGAGCCACGATGACTGTAGCCACATCTTGTTGGCGGACTGCAGGAAAAAGTGCCAGTTCTCCGATCTGCATGCTGAGTTCGTAATGATCTTCTTCATAACCGAAGGAACCTGCCATTCCACAACAGCCCGTAGGTAAAATTTCCACAGCGTAATTGGCGGGCAGGTTGAGCATAAAAGCCGTGGCAGTCAGCCCGCTGAGGGCCTTTTGGTGGCAATGGCCATGCAGTACAAGTCTGCGCCTTTCGCGGGTAAAATCGTCCGGGCCAATACGTCCGGCAGCTGCTTCGCGCTGTAAAAATTCATCCAGCATCAGTACCTGTGGCGCCAGCGCCAGCGCAGCCTGCTGCGCATCGCCGCGCAACAAGCGCGAGTATTCATCTCTGAAACCCAATACGGCCGAAGGCTCAATCCCTACCAATGGTCGGTCGTTACTCACCCCCAGTCTGGTAAAAAGTTCCACATTGCCCGCTGCCATCGCTCGCGCCTCTTCCAATAGTCCTTTAGAAATATGCGCCCGACCACTATGCGGATGCTCAGCATAGTTGACCTTATACCCCAGTTTATTGAGCAACTGAACCGCAGCAATCCCAATATGAGCGTCGTTGTATCGCGTAAATTCATCGCAAAAAAACCACACATCTCCTTTGGGCTTGAGTTTATCTTGCTGTGCACGTCCCTCTTTCCTCCACCAGGTTGTCCAGGATTCAGTACTCAGCATCGGCAGGCTGCGCGCTGCCGCAATACCCAGCCCACGCTTGAGCAGGCCCGCTGTCGCCGGGCTGCCAAGCAGCCAATTGCTAAGCGCGGGCACTTTTGAGGCCCAGGCATTGATTTTGCCAATATTGGCAAAAGCCCTGCTGCGCAGGCTTACACCCTCTGCTTTGTTGCGCTGGTATAGATATTCTGCCTTGAGACTAGCCATATCTACATTGCTGGGACACTCGGCTGTACACCCTTTGCAACTCAGACACAGATCCATGGCTTCACGGACTGCCGGCTGCTCAAAAGGATTGGCGTGTGTGCTGAGTGTGAGCATCTCACGCAAAGCATTGGCACGACCGCGGGTGCTGTCTTTCTCCAGTCGCGTCGCCTGATAGCTGGGACACATAGTTCCTCCACTGAAAGTGAGTTTGCGACAGTCCCCGGATCCGGTACATTTTTCAACAGTGCGCAAAAGGCCTCCTGTGGTACTGTAGTCAAAAGCCGTATCAAATACTGGGGCAGGCTTATCCTGCTCGTAGCGAAGGTCCTCATCCATCGGGGGCGCATCCACGATTTTTCCGGGATTCAGGAGCCCGTAGGGATCCCAGGCGCCTTTTATGCGCCTGAGCAGGGCGTAGTTTTTTTCGCCCAAAACCAGCGGAATAAACTCAGCGCGCACACGGCCGTCGCCGTGCTCGCCGCTCAGCGAGCCTCCATACTTTTTCACGAGTCGCGCAGAAGCTTCCCCGATTGACCGCAGCTCGCGCACCCCTTCGCTACTTTTCAGGTTGATGGAAGGCCGCAGGTGGAGCTCGCCGGCGCCGGCATGCGCATAATAGACCGTCTGCTGTTTGTAGCTGGCCATGAGCTCGCTAAATTCCCGTATGTAGGCAGGTAGATCTCGCAGATCCACCGCCGTATCTTCAACAAATTCGACCGGTTTCCGATCGCCTTTTACGTTGGACAACACACCAAAGCCAGCGGCACGCAACGCCCATACGCGCTGTGTATCCGGAGCCTGCAACAGTGGATAAGCATAGCCGTAGCCCGCCCTGCGAAGATCGTCAATCGTTGCCTCCGCCAATTGGCGGGCCTCAGCGAGCGTATCCGCCCGCTGCTCAATAATCAAAATGGCCGCCGGATCGCCTTCGATGAAAAACCTGTTTTTGCGTTGCTCAATATTTTCCTTCGTGCAATCCAGAATAAATTTGTCCATCAATTCGCAGGCATAGGGAGATCGCTGCATGGCTGTCAGCGTAGCTTCCATGGCCTCATCGAGGCTGGAAAAATGTGCGCACAACAACACCTCCGCCGCCGGCGGCTGTGGATCAAGTCGCAACTGTATGGCTGTTGTAAACGCCAGCGTGCCTTCGGAGCCTGCCAGCAGGCTGGCAACATTAATATCAGGACCTCCCGGACTAAAGACATTGCTGTTCAGCAGCACATCTACAGCATATCCTGTATTTCGACGATGTATACCCGGCTTGGGGTATTCACGCCGAATTTCTTCCTGCGCTTCAGGTTTGCTCAGTTCTTCCCACAACTGCTGATAAATTCTGCTCTCCAGGCTTTCACCCTGCCGTTTTTCATGAAATACAGCAGGCGATATTGCTCCAAAAACAGCTGTAGAACCATCGCTGAGTACAGCCTCTACAGACATCACCTTGTCTCTGGTAACTCCATATTTTATGGATGTTGATCCGCTCGAATTATTGCCCACCATACCGCCAAGCATGCAGCGGCTGGCTGTTGACGTATTGGGCCCAAACCACCAGCCCGTTGGCCGAAGGTGATAATTGAGTTCGTCCCGAATAACCCCGGGCTCTACTCGTACCCAGCCTGCCTCGGTATCTACTTCCAGTATCTTATTCATGTAGCGGGACACATCTACAACTATCCCTTCCCCGACACACTGCCCGGCCAGCGAAGTCCCCGCCGTGCGGGGAATGATGCCCAGCCCCCGCTCCCGCGCAAAAGCCATACACAGCCGTATGTCTGCCGCATTGCGGGGCAGAACAACTGCCAGAGGCCTTTTCTTATAGATAGATCCATCCGTGGCATACATCGAAAGCCAAAGATCACTATCGTAAACATCGCCCTGCAATTGGTCAGCAAGCAGATGAAGGTCTTCTATTTGCATGTTCAGCTGATTTATATCTCACGCAGTCAAGTTTTGGGCATCTCAAACTACCGAAATATCCTGTGTGTTTGCAACATTGTGCCCAAATCCCTGCCACGCGCAGTGTAGTGCCTCCAATCAATCCTCTTTAAACATAGCAGGCATTCGCTCTGCCCGCGAAGCGGGCAACAGAGAGGCCAGGTAACCGATGAAACCCACCACTGACAGCACTACCACAAAATCGCGCCAGCGCAGACTTACCGGATATGCGTCTATCATCATTTCTCCCGGAAGCTGTATAATGCCAACCGTTTTCTGAAGAATATACAACAATATGGCAAGGCCAAACCCCAGCCCTATCCCCAGCCCGGTTAGCAGCATGCCTGCATAAACAAAGGTCTTCTTCACCTCCAGGTCTGACATACCCATGGTTTTCAGAATAGCAATATCCTGCCGCTTTTCCAATACAATCATCCAAAGAGCACCTACCATGTTAAAAGATATCAACAGCATCATAAGCCCGGGAATAGCAAAGCTGAGCCATTTTTCAACCTGCATCAGCTTCAGAAATGACTCCTCCTGAGCCCGCCTGTCTTTTACTACGTAGTCCGGACCCAGCAATTGTTGTATACCGGCAGCAACATCCTCCGCCCGATACCCTCTCTGTACGCGCATCTCGAGCGCACTGACAGTTGTATAGTCATATTTAAGAAGCTCTTGTACAAAAGCAAGCGAGGCGATAACATACTCATTATCTACCTCTTGCTGTGCCAGAAATGAACCGGCAGGATAAGCCGAGCGCGTAGTAAAAGGCGATTCCAGTGAACCCGGGCGCTGCCGGCGCTTGGGCATATACACCATCACAGCAGAAAAAGGATCACTGACGTCAACCCCCAATCGGTCGCGCATACCGAGGCCAAAGACCAGCTGATCAACACCTGCTTTGCGGAGCATAAAGCTACCCTCCCGCACAGTGCGGTCAACTTGTGAAACCCGGGTGTAGTGACTGTCTACTCCCTTAAGAATTCCAAAGCCTTGCTTATCTTTATAGGAAAAAAAAGCCACTTCTTCCAGCACACGGGAGGTGGCTGCTATGCCTTGCACCCCTAGCTGAATGCGCGTAATCATCTCTTCATCGGCCGTATAGGTTTTTCCCTTAGCGGCCGTTATCTCTACATCGGGATTGAAATTGTTGAACATCCCCATGAATAAGTCCTCAAACCCGTTGAATACAGAGAGTACCAGCACGAGCGCAGCCGTGCCAATAGCAACACCCACCACCGCCACGCCTGTGATAATATTAATGGCATTGGTAGATTTTTTGGCAAATAAATAACGCCTGGCGATACTAAGGGATATCTTCATTACACAAAGATAATACTTGCCGGCTAACACCGTTGCTGTCTCGATCGCTCTCTTTCGCAGATTATCTGCCTTGAACAGGCAACCCTTGCGCGATATGTGTACCCTGCAAGAAATAAATACGATTGTTTAACCGATCATTGCTCTTACTTTGTTGAACGACGATCACAAAATCATAGCAGGTTGTCTGCGCCAGGAGCGGCATGCGCAACGCGCCTTGTATGACAGGTACAGGACACCGCTGTACCGGCTTTGTCTTCGCTATGCAAGGGATGAGCAAGAGGCAGAAGATTTTCTGCACGAAAGTTTTTTACTGATTTTCAGAGATTTGGAACAGCTGCGGCAGCCTGCTGCGCTCACTGCCTGGCTGCGCAGAGTCACCATCAATACCTGTCTGCAATTATTGCGTAAACGTCCTGACTGGTTTGCTATGGATGAGCGTGGGGCTGAAACACTGGCCGATACAGCGGATGAAGAAGATGACAATCACTTGCTTGACATTCCTATTCAATTGTTGCTGGAGGCTATTCAGTCACTGCCCGACGGCTACAGGACTGTATTCAATTTGTTTGTCGTCGATGGCTTCAGTCATCAGGATATAGCTGCTCAGCTGGATATTTCTGTCGGTGCTTCCAAATCTCAACTTCATAAAGCAAAGGCCTTACTGCGAAAAAAAATTTTGCCACTAGGCCATTTGTCCTCTACAACGAACTAGATTATGCAACGTAATATACCTTCACATAATACACCCCTTAGAGATCGCCTGCTTGGTTGGGAAAACGACAGCTCACAGGCTCAGCAGCCTGGAGATGGGCTCTGGAGTCGTATAGAAAATGATTTGCCCGGACCCGTGCGGCGGCGTTTTGTCTGGTGGTGGGTAGGTGGACTCCTCGTAGCCATCTCTGTAGGTGGTGTTTATTATGCCCTCAGCGTCCCGATGGCTCATCCACAGCTACTACCGGCTACTGCTACCAATACACCCTGTACCAACAATCAGGTCACACTTGATTGTTCTCCGGCTGCTGCTACAACGTTTCCTGCCATAAAATCCGTGGTACCTGCTGCCAATACGGCCGCTCAGCCAAACCCCAATTTGCCCAAAAAGACTTCACAACAGCTCAGCACTTCTGCTGTGAAACCTTCCGCCCCACTGTTTTTACCCAAAACAAGTGCCCTCCCTGCAGAAATAACACAAAGCACAGGATACGAGCACACATCCATGAACCCGCTCACAGAAGCGACTGTAATGCATGATGTGCGTGCCTCTGAGAAGTATTTTCAGGCAATAAGCAAGGTCGGCTTGCTCAACCCGGAAGCAACAGGGATGCCTGCAACAAACAACGTATACGCCATTGTTGCAGCAATAGAAAACAGCCAATATCCATCGTATGATTCCATTTACAGACTTGAGAACACTCCCAACCTGCTGAGCCGGCCAACTTCCTCGCTGGACGTGCAGCCATGGTCACAAAAACGGCGCAAGGGAAGCCTATGTCTGTCTTTACATACTGCTTTGACAGACAACCATTATACATGGCAACAAACAGTCCCCGGCAACCTGAGTACTGTCAGAAGTCGCCAAAAACTCAGTTGGCGCAACGAATGGGGTGGTAGTATTCGGTATGCCCATGGTCAATGGTCGCTGAGTGCCGGTCTGTCCACTTACAGCGGTCAGCTCTCAAGCCTTAGCCGCTACAGGCGGCGGTTTGATCCCGGACAAGAGCAGACTACCCCTGACGGCAACGCCCTCTCAACCTACTCGCTGTCCATTAGTAACCCATACGGCAATGCTGACGTCAATGTCGAAATCCAGCGCAACACAGCGAGCAGTCCTCCTCCGTATACAACCCTCTTTTTTGCGGTAGCTTCGAATCAACAAATGCGTGCCTGGCAGCTACCTTTGCTGTTAGGGTATCATCTGCCTTTGGGGAAAACGCGTCTTGGTATCTATGCAGGGCCGGCTTTTGAGTTTCACCAACTGGAAACCCTGCAGGCAAGCATACAGGTATCTGCCCCCGGACAGTTCTTTATGCGGCCTGTGGGACTCCCGCGTCAGCAAATAGTCTCCGGAGTACAGTTGGTTTCGTGGTCGCTGGCGCTTGAGCTGTCATACCCCCTCAACAACGACATTCGGCTGTATGTAAGACCTTTTGGGCAGTACAGTAACAGTCGACTACAGCCTGCACAAACAAGTAAGTATACGCGTTGGGGCAGCCAGATCGGTATTTGCTATCAAATATTTTCCCCAAAATAGGCGAGGCAGGCAGCTTAGATCAAGCATCACACCAAAATCATCGGTTCAGGTCAACGATGTTTCGCCAAAGAGAATACATTGTTTATCTTTGGTGCGTATCGGGCGGGCGCGATCAACAACATTTGGAGAAGCGCATCGTTAAGTATTCTGTATTCAGGATTGCCCTAAAAAACAGCAAGCAAAAGTACATGAATTACCAGGCAGCCAGAGCATATATTGTAGACCGGCTGGGCAACCACTTATCGGGGGTGTATTCCTACCACAGCCTTGAACATACGCTGGATGTATGGGGAACGACCCGTGAGCTGTGCAGACTGGAACAAATTAACCCTTACGATACCATACTTTTGCTGACGGCCGCTCTTTACCACGATGCAGGTTTTCTTGTCAGCAATACCCGGCATGAAGAGCATGGCTGCGCCATTGCCCATGAAGTCCTCCCCGGCTACGGGTATAGTGATGCCGAGGTGAAAATCATTTGCTCCATGATCATGGCGACCAAAATCCCGCAATCTCCTCAATCCCCTCTGGAGCAGATATTATGTGATGCTGACCTTGATTATCTCGGTCGACATGATTTTTACACAATCGGTCAAAAACTGTTTGAGGAGTTGAAAACGTTCCGGGCGCTCTCCAGTGTTGAGGAATGGAACCGCCTGCAAGTTTCTTTTTTGGAGAAGCATGCATTTTTCACCACTACCAATCGCCGGAGACGCAACGGCCCCAAGGAAGAGCATCTTGAAGCCCTCAGGCAATTGGTGGCCTCCTACAATCCCGTTTAGCCCCGTGCTTTTTGCGCCCACTTCCGCTTCCTAATGAGCCAGTCATTTACGCGCTACGCCGCTCTCATCGTTGTACTCAACCTGCTCGTTAAGACAATTTACTTGTTCGGTATAGACCGTGGTGTGCAAAATGCTTTGCCCGCAGGGGAGTATGGTCTGTATTTCACCTTGTATAATTTTGCCTTCATTTTTCAGATAATTGCCGACTTTGGTATACAAAACTACAATAGCCGCGAGCTGGCTCGCAGCGGGGGTCTCCCGGGAGCAGATTTTACAGGTTTGTTGATCTTAAAATTTGGTCTGTCGGTTGTATACTGGCTGTTGGTGGTGTGTTTTGGCGCATGCTGGGGATTTACAAATTTCAGCCTTTGGCTACTGATGTTGGTAGCATTCAATCAGCTACTCTCATCTTCACTGCTGTTCATAAGATCCAATTTCAGCGGCCTGGGCTGGTACAGGCTTGACAGTTTTTTTTCCATATTTGACAGAGGATTGTTAATTCTCATCTGTAGCAGTTGGTTGTGGCTCTGGCCTATAGAAGAACATATTAAAATTGAGTGGTTTGTCATCTCTCAGACAGCCGCTTGCCTGCTGGCCATTGCTGTCGGGGGCTGGATATTGAAAAAAAATATTACATGGCATAAACCCCGGTGGAATCAGCAGCGGCTTGGACAGTTATTGTGGGCAAGTGCACCCTATGCGCTGGTTGTCTTTCTCATGACGCTCTATACCCGGCTCGATGCCATTATGATTGAACGGTTATTGGCGGACGGATTACGGCAGGCAGACTTGTACGCATCCGCTTTTCGCTTGCTGGATGCAGCTAATATTGCCGGTTATCTGATTGCCGGCTTACTGCTCCCTATGTTTTCCCGACTGCTGGCTGCGCAGGAATCTGTACAGCCGCTTGTCAGGCAAGGTTTTCAATTACTGTGGGTGGGTTCGGTAGCTTTGGCAGCCATTTGCTGGTACCACCAGGAGTCCATCATGAGAAGCCTGTATAGCGATGGCAGTGCATACAGCGGACAAATCATGGGATGGCTGATGCTCTCTTTCATTCCTATGAGTGCCGCTTACGTACACGGATCGCTGCTTACCGCAGGTGGTAAGCTGGGACAGATGAATATCATCTTTGTGTTAGCTACACTGCTCAACGGCATTCTCAATATGATACTCATCCCCGATCAAGGAGCACTGGGCGCAGCCAAAGCCACCTTTATCACGCAAACGATTGTTTTTGTAGCACAAGTGTTACTGGCGGTATACAAAGTACCCCTGACCATTGATATTCGCTGGTTAAGTCGGCTTGTAATGTATTGGATATTGGTATTTGCAACCACCTGGATCTGGCACTGGACGGGCTGGGCAGGCTGGTTCATGCAGGCGTTGGCTGCCGGCTGCTGCGCCCTGGGCTGGGCAATCGCCCTGGGCCTGCTGGATAATACCCTACTCCCCATGCTTAAGCGGGTTAAATAATGACAAAAGTGGGCATAACGTCTTATCTTCGCCCCTGGATTTATCAAAAAAGAACAACCAGTCAATGACTTCAGAAGAGAAATCATCTCCTTCTTACAGAGAGCTAAATAGTCTGTTGGGCGTACTACAGTCCATCTTCCGATGGAAGCGCCAGATTGTCCGCGTTTGTGCCGCTGCCGGAATAGGCACAGCCATCATCGTATTATTTTTGCCTAACTACTACGAGTCAAAAGCAACTTTCCTCGCGCTGAGCCCTGATCAGGTGAATCCTGATTTGCTTTTCAACAGAGCCTCGAGGGAACCTTTCTACTTCGGTGGTCAGTCGGATATTGACCGGCTACTCACCATTGCCGAATCTAATGAGCTTATTGACTACCTTGTCGACAGCTTCAACTTGTACGAACATTATGACATAAACCGCGAAAACAAGAAAGCACCTGTCCAGGTTCGTAAAAAATTCCTCTCCCTGTATACTGTCAACAAAACCAAGCGTGACGCGATTGAGATTATCGTGGAAGATAAAGATCCGGAACTCGCTGCTGCCATTGCCGCGACAGCTATGGAAAAAACGGACTTAATCGCACAGCGTATTCTCAAAGAAAATCAGGTACGCATCATCGATGCTATCAATATTGACTTGCAACATCAGCAGGAGAAGATTAGCCAGCTGAGCGATACTATGTATAAGTTGCGACAATACTACAGCATTTTCAATCCTGTCTCGCAAACAGAACTGCTGTCAGCAGGCAAGTCTCAGGCAGAGGCCAATATACAAAATCTACAGGCACAAATTGATGCCTATAACCGCCGAGGGGGACGTTTTTTAGACTCAATTCCGCAAATCGAAGCCAAGCTCAAAGGCTATGTGGAAGAAGAACGGGTATTCAATGGTCTGCTTGACAAACTCAATACGGGAATGTCAGGTTTCCTTTCTATGGAAAAGCAAATGCAGGATCTCAACAGAAGTATCAGCGACCAGCAAACCAAGAGAAACCAGTACGAGTCAATTCTGGAATCAGCCCTGCCTGCCATCCTTATTGTAGAGGAACCTCAGGTAGCTATTGTAAAATCCAGACCTCAGCGTTCTTTTATTGTCTTTGCGGCAGTCTTCCTCACTTTTGTACTGGCGGTCGTAACCGTGCTGTTGCTAGAATCTTCGCGGGACGTCAATTGGCGAGAAATTTACCATGGTTAATCAGTTGATAGCCCGGTGGGCCAACAGCGATTTTGCAAACCGTTCGTTTTGGCTGATGGCCTTCGTAACCTTGGCTTCTGTTTTTGCTGCAGTGGCCAGTGGTTGGTACTTTTTAGCTGCCATACCGCTGTTGCTGATTTTTTTTTTCCTGTCCGTTGTTGATTTCAGTTGGTTGTTTTGGTTGCTACTTGCCTGCATCCCCATTTCCACAGAGATAACTTTTTCAAACGGTCTGGGGACAGATATACCCACAGAACCGCTGATTATAGCGCTCATGGTAGTCTACCTGACATACCTGCTGAGGCATGCCAGCGTATATCCCACAGATTTTTTCAGACACCCGATAAGTCTGCTGTTAGCGGTTCATGTATCTTGGCTTTTGCTGGCTACCCTTTTCTCCGGCAACTTTATCATTTCTCTCAAATTCACCCTTGCCAAGTGCTGGTATGTCATCACCTTTTTTTTGCTGGCCGGACATATCCTACAGGATGAAAAGGCTGTCAGGCGCTTCTTTTGGGTGCTTTTCTGGCCAATGACCATAGTAATTGTCATTGTACTCATCCGCCATGCAGCTTATAATTTTTCCTTTGCAGATGTTCATCGCGTACTACACCCTTTTCAGCGCAACCACGTAAATTATGCTGCCATCATGGCCCTGTTTTTCCCACTGATGACCGGGGCCATGGGCTGGTACAAAAGGTTTTCAGCAACCTGGTGGCTTTTGGCTTTTTGCCTGCTTCTCTATTTGGTTGCGATATACCTTTCTTACACCCGGGCTGCCTATGTTGCGCTGCTGATTGCTGCAGCCACCTTCGTAGTTATACGGTTACGTGCAATGAAGTGGGTACTTATAATGAGCATTCTGGTAGCAGGTGCGGGCGTATATTATATTGCTACGGACAATCGTTATCTCGACTATGCGCCCAATTTTGACAAGACCATCTCCCACAGTAAATTTGACAATTTGATCGAAGCTACCTATAAGATGGAAGATATTTCCACCATGGAGCGGCTGTACCGGTGGGTTGCAGGCGGGCATATGGTGCCGTACAAACCCCTTACTGGCTGGGGACCAGGCAATTTCACTACTTTCTATCGTTTACACACCGTTACAAGTTTCAGAACCTATGTGAGTGGAAATCCCGAAAACTCTGGTGTTCACAACTATTTTTTAATGACCCTGGTGGAACAGGGGATACCTGGTTTGCTCATAATTATCGCATTATTTTCTTTCACCCTTCTGCGGGGGGAAACGCTTTATCACAGGTGGACAGGTCGGCCCGACAGACAGCGGCTTGTCATCATGAGCTTGCTCTCTCTGGTCGTCATTTTTGCCTTTCTGATCATCAATGATCTTATTGAAACAGACAAAGTGGGTTCCTTTTTCTTTATCAATCTGGCAATTCTTGTCAACCAGGAAATTGCCTGGCGTAAATTCAGGGCGGGTGAGCAGCCCGGGTAAATCCGGCTGCCTCTTTTGTCCGGCAAACTATCTTAGTATGTATTGAAGAATTTGCGTCGAAAACAAAAACGATGTTTCTTTCGCGTGTTTCTGCGTTTATGAATGGGCGTAGCCGATACTGCCTGACCATTGAAGATAAAACCCCAAAAAAAGGAACTGTACTAGACCTGGCGAGAAAATCCCGAATACAGCTTAACTTGGTTTTCATTAAGGATGTTATATATTTTGAAATCAAATTGCAATCCATGAGCACAAAAATTTCCCCCCTCGCGCTTCACCTGTTGCTCTTTGTCGCAGGCACATTTTTGCTGAATCCCGGTTTAAAAGCTCAGGTGACAGCCCCTGATCTTTTGTGTGTAAGTAATGATACATTGGTGTGGACAGCTTCAGCCAATCCTTGTGGCAGTTTCAACGCCTTCCTGGTCTTCGGCAGTACGCAATTCAACGGTCCCTACAACCTTCTGGCAACCATTACCGACCCCGGTACCAATACCTATTTCAATACCGCTGCCAGTGGGCAGACATGGTACTACTACCTGCAGTCGGATCACAATTGTCCCGGGCAGCCTCGTCTGTCCAGCGATACTCTCGACAATCGAATACCGTTGGCAGGCCCTATGCAATCGGTAAGTGTGGAGGGCGGTGGTGTTGTTGTCAGCTGGGAAGCCAGTCCTTCCCCTGAGACATACGCCTATATCATCAACCGGGTGGTAACAGCCGGTACCCAGGCTATTGACACTGTCTACGGTGCCAATACGCTCACGTTTACAGATTACAGTGCCAATGCCGGGCTGGCCAGTGAAACCTACTACGTCCTTGCCCTGGATCGTTGTGGCAATAAGAGTCTGGTAGGCGATCCGCATACAAGCATGCTGCTGGCAAGCTCAACGCCCAATGCCTGTGAATCATCCGTACAACTTAGCTGGAACGCTTACAACAATATGCCGCAGGGTATTGCATATTATGAAATATTTACGGTAGATAACAATGGTCAGGCCACCCCTGTCGGGCGCAGCAGTGGCACTTCTTTTTCCTATGACCAAATCAACGATGGCCAAACCATTTGTTTCTATGTGGAAGCCGTATCCAATGGCAATATACGTGCCCGCTCAAGTCAACAGTGTCTCACCGTAGCCATAACCCAACCACTACGGGCCATCTACGGACTCGGAGCAGATGTCGAGCCTACGGGAAGTGTACGCGCAGAATGGATCTGGGATCCAACGGCTACCATCACTGCGGCACGCATAGACCGCCAGGTACCTGCTGGCAGTACCATCAACCTTGCCCTTCCTTCGCCGCTTGTCGTACAGAATTTCTTCTCAGACCCCGCCCCTAATACCAATACAATTTTGGTCTATACGGTCACAGCGCAGGATCGCTGCAATAATACCATAACTTCCAATCGAATAACTTCGCTCTTGCTCGCTGGTGCTGCTTTGGAAGATCAGGCGACCAACAGACTCCAGTGGCCCGCCTATACCCATGATTTGCTTACTTTCGTATCCTATGAATTAGTAAGAATAGAACCCAATGGCAGTGAGCTCATCATTTTTGTCGGGGACTCCCTCGCGCTAACTTTTGACGATGAAATTGAGGATACAGACACTGAAAGTCGCTGCTACTATCTACGCGCCAATGTCATCTTCAGCACACCCGATGGCAAGACATTTCAGCGTGTGCTTAGATCCAATCGCATCTGTCTGAGCCAACCTGTAAGACTTTATGTCCCCAATGTTTTTGCTCCGGAAGGTATCAACCGCATATTTAAGCCACAGACTCCCAGTGAGCAAATCACCGAGTACTCTATGGAGATTCTCGATCGATGGGGAGGCGTATTATTCCAGAGCAGCAATATTGATACGGGCTGGGATGGTGAAAGCCGGGGCGAGCCGCTGCCACAGGGCGTATATCTCTACCGGATAAGCCTTATCCAAGGCAATGGCCAACAATTTGAAAAAGTGGGTACCGTCACCCTCATCCGCTAGTGTATGCCCCCGGCCTCACATCCTCAACGGCACGTTATCTGTGCTGTCACCAATGATCTCAGTCAGGATCAACGCATGCACCGCATCTGCCGCACCCTGTATACTGCAGGCTTTGACGTGACGCTGGTAGGCCGTAGAAAAAATAACAGTCTGCCACTGCCGGAGCGACCCTACCGGCAGTGGCGGCTATCGCTTTTTTGGGAGAAGGGTAAATTATTTTACATAGCCTACAATATCCAGCTCTGCTGGTGGCTGTTGCGGCAAAAACCCGCTATCATCAATGCCGTTGATCTTGATACCCTCCTCGCCTGCTATATTGCCAGTCGCTGGCACGGTGTTCCTTTGTATTACGACGCACATGAATTTTTCACGGAAACCCCCGAGGTTGTTCGGCGGCCTTGGGTCCGACGAATGTGGTCTCTGCTGGCAGCCTGTCTGCTGCCGCGCGTTGCCAAGGCCTATACAGTAGGTCCGCAACTTGCTACCATACTATCGAGAAAATATCATGTGCCTTTTGGCGTTGTGCGCAACCTTCCCTTCCGGCAGTCGACAGCGCAGCGGGTGCGTGAGCAGCCAGCGGGTTTGCTCCCGCTGCTTTACCAGGGCATGCTCAATGAAGGAAGGGGACTCGAGACGGCCATCCGTGCCATGGCTGCCCTGCCCTCCTGTGTATTGTGGCTGGTAGGCGAAGGGGATATAACAAAGGAGTTGAAAATGCTGGCCAAACAGCTGGGCGTTGAAGACAAGGTTATTTTCTGGGGTTTCATCCCGCCTGCTGACCTGCTGCCCTTTTGCCAAAAAGCATGGCTGGGACTCAATCTGCTGGAAAATACAGGCCTTAGCTATTACTACAGTCTTGCTAACAAAACTTTCGACTACCTGCAGGCCGGTCTTCCTGCTATCAATATGAATTTCCCCGAATACCGACAACTGCAACAACAATACAGGGCCTCTATTTTGCTCGATGAACTGACGCCCCGAGCGCTGGTTAGGTGTATTCAACAACTCATCGACCAGCCTGAGGAATGGCAGCGACTCCATGTCGGCTGCCTGCAGGCAGCCGACGAATTATGCTGGGAAAATGAACAGGCTGCGCTTTTGACATTTTTTGACAAATAAACGCCCCGGGGCTTCCTCTCTGATTCTTCCAATCGCTGATAATTTGACAAAAAATTGTATTTTAGCGGCATTTTAGCACCATAACAGCAACTTAACCTCTGTTCTTTCGCCGCTATGCAATTCAAAAATGTCATAGGACAACAGCCTGCCAAGGCGCTGCTCAGCCGTATGGTTGCCTCCGGGAGGCTGCCACATGCGCTGCTGTTGCTCGGCCCCCCTGGTAGTGGTGGTCTGGCGCTGGCTTGGGCGACTGCCGTGATGTTGCTTTGCGAGCACAAACAAAGCGATGATGCCTGTGGGCAGTGCCCCAGCTGTCTGAAAGCATCCAGAGGAATACATCCCGATCTCCACTTTTCATTTCCAACAGTCGGCAGCAAAATGACCAGTGATGCCTTTCTGCCCCAGTGGCGGGAAGCACTGGCTACAACTCCCTATATGGAAGCCAACGACTGGTTGCAGCGAATTGGTGCCGACAATAAGCAAGGCAACATTACCCGCGAGGAATGCGTGCACATCGTACGTAAGTTAAGCCTCAAGCCTTATGAAAGTCAATGGAAAGTACTCATACTGTGGCTGCCCGAATATCTGGGTAATGAGGGCAACCGGCTACTAAAACTTATCGAAGAGCCTCCCGATAACACTATTTTTCTGCTGATTGCAGAAAATCAAGAACTTATACTGACAACAATCCTGTCCCGATGCCAGCTGGTAAAGGTAAATCCCCTGTCTGATCAGGAGATCAGCAGTCAACTGGCGGGAAAATTTATGCTCCCCGCTGACAAGGCCTCGGCAGTTGCACAGCTTGCCGGTGGAAATTATAATGAGGCAATCAAATTGGTGGGCACACAAGATTCTGATCATAGCGATCGTTTTCTGAGTTGGATGCGTATATGCTACAAAGGTCGCCCCACAGAGCTAACAACCTGGGTAGAGCAGTTTGCGGAGACCGGCAGAGAAAATCAGAAACACTTTCTGCGTTATGCATTGCACTTCTGGCGAGAGTTTTTGGCGCTCAAGTACAGCGGATCCGCACAGGGAATAAGGCTACTACCTAAAGAAATTGAGACAGCTACCAAAATGGCAGCGCTAATCGGGCTGGAACAACTTGATTCTATCGTTCATGTACTGGATGCATGCATTTATCATGTTGAACGCAATGCAAACCCTAAAATACTGTTTTTGGATGCCAGCATACAGCTGCACCAAATATTGCTCAATCGCCAGCCTTTGGCGGCGTAATGAAGCTTGACTTTTTATATTTTTTGCTTTACTGCAAGGAGGCTGAGTACTTATGCAAACAGCCTCTAATTTTTTAACAGCTGCACCCCGGGTGCTCTAAATAAAATGAATGTATGGGATGTACAGGATGTAGTGTTGGTGGTGGTTGTGGGAGTGGTGGTGGTTGTTCCGGCGGCTGTAAAACAGGCGGTTGTAACCGCATGAATACCTTCGACTGGTTGTCTCAGCTTGACATTGTAGATACGGATCCCTTTGATTTCGTTGAAGTCAGCTTCAAAAATGGCGCTCGCAAAGCATTTTTTCGTTCAGGCTTGCACTACCGCCCAACCCCCACAGAAATGGTAGTCGTGGATGTAGGTGGTGGTTTTGATATAGGAAGAGTAAATCTTTCGGGCGAGTTGGTACGGCTCCAGATGAAGAAGCGCCGTATCAATCCGGATAATGTCTTACAGGAAGTTGTGCGTAAAGCGAATGAGCGGGATTTGGAACGGCTACAGGAGGCTCGTGATATGGAGCAGCCTACTATGGTTCAGGCTCGGGCTATTGCACGTTCTCTGGGGCTGGACATGAAAATTGGAGATGTTGAATTTCAGGGAGATAAGCGCAAGGCTACTTTTTATTACACAGCCAATGGTCGTGTGGATTTCAGGGAGCTCATCCGGCAGTATGCCAAAGAATTTCGCGTTAAAATAGAGATGCGGCAGATTGGAGCTCGTCAGGAATCTGCCCGCATAGGTGGTTTGGGTTCCTGTGGTCGTGAATTGTGCTGTTCTACTTGGCTCACCGATTTCAAGTCGGTATCAACTGGCGCAGCCCGTTACCAAAATTTGGCCATCAACCAGTCAAAACTGTCAGGTCAGTGCGGTCGTCTCAAATGTTGCCTCAATTATGAGTTGGATACCTACCTTGATACATTGGAATCCTTCCCGGATAAGGCAGACCGCCTTCAGACAGAAGTGGGCGCTGCCATTCTCGTAAAAACCGATATATTCAAGCAGTTGATGTTCTATACCTACCAGGATGGTTCATCTAAAGGCAAACTTTTCCCACTGACCGTCGCACAGGTGTGGGAGATTCAGGCACTCAACAAGGAAGGAAAGAAAACGGTCGATTTGAATGAGCTCGTTGCAGAAATTGTGACTGACCACGAAGCAGAACCTGATTATGAGGATGTGACTGGTTTCATAGAACTACCGGCAGAGGAACGCAAGAAAAAACGCAGGAAAAAGCGCGGTAAAGAAGGTGATGCTGCTGCACGCACTGCGCCCACAGCAGATGCTGCTGCGCGCAGGCAGCCCGATTTTTCCCGAAAAAGGGAAGAGGGGAAGACTTTGCCAAGTCACCAGGCTCCTCGACATGAGAAAAAAATAAGAGATCAGCGGAACCAGCCTCGCAAAAATGAGCAACGCGAGCGGCCGGCTGGTGCTGCCTCGCAGCAGCCGGTACCTGCGCCAACGGCGGCTAAACCGGCAAATCCACCCGTGAAGCCAGCTGTTACTGCTCCTGAGCCACCAGCGCCATCAGCACCTGCCGAGGCAAGAAACAGGCCTGCTGGTTCGGGCAACCGCAGGAAAAATAATCGCCGCGGGCGGGGCAACAGGCCTCCGCAACCGCCGGCGGGCTAGCTTACAAAAAGCCCCCGACAGCTAAAGCTGCCGGGGGCTTTTTTTACCCCAAAACCATGCACCCTATCGGGTAAGGTACATATACCGCTGCCTGTCGAGCTCCCTGAAAAACGGATCCGACAAATCTTTGATAAATCGGATCGCCTCACCGGTACTCTTCATCTCAGGACCGAGATCCTTATTGACATTGGGAAACTTATCAAAACTGAATACCGGCACCTTAATGGCATAACCGCTTGGTTGCGGCTGGATATTAAAATCACTCAGTTTGTGTGTCCCCAACATGATCTTGGTTGCAATCTGCAGGTAAGGAACTTTATAGGCCTTTGCAATAAAAGGCGTTGTACGGCTGGCCCGGGGATTGGCCTCGATAACATATACCTGATCAGGATTGCCGTCTTTGCCGGGACGGATAGCAAACTGAACATTTATCAACCCTTTAATATTCAGTGCTTTGGCTAATTTTTCCGTGTAATCAACCATGGTATTGATGGCGTCGACAGACAAACTGTAAGTTGGAAGTACTGCAGATGAGTCTCCCGAGTGGATACCGGCTGGTTCAATATGCTCCATAATACCCATGATGTGTACCTGTTCACCATCGCAAATGGCATCGATTTCGGCTTCTTTCGCTCTCTCCAGAAAATGGTCGATCAGCACTCTGTTTTCGGGCAGATGCTTGAAAATAGTCAGTACCTGCCGTTCCAGTTCTTCATCATTGATGACAATGCGCATAAATTGACCGCCGAGCACGTAGCTGGGTCTGACAAGAACAGGGTATCCTACCTTGTTGGCAATGGCAAGGGCTTCGTCGGTGTCTTCAGCAACCCCGTACTCGGGATAAGGAATGCCCAACTCTTTGAGCAGATTAGAAAAAGCTCCGCGATCTTCGGCCATATCCATATCAGGAAAACTGGTTCCTATGATGGGTACACCTTGTTCGTGCAGTGTCTTGGCCAATTTGAGTGCTGTTTGTCCTCCCAATTGTACAATGACACCATCCGGTTTTTCGAGTGCAAGAATCTCCTCCAGATGCTCCCAATACACCGGCTCGAAGTAAAGCTTATCTGCTACGTCAAAATCAGTAGAAACCGTCTCCGGATTGCAATTGACCATGATGGACTCATAGCCAACTTCCTTAATAGCAAGCAGCCCGTGAACGCAGCAATAATCAAATTCAATTCCCTGACCAATTCGATTGGGGCCACTGCCCAACACTACAATTTTTTTCCTGTCAGAAGGAATGCTCTCGTTTTCTTTATCGAACGTAGAGTAGTAATAGGGTGTTTTAGCTTCGAATTCTGCAGCGCAGGTGTCAACCATTTTATAGGTTCGCCTGATACCGAGCTTTTGCCGATAACGGCTCACTTCGCTTTCCCTTACACGCATTACCCATGCGATCTGGGCATCTGCATAGCCCGACTCTTTGAGCTGACGCATGAAATCTGCCGGAATATCCTCCGGCACATTGTACCGCATCAGCTGCTCCTCCATCTTGACCAACCGTTTGATTTGCTTAATAAACCAAGGGTCTATTTTTGTAAGTTTATGAACCGTAGAAGAAGGGACACCAAGTCGGAGGGCATCTTTCACCCGGAATATCCGGTCATCACTGGCTTTTTCGAGTCGTTCAAGAATATCTTCGGTACGGATCCATTCTTTTAGGTCAGCACCAAGCCCGCTTCGTCCATTTTCAAGACTCTGGCAGGCCTTTTGTAAAGCTTCCAGGAAGTTGCGCCCGATGGCCATAACCTCACCAACGGATTTCATCTGCAATCCCAGTTGGTGATCCGCACCTTGAAACTTTTCGAAGTTCCAGCGCGGCATTTTTACAATTACATAATCGAGCGTGGGCTCAAAATAAGCCGAAGTGGTCTTAGTTATCTGGTTTTTTAGTTCATCAAGTGTGTAGCCAATGGCCAGTTTAGCTGAAATCTTGGCAATCGGATAACCTGTTGCTTTGCTGGCCAGTGCCGACGAGCGACTCACGCGAGGGTTAATCTCAATTACAATCAGCTCTTCGGTTTCCGGATTGAGTGCAAACTGAATATTGCAGCCACCTGCAAAATTGCCCAGCGAGCGCATGGCTTTGATGGCCTGGTCTCTCATCTCCTGATAGGCGGTATCGCTTAGCGTCATAGCTGGCGCAACCGTGATGGAGTCTCCTGTATGGATGCCCATCGGATCGAGATTTTCGACTGTGCAAATTATGACTACATTATCGCTGGCGTCGCGCAACAGTTCTAGTTCAAATTCTTTCCACCCTAGTACTGCTTTCTCCACCAACACTTCGTGCGTAGGACTCAGGTTGAGTCCCCGGCGCAGTAGGTCATCGAAAGTTGCAGCTTGATGGACAAACGCAGCTCCGGTACCCCCAAGCGTGTAAGAAGGCCGTATGACCAACGGAAATCCGATCTCCTGAGCTGCCTCTTTCCCTTCCAAAAAGGAGTTGGCTATTCGGGAAGGAGCTACTGCCAGACCATTTTTGATCATGTGGAGTCTGAATGCCTCCCTATTCTCTGTAAGTTCAATAGCATTGAGATCCACCCCGATCATCCTGACGTTGTAGCGATCCCATACACCTCGTTGCCCGGCTTCGATGGCGAGGTTGAGCGCCGTCTGCCCTCCCATTGTGGGCAGCACTGCGTCAATTTGTCTTTCCTGCAAAATCTGCTCGAGACTTTCTACCGTTAGCGGCAACAGGTAAATGTTGTCCGCTGTGACGGGATCCGTCATGATAGTTGCTGGATTGCTGTTGATGAGGGTGACCTCTATGCCTTCTTCCCGGAGTGAGCGGGCAGCCTGGCTTCCAGAATAGTCAAACTCACAGGCTTGACCGATAATGATAGGTCCGCTTCCTATGATAAGTACGGACCGGATCGATGCATCTTTGGGCATTGCGACAATTTTGAGCCAGAGCCTGGCGGTTGGCTAAATTGTCCGCAAAGATAAGCTGCTCGCATGACTTTGCCGAAATCATCTGCAATTGTTTTTAGTCGACTCCCTGCATTTGCCTACTTTTGTGATTGTTTTTGTCAATATAATAAAAAACGTATGAGTCAGCAAAGTATACATGCCAGTGGCGCTCCTAAACCCGTAGGCCTCTACCCGCATGCTAAGCGGGTCGGTAACCTGCTTTTTCTGTCCGGCATAGGTCCGCGCGATCCCGAGAATAATGGCATTCCGGGACTCACACTTAGTCCCGCAGGCAATTTCGTGACATTTGATTTTGAGCAGCAGTGTCACAGCGTTTTCCGCAATGTTCGCGCAGTACTGGAAGCTGCCGGCGCCCGATGGGAGGATCTGGTAGATGTAACAGTCTTTCTGACCAATATGGATCGTGATTTTGAAACATATAACCGTATTTATGCAAGCTATTTTGCCGACAACCAGCCTTGTCGCACAACGGTAGGCATCACCTGTCTGCCTACGCCCATTGCCATTGAGCTAAAGTGTATCGCATATTTGCCTCAATAGTCAGAGCGTATTCCTGATTTTCTCTGCCGACTACGAACAGTTCCTTCTCTGCAGATTTTCACGTTTTTTAGGCATCTGGAACAGGCTATGCTCCATGGAAACAGCGAAGCCCCGTACAAAAGCGCCTCGCTGTCGCCTCGGGCAGAAAATCCCGAAAAACGCTGAGCTTTGGGTTTTCTCTGCCCGGCCCGCCTCATTGGCCAATAGTATTTATTGTCGCCGGAGAATGATTTACCTAAGGAGGATGCTACTTAGACATCACCGGTCTGGCTGCCCACAGCTTTGCCCACGAAAGCAGGCTATACGTTTGGCATATTTACATACAAGAATGTCTTTGGTTAGGACAAATTGGCAGATAAAACTATCTTTGTTTGATACACGCTCACCATCAGTCATTCCGTACCCCTGGATTCAACTCTCAGATCGCGTGTCCATGATGTATGCAACCCTCAAACATGCTCGTTCCACAGGTCAGAAACAACTGGCTGTGCTCATCGATCCCGATAAAACCAATCGCGATACCCTTATGCATTTGGCATCTCTGGCTGAAGTGTTTCCTATCGGGTGCTTTTTGTGGGGTGGCAGCCTTGTTAGCGAAACGCAAAATGAATATTATCTCTCTCTTCTAAAAGCACATACCTCTAAGCCCGTCGTGTTGTTTCCGGGTAGTATGTACCAGATCAACCCCAAAGCTGATGCCATCCTGCTATTATCCCTTATTTCCGGCCGTAACCCTGATCTTCTTATCGGTCAGCATGTTCTGGCTGCTGCCAAGCTGAAACACAGTAATCTGGAAATCATTCCAACGGGCTATATGCTGGTCGATGGTGGTCATCCCACCTCTGTAAGTTATATAAGCAATACTCTTCCTATACCCGCTGACAAACCGGATATCGCCCGAATCACCGCATTGGCAGGTACACTGCTGGGGCTTCAACTTATCTACCTCGACTCAGGCAGTGGTGCGCGTTATCCAGTAAAACCAGAGATGATTGCTGCTGTACGCAGCGAGGTTAATGTGCCGATTGTCGTCGGCGGGGGTATACGTTCATCTGAGACAGCCCGGCAAGCACTGCAGGCAGGTGCCGATATGATTGTTGTGGGCAATGCTTTGGAAAAAAATATTGATTGGTTGCCAGAACTCTGCGCTACCGTGCAGTCAGTCAATCTCGCTCAGACTAGCCCTTCTGTTTCTAATAAATGATGTTTGTAACGACATCTCCTTCATTTCAATTGCCCGCCTATTTTCTATATCCAGAAGTGAGGGTTCCATACTTCCCAAACAGCTGTTCAGAAGCCTGCTTGCAGGTGTACTGCCCACAGTAAACAGATATTCAATCGATATTTCCCTCTGCTCTTCACTTAGCCCATGTCAGGAACAATCTCCTGAGTCTCCTCACTGTCTTTTTTTACGGATTTTTGCCCTCTTTTTGTCCGTTGCGCCAGCTATCCTCTTTTATGAGTACAAAGCACTCAAAAGGCATCTCATCCTGTCTCCGGCAATTTCCTGATATGTTCTAACTAACACCTCTTCCAAATACTTTTCCACAACCATGTTTTTTGCTTACCTATAACTCTATGAAAAGCAAGGATAAGCAAAAACAGACTCCCAACACATCACCTGTGGAAAACACAGGAAAACTGGCTGGTTTTCCACTGCAACCAACAGAGACCCCCTTTTTTTCGTAAACTAACATATCCACAGAGCGGAAAAATGGGGAAAAAACAGCATTACTCACACTTTTTTGTAAAAATCCACATGACCTCCCACGAAAACAATATAAACAGTTGTTTTATTAACATAAGTGTGGATAAGTTTGTATCCAGTAAAACAAAGGGGTTTTATTGTTGGATTCCTGTGGAAAACTTTTGCTTTAATGTTAACATTCCAAAGAGCCGAGAAAAACAACACCTTTTCCACATTTCAACAGCCCTGGTAATGATATTTTTTTGAAAATATTTTTTTTATTTTAATATCATATATACAGCATTGCTGCATTTTTTGGATTCTGAAAAAAATTTGTCATGTCAATTTCTCATACACCCAAATTTTCTGATTACCCCTCGCCTGTTCGTTGGTGGGTTCTCATTGGGCTCATTATGATTTTCGGGCAGGTTGTCATTGGAGGGATCACGCGCCTCACTGGTTCCGGACTGTCTATTACGCGCTGGGAGATTGTCACGGGGACCATTCCACCGCTGAACGACCAGGATTGGCAGCTTGAATTCGATGCATACAAGGCTACTCCACAGTACCAAAAAATAAATGCAGGCATGTCAATGCGCGAGTTCAAATTTATTTATTTCTGGGAGTACTTCCACAGGTTGTGGGCCCGATTGATGGGGTTTGTATTTATCATACCTTTTGTCTTTTTCCGCAGGAAAAAATGGCTGGATACGGTGCTTCTGAGGCGACTGCTGATTACTGTACTAATGGCAGCTGTCGTAGCTTCTTTTGGCTGGATTATGGTTGCCAGTGGTTTAATTGATCGCCCTTGGGTGAATGCATATAAACTCACCATGCACTTGTCTCTGGCTTGTATGTTATATGCATACCTTGCCTGGACTGTGTTCAAAGTATGGATGCCGGGATTTGTCATCGATAATGTATCACCATCGCTGCGTAAGTACTTGGGCATTATCACTGTGCTGGTTGCTGTACAAATCGTATTGGGCGGAATTATGTCTGGTACTAAAGCTGCCTTATTTTATCCTAGCTGGCCAGACATGAACGGGGAATGGCTTCCTTCTGTGCTTAAAGACAGAAGCATGTGGGTATCTGATAATTTTATACAGTATGATGCTACGCTTTTTTTGCCGGCGCTTATTCAGTTTGTACACAGGTCAACCGCATATATTCTAACACTTGCTATCGTTATATTGGCCTACTTTTTATATAAAAATTCCTCAAATCCTTTGCTGAGGAGGGGGACGATCATTATGCTACTGCTTTTGTTTGCACAGGTAGCACTAGGAATTGGAACCGTCATGACAAGTATAGGGACTATTCCTGTCGGATTAGGTGTCCTCCACCAGGCAGGAGGCCTGTTACTGTTGACCGCCACGCTGTATATGTACTATTTGCTAGGAGGCTTTGCCGCAAAAAGTACCCCTTACAGCAGCTAATACTACCGTAAGGGGTACAGGGAAAATTTTATTCTATTGTTGTTGAAACTTTTGTCCAGGCTTTGTTGACCCTGTCAACAAGGCCTGGACAAAGGCTTAGCCTAACCTAGTAAAGACTTAAGACGCATGGCAATGCCCATGTCACCCTTAATCTTTACTTTTCCCATCATGAAGGCCATCATTGGATCAAGTTTGCCTTGGATCAATGACTGAAAGTCAGCGGGACTCATGGTGATGGTACAGTCTGCCTGTTTATTTTCTGCACTTACAATATTTTCGGTACCCGAACCGTCCACGTGAACAGATTCGTCGCCGAACTGGAAAAGTATCGAGCCGGCAATAGGTTGCGCATTTTTTGCCCGCTCGGCGATGATGTTCAGTATGCTTTCCATAAGTATAGTATGATTGAAATGAAAATGCTATTTGAAATCGCGTAATTACAAATTTTTCAAGAGCCAGTCGATCACCTTGGATTTAGTATCATTATAGGGAGGAAAGAACATTCTGAAGTCACCAAATTTTCGGTGGATGACGCTCTTTTCATTAGAAAATTCTTTGAACCCCTGAAAACCAAGTGATTTGCCAATGCCGCTATTATTGACACCTCCAAACGGCAGATTTGGGTTGGCAAACCCAAGCAGATAATCGTTTATGACCGCCCCTCCCGAGGAAGTATTTTTCAAGAGCATATCAATGAAAGACTGTCGTTGGCTATGGATATAAAAGGTAAGTGGTTTGGGTTGTCTGCCTACAATCTGTAGAATATCTTCAGTCGTTCTGTAAGTCATGACAGGAAGTATGGGGCCAAATATTTCTTCCTGCATTAGCTGCATATCTGGACTTACCTGACTAAGAAGCGTGGGCGCAAAAAAACGTGTATCTTCATTGTATTCACCACCTACTTCCAGCTTAGCCCCTTTCGACAGGGCATCTTTCAGGCAGCTGACCAGTCGTGCATGATGCCTGTGACTAATGATACGCGCCAGACTATCCGATTTTTCCACCGGCTGACCGCCAGGGCGAAACATTTGTTCGATTACTTTGCTATAGGACTCGATGAATGCCTGATGTTTTGATTCGTGGATAATCAGGTAATCAGGGGCTATACAAGTTTGACCGGCATTGAGGCTTTTGGCCCAGGCTGTCTTCAGGGCAACCAGTGCGATATCAGCTGACTCATCGATGACAGAAGGAGATTTTCCACCCAGCTCCAGGGTAACACTTGCCAGGTGTTTAGCTGCCGCCTGCATAACAATTTTGCCAACAGTCGGATTTCCTGTAAAATGTATGTGATTGAAAGGCAGTTGCAGGAGTTCCGAAGCTATTGCTACATCACCCTGACATATGGCGACTTCGTCAGCGGGAAAAAGTCGGCCAATCATTTGTCCAATGAATGCAGATGTGTGTGCGCTGTACTCTGATGGTTTTACGATGACAGTATTACCGGCAGCCATAGCGTACATTAAAGGGATAATCGTCAGGTTGAGCGGATAATTCCAGGGAGAAATAATCAGCGTTACCCCTTTCGATTCACATACCTGATAACTGTGCGTTCCCAGAAGGGGTAAGGGTGTTGGTACTCGGTGGACGGCCATCCACTTTCTTAGATTCGCACGAATAAATTTATAGTGCTGCGTAATTACACCCAGTTCAGAAAGGATAATTTCTGTTGTTGGCTTTTGAAAATCTTTTTGCAGAGCTTCAATGGCTCCTTGTTTGCCTGAAGGCGTCTGAAGGTAGTCAAAGATACTGGCAAGTCTTTCCAGACGCTCCTTTGCTGAACTAAGTTTCAGCTTTTGAGCTGCCTTGACCTGTGCGTCGAACAACGCAGGTATGGTTTGGTTAACGACGGCGGAGTCTGCAGTATGCGAGTTCATAAAAGAGCATTTAACAGCGAAAAAAACAGTATTTGCAGCAGTTACTTTCTGAGATTACAAGTGTATTGCTAAGGGTATTGGTTAATCTTCCCAAACAATGGGCTTTTGCTGCTGTAGCCACATAGGTAACTGATTTTGGTATCTTTCGTTCAAAATATTGCGTTTGATTTTCATTGTTGGTGTCAGAATGCCATTTTCGATCGTCCAGCTGTCTTTAACCACCACAACACCAGCGAGTTTTTCAAAAGTAGCCAGACTAGTATTTATTTCCTGCAGCGTTTTTTGAAGACTCTGTTCCACGTCTTCCCGTAGTGTCCGCTGACCTCGTTCTGAGAGCACAGCGAGCGCGAGTGGTTGCGGCATTGCCAAGCCAACGACACATACCTGTTCTATTAGTTCATTCTCTGCAAATCCCCATTCAATAGGTGCCGGGCTAATATACTTACCTTTAGCCGATTTAAATGTATCGGACAATCGTCCGGTAATATGCAAGAACCCATCTTCGTCAATATGTCCCTGATCTCCTGTGTGCAGCCAACCATCACGGACAGCCTCCTCCATCAGCATCTCCTGCTGATAGTAGCCTGCCATCATCCAGGGAGCACGCATGATTACCTCTGATGTTTGGGGATCTATATGAATTTGTACTCCCGGCAACGGCCTGCCTACGGAAGCCGGTCTGATATCATCTGCTGGCATAAGTGTACAGCCACCACAGTTTTCTGTCATTCCATACACTTCCTGAAGTGTGAGGCCAAAATTTGTAAACCAATCCTTTAAACTGTCGGGTGTAGGTGCGGCGCCCGTTAATAGTATACAGGCATGGTGCAGCCCCATACCCTCCCTCACTTTTCTGATGAAGAGTCTATTGAGTAAGGGAATGCTAAGCAGCAAGTTGAGTCTTTTTTGCGGAATTTTGTCCAGCAAGGCCAGTTGAAATTTTGACCATATTCTGGGAACAGCCATGAATATGGTTGGCTGTGTATCACAGAGGTTTTGTGCAAAACTGTCTATACTTTCCGCAAAAGAAATAGTACCTCCTGTAAGTATTGCCGCTGCCTCTACGATCATACGCTCTGCTATATGGTTAAGGGGCAGATAGCTGAAAAACCGATGATGAGGATATGAAAAAATTCTAAGGCTGCCATTCTCTCTTTCATTGTGCATGAGAGCAGCGGGAGCTCGGTAAGTCAAAACAACCCCTTTTGGTAAATTAGTCGTACCGCTGGTAAACAATATTGTCCACACATCATCAATACTCGGGCTGGGTGTACCTGTTATAGGCAGGTGCTCTTCCATGAGTCGTTCCCAAGGATATCCCTCCTCTACCTGACTATTTCCCGGATAATGAGGAAAAGCAATGAGCGGTAAATCGGCAGGGACAAATGACTTGATGGAGTTCCAGTGGTCAAGTTTACCTACAATAAGTAATTTGATATGACTGGCAGCAATTACTTGCTGCAACTGCTTACCAGTAAGATTAGGGTAATAGGGTACAGATATGTACCCCCCCATCATAAGTGCGAGATCAGTTATTACCCAATGGTAACAATTTTTAGAGATTAAACCAATGTGATCTCCTCGCTTTAGCCCCATTGCCTGCAGTGCAGCGACGAGTATTCGAGCCTGTCTTCCTGTTTCGTACCAGGATATATTTTTCCATTCTTTGCCAAAGGGCTGGCGCATAAAAATATCCTGTGGCCGGTCGCGTTCCCACACATAAAAGTGAGTGAGCATATTTTTCAACTGAGCAGTATTATTGTCCATTTATCGCTACTTTTTCAATTCAAAATAACGGTAAAATTAATAATTACAGCTGAAATATTTGACCCCACAATCTCTGTCCACCATCTATATAAATGGTCTCACCTGTAATATAGTTAGCCATCGGACTAGCAAGGAACATACACAGATAGGCCACTTCTTGTGTGCTGCCAAGTCTTTTCATAGGAATGGTGTCCGCTATTCCCTGCAGTAGTTCAGGGGGATAGTTTTCCAGACCACTCGACTGAATAATTCCGGGAGCAATAGCATTAATCCGTACGTTATACTTACTCCACTCTACTGCTAAAGACTTGGTGAGGTTGTCAATACCTGCTCTGGCAGCACCCGTATGCGCCATCCCGGGAAATCCTCTGAAAATATTGACAATGATATTGATAATGCAACCACTTTGTTGTGGTTTGAAGAACTTGTGAAACATTGTCTGCATTACATACCAATTGCCATTTAGATTGTTATTGATGACGGCATTCCATCCATTGACTGATAAGTCTTCGGCCAGACTAGGGAATTGGCCACCTGCATTATTGACCAATATATCAAGTCGTCCGGCCTTTTCATATATGTATTCAGCTAAGGCCTGTACTTGTGCCGGATCACGTATATCACATACCTTATAGGAACAGGAACCTAACTGTTGCAAATGCTCAGCTGCCGTCCGAAGTTTTTCTTCTTTTCGGGAAGCGATAAATACATGAGCGCCATGACGGATGAATTGTTCTGCCATAGCCAGACCAATACCTGTGGCTCCTCCTGTGATTAGTACTGTTTGTTGTTGAAAAAGATTGATTGAAAACATGGGGCAAATATATTTTAGACTCCCAAAATAGAATAATATTTCATTATCAATATATGAGCCCGAACGAAATGTATAAGAATTGTAATTTTTGAAGTAATATAAAAGACAAAGGCCGGGCAACTTTCGTTGACCCGGCCTAGTCATTTGGTATCAGTAGGTAACTAAAAAACTTAGTTGGCTGGCTTAAGCACACCCAGATCCGGGTTTGGAGCCACAACAGAGCGGCGGTTTTGTGAGCGACCTTCTGCTGTCTTGTTGTCAGCAGTTGGGCGGTGCTCACCATAACCTGCAACAGCTACCTGTGCAGGATTAACACCCTGGCGAATCAGGCGTGATGCAACAGCCTTTGCACGAGCGTAGCTCAAATCCCAGTTGTCAGTAGCTGAGTCGCTGGCAAACTGCTTGTCGTCAGTATGTCCTTCTACGATGATGCGAATGTTTGGATCAGCTTTCATCTTAGCCGCAAGTGCATCAACAGCTGCACGCTGTGCAGAGCCGAGGCGAGAAGAGCTTGAGCCGAAAGTTACAGCGCTGTCTGTAACGAGATACAGACGACCATCGCGTGCATCAACTGAAAGACCTGCATTCTTATAAGAAGCAAACATACCATTGATATCCTGCTTGAGCTTATTCAGTTCTGCTTCTGTCATCTCGAGTTTTTGGCCAAGCTGAGTCACTTGTGAGCGAGTTGCATCCAGATCAGTGCGCATCTTGCTCAACTCTGAATTCATACGAGTTTTCTCACTGGCATACTCTGCGGCAAGTGCGTCCTTCTCGGACTGCAGATTCTTCAACTTCATTTGTGTGTCTGCCAAAGCCTGGTCAGTAGCCGCTTTTGCAGCAGTGAGCTCATCGAACTTCTTCTTTGATACACAAGCTGTAAACGAACCGGCAGTCAGGGTAAACAACAGTGCGAAAAGTATAAAACGCATGTTCTTTAGTTTTGATTGAATAATATTTTTTGGCCAATTGTAACACAAGCCTGACATACTATAGCAGCAGGCAAACAATTGATTGCAAAAGACGGCATATTTTTTAATAAAACAAAGTTTTGTAGCCGTTTTGTTCGCTAATTAATGAAAGTTTTAACAATAGCTTATTTGAAATTGGGTTTCACATCAAATTAACTATTTTTGTGTTCAGCTAGATTAAGCAACCAAATTTTGGGCTCCGATGATTTACAATACGGTAGAAGAAGGTAGTTTTAAATATATTGAGACAAAAGGTGGCGAAGAAAATTTGCTTCTTCTGCACGGTCTGTTTGGAGCATTGAGTAATTTTGAGGGAATCATATCTTATTTTGGAGACAAATACAATGTAATTGTACCCATCCTGCCCATATTTGATTTGCCGCTCCGAAAAGTTTCTGTTGCCGGTTTAGTGGATCACGTGCTAGCTTTCCTTGAATATAAAAGGTATGGTAAAGTACACGTTCTGGGTAATTCACTGGGTGGACATATCGCCTTGCTGTTTGCTCTCGGGCATCCTGAGCGGATCAGTTCAATCACACTAACAGGTAGTTCCGGACTTTTTGAAAGTGCCATGGGAAGTACTTTTCCCAAGAGAGGTGACAAAGAGTACATCCGTAAGAAAACGCAGGACACTTTCTATGATCCCTCTGTAGCTTCAGAGGAGCTCATCGATGAGGTGTATGATATTGTAAATGATACCGGTAAAGCTATACGAATCATTGCGATGGCTAAATCAGCTATCAGACATAATCTGGGTGAGTCGCTCGGAAGTATCACAGCACCTACGCTGCTCATTTGGGGTAAGGAGGATCAGGTAACACCTGCTTTCGTCGGTGAAAAATTTCATGAGCTCATTCCGCATTCTTCATTGATCTTAATCGATCGTTGTGGCCACGCACCTATGATGGAACATCCTGCGATTTTCAATCAGCACCTGGAGGCCTTCCTTACACATGTTTCGGCTGTCCAGCGTGTGAGTTAATCACATATTCTCTTCTACATTTTATGAAAATATTTTTTCCGGGGCTGTTGTTCCTGGGGCTCCTATCAGCCTGTAGCAGCAGTCGTCAAACAATTAACGGAGGCAGTGAAGGCAGGCCGGGTGACGCTTCTTCTATTGCCTACGAGCAGCTGGATACATTGGTTATTACATCTGACCGCACCGGTGAGGATGATATGCAAGTCTCCAGCTCTTTCAACCCGGCCAATTATAGATACAGTGAATCCCAAAAGCAGGATTTATTGCACACTCGCCTGGAGCTGGCATTTAACTGGGAAAAGGAAGAAGTAATGGGAAAAGCTACTTTACGGCTGAGACCGTTCTTCTATCCTGTTTCTGATTTGGTACTCGATGCCAAAGGGTTTATTTTTAACAGGGTATCACTTGCCGATCAGACGGATACACTTACTTATACGTATGATGGTAGTAAGCTTACTATTTCACTAGGTCGGGAGTATTCACGAGAAGAAGAATATACTGTATTCATTGATTATGTAGCCAGACCTAGCGCGTCAGGCGGAAGTGCCGCTATTACATCAGATAAGGGATTATTCTTTATCAATCCTCGTGGAGAAGAGGCGGATAAGCCTCGTCAGATATGGACACAGGGTGAGACAGAGCACAATTCCCGCTGGTTTCCCACTATAGATAAACCTAATGAACGCTGCACTCAGGAAATGCTGGTGACGGTAGATACCAATATGGTGACGCTTTCCAATGGTTTGCTGGTTTCATCCACTATGCTGCCAGATGGTAAGCGTACGGATTATTGGCGACAGGATATCCCTCATGCACCTTATTTGTTTATGCTGGCAGTAGGTGATTTTGCAGTAGTAAAAGAAAATTGGCATGGCATTCAGTTGGGGTATTATGTCGAACCTGCCTATGAGAAAGATGTTAAAGCAATTTTTCCGTATACCCCGGAGATGTTATCGTTTTTTTCAGAGATACTAGGCGTTCCTTACCCTTGGCAGAAATATAGTCAGGTGGTTGTGCGTGATTATGTTTCGGGAGCTATGGAAAATACAACGGCTGTTATATTCGGGGATTTCATCCAGCGACATGAACGCGAGTTGATAGACGTATTAGTTAATGAAAAAATTGTGGCTCATGAAATGATGCACCATTGGTTTGGTGATTATGTTACTTGTGAAAGTTGGTCAAACCTCACATTGAATGAGGGGTTTGCCAATTATAGTGAGTACCTGTGGCTCGAACATAAGTATGGACGTGACGCGGCCAGTTATCATTTACTGGAAGAATGGGCAGGTTATTTCAGTCAGGCACGTAATACTACCCATCCGTTGATTGATTTTACATATGATGATAAGGAGGATATGTTTGATGCTCATAGCTATAATAAAGGTGGGGCTGTTTTACATATGCTTCGCAATTATGTAGGGGATGCTGCTTTCTTTGCGTCGCTTAATTTGTATCTCACCAGAAATGCACTCAGCGCTGTAGAAATACATGATCTTAGACTCGCATTTGAAGATGTGACGGGAGAGGATCTCAACTGGTTTTTTAACCAGTGGTTTCTGAGTGAAGGCCATCCCAAGCTCGATGTTTCTTATGACTATGATACACAACGTAAAGAAGTAATCGTTTCCGTCCGGCAATCACAGACGGGACCAAATACACCTGCTGCATTCTGGCTACCGGTGGCGGTAGATGTGTATATGCCCGATGGATCCAGGGACAGGCATAAGGTATGGGTGAAGGAGCGGGAACAAATGCTCCGCATACCTTCACCGGTTAAACCTGCCTTGGTGATTTTTGACGCAGACCACGTACTTCTTGCAGAGAGAGCAGATGAGAAGGAAGCTGCCGAGTATCTTTTTCAGTTTACAAATACGTCCCATCTCTTTGAACGTATGGAGGCAGTATCAGTGATTGATTTTTATCCGGAGTTGACCGAATTGTTGCCTTTGGCACTAAGAGATACATTTCATGCTATTCGTCAGGCGGGCATATCCTATCTTTCTGAAGACCTCCAAAACGCAAGTTTGGTGGAATTGGTGAGAAATATGGCAAAAACAGATCCACATGCGGAGGTAAGAGCTATGGCCATTGGTAAATTGGCAGAATGGAAAGATGCAGAAGCTGTTCGTATTGCTGTTGAAGCTATGGAAACGGCCAGGCCTTACGCAGTTATCTCTGCAGCACTACAGGCAGTGGCTGAAATGGATCCCAAGGCAGGAATTATGGCCGCGCAGAAATTAGAAGATGAAAATAGCGAAGATATCATCTTAGCGATTGGTTCTATTTATGCTGACGGTGATGATCTTAGCAAACTGAAATTCTTTTCTACTAAGCTGGAAGAGGTTGATGGCTATGGAGCACTTTCTTTTTATGTAGATTATCAGCGCATACTCGTTAAGGGATCAGTGGAGGAAATGAAGGAAGGAGCAGGAAAATTGGCTGCTATTGCCAAAAACATGAAACAGTCGCCATGGCGTAGAATCTCTGCCGGAAAAGCAATTGTGGACATGCAGGCAGCTTGTACGGACATGGCACTGCAATCTGCAGATGCGGCCAAGGCAAGTGTACTGCGTGAAACAGCCAACTGGCTTAAGGATCTTTTCAGCCAGATCAAATCAGCAGAAACAGATGAACAAATATTGGAACTCTACAAGCAGTTCTAATACAAAATCATCATAATATAATTTTCCGAATACTCTTTACTGGCTTCGGTAAAGAGTATTCGGAAAAATTTATCAGCGCTCATCAGACTTTAACTTTGGATTATTGGCGTGGCGTAGGGTATCGCGCTGCGTTTTCTTATCGAGATTTTTTTGTAAAGCTTGAGTCAGGTCAATACCAGTCTGGTTAGCAAGGCAGATTAGTACAAACAGAACATCTGCCATTTCATCTGCCAGCTGTACCTGTGCTTGTTCAGCATCCTCGGGTCGTTTGAACGACTGTTCACCATATATACGGGCGATTAAACGTGCAACTTCTCCAACTTCTTCGGTGAGAATAGCGAGGTTGGTGAGTTCTCCATAGTAGCGAATGCCAATGGTACGAATCCATTGATCCACGATTACCTGAGCTTCCTGAATATGCATAGATAAGATTATTTGAGTGTAATAGTCATAGATGCTTATATTAGTACAAGGTTCATAAAAGTCATTAAAAAAGAGATACATTTGTAAAAAATAAGTAAAATCTGCAAAGAATTATTGCAATACCAGTAGAGCTAACTAACCCTTGCATAGAGGAATTTCCTGGCTCTGGAGTAGATATTGTTTTTGCAGAAACAAGGTCTGTTTAGGTTCTTATTGCCCAGCCAAATTTCCAAATTCAAATCAAACAATGTTCACCATTGAAATGCATCGGACATGAAAGTTTTGAAGTTTGGAGGTTCATCGGTTGCTACAGCCGAACGTGTTAAAGGGGTTGTAGATATATTAAAATCGTACTATATACAGGGTACTCACTTTACAGTAGTCTTTTCTGCTTTTGGTGGCACTACTGATTTACTGCTGGATATGGGTGAATTGGCGGCTAGCGGTAATGAGGATTATCTTTCCAGGTTTGATATTTTTCACCAGCGGCATCTGGCTGTCATTGAAGAGCTATTCCAGACAGATTACCTCTCACTGGTGAGGGACGAAATTGAGCAAAATGCTAATTTCTTGCATCAATTACTGCAAGGCATATATTTGTTAAGAGAGGCTTCTCTCAAGACAATGGATCTGGTACTTAGTTTTGGAGAACGGAATGCAGCCTTCATAATTGCACATGCACTTCGTCAAGCAGGTATTAGGGCAAGTTATTTGGATGCGCGTACAATTATTGTGACAGACAATCATTTTGGTTCTGCTGCTGTACAGTTTGAAGAAACCTATACCAATATCAACAAGTATTATAATGGACACCCGGAAGTTCAGGTAGTAACAGGGTTTATCGGATCAACGGAAGACGGACTGACAACGACCCTTGGCAGAGGGGGATCCGATTATACTGCTGCCATTATTGCTGCCGGATTAGAGGCATCTTTGGTTGAAATATGGACAGATGTCAACGGAGTTCTCACGGCTGATCCGCGTCTGGTGAGGAAAGCATTTACGATTCCTTCGATGACTTATGCAGAGGCAATGGAAATGTCGCACTTTGGGGCAAAGGTTATTTATCCCCCAACGCTTCAGCCTGTGTTGCGGGCTCACATTCCTTTGGCCATTAGAAATACCTTTCATCCTACCTTTTCAGGAACCTTTATTTCTGATCAGAAAGATCCAGGTGGGCACGCGGTGAAAGGTATTAGTTCAATAGCAAAGGTTAGTTTGCTCACCCTTTCGGGGGGAGGTATGTTTGGTGTTCCGGGTACGGCGGCAAGATTATTTGGTTCTTTGGCACGATCATCTATCAATATAATATTAATTACGCAAGGCTCCAGTGAACATGCGATAAGCTTTGCCATACAACCGGCTATGGCTCAAAAGGCCCGATTAGCGGTTGAACAGGAATTCAAATTTGAGTTGGGAGCAGGGTTAATAGATCCTGTAAAGGTAGAGGAGGATCTGGCTGTTGTGGCTGTTATTGGTGAAAATATGCGCTACAGACCTGGAATTGCCGGTCGACTGTTTCAGGCGCTGGGTAAAAATGGCGTCAATGTTGTTGCTATTGCACAGGGATCTTCGGAGTTGAATATCTCTGTGGTAATTGCCAGACAGGACGAATCGAAAGCGCTTAATGCATTACATGATGCTTTTTTTCTGTCGGATACAGTCGAGCTACATCTATATATGGTTGGTACCGGCTTGATTGGTCGTACACTTTTACAACAGATAGCCAAGCAGGCTGACTATTTGAGGAAGAAACATAATTTAGAGATTAAGTTGGTAGGTCTTGCAAATAGTCGTCGCATGTTGTTAAGGGAGGATGGAATTCCCTTGTACGGCGACTGGTATACAAAACTGCTGGAAGAAGGAGAACCTACGGTTTTGGCGACTTTTGTTAATCGAATGAAGTCTATGAATCTTCCGAATGCAATTTTCGTCGACAACACGGCTGATTCCAGGGTCGCAGCTTTCTATGAGTCTATTCTGGACGCCAGCATATCTATTTCTACGCCCAATAAAATTGCTACCTCCTCTTTTTATCTCCAGTACCAGCGGTTGAAGACAATAGCCAACAGGCGGGGCGTTCTGTTTTTGTATGAAACGAATGTAGGGGCAGGATTGCCTGTGATTACTACATTAAATGATCTTATCAATAGCGGCGATGAAATTATTAGTATAGAGGGGGTGTTGTCAGGTTCACTTTCATTTATTCTTAATTCTTTCACAGAGGGTAGTCAGTTTAGTGAGGTTGTAAAGGAGGCAAAGCAGAGAGGATTTACGGAGCCGGATCCGAGAGAAGATCTGAGTGGTGCGGATGTAAGCAGGAAGCTTTTAATTCTTGCCAGAGAAACGGGATTACCGATGGAATCTGCAGATATTGAGATTGAGCCAATTTTACCGCAGGCTTGCCTGGATGCTAAGGATGTAGATACTTTCTTCGAGGCGTTGGCGGCAGCAGATGATTATTTTGAAGGTCTCAGACAGAAAGCAGCGGCTACAGGGAAAGTGCTTCGTATGGTTGCACGATTATCTGTGGGTCGAGCTAGTATAGCTCTTCAGGAAGTAGGTCCCGAGAGTCCTTTTTATTATTTAAGTGGTAGTGATAATATGATTGTATTTGTAACGGGCAGGTACAGTGATCGTCCATTGGTAGTGAGAGGGCCAGGTGCTGGTGCAGAAGTAACAGCGGCAGGAATATTTGCTGAAATCATTAAAATTGGTAATTTTTTATCTTAAATATTTAAAAACCAAATGATTGTAACTAAAGCGAGCTCGGAGGTAAGGGTTTTTGCTCCGGCAACAGTAGCAAATGTTGCTGTTGGTTTTGATATTCTTGGTTTTGCACTGGATGCTCCGGGAGATGAGGTTGTGGTAAGGTCATCGGCTAAGCCAGGTCTTCGCATAACAGCTATCACAGGCACACAGGGTAAGCAACTTCCGTTTGAGGTTGAGAAAAATACAGCAGGTTTTGCTGCTTTACAGTTACTTGATCACTTGGGAAAGACACAGCGGGGTATTGAGATGGAAATTCACAAGAAAATGCCTTTTGGAAGCGGCCTTGGATCGAGTGCTGCTAGTGCAGCTGCCGGGGTGACTGCTGTCAACGAACTATTAGGCAGACCGCTGGATAAAATCCATCTTCTTCCGTTTGCAGTAGCTGGGGAACAAATTGCCGATGGTGCCTATCATGCCGACAATGTTGGGCCTTCGTTACTGGGAGGTATGATTCTTATCAGAAACAACCAGAGTTTGGATGTACACCGCCTACCTGTACCTGCTAATTTGTTTGCTTCGGTTGTGTATCCGGCTGTAGAAATCCTTACGAAGGATGCTCGTTCCATTTTATCCGACTCAGTAGAGCTGAAAAAGCATATACTTCAATCGGGAAATCTGGCTGCGTTTATAGTAAGTTTATACCAATCTGACTTTGGCCTTATGTCGAGATCTCTAAGAGATGTGATAATTGAACCTCAGAGAGCTAGAATGATTCCGTGTTTTCAGCAGGTCAAAGAAACAGCACTGAGCGCCGGGGCTTTGGGCTGCAGTATTTCCGGAGCAGGTCCCAGCATATTTGCTTTGTGTCAGGGCAAAAAACAAGCTGAAGAAATTGGGGCTGCTATGCAGGGCGTATTTGGTGAGGCAGGAATTGCCTGTGATGTATATGTATCTTCCATCAATCAGGAAGGAGCTAAAAAAATATAATATCTGTTTATGGAGCTGTACAGTACAAGAAATCACCGGCTGCGTGTTTCTTTAGAGGAGGCTATATTCAAGGGATTACCCGACGATAACGGGTTGTATATGCCTGTAAGAATTCCTCAGCTGGGAGATGATTTTTTCCGAGGGCTATCCGCAATGACAATGCCGGAGATTGGTTTTGTCATCAGTCAACTGCTATTAGCGGGAGAAATCCCAAGCGGGGAATTGCAGAAAATCGTCGAACAGGCAATTGATTTTCCGGCGCCACTGGTATCGCTGGATGATGAGCGTTTTGTACTGGAACTCTGGCATGGCCCATCAATGGCATTCAAAGATTTTGGTGCTAGATTTATGGCGCAGTTGATGCAGTACTTTAACCGTTTTGCATCCCGCGAATTAGTTATTCTGGTAGCTACCTCGGGTGATACAGGGGGTGCAGTAGCTTCCGGATTTTATGGCGTTGCCGGGATTAAAGTAGTTATTTTATATCCTTCAGGCAAAGTGAGTGAACTTCAGGAAAAGCAGCTCACTAGTTGGGGGGGGAATATTAAGGCAGTAGAGGTAAAAGGCACATTTGATGATTGTCAGGCAATGGTTAAAGCAGCCTTTTTAGATAGGGACCTTAAACATGCCATTCGGTTAAGTTCTGCAAATTCCATCAATATATCAAGACTGATTCCTCAGTCTTTTTATTATTTTGAAGCATACAGACAGCTATTGGTTAGAGGTAATCGAAAAGGAAGACCGCTGGTATTTAGCGTACCTAGTGGTAATTTTGGCAACCAGACAGCAGGATTGTTAGCGCAGCGTATGGGACTTACTGTTGAAATGTTTATTGCAGCTACGAATGCCAATGATGTAGTGCCTCAATATTTACAAAAAGGAGAGTTTAGTGCCCGGTCATCTGTCCCTACCTTATCCAACGCAATGGACGTTGGTAATCCCAGCAACTTCGAAAGGATGTATGATTTATTCCAATCTCAGGTTGAAAAAACTACGGCATTACTAAATGATAAAGATGTGTTGCTTACATCTGGTATTGAATATACGCATAGTGAAATATGGAAAACCATGCAAGGTAACATAGCAGCCTACGCTGTCGACGATGAAACAACAAAACAAGCAGTCAGAGAAGTTTTTCATAAATATCATTACCTAATAGACCCCCACGCAGCGGTAGGCTATGTTGCACTCAATAGATTTTTGGAAAGTAAGAAAAAAACAAAAGACATCGGTTACCAAGGGGTTGTTTTAGAGACAGCACATCCTGCTAAATTTTTACCAGATATGGAGGATATACTGGGGCAATCGATACCTGTTCCTGAAAGATTGGCAGTATTGCAAGCTAAAACAAAGTATGCAGTAACCATGGATGCTGATTTTTTGACTTTTAAAGATTGGTTAATCGAACACTATGGTTAATTTCACAGTGTTTTATATGTTCCGTAAACACACTCTATTTCTTGTTTTGCCTTTATTTTATGACCATTCATCCTGTTGTTTTTAAATGTTCCACGTGGAACATTTGAAAACAACAGGATGAATGATTTTAGTAAAAACCCAATAAACAGATACCCTGATTCCTGTGTTTACTGCTTAAATCAGGTGATTTATAGCAATTATGTTCCACGTGGAACATAATAAATATCTGCTGTATATATTGTGCCATTAATTGCAACAGAATTTTTCCATTATACAATAACAAGATTTTTGCATGAAAATCAAAACGGCTACTATGAAATACACCATTGCGTACATCCATCGCCGCTTTCTCCTCGGCATGTTTTTGATGTTGTTGAGTGTACAATTTGTGCATGCACAGGTAGAAGAAAGTTATGATGAAAATCGCTTTCGTCAAATGTACGATCTATTGCCGACTCCGAATGTATACCGAACAGCTTCGGGGGCTCCTGGTCATTTGTATTGGCAACAAAGAGCCGATTACAAGATTGACATCATTTTGGACGATAATACGCAGCGGATCTATGGGGAAGAGGTGATTACTTACTACAACCAGTCTCCTGATCCACTACCCTATTTGTGGATACAGCTCGATCAGAATAACAGAGCATTGAATTCTGATACCTATACTACGGAAACTTCGTCAATGAATGATCGAATGACCGTACGCGACCTTAAAGGGCTGGAACCTTGGTTTGATGGTGGATTCAAACTTGACTATGTTAAGGATGTTAATGGAAAAGATCTTCCCTATACGGTGGTCAAAACCATGATGCGTGTCGATCTTCCACAGGCCTTACTCCCAAAACAAAGTACACAGATTAAGATAAAATGGTGGTACAACATCAACGATCGTATGAAACTGGGGGGCAGATCAGGGTACGAATATTTTGAGGAGGATAAAAATTATCTCTATACTATTGCTCAGTTTTTTCCACGCATGGCCGTTTATTGCGACAATGAAGGATGGCAACATAAGCAGTTTTTGGGTAGCGGAGAATTTACATTGCCGTTTGGCAATTATGAAGTAAATATTACTTGCCCGGCAGATCACCTTGTTTCAGCCAGCGGTGTACTCCAAAATCCCAAGGAAGTACTTTCTAAAGAACAGCAGGCGAGATATGAGCAGGCTAAAAAAGAAAGGAATACGCCTGTTTTTATTGTTACCGAAGAAGAGGCTCGGGAAAATGAAAAAACGAAGGCGACACAAACAAAAACTTGGAGATTTAAGGCTGATAATGTGCGGGATTTTGCATTTGCTTCTTCCCGTAAATTTATTTGGGATGCAATGGGCGTTGACCAGTCCAACGGTACAACTGTGATGGCTATGTCCATGTATCCTAAAGAAGGTAATCCGCTTTGGGAGATGTACTCAACCAAAGCTGTTGCTCATACGCTCAAGTGGTACAGCCATTACACATTCCCTTATCCTTATCCGGTGGCCTGGTCTATTCATACAGATCGTATAGGTATGGAGTACCCTATGATTTGTTTCAACGGAGGCAGACCCAACAAAGACGGAACATACTCTGAAAGAACGAAGTATGGAATGATCTCTGTTATCATTCATGAAGTTGGACACAACTACTTTCCAATGATTGTAAACTCTGATGAACGGCAGTGGACCTGGATGGATGAAGGACTAAATACGTTTTTACAGTATCTGAGTGAGCAGCAATGGGAGCGCAATTATCCTAGTGGACGAGGAGAGGCACAGAAAATTGTGGACTATATGCGGAGTGACAAGTCAACACTTACACCTATCATGGCCAACTCGGAGTCTCTTTTGCAGTTTGGCAATAATGCTTATGGTAAGCCGGCAACAGCACTCAATATCCTTCGAGAGACTGTCATGGGACGCGAATTGTTTGATTTCGCATTCAAGACTTATGCAAACCGCTGGATGTTCAAGCATCCTTCACCTGCTGATTTCTTCCGCACCATGGAAGATGCATCAGGTGTAGATCTTGATTGGTTTTGGAGAGGCTGGTTTTTTACTACTGACTATGTAGATATTTCACTGGATGAAGTGAAATGGTATCGCATGAATACTAAAAATCCGGTCATGGAAAATGAAATTACCCGACAGCTGGAAAAAGAAACGCCACAGAATATATCGGCTATTCGTAATGAAACAACAATTAAAGAAACGCAGGATGAGATAGACAGAAACCTGCGAGATTTCTACACGGATTACGATCCACTCAAAGTCACGGTACTTGATGAGCAAGACTACCAAAAGTATCTTCGAGACCTGTCTGAAGAAGAGCGTAGTATGCTCATGGCAGGTAAGAATTACTATGAAATGTCTTTCTCTAACCAAGGAGGACTAGTAATGCCAATTATTCTTGAATTTGAATTTACGGACGGTACGACCGAAGAACACAGAATCCCTGCTGAGATATGGCGTTACAACAATTATAAAGTCAGCAAGGTCTTTGTAACCGCGAAGGAAATCGTACAGGTTACACTTGATCCGCATCTCGAAACAGCCGACACGGATAGAGATAATAATTATTTCCCGGCTAAACCCCAGCTGAACCGATTCGAGCTCTTCAGACAGAGAGGGAATTGGAATCAGGGTGAAAACCCGATGCAGCGTGCGCGCCGTGCAGAGCAAGAGACGCAACGTCCCGGCGGCAATTAATTAGCTGATAAAGTGGAAATAAATTCTGTTGTAACTCAGTCGGGCCAGTATAAATATTCAACTGGCTCGACTGTTTTTTTTTGGTATTTTTGCGCTTTATTAAATAGGCATACCTGTATGATTACATATGACAACCCCCGGCAATTACTCTCCAACCCGGCGACAGTAGAACCTGGCGCTATTAGGTGGAGTAGCCCTTCCAATTTGGCTATCATCAAGTACTGGGGAAAATATGGGCAGCAACTTCCCAGAAATCCCAGCATCAGCCTTACCCTGGATGCTGCGAGTACAGATACAACCCTTTATTATGAGCCCAAAGAATCTTCGGATATAAAAGGTATAGATCTGCAGTTCTTGTTTAATGGAAAACCAAGAGAAGACTTTGCTGCCAAGGTCAATCAATTCCTGAGCAGCCTGCTGCCCATCTTTCCTTTTCTTGAACAATTAAGTTTGCGCATAGACACTACGAATACTTTCCCCCACTCTGCGGGTATCGCATCATCTGCATCTGCTATGAGTGCTTTAGCGTTGTGTTTGTGTTCTCTGGAAGATGAATTGTTTGCCAGCCTGCAGGAAGATGAGGCTTTTCATCAAAAAGCCTCCTTCATAGCACGGCTTGGTTCGGGAAGTGCCTGCCGTTCTGTCTATGGACAGGCCGCGATATGGGGTCAATTACCTGATTTACAGTCATCTAGTGATTTTTTTGCAATTCCTTTCGGACAAGAGATGCATCCTGTGTTTCACAGTTTCCACGATGACATACTTTTTATCAGCAAAGCCGAAAAAAGTGTAAGCAGCAGGGCAGGACACGGCCTGATGGAGGGCAATATTTATGCGCAGAACAGGTACGAACAGGCTCGTAGTCGAATGCATCATTTATTGGAATCTATACGTCAAGGAGATGTTACAACCTTTGGAGAGATAGCAGAGGCAGAGGCATTGACTCTTCATGCTCTCATGATGACATCAACGCCACCCTATTTATTATTGGAGGCGAATACCCTTGCTGCAATTCGTGAGATACAGGCATTCCGTAAAGAAAGCGGCCACCCACTTTATTTTAGTCTTGATGCAGGTCCTAATCTTCATTTGTTATACCCTGCGGAGATAGCCTACGCCATACAGCCATTTATAGAAGAAGTATTACTGCCTTATTGCACCGACGGACAGTACCTGCCTGATGCTGTAGGAGAAGGACCTGTGCAGCTGGAGGCACAGGATGAATGATTTTCAAGCAGTGGATTTGATTAATGCTTATCTTTGTGTCGTTAAATACTGCCAATTATGGATTTATTTGCTAAGCTTAGAAATAACCGCGGGCCTTTGGGTAAGTACTCACAAATGGCGCATGGTTACTATACATTCCCCAAGCTGGAAGGAGAGATAGGCCCTCGAATGAAATTTCAGGGTAAGGACGTATTGGTCTGGAGTCTCAATAATTATCTGGGACTTGCCAATCACCCTGAAGTACGTAAGGCTGATGCCGACGCTGCTACCGAGTTTGGAATGGCATACCCGATGGGGGCACGTATGATGTCCGGTGAAACTAAGTATCATGAGCAACTAGACAGAGAGCTTGCAGACTTCGTGGGCAAAGAAGATTGCATGCTGCTTAACTATGGCTATCAGGGAATTCTCTCAGTCATAGATGCGCTGTTGAGTCGGCATGATGCTGTCGTCTATGACAAGGACAATCACGCATGTATCTATGATGCTATTCGTATGCACGTAGGGCCGCGTTTTGCCTTTGAGCACAACGATATAGAGAGTTTTCGCAAGCAGATGGAAAAGGCCGTTCGAGAAACGGAAAAAACAGGAGGAGGCATACTTGTTGTGACAGAAGGGGTATTCGGTATGCGCGGAGAGCAAGGAATCATCAAAGAGATTGTGGCTTGCCGCAAGGATTACGATTTCCGCCTTATCATTGACGATGCACATGGTTTTGGGGTTCTAGGTCCTAACGGACGTGGTGCTGCAGAAGATCAAGGCTGTATGGATGAAGTAGATTTGTACTTCAGTACATTTGCTAAATCTATGGCGGGTATTGGCGCCTTTGTTGCCGGAGATAAGGATATAATCGATTACCTTCGTTATAATACGCGTTCTCAAATTTTTGCCAAATCGCTTCCGCTGCCAATGGTTATCGGAGGATTAAAGCGACTGGAGCTGTTGCGCAATCACCCTGAACTCCGTCAAAGGCTTTGGGATAACGTAAAACTCCTACAAGAAGGCTTATTGGAAGCAGGCTTTGACATTGGCAATACAGGGGCCTGCGTAACGCCTGTCTATATGAAAGGTACAGTGGGAGAGGCTGTCGCGCTCGTCCGTGATTTGCGGGAAAACTACGGTATCTTCTGCTCTATTGTTGTCTACCCGGTAGTCCCCAAAGGTGTGATATTGCTGAGGCTGATTCCTACGGCAGTTCATACAAAGGAAGATATTGAAGAAACACTGACTGCTTTCAGAAGCATCAAAGCGAGGTTGGAGAGCGGTGTTTATCGAGAAGAAGGTGCAATGATGGTTGCCGACTAGGTTTCCACTAAGCACATCAATGTTGGGTCTGAATAGCCAACGTAAGAAGTGTACATAACTATATCAAACAAGCACGCCCCTGTCGTAAGGCAGGGGTGTTTGTTTATCACAGACGATGTTGTATATAAAGTGGGGCTCGTACAAATTTCAGGTATTGACAAATCTGTTTTATCATGGATACAGCCCATTATCTGTCACCACTAGGTTGCTTCCAGCTCAAAGGCAGCCATTTGGGGCTTTGTTCTGTGCGTTGGCTAGATGTACATCCTTGTCCAGTGGGTCCTATACCTGATACACTTAGACCTGCAATTGTGCAACTCGACGAATATTTCAAAGGGCAACGAAAAGAATTTGATTTATCATTTGACTGGTCAGCGGCAACGCCTTTTTACAGATCAGTATGGGAAGAGTTGCTAAAAATACCTTATGGGCATACGACTTCTTATCTAAAGATTGCAGAGCGATTGGGGGATGCCAAAGCTGTACGTGCGGTTGGGCAGGCTAATCGCAATAATCCTATCGCAATCATAGTTCCTTGCCACCGCGTTATTGCCAGCAACGGAGAATTGCACGGCTACTTTTACGGGCTTGATTTCAAGAGAAAGCTATTGGCGCTGGAGAACCCGATGTCTTTTTCTGCTCAGGGAGAACTGTTCTAGGACGTCGAAGCTTCAAAAATAACGGCTCAAAGGCAGACAAGGGGGCCATTTATCATTTTCTATTATCAATCAATATCTGCAACTTTGTCCCGCAATAAAACCAGCATATATGATGGATTTTCGCCCCGACCTCGACTTTGCCCGGGAAGCCGACGCGGCAGACCCTGTGCAGGCCTATCGGAATACTTTTCATTTCCCCGAACATCCGTCGGGTCGAAGCCTCTATTTTTGTGGTAATAGTCTGGGATTACAACCCAAAGGCGTAAAGGCAATGCTTGATCAGGCGCTGGAGCAGTGGGCTGCCTATGCCGTCGAAGGGCATTTTAAGGGTGACTATCCCTGGTTTCACTACCACAAGTTTCTACAGGAGCAGTCGGCACATATTGCTGGTGCAGAAGAGGAAGAAGTGGTAGTGATGAATACACTGACAACCAATCTGCACCTGCTGATGGTTAGCTTTTATCAGCCGACCAAAGAGCGTTATAAAATCATCATGGAAGCAGGAGCCTTTCCTTCTGATCAGTACGCAGTGGAAAGCCAGGTACGTTGGCACGGTTTTTCTCCGGAGGAGGTAATTGTCGAAGTAGCACCTCGTCCCGGCGAGGCCACGCTTCGGGACGAAGATATACTGGAGGCGATAGAAATGCATGGAGCACAGACGGCTCTGGTCATGTGGGGTGGTGTGAATTATTTTACGGGTCAGTATTTTGATCTCAAGGGCATAGCAGAAAAAGCGCATGCCGTAGGAGCCTTTGTTGGCTACGACCTGGCACATGCAGCAGGCAATGTGCCACTTCAATTACATGAATGGGGCGTCGATTTTGCTGTTTGGTGCAGTTATAAGTATCTCAATTCAGGTCCCGGGGGTCCCGGGGGCGTATTTGTACATAACAAGCACGCTAATCGACCCGAATTGCCCCGTTTTGCAGGTTGGTGGGGGTATAAGGAAGAAGATCGCTTTCTCATGCGGAAGGGATTTGTACCCATGGAAGGAGCAGCCGGCTGGCAGCTCAGCAATGCGCAAATTTTTAGCTTTGCCGCCCATAAAGTTAGTCTTGACATATTTGCCTCGGTGGGTATGCCCGCCCTTCGGGCAAAAAGCGAGCAGTTGACGGGATATCTGCATTTCCTGTTGCGCGACTGGTTGGCATCGGGTGAGGGTATCCGCTTACTAACACCAGCCGAAGCACACAGGCGAGGTGCACAGTTATCTCTGTATTTTGCATCCAATGGCAGAAGGGTATACGAACAACTCAGTAATGAGGGCGTATTCTGTGACTGGCGTGAAGACAATTTATTTGGTGCCGGAGGAGGTGTCATCCGTGTAGCACCTGCACCCTTGTATAATTCATTTGAAGATGTATACATATTGGCGCAGCTGCTTCGCAAGTTCGGAAATCCATCCTCTTAGCCAAGGTAATCAGTATGTCAAAAAACACATAAAAAGCAACTTTTTTTACAGAGCAGCTGTTTACAGTGTAGTTGTTTTGACCCTAGGGGTTGAAAGAGGATAAGGGTGTTACCCTTTTCTGAGAAACAAATGCAACTATCCTGGTTATGCTGACAATTATTATTCTGTCGCTCGTGTATCGGTGGATTATTCACCGGTTTTTCAGGGGATCCCGATAGGTTTTCGCTCCGCCTCACGCTTTATTACTCCCGGGCAGCTTGGTCGCAAGCCCGGATTCCTTCTTTTGTCCCACCAGCTTATTATAATCTGAGTTGTAAAAAGATGTCTTCTCTTTTGATAATCAATATTTATACCTATTATTGTACTGCATAATTGCCGTTAAAGCAATTTGTACAGCCATATCTGCAGCATCCAGCACCAACAGTTTTTTACACCCGAATCATTTACCCGATCAACTATGAAGTATCGTGTCGTCCGCGAACTGGAAATCCGTACACAAGCCGGTATGAAAAAAGGCGAGAAGCGAGGTATACTCTTGCCTGGTTTTATCTTGGATGTAGTCAGTGAGACAAGTGGGGACTTGCATGAAGGCAACAGCCAGTGGCTGCAAGATGCAAATGGGTTCTTCTATTGGAAAGGGGGTGTTGAGGCTCTGCAGGCTTCCAATCCGTCACCCGGCCTACCGAAAATTTCTTATCCGGGTATTGTAAACCTTCCGCCACAGGTGATTGGCAGTAAAGGCAAAGGGGTTGTGATTGCAATCTTTGATACAGGGTGCATCTCGCATCCGGATTTGGAAGGGAGGATCATTGAGTTTTACGATGCTGTCGAAGAGCGAGTGCGCACTGAAAAAGAATATATAGATGACTCTGGTCATGGAACCTTTGTTGCAGGGTTGATTGCTTCCAGTGGCAAAACCTCTGGTATAGTCGGGCTGGCTCCGGAGGCGGACTTAGTGGTGGTTAAGATTTCTAAGGAAAGATCCATTAGCTCTGCTAATTTGTACAGGGGGCTGAAATGGTTATTGAAGGAGGGCACCAAAAAACCGATTCACTTTATTAATATGAGTTTTAGCTGTGCCCTGCCACCGAGCACCAAGGATGGCATAGAGACGCTGATAAGGGAAGCATGGGAAGCGGGTATTGTCATGTTTGGTGCTGCCGGAGATGAAAAGCAACTTTTTGGCACCGCATCTTACCTCAACTTTCCTGCTAAGAATTCATATGTTGTCTCTGTGGGGGCTGTGCACAAGAAAACGCCTGCCAACAGCTTACTCAATCCCGCAGTAAGATTTGTTGTAGCCACAGAAAAATATCACTCTCTCGAGGCGGATAAGCCGGGTAAGGAATTGAGGCAGGGGAGCAGTTATGCTACAGCCTTGACAACAGCTACCGCCGCCTTATTTCGGGCTTCAGATATGCAAGGTACAGCCTCTAATGAGTTGCTCATAAAAACAATGGCAAAACAGCTACCCTCATTTCAGCAGTTGTCTTCTGTTTCCAACCTAACGATGTATAAGCATGAATAAATTGGCCATTACTATCCTTGTATTGCTGTCAACTTACTGCCTTGTTGCACAGAAAAACGTGCTTGAGGATGCCCTGTTTCTTCGCCAGCTCACAGTGCCGGATGATGGCATTTACAATGTTGTCAGCACAGCCGAAGAAGATGAGGACAGGTTGAGAAAAATTTTCATCGCCTACTTTGATCCAACATTAAGGGAGGAGTACTATACAGTGGCAAGAGCCACGGATTCTCTGAGCCAAAATCCCTTCTTCAGGCAGTTTGAGATTGGCGGAGAGGAAAAAGGCTTGGAGGAAATGTCCGACTGGCCGCCAGTTGAAAAAGCTCGGGCAGCCAGCAGTATAGCCAATTTGAATGTAACTAACATTGCCTTTGGCCTGACAGATTTTCTCATCGCCCGCACGCGTTCTGAATTAAACATAGCTTTTTTTCAGCGGCTTCAGGAAGCTATCCGCCAAAGTAGTGATTTGCGTGCTTTATTTCCGCAGACGAGCCATGTACTTGCGGCCATTGGCAATGAGATATACAACTACAATTTGTACCTAAACACTTTGCGCATTTCCTTTGACAAGGATCTGGGAAGCCTGCTGGTTAATCTTCCTGCGTGGCTGCGCCAAAAGCCGTTGGACCAAAAGTATCTGTCGGCTAAATACGCGCTGATGCTGGGGCTTCAGTATGCCGAACTGTCCAAAAGACAGGAGCATCCTGCAGAGCTGATCCACAATTTACTGCGAAACGCCTATTGCGACAGCCTGTTGCAGACCAACGCACCCCGGTTAGAGAATGAGTTACAAGCGCTTCGTTTGGTTGATCTGTTAAGCCAGTCCCTGCGCACGACCTATGATGAAAATAACGAGCGCTACTGGGTGCAGAAAGAAGCCGTAGAAAAACTGTCGGATCCGCTAACAATGCGCATATACCTGGGGCTACTGTACCAGCGCGTTCGGGGGGATGCAGTCTATCAAACCATAGCGTTTAGCAGCCAGCCACCACTGCTGACATCGCTGGCCTTGCTGGCAGACAAAGAAGGCAGCTCTCTGGAAGCTGATTTTAACAGTATCTATGCCTACCTGATGAAGATACAGCAACAAACAGAAGTGCTGGAGGCAGAGATCAGGAACTATAAAACTGTGCAGCAAGATATACGCAACCTGTCCATGACGCCCAGGGAGCGACAGCAGTTGCAATTATATGCCAGCACTCAATTGTTGTCGGCATCTGTGTCCTTGGTTCGACAAGTTTACCTCGTCAGAGAACTTTCTTTATTTGCCGGTCTCACAGACAAGAGTTTTCCGGCAACAGATTCGCTCAGCCTTGTTTCATTGTTGTCGGCTGCAGGGGAATTGGCTGCCAGCATTACCAACCGGCAGTATACAATGGCAGTTACGCAGGCGGCCATGCTGATTGAGCATCTAAGCGGGGATGATTCGATGCAGGACAATGCGGTATTTGCCAATTTTCTCAAATATGGAACTTTCATGGCCAACCTGCTGGAAGCGGAATCTCCGGCGTCTGTTCAGGCAGTTATAGAAGCTGCGGCCTTACCGCCCGGCAGTTATTCTGTAAAAAGGTATAGTCGGTTTAATGTCTCGTTGAATGCCTATTTAGGCGCATTCGGCGGGCATGAGCGGATTGAAGGTGAGCAAAGATCTGGTAAGCTGAACAATCTGGCGTTGACAGCACCCGTTGGTATATATGCGGGCTGGGGGTTGAGTGGGCGCAACGCCGGCGCTAAAGCTTTTACTAAACCGTGGAGTCTGGGACTCTTTCTTCCTTTAATTGACGTAGGTACGCTAGCCTCTTTCCGCCTGGACGACCGGACCGTTGATGTATTACCGACAATTACACTGGGGCAGATTTTTGCCCCCGGATTATTCGCAGAACTTGGGATTGCGGGTACGCCGCTCAGCCTGGGCATGGGCGGTCAAGTTGGGCCACGCCTGCGCAAATTTGAGGCAGATCTGGCAGATCTGGGAGAAACCTATTTCCGATGGGGCGCCAGCCTGAAAGTAGACATACCCATTTTCACCCTTGTGCACAGGCCCGCCCGACGAATAAAATAATCTTTTTAGTCCCTGTGCCTGCACAGAATAGTGTATTTTTATGCAGAAAAGAGCAGGCGAAGACGCTGCAAGGCAAGCAATCAGCGATAGCTGCCACTTGCCGGCAGCCCCGTTGGGCTGCGGCTAACCAAGCATTCTGTCAACCATGCAAAATACAGTACCGGCAAGTATTAATCCCCGGATAAATGCCCGCAAGCGCGTATTGCATGATGCAGTGTACTATATCAACGGCATCCGGTCGGGCGACCGAGTGGTACTGGGGCAGGCGATCACCCTGATGGAAAGTAGTTTGCCGGCACATCAGGTGCTGGCAGCCGAAATTTTGGATGCCTGCCTGCCTGCCACTGGTCAATCATTGCGGTTGGGCATCACAGGGGTCCCGGGTGTGGGCAAGAGCACTTTTATTGACCTGTTTGGTATGTTTCTGGTCAATAGAGGCCATAAACTGGCTGTGCTGGCGGTTGATCCGAGTAGTCAAGTGAGTGGCGGGAGCATACTTGGCGATAAAACGCGCATGGCGAATCTGTCTGTACATGAGAATGTTTTTATCCGCCCCTCCCCTGCCGGCAGTGCTTTGGGCGGTGTAGCCCAGCACACCCGGGAGACCATGCTGCTTTGCGAGGCAGCAGGCTTTGATATAATTATCATAGAAACGGTGGGGGTTGGGCAGTCGGAGACGGCTGTCCACGATATGACAGATTTTTTTTTACTGCTCCTTTTACCCGGAGCAGGAGACGAACTACAAGGCATTAAGCGTGGTATTGTAGAAATGGCGGATCTACTGGCCGTCAACAAGGCCGACGGCGATGCCCTGCCCGCCGCGCGACGCGCGCGCGCTGCCTATCAGCAAGCCCTGCACCTTTTTCCACCCAAACCAAGCCAATGGACGCCCGAAGTACTTACTTGCTCTGCAGCAAAGGGGCTTGGTATCGAAGAAATCTGGACGGCGGTCGAAAAATATTACGCACTCACCCGTAAAAATGGCTACTTTGAGGAACAACGCAGAACACAAGCGGTAGACTGGCTGCATGACAGCCTGCGAGAGCAACTGATGCGTAGTTTTTACCTGCATCCGAAGGTGCAAAAGCAACTACCGGAGGCCGAAGATGCCATTAGAACCGGCAAACGCGCCATTCCGGGGCTGGTACGAGAGCTGATGCAAGCCTTCACCGGGTCGGAAGAAACCAAGTAGCCCGTTTCTGTGTTGAATAATATACATTTGGGTATTGAGTACCCGAATAGTGTTAACGTAAGAACATTCAATCACATAACTTATCATTCAATGAGATCTCTCGTTGTTATTGGTGTAATTGCCGGTATGATTCTCTTGTTGCTAATGGGTGGCTGCAACAGCTACAATAATTTTGTCAACATGGAAGAGGATGTCGAAAATGCCTGGAGTAAAGTACAGAGTGCATACCAGCAGCGCGCTGACCTGGTACCCAATCTGGTAGCCACCGTAAAGGGTGCGGCTGATTTTGAGAGAGGTACGCTGGAAGCTGTGACAAGTGCGCGTGCGAAGGCAACGTCCATACAGATTGATCCGACGAATCTTACGCCGGAGAGGATGGCTGAATTTCAGGCAGCGCAGAACCAGCTGGGTCAATCTATCGGTCGCCTGCTCATGAGCGTGGAACGTTATCCGAACCTGCAGGCCAGCGCCAGCTTCCGGGAGCTGCAGGCGCAGCTGGAAGGGATCGAAAACAGAATTCGTGTGGAGCGAAACAAGTATAATGACCAGACTACGAGCTATAACAAGGCTATTCGCCGTTTTCCGGCAAGCCTGTACGCTTCGATGTTTGGCTTTAGCCAGAAGGCACAGTTCGAAGCACAGGAAGGATCACAGAACGCCCCCAAAGTAGCCTTCTAGTCTATGGCTTCAGCGATAAAATGGTTTACTGAGGAGGACGAAGTCCGGATTGTGGAGGCAATCCGCGAAGCGGAGAAAAATACTTCCGGAGAGATAAGAGTCCACATAGAAAATAACCTGCAGCAGCCTCCGCTGGCGGAGGCGCTGCGGGTATTCAAAGAGTTGGAAATGCACAAGACTGCCGCCCGCAACGGTGTGCTGATCTTACTGGCACCTGCCCAAAAAAGCTATGCCATCCTGGGTGATGAAGGCATTCATGACAAGGTAGGTAATGACTTTTGGCAGGAAGAGAAAGAGCTTATGCGTTCCTTTTTTTCGCGGGGGGCATACGCAGACGGCCTGATTGCTGCTGTCCGGCAGGTAGGTGAAAAGCTAAAGGCTTTCTTCCCCTACCAAACAGACGATACCAACGAACTTACAGATGACTTATCCTACGGCAGCTAATGATTGTTCCGCTGTTGTGCGGGCATCCAATCTGTGCAGATGATACAACAACCAATGAATATTCCCATATCTTTCAGACGCGGTGCTCATCGGCTATTGCTGCTCTGTGTCATGCTGCTGCCGTTCTGGCTGTCGGCGCAAAAAGAGACTCCGAAACCTTCGGGATTCCTTGTCAATGACTATGCCGGACTTTTCACACGCGAGCAAGTGGTTGCGCTGGGAGATAAGCTGGAAGCCTACGCCAAAGAGACATCGACACAAATTGTGGTAGTCACTGAAAAATCGCTCGAAGGTGATGATCCCTTTGACTACAGCGTGCGGCTGGCACAGGAGTGGGGTATCGGAGGCAGCGAAGAAAAGGATAACGGTGTACTCATCTACGTAGCTTCGGAAGACCGAAAAATTCGCATACAGACAGGCTATGGCGCTGAAGGCTTCCTGCCCGATGCTATTGCCAAGCGAATCATCGATGAGATTATCGCTCCTGCTTTTCGCCAGGGACAATACTACGAAGGCATTGATGCTGCAACAACAGAGATTATGCAGCGGGCCAAAGGGGAGTTTACGGCCTCACCGGGTGACGGCCGCCGAAGGGAGAAGGTGCCGGGCTGGGTGGTCATATTAATTGTAGTCATTATCATTATTATCATCAGTAATATTAAAAAAGGTGGTGGTGGCGACAGGGGCTACAGCAACCGGGGGCCATATACGCACCGTCATCCGGGTGGCTGGTGGTTTTTTCCCGGCGGCGGCTTTGGCAGCGGTGGTAGCAGTTGGGGCAGCGGCGGCGGCAGTGACGGTTGGGGCGGCTTTAGCGGCGGCGATTTCGGCGGCTTTGGTGGCGGCGATTTTGGCGGCGGCGGTGCCGGTGGCGACTGGTAGTCATTTGGGTATGAAAAAATAAAAAAGCAGCCACCGGTGGCTGCTTTTTTATTTTACCCGCAATACCAAGCCCTCTCCAGCTGCCAATGCAGGCAGCTGATAGTGCAGGCCGTTGCTGCGCAGGCTAAGCGGGGACATTTCTGTATGGGTGGAAAAAAATACTTCCAGTTCCGGCAGACCTAGGTCTGCCGGAACTGGAAGTTTGCCATTGTTTACTGTGTTTTCAGCATAGACATTGACCAGAAAAACGAAACGCGGCTCCTCAGCCTGCGTCCAGGCAACCAGGCCATGAGCGGCCGTGGGATCGGGGGGTAGCAACCAGCGTGTGACGGATGTCCGGATGAAAGGCATAATATCTTCAGCGAGCAGCCGCAGCCGGTTGATGCGCTCAAAAAATGGCCAGTTATTCCCCCAGCGATAGGGACCTTTGGTGGCTTTGGGTCCGCCTGCTATTTGGAATACGTACAACTTGGTATAGAATTCATTGTCAAAAGGTGCAGGATGGGGATCTCTGAGTTCGAATCCCAAACTCATATAGGCAGGCATATCAGGCAGGAAGGTAGCAATAAAATAGCGTGCCTCATTGCCATGGAGGTAAAATTTATCAAAACGCGGATCGTCTTTATCGCCTGTGATGATTGTGAATGCAGGTGCGACCCGTCTGTTTTGCAGAATATCCAGATAGCGCCGGAAATGGGTCATAAACGCCCCCCCTCCTACTTCCATACTTTGCAAATCACCTAATGTGACCTCAGCCTCACTAAGTTCAAGATGATCAACTTCGTCACCAAAGGCCATGTAATCAGGCCCTGCCAGAAATGATTCGGCGAAATAAGCAAAATAAGGAGCCTGCCGGAGAATATGTCTTTTAACAGCTTTGTGCGGATCGTAGTAATCGTCAGCATCGAAGGGTACACCTTGGGGGCGCATTTGTACATGCGACATGTCTCCACGCATAAAATCGAAACCATAGCGGGCCTGTATGTCAGCATAGTGATCACAAAAATACTTCCATACATCCGGCAAAGGCTGTTCAAAGTTGACAGACCAGGCTGGGTCATCTAAGGTTTCGAAAAATTTATACCTGCTGAGCGGACCAAAAACCCGCGACATTTCAGTTGGTTGGCTGATGCGGTAGTCGCGCCATACACGACCCGCGCTGTCTATGGATTTTGCAGCAGGATCCGGGTCAACTTCCAGCCCTCTGTAAGGAGGGCCCATGGTAGCCGGGACAGGCTCCATACCGTGCGCGTATAACCAATCGACCAGGCTTGCGCGCCTGTCATTGCGGCCGGCACTATCCTGTACGGGGCCGAAGAGTAGCCGGAGCCGCAGTTCCTCAGCTATTGTGGCAGCAAAAATGTCATCGTCCGTTGCCGAGAATCCGGAATCTGCTACAGCGGGACCAACCCGCAGCAGCCAACGGCGGATGAGTTGCTCAACGGCCAGGTGGAGGTCATGCCTATGCGATAAAATAACATCGTCACTCCTTTGCAACCACTCGAAGTAAGCGGGATTGGCCAGAACGATCTCGGCATAGCGATCGGTATGCGGGATGACGTCCATCCCTACCGTTTTACCCAGCAGGTGCAGTATGTTGACGACTACCCTGAGCTGATCTTCTACGGTTTGTAACCACGGGCATGCCAGTGCAAGTTCGGCATCAAAAAAGGCGGGATTAATATTCCAGGAGGCCATTCCATAAAGACTTGCCACGACGCCGGGTTCCCAGATGGGAAGCAGATGAATGCTTGACTGGCTGTCGGGTAGCGTCAGGGCATAGTGCACTACCCGCCAAAAACTTCCGATGGTGCGGACGTTGATGCCAACCATGTGCACACGTTTCATCCAACGTCCATCTTGCTCATGCGCTACCGGGCTGGCAATATTTACCTTTGGATCGAGCGCCTGCAGTATAGTTTCGCGGTCAAATCGCTGTTGTATGATAGCCAGCATCTGTTCTGCCGTCAGGTTGACGGCCCGATCGGGGCTGAGGCCTGCAATGAAGGAGCGCTTTCCTGTCAGATAATCACTCAGGCAAGAAGCATCGACAACATCCGATTGCGGCAGGGACGTGAAATTACGCATAGGCTCATTTTTTACTACACCCAAAGCTTATTGTGCAGGCAGCAACTCTGCGGCCACCGCTTCTGACAGGACCTGTTGTAGTCTGACTGGCTGGGTATGGTTAATCCACTCATCCCCAAGCGATGCTTCAATCTTTATATAGTTATCGGTGAAGCCACTAACTTGTCCGGGTTTTTTGCCTTGCTCAAAAAGAACCTTGCGAATGTCACCCAAGTGCTGCTCGTAAAAAAAGCGGCGCTTTTTTTCCCCCAGAATCGTCAGCATGTCATTGCGGCGGCGGCGCTCGTGCATAGGCACTGCGTCTGCCATCTCGGCAGCAGGTGTATTGGCTCGTTCGCTATACGTGAAAACGTGCAAATAGCTCACATCCAATGAATGGATGAAGCGATAACTTTCCAGAAAATCCTCATCACTCTCTCCGGGGAATCCCACGATAACATCCACACCGATGCAGGCATGCGGCATCAGTTGTTTGATCATAGCCACCCGCTCAGCATACAACTCCCGCCGATAGCGCCTTCGCATTTGCAGCAGCTGTTTGTTGTTGCCAGATTGCAAAGGCATGTGAAAATGAGGCGCAAACCTTTGGGAAGCAGCTACAAAGCGGATAATTTCATCCGTGCATAAATTTGGCTCTATGCTGGAAATACGAAAGCGCTCAATCCCCTCTACTTTATCCAGTTCCCGAATCAGGTCAATGAAGAGCGCCTCCTTTTTGGGCTTACTACCCTCGATAACCTCTGTACCGTTGCCAAAATCGCCGATATTAACGCCAGTAAGCACGATTTCTTTCACACCCCTTGCTGCCAGTTGATGTGCATTGGCCACGACATTGTCAATGGTATCACTGCGACTACGGCCACGCGCCTGCGGAATGGTACAAAAAGAGCATTTATAGTCGCATCCATCCTGTACTTTGAGGAAAGAACGCGTTCGGTCGCCGAAACTAAAAGCATCGACGAATTCACGTGCTTCTGAAACTGCGCCAGCCTGTACAAGACCTTTACCGGATCCCTTGCTGAGGTTGTCGATATAATCGAGTATGCGAAATTTTTCAGCAGCGCCCAATACCAAATCAACACCGGGGATGCCGGCAATCTCGTCGGGCTTCAGTTGCGCATAACAACCTACTACCACCACCAGCGCCTGCGGATTAGTCTTGAGTGCTTTTCTGACAATATTTCTGCACTTTTTGTCGGCAAAATCCGTGACAGAGCAAGTATTGACAACAAACACGTCTGCCGGCTGATCAAACCCAACGGCAGCATAGCCCGCCTCATCGAACAATCGCCCGATCGACGAGGTCTCGGAGAAGTTGAGCTTACAGCCCAATGTATGAAAAGCCACAGATCGTGGTGTAGCCATGGTTATCTAGCTTGACCCGAAGGAATATATCTTTTCTGTCCTGCTTAGCTGCGAGGATTCAGTAAAATCAACAACCGGAATTATTCAACCAGCTGGCCTGCTTCCATCTTGGTTGCATTTTCGGCAACCTGAAGTGCTTCGATGATGGTCTTGAGATTGCCCTCCATGACCTGGTCAAGGTTATGGACAGTCAGGTTGATGCGATGGTCAGTGACCCTGTTTTGGGGATAATTGTACGTTCGGATTTTCTCAGACCGGTCGCCGCTGCCTACCAGACTGCGCCGCTGCGCTTCCAATTCAGAAGCCTTAACCGATCGCTGCGCCTCAATGATGCGCTGGTATAGCTGGTTCATGGCAATTTCCTTGTTCTTGTGCTGCGAACGTCCGTCCTGACTTTCCGATACGATACCTGTAGGCAGGTGGGTGATACGGACAGCCGATTCCGTCTTGTTGATGTGCTGTCCACCAGCTCCGCTTGCGCGATACGTATCGATCTTGAGATCAGCGCGGTTTATATTAATTTCCTCTTCCTCCATCTTAGGAATGACTGCCACGGTAGCTGCAGACGTATGTATACGTCCCTGAGCCTCTGTCTTGGGTACGCGCTGAACGCGATGAGCACCCGATTCGAACTTCATCATGCCGTAGACATTGTCGCCATTGACTTCTAACACGATTTTGTTATACCCACCGACGGTACCTTCATTGACGGAAATAACCTCTGTTTTCCAGCCCATAGAATCGAAGAACCGGGTATACATGCGGTACAAATCACCTGCAAAGAGGCTGGCCTCATCACCGCCCGTACCGGAACGGATCTCAAAAATCACATCCTTTTCATCCTCGGGATCCTTGGGTGTGAGGATTACTTTGATATCTTCTTCCAGGATTTTCCGCTGGTCGGTCAGTTCATCGAGTTCCTGCTGCGCCATCTCCCGCATCTCGGGATCGGCGAGCAGTTCGCGGGCACTTTCCACGTCGGTCAGCAATTTTTTGTAGGCGAGATAAGTCTCTGCCACCGCTTCCAGTTTTTTATACTCTTTATTGAGCTTGCGGAAGCGCTCCATATCCCCCGCGACATCGGGGTTGTTTAACTGTTCCTGTATGTAAATGTACCGATCGTAGATCGATGCTAGCTTATCCAACATTGTTTATGAATACTTTATAGGTTTCTACAGCTCTCAGGCTGAAACACAGGCAGGCCGACAATGGTTTCAATCCCGGCCACTTTAGCTTGCAAATATACGACAAGCGCAGCATAGCTGCAATCAACATAGTTACATAACCAAATAGTTGTGCAAAAGCAGGCGGACTAAATGAATAGGGCGTATATTTGTTACGGGTCGTCGGATATCCGTCGGCGGGGAGGGGTCTATGAATTGCACGGTACGTCAAGACATGCGAGCACTTTCACAACGTCAAGCCAATGAAGAGAAAAGCCGCGTATATGAGCATGCTGGTTTTGTTGTGTAGCAGTATAGCTGCTGCACAGTCAGCCACAGAAATTATTAGCCGCGCTGATGCCAAGATGCGAGGTCAGTCAAGCTTCAGTGAAATGAAGATGACCATTGTGCGGCCGGGCTGGACCAGAGAGATTCGTATGAAAAGCTGGAGTAAGGGCAGTGAGCTGGCACTCATTCTCATTACTGCTCCTGCCAGAGATCAGGGTACAGCCTTTCTGAAGCGGAGTCAGGAGTTGTGGAACTGGCAGCCCTCCATTGATCGCACCATCAAGATGCCCCCCAGTATGTTGCTTCAAAGCTGGATGGGCTCTGACTTTACCAATGATGACCTGGTGAAAGAATCCTCTTCGGTTGACGATTACCAGCACCGTCTGTTAGGGACAGAAACCATCGAAGGGCGTAGCTGCTGGAAACTTGAGCTGATACCCCGGCCCAATACTGCAGTAGTCTGGGGGAAAATACTAATGTGGGTCGATAAGCAAGACTATATGCAGCTTAAGGCCGAATTTTATGATGAAGACAACTACCTGGTCAATACCATGGTGGGCAAAGCAGTCAAGCCCCTGGGAGGTCAGCTGTTGCCCTCGGTGCTGGAAGTGACGCCTGCGGACTCACCCGGCCACAAAACCGTAGTGGAATACATATCCCTGCGTTTCAACGAAGCCATAGGGGATGATTTTTTCACCGTACAGAATATGCGGCGGGTACGCTAAGCTGACGTATGCTTTTGAAACTAGCCTGGCGCAATATTTGGCGCAACCGACGAAGGACGCTCATCACGGCAGCTGCCGTGATGTTTGCCGTATTTTTTGCTGTTTTCATGGAATCCATACAGCGCGGTGCCTGGAATTACATGCTTGACAGCGTCATCAATTTCTATTACGGCTACGTTCAGGTGCATGAAAAAGGCTACTGGGCTGAGCCCTCGGTAGATGCATCAATGGCGTATGACAGTGGCCTTGAGCGGCAGCTGGAAGGCATACCCGGCCTGCTGGGCGTGTCTGCCCGCATCGAGACCTTTGCTTTGGCAGCCAACGATGAGCAAACAACGGGTGTGCTGGTGGTTGGCGTTGACCCGGCAGCAGAAGATTCTCTGACCCGGTTGGCAAGCCGCCTGCAGGGCGGTGGGTATTGGAAAAATGCCGATGCCGGGCAGGTGCTGGTTGCCGATGGTGTTGCCGCCCGCCTTGGTGTTGGTTTGGGCGATACGCTCATCCTGTTGAGCCAGGGATACCATGGCGCTAATGCAGCGGGAAAGTATCCGGTTGGCGGACTGCTGCATTTTGGGTCACCGGATCTAAACAAACGTATGGTTTACTTGCCGAGAATGGCAGCAGCCCATTGGCTGGATGCCAATGGGCGTGCGACCTCTCTCGCCCTGCGCGTAGCCGACAAGCGAAGCGTAGCCGGCGTAGTTGCCAGCCTGCAGAGCAGGCTGGACACCAGCCGCTACGAGGTCATGGCCTGGGAGCAGCTCCTGCCCGAGCTGCTGGAAGCCAAGGCACTGGACTCTGCCAGCAGCAGGATAGTCATGCTGGTGCTCTACCTGATTATAGCCTTTGGTGTATTTGGCACCATCCTGATGATGCTGAAAGAGCGCGAACGAGAAATGGGCGTACTAATTGGCATTGGCATGCGCCGCCGGCAACTCGCCATCATTACCTGGGTGGAGATTCTGCTGATGAGCAGCCTGGGGGTCGTCGCCGGCATAGCGCTTAGTTTGCCTGTGACGCTCTATTTTCATCATCATCCCATAGATCTCATGATCATGGGAGAATCTGCCGTAAAGGCGTACGAAAAATTCGGCTTTGAGGCCATTTTGCCGGCTTCTGTTGATGTTGATATATTTAGCAGTCAGGCGCTGATTATTTTGGCAATTACTTCGGTGCTGGCCGTCTATCCTTTCTGGCGAATTGCACGTATGGACGCTGTGCGCTCCATGCGTGCGTGATTTTTTGGGTAAAAAAGCCCCGCTGCCCCTCAGGGCGCAGGGGTAAGTCATTCTTTGGCGCAGCGGCGGCGGCCGCTGCCAAAAACAGGAGGTATATGCTTTTCACCATTGCCTGGCGGAACATCTGGCGCAGCCGCATGCGCAGCATGGTTGTCATGCTGGCCATTGTTATAGGTATATGGTCACTGGCGTTCATGATCAGCTTCTCATTGGGGATGGTGCGTGGCTATGTTGACGGGGCTATCGAAAACAGCCTTAGCCATTTGCAAGTACACCACCCACAGTTTTCGGCCGACGCGGAAGCCCGGCATTTTCTGGACAGCGCTGACGAGCGGCTGGCAGTCGTCCGGCAGGATGAACGCGTGCGTGCCGTCGCAGCCCGCACATTGGTCAATGGCATGCTCACAACGGCTCGCAGCCCGCGCGGCGTACAAATCCGCGGGATAGATCCCGGGCAGGAAGCAGCCCTTACCCGGCTCGACCAAAAACTTACGGAAGGCAACTATTTTGAAACGCAGGCTCGTCAGCAGCTGCTGTTGGGCGATAAGCTAGCCAAAAAGCTGAAAATCCGCCTCAGAGCTAAGGTGGTACTCACTTTTCAGGATGCAGAAGGCAATATTACCGCCGCCGCATTTCGTGTTGCAGGATTTTTTAATACCGGCAATACGCCTTTTGACGAAGGAACCGTATTTGTGAATCGAACGGAATTAAATGCCCTCTTTGGCAATCCGCAAGCGGCGCACGAGCTGGCGATACTGCTGCACAGGCCTGAGGAAATGGCCTCCGTTCAGCGCCATCTGCAGCAATCATTACCGGATAGTCGGGTTGAAAATTACAGGGAGCTATCGCCCGATGTAGAGCTTTACGAATCCCAGATGCAAACATCTGCTACGATTTTCATCAGCATCATCATGCTGGCGTTGTTGTTTGGCATCATCAATACCATGCTGATGGCGGTGCTGGAGCGCTATCACGAACTAGGAATGCTGATGGCTATTGGCATGAGCAAAGGTAAAATCTTCAGCATGATTGTACTGGAGACGGTTTTACTGGCGGGGGCAGCGAGCCTGCCGGGGCTGTTGCTGGGGTGGGCGACAGTAGCCTGGCTCGGGAAAACCGGCATAAACTTATCGGCTTTCGCTGACAGTATGGAGCAGTTTGGACTAACAAAGGTAATTTATCCTGAACTCGATGCCACTATATATCTGCAGATGACCGTGGCGGTTGTGGTTACAGCCTTGCTGGGCGCTATTTATCCGGCCTGGAAGGCGGTGCGGTTGCAGCCGCTGAGCGCCATTGCCCGCTGAGCATTATTTACAGCCTTTTACAAACCATATCATGAAAGAAGCAGTCATCACAGCCGAAAAAGTTGGTAAAATCTACAATCCCGATAAAATTCCGGTCGTGGCACTCAGTGAGCTGAGTCTGTCGATTGAGGCAGGTGAATTTACAGCCATTGTCGGCCCGTCGGGCTCCGGCAAAACCACGCTGCTCAACATCATTGGCGGGCTGGATCGGCCCAGCAGTGGTGCTGTATGGGTTGGCGGGCACAATATTACGGAACTGTCGGATGCAGCCTTGATAGATTTTCGCCGGGAGCATATTGGTTTTGTTTTTCAGGCTTACAACCTGATCCCCGTACTGACAGCCAGGGAAAATACGGAGTTTGTCATGTTGTTGCAGGGTCGGCCCAAAGCTGAGCGCGAGGCGCGTACGCGCGAGCTGCTCGCAGCAGTCGGTCTGGCAGATCAAATGGACAAGCGGCCCGCCGAAATGTCGGGCGGGCAACAGCAGCGCGTGGCGGTCGCCCGCGCGCTGGCCGCCAAGCCCGCCTTTGTACTGGCAGACGAGCCAACTGCCAATCTCGACTCGGTGGCTGCTTCTAAACTGCTCGATATTATGGATCAGCTGAATCAGCAGGAGGGGATAACCTTTATTTTCAGCACCCACGATCAGCGGGTGATTGACCGCGCGCGCCGCGTCATCCGGCTTGAAGACGGCAGACTTGCCGGCGACGAAATTCGCCGGCAGTTATGAGCAAGTTTTATCGTATGCTCATACTGCTCATGCTGCCGCTTCGACCGTTTGCGCAGGCAGACAGCCTTGTGGTAGCTCCTTCCCCCTGGGAGTTGGGCGGATATGTAAAAAACCTGCAGACGCTGCTCTTTTTTTCAGGAAATAACACGCCCCTGCTGCAGGATAATTTTTTCCACCACCGCCTCAACCTCCGCTACCAGCCCGGCGACGGCTGGGAGTTGCAGGCGGGTCTACGTACGCGCTTGTTTTATGGAGATCTTGTGCGCCTCAATCCTGCTTATGCGGTACAGATTGACGCGGCTGCCAATGACTGGCTCGACTTGTCGAGGACCTGGGTAAGCAATACACAGTGGGTGGGCCATAGTGTGCTCGACCGGGCCTTTGTGGCTTACACAGCCCAACGCTGGGAGCTGCGTGTCGGGCGACAGCGTGTCAACTGGGGCATCAGCAACATCTGGAATCCCAATGATATTTTTAACGCATTTGCCTTTACAGATTTTGATTACGAGGAGCGCCCGGGCAGTGATGCCGTTCGACTGCGCTATTTTACCGGTTTTGCAGGCAGTGTGGAACTGGCTGCGCGAGCCGGGCGTAGCTGGCGGGAAGGGGCGCTGGCAGGCCGATGGGTTTTTAATCGCGGCGGCTATGACTGGCAGTTGATTGGCGGCTATGCTCACCGCGACTGGTTGCTGGGTGGTGGCTGGGCAGGCAACCTCGGCAATGCAGGCTTTAAAGGTGAGTGGACCTATTTCTATCACCTGCCGGCAGACGGGCGGCGCCACAATCTTGCAGCTACAGTAGGTGTTGACTACGTTTTTGGCAGCGGCCTGTACGGCAATTGGGGGGTCTTGTACAACAGCAACGGACAAACAGGCGGTAGCATTACAGGTTTATTTGACTTTGAGCTTTCGGCAAGAAACCTCTACCCTTATCGGTGGGCGCTGCTCAACCAGCTCAGCTATCCGCTGACCCCCCTGCTAAATGCCGGACTGGCGCTTATCTACAGTCCTAACGCTTCGCATCCGCTTTTTGCCAATCCCAGCCTGTCACTTTCCATGGCAGAGAACTGGAGCCTTGATCTGGTGGGACAGATTGTAATGGAAAAAAGCGACATCCGGGGTTACCACAGCCCACTGCAGGCGTTCTTTCTGCGCCTCAAGTTTAGCTATTGAAAGCACATCCGGGATTTTCCTGCCAATGACAAAAAAAGGTGCTTTTGGCCGCCAACTGCCATTTTTGAAAGCTGGTATTGCAAAATTCAATAAAGAGACACGATATCCATAAGAACTGCCCCGGGCATGGCAAGCCAATCCCGGATATGCTCTATATGCTAAGGATATCATGTAGTACCAGCAAGGGGCGTTCCGTCCTGTTGACGGTGTGCCGGGTGGTACTTTGGTGGAAAATATCCTCCAAAAAACTGCGCTTGTGATGTATCATGCAGAGCATATCGGCAGAGGCGTCCTCCGTAAAATCCCGGATACTTTTGTATACCTCTCCCTCTTCCAGTTCGTAATGGAAGGAATGATCGATACCTTGCAAGAGGTCATCAATGGCCGGATCGATACCGATATCGCCGGGACCTGTATCCTGGTGGAAAATGCGGATACTTGCGTCAAATGTTTGGGCAATAGCTACAAGCGGATGCAGGATTGCAGGATCAGAGATTCCCTGCTGGTCCATGGCGAGTACAATTTCCTGTGGTGGCTGAAAAGTATAGCGGGCGGGGATAGCGAGTACGGGTATGGTAGTTGCGCGAATAAGGCCGGCGGTGATACTGCCCAGCAGGATTTCACGTAAGCCACTGGCTCCTTGCGTCCCCATGATGATCAGGTCATATTTTTCTTCCTCTGCATGGCTGGCAATGGCAGGGATGGCATCGCCTCGCAACAGGATGGATTTGATCTGCTCGGGTCGACGCAGCAAGCCCTGACAGTCCTCCACAGTTTTTTGCATCTCTTTACGCGCACTCTCCTCGATAAACGGTTCCATGGAGACTAATGAACCTGTAGGACTGTAAATTTTATATGCATGCAGCAGGGTCAGCTCACAGTCCCAGCGGTTGGCAAACGCCAGCGCATAAGCCAAAGCGTCATTGGCAGCTATCGAAAAATCTGTGGGGAAGAGTATTTTTTTCATGTAAAAATTTATTTTGTGACCAGCGTACTATGGTCGTTGATTCCCTGCTGCCATGCAGCAGCAGAGCACAGAAGGGAGATGGTTCAAAAATGTGGCGTTTTAGTCACTTAGACAATGATATTTGTCAGCAAATGCCTACACTTAAAAAAGGTAATGCTCCCGGGCCGCACAGACCGGGAGCATTACCTTTTTTTAAAGAGCCTTGCCCAAAGACTTATTGTATGACCAGTTTACCCGTCACCAGAGCATTCTGCCCGCTCAGGCGATAGGAATAGACGCCCGCAGAGAGTTGATTCCTGTCGATGCTAAGCTGCCCGTTGCGAATGTCGTGGTACTGACGAACCAAGCGGGCGTTGGCATCGAAGATTTCCACCCGATAAGGATGACCGGCAGGATTAGGAAACTGCAGCAATGTAGTCGTGCCGAACGGATTGGGGCTTATGGTTACAGGCAGTTGCCTGAGACCCGGCTCGTTGGTACTATTGACGATGCGCTCGGCACAGCCTTCTTCGATGACAACCACCGTTTTTTCCTGACGCTCGTTGACGATGTCTATGGCTTCGGCCAGACACACAAAGTCAGAACTCATGTCTGAGAAAAAGATGCGGCACAGCGGCTGAAAATCAGGGGATCTGTTAATCATAGAATCCTGATAGCTAATACCAAGTACAATGCTGTCGGCCATACTGATACGCGGAGCAATTGGATACAATTGAGGGTCAACCAAGCTCATCACATCGGCCAGGGCTACGCCACTGGTACGAAGTTGCCAGGCATTGATGCGTGACGAAGGATTTTTGATGCCAATGTCGAGCCAGCCTTCTTCAAAATTCACCTCCTGAAGGGTGAGCGTCACCGTATCCAGATAATTGGTAAGGCCGCCGGGGAAATTGCAATGGTCATGGGCGCCCTCGCCAGGGTGGTTGTGAATGGCGCCAAAATTCACGCAACTGCTCAGTAATGAAGCATCATAGACAGACAAACGTCCATCGGCATTGAGATCATTGCAGGCGGTCACATCTGTACTGCCGGCAATGATTGCATCAACGTATTCGGTTGCGTCGGTGAGTTCCTGGCTGCCATTTTCGTTGAGATCACCCCGCAGCGCACTGCCTCCGCATACGCCCTGACAGTCCGTAACGAGTGAGCCATACAACTGTCCCGCACAATCCTGATAAGGAGGGCAGGTGGGATCGGTAGTGACCACCAGTTGTCCGGAACTACGATTAATATTGATACACACCTGTGCCCAGTTGTTGATGGTATCCATTTCCAGCTGGCCGAGTGCATCGGGCGCATTGTCCCAGTTGACACGGGTAACAAAAGTATAGTCACCGTCGGCTATGTCTGTCACATCTATCCACTGGCAACTCAGGCCAGCCCAATACTCGTCATAGCAACCTGCAGATATGCCCATATAACCGCATCCATAGCGGGAACTACCCCACATGCAGCCAAGATCAAGTACGCAGAAACCATTTTTGAAGCCTGCCGGCAGGCGCTCTCCTGTACTGCTGAAGAGAATATACTCTGCATAGCCATCGTAGTGAAAATGGCTGTGGCAGTTATTCCAGGTAAACTGGCTATTGTTGAAAGAGGGCTGACCGATGACATAGTCTTTTTCGCCTATGTTGTCTATGCGTGTGGAAAATCTGACGACATCACGCATGCCATAGCCGCGCATACAGCCTTCTTCAATGAGACAGGGGTCAACGGAATTGATTACGCCCTGTTGCAAGCTGTTGATGAGTACATCCTGGCGCATGACCAAATCGGGACCTGCCGGACAATCCGGATGGCTCTGCGGCAGGCAGGAGCCATCATCAACGGTCGCCAGCGGGTTGAAATTGCAGGAATTGGGATCTGTACAACCAGTTATCGGTCCCAGATACGTGAGCTCCCAGGTGATGGAATCGCCGCATGTATTTACATTATCACCTATGCGTATAAGATAGGTTGTTCCGGCAGCAAACCAGCCCTCGACCTGTGCCTGAGGAGCACAGCCATTGCTGTCGTCATCGAAAAATACGGTGCCGGCATTGTCTTCTGCCGTACTGTTGGCACCACAATTTTCATACACCCATATTTTAGTATCACAGTCGGACAGCCCACAGGTAGTTATGAGATAGGTACCCACCGAATCCGGCGTAAAGGCATACCAGTGATTATCGAAAGAGGTAGTATACTGGCCCAAGCCTACCGCAGTGGCTGTTTCGCAGGATTGCCCCGAACTACATCCCGCAAATACCTGGTGGCGGAATGTATAATTGGGATCATTGGCCAAGGTATCGCCCTCATAGGTAATTACGAGATAACCTGCGCCCAGCAGGCCGTCACCGTATGTATCCGATACTTCAATGACAATACAGGCGGAGTCCGGTACACAAACCTGCGACTGATACAGCTGGTTGTTGGCATAGGTGTTGGGTGCTATACTGCCATACACCTGCCCGGTGATAAGATTTCTAACCTGCCACGAAATTTCATAGCCGTAGCCATCTGTCCGAATAGACAAGACAACAGAATGCTGACCCGGGGGGCAGGGTGGTTGTGCAACAGCTGTTATAGCTGAGCCAAGCATCAACAAGCAACAAAGTATGAATAGCCTCATAAATAAATAAATTACAATGTGTAATGATTTGAAATATTCAATTGTCAAAAAAACTTGGTCTCGATTTTTTGGATATCAGCGCGTAAACGAATTAGCCGATTGCCCCGTTTGGGGTATGCAAGGCGTACTGAGGCAGGCAGTTTTATCTGATAACTCCCGTACAATACCAAAAGACAAACAATAATACGGCTTTTAGCAGTAAGTAGACATAAGCTATTCTGTAAAACGGGAAGATAGTAGGCCAAATGACCCTATTTTGCAACCTGATGAAATACTTGCACATAGTAAATAAGCAGCCTTATATGATAAAACCAATGTTAATGTTATTTGTGTGGTTGATGCTATCGCCCTGGCTTTTGGCAAACCTCCATGCTCAGGTAGTACAAGAGCACTACCAGCGTGTACGAATAGACCTGCGCAGCAGGAGTATAGCAGAAGTAGCTGCACTGGGACTGGAGGCAGACCATGGCCAGTATATGCCCGGGCGATTCCTGCTCAATGACTACAGCGATCGGGAACTGCAACTACTGCAGGCGGCAGGCTTTTCCTATGAGATTGTGATTCCCGATGTACAGGCCTATTATCAGGATTCCACACGTACAACAGCCGCTACCCGCACAACGGGGAACTGCCCGCCAGCAGATCAACCTGAATCCAGACAGAACTATCCGGTACCTGCTAATTTTGAACTCGGCAGCATGGCAGGTTTTTATACCTATCAGGAAATGCTATCCATTTTTGAACAGATGCACGCCCGCTTCCCCGACCTGATTAGCACTGCTACCCCACTGCCCGGAGGAAATTCCGTAGAAGGAAGGCCGATCTACTGGCTCAAAATTACCCGTGAACCAGCAGCCGATGATGGCAACAAGCCCAAAATCCTGTATACGTCCCTGCATCACGCCAGGGAACCCAATAGTCTCAGCCAGTTGATTTACTTCATGTGGTATTTACTGGAAAATTATGAATCAAATCCTGAGATCAACTACCTGCTCAATAATACTGCTCTTTACTTTGTGCCTTGTGTGAACCCCGACGGCTACCTGTACAATCAGGTGAATTTCCCGCAGGGTGGCGGGCTGTGGCGGAAAAATCGCCGCCCTAACGGAGATGGCTCTATGGGCGTTGACCTCAACAGAAATTACAGCTATGCTTGGGGGCATGATAATATCGGTTCTTCGCTCAATCCTGCCTCGGAAGTCTATCGGGGAATGGAGCCTTTTTCGGAACCTGAGACCCGGGCGCTGCGGGACTTCTGTCTGCAGCATCAGTTTCGGGTCGCACTCAATCATCACACCTTTGGCAATCTGCTGGTTTTCCCTTGGGGCTATTCAGACTCCCCAACAGACAATGAGGCCACTTTCACTAATTTGGGCAGAGCGTTGACGTTTGACAATCAGTTTGTCTCCGGCACGGGTACGGAAACAGTGGGCTATGTGGTCAATGGTGGATCTGACGACTGGATGTACGGACAGGTACAAATATACAGCATGACGGCCGAGGTGGGTACGGGCGAAGAGGGATTCTGGCCGGCACCCTCGAGTATCATACCTAACAGCCAGCGGTGTATGTGGATGAATCTGGCGGCTGCGCATGCTGTTCACAATTTTGGCCTGGCAAAAGCACAGGGGGATACCTACTGGACACCGGCAACCTCCGTCCAGGAAGTAGCTGTGGAACGGCATGGATTTTCCGGCGGTACATTTAGCATTTCATTCACGCCACTACAACCTTCACTGGTGAGTGTCAGTCCGGCTTCACTGCAGCTGCAGTTAAATACTAACGAGCTAGTTGATACCAGCTTTGCCATCACGCTCTCTCCCGGCCTGGTATCCGGTCAGCAACTATCATTTCTACTGCGTATTGATAATGGTCACTTTGTGCGCACAGATACTGTTTGGAGAAGTTTTCTGGATATTGCAGACCCCGTTTATTCCAATGCCATGAATACAGCCGGCGATTGGTCTTCGGCAGCCAATGCCTGGGGACTGACTACCGCCCGGTATTTTTCGCCGCCCAGCAGCCTGACCGATTCCCCACAGGGTCCTTACGCCAACAACAACTATAGTACGGCTGCGCAACAGTCCCCTACAACCATCGGGCCGGCGGAAAAAATAATTCTCTTTTTCAGGGCTAGTTGGGACATAGAAACTTACTATGATTATGCCCAGGTACAACTCAGTGTGAATAGCGGACCCTTTATCCCGCTCTGTGGCAAGTATACGCGTCCGGGTTCAATATTTCAGGGTGTTGATGAACCAGTATACGACGGCGTTCAGCAAGACTGGGTGCTGGAGGAAATCGATCTCAGCGCATACGTTACCGCCGGCGATGCCATAAGGTTTCGGTTTGCATTAGGTGCAGACGCCTTTCAAAACGGAGACGGTTTCTTTGTAGATGATTTGGCCTTGTATGTACTGAGTCCTGATTCGACGGTCAATATACAAGCACTTGATGCAGCAGACTTCCGTATGCAGGTGTCACCTAATCCTGCCGGAGAGACGATTCAGATTGAAGTAGACGGCTTCACAGAAACTTGTGAAGCCCTGATAACCCTCTACAATGCCAATGGAGTGTTGGTACAGGAACAGACGAAAAAAATATTTTCAGGAAAAAATAATATTTATTTCAATGCTGAAAATTTATCCAATGGTTTGTATACCATTCGATTGAGAACCAAGGAAGGCCACGAGATGAGCGTAAAAGTCGTTGTAAATAAATAAAATTCAGCAATACCCCTTGCGCGATGTTATATAATGCTGTACTTTTGTACTCGCTAAACATCGCGGAGTAGAGCAGTTGGTAGCTCGTCGGGCTCATAACCCGGAGGCCGCAGGTTCAAGTCCTGCCTCCGCCACCAAGTAAGAGCAAGTTGATCAAGATCAGCTTGCTCTTTTTCTTTTTGTGATTGTTTGGGTAGATACGTGCAACTACCCATCCCCCCCTGGCAAAAATGCGCCTGTCATTTTCGTGTTTAACACGAAATGGTTTTTTCCGGGGTATTACCTTCCTTTGATCATGCAGCAGCGTCCACGCTTTTTCCAAAATGCGCAAAATCATCTTTAGTGGAAAACCCGTATACAGGCTCAGATAGCTGCTTATGTATCCTCACGCCAATCCCAAAGAACAATCGACCAATCGGCTTGTCCGTAGGAGAATCTATCGATCTCTGTAAAGCCGGCTTTAAGGTGTGCCCGCAATGATGGTTGGTTGCGCAGATCTATGTCGGTGAGGCAGTACGAATATTTTTTGCACAGTAGCTGTCGGTAGTGGTGGTACAAGCTCGGGGCGAGTCCCCTTCCCCGATAGCCGCCAGCGATGCATAGCTGTCCCACAACCAGATAGTTGACCTCGCTAAGGAGCGTTTCCTGATATGCGAGTGTATCTATCTGATCAAATAAGGCTGCCAGCAGCGGGTGTTGCACAGCTGTTTCGCGGGTAGTGGCGAGCGCATAACCGATGACTCGATCCTGTTCGACTGCAATAACAGAGGGTTCGGATTCATGCATTTTTTCGAGAAAGTCAAGAGTATAAAGGGCTGTTACGAAACCCTCCGACAGACCTTGGGCAGTGGAAGACAGTTGTGAAAGGTGGTTGGCTTCTTGCAGCGCTTTGATTTGCTGCAATTCATTCTGCGAAGTCACGCGCTTAAAAGATATCATGAATCATCATTTTTGCTGCTAGGTGCGGTAATCGAAAGTACAAGGTAATCGGGAGAGGTATACGGATTACATGCACCGCACATAGGTATTCCAAAGAACGGTTATCTTTGTGGAGACAGGAAGCATTGTGTCCGGATTTTTAAACAAACTATGCAGCAGCAGCCTACGATACTCAGACCCCATGCGGAGGTAGCCTACGAAAGTGAACTTGCTGTCTTGGCAGCGACGGACACGCGTTTCAGGCCGGAAGGCTGGCGGTTGTCCCCTTGGGCGGTAGTTACCTACCTGATGGGCGGAACATTGGAAGATGGCACTGTCATCAGCACCAAGTACTTTGGTGACCGAAGGCTGATAGAAGTCGCAGTGGCTACCTTGGTGACAGACCGGGCATTGCTGTTAATTGGCATACCGGGTACAGCAAAAACGTGGGTGAGTGAGCATCTGGCGGCAGCTATAAGCGGACAGTCAACTTTGCTGGTACAGGGTACGGCCGGGCTTACAGAGGAAGCTCTGCGCTACGGTTGGAATTATGCCCGCCTGCTGGCGGAAGGCCCTTCGGAAAAGGGCATTACGCCCAGTCCCATCATGAAAGCTATGGCAGAGGGTAAGATAGCCCGCATAGAGGAACTAACGCGTATGCCGGCCGATGTACAGGACGCACTTATCACCCTCCTTTCCGAAAAAACGCTTCCGGTTCCTGAGCTCAACACAGAAGTACAAGCCCGGCGAGGCTTCAATGTAATAGCAACCGCCAACGACCGCGATAAGGGCGTCAATGAGTTGTCAAGCGCGCTTCGGCGGCGCTTCAACACGGTTGTTATGCCGCTGCCAGCTACCTTGGAAGAAGAGGTACAAATTGTGAGTGCACGTACCCAGGTACTCGATCCAGGCCTCGGGCCGCTGGCCACCCGGGTGGCCAGCGAAGAAATCTACAGACTGGTGACCATCTTTCGGGAGTTGCGTTCGGGCAAAACAGAAGACGGGCGCAGCAGGCTAAAATCTCCTTCCAGTACGCTCAGTACAGCAGAGGCCATTTCGGTAATCAACAGCGGCCTTGCACTGGCAGCACACTTTGGCGACGGAAACCTGCGGGCAGCCGATCTGGCATCCAGCCTTCGGGGAGCTATTATTAAAGACCAGTCGCAAGATGAGTCCGTATGGAAAGAGTATCTCGAAAACATCGTTAAACAGCGAAAAGGCTGGGGAGATCTCTATGAGGCTTGTCAGGGCGTTTGAGTGATGCATGGACTTCCACCGGGCGGGCGTCTTCGCAAGTTACTTCCGCTGCGGATACACAATTACGAGCCGCTCACAAGTGTTTCTTGTGTTGCAGTTTTGTCTGAGCAGCGTAATTATTCACCCTACAGTTGCGTATAAGTAAAATTTCGTGCTACAAAAAAGGGTTTCATTAAATCACCAGGGTAGATGAATACATTCCGGCAACTTTTTTATGTAGATAAGCCATTGATTGCCATGATACATATACCGGCTTTGCCGGGCAGTCCTGCCTATACAGGGAAAAGGATTATTGAGGTGGCAGTGGCAGAAGCTAAGATGTATCGCGAAATGGGTGTAGATGGTCTGTTGTTGGAGAATATGCACGACACGCCCTATCTGCGGCGTTCGGCAGGACCGGAGACCATTGCCTGGATGACGGCCGTATCGTTGGCTGTAAAGCAGGAGGTAGGCAGTATGAGTTGTGGAATACAGATTTTGGCAGGAGCCAATAAAGCAGCTTTGGCCGTTGCACAAGCTGCCGGCTTGCAGTACATCAGAGCGGAAGGCTTTGTATATGGTCACGTTGCTGATGAAGGGTGGATGGATGCTGACGCGGGTGAGTTGCTCCGTTATCGGCGCCAGATTGATGCCGATGATATTCTCGTACTGACCGATATAAAAAAGAAGCACAGTGCGCATAGTGTTACGGCTGATGTAAGCCTGGCAGAGACAGCTCAGGCGGCTGCTTTTTTTCGCAGTGACGGGCTGATTGTGACAGGTCAGGCGACCGGAGCAGCTACAAATGTGTCAGATGTCAGGGCTGTCAGGCAAGCCTGTCCTGGCTTGCCTGTGTTAGTTGGTTCGGGTGTAGATCCTGATAATGTGCCGCATTTACTGCCTTACTGTGATGCGCTGATTGTAGGATCCTATTGCAAAGTGGATGGTTACTGGGCCAACCCGCTTGCTCCTGAAAGGATAGAGCGATTGGTGTCAGCGGTAGCAGACGGTCGCCGATTTTTGGCGGCCGGCAGTTGATCGTTATTGCAGCTGTTGACGGGGGCTGATAAATATAGGTTCAGAGGGCTATACTTGAGGCGATCAAAGCTGGCTGCAGTCCTGCGACGATTGAAAAAGAAAGTACTGGCAAGGAGACAAACAGACTTACAGAGAAGCTAGAACAGCTTAGCCTGTCCGTTTTCCTCTACATCAAATTCGATGGTATCACCTGCATGAAAAGCGTCAGGGCCGGTTGCTGCCGTTGCATCGTTTTCGGTGTCATCAGGAATCATGCCGGCATCCTCCTCTCCTTCCTGTGGATTTTCATCAACAACTTTGGCAGACAGCAATTTAAACTCACACAGTTTGTTGCCCATGGCCTTCCAGCCTTTGACGTCAATAAACTCAGCGGGTCGCAGCTGCGCCTCCTCTTTAGCTGTTTTGGTCTTGAAGGAATAAGTTATAAGTGGATCGGCCGCCACTGTAGCCAGGTATAACTTAGACTGCTTATTATCACTAATGAAGAGAAATTTTTGGTTGAGGGAGCTGGTTTCGATTTGAAAGCGCTTGAGTAAGGTGACACCTTTACCCCCTTCAAAATAGATGGCGGAGACGACCATTTGAGGATCAAATTTGGCAACCAGCGACACCTCATTGGGATCAAATCGCTTGCTAAGATCAAACTCGGTGAGTTCGTAAGAACCCTCCTTGTAGATTACCAGCAATTGATCACCCGTATCAAAAGCCCCCAGTTGCTGTCCTCTTCCGTCGGTATTGAGGCGACCACTGACTTCATCCATCCAAACGCGCATGGCACCCAGCGTAGATTTGCCTGCCTCTTTCATGGTGATTTTTCTGACAGGATAGCGGGTGAGTATATTGCCCTGAGAGCTGCGTCCTTTGATAGCGATGACACCAAAGTCAAAATCGAATTGCTTTATACGAGCCTTAGCACTTTGTGTAAGTCCAACAGTCACTATTTCAGCTTCCCCATTGGGATTAGCACTGAAGTAGAGAAGTTTGGAGTGTTTTTCACCAGTTGTCAGATCGTATTCCTTATCGCGGGTGATAGCCGTCACGTTGAAGCGTTTCACCATGGACCGACCCGTCTTACCATCGAGGTAGATCAGGTTGTAGGTAGTACGCTCATCGTTCTTTTTCCATACATCGACGTGGATAATATCTTTGCCCACGAAAGTTTTGTCGGCGATACGGGTGACAACGAACTTACCATCCTGTCTGAATACGATGACATCATCGATATCAGAACAATCGACAACGAACTCGTCCTTTTTGAGTCCCATGCCTACGAAGCCCTCCTTTCGGTTGACGTACAATTTGGCATTGTTGGCCACCACTTCGGTAGCTTGTATTGTATCGAAAGAAGTGATTTCGGTGCGGCGCTCGCGGCCTTTGCCGTACTTATCGAGCAGTCGCTGGTAGTAATCTATGGCAAACTCGGTGAGGTGTTCAAGGTGGTAGCGGGTCTGCTTTAGCTCCTCCAATATTTTGGCAATCAGCTCATCCGCTTTAAAGCTATTGTACTTAGAGATGCGCCGGATGCGAATTTCTGTGAGTCTGGTGATATCATCCTCGGAGATATTGCGCAGCAATACGAGCCGGTTGTCGGCAGGTTCTGCCGTCTGATCGGGTGTCCTGACATACTTTCGCAGGCCTGTCACAATAGCCGGCATCACTTCTTCCCAGCTTTCGCACTCTTCTATATCGCGATAGATACGTTTTTCGATAAAAATTTTCTCGAGGCTGGCGAAGTGCAGTTTTTCTTCCAGTTCGTGCAGCAGTATCTGCAACTCGAGGCCCAGCAGGTTGCGGGTATTCTCCGTATTGACGCGGAGAATTTCCTCGACTGTGAGAAAATGCGGCTTTTCATTGATGATGACGCAGGCATTGGGCGATATAGGCGTTTCGCAGGCCGTAAAAGCATAGAGCGCATCGATGGTCAGATCGGGCGAAGTACCCGGCACCAGTTCGATGACGATTTCTACCTCAGCGGCGGTATTGTCTGTGATTTTTTTGATTTTGATTTTACCCTTCTCACCGGCTTTGATGACGCTGTCGATGAGGGAAGTGGTTGTTACGCCATAGGGTAGCTCGCGAATGGTCAGCGTTTTGGCGTCTGTCTTTTCTATACGCGCCCGCACCTTTACGCGTCCGCCCCTTTTGCCTCCCTGATAGTCAGCGACATCGACAAGGCCACCCGTCTGAAAATCCGGGTAGAGTGTGACTTTTTTACCCTGAAGCAGCTTGATGGAAGCCTTAATTAGTTCATTGAAATTATGGGGTAAAATTTTGGTGCTAAGTCCCACGGCAATACCCTCCACACCCTGCGCCAGCAGCAGGGGGAATTTGACCGGTAAGGTGACCGGTTCCTTTTTACGACCATCGTAGGTAAGTTGCCACTGGGTCGTCTGGGGATTGAAAGTAACTTCCAGCGCAAATTTTGACAGGCGTGCTTCGATATAACGCGCTGCTGCTGCGCTGTCGCCGGTACGCACATCACCCCAGTTTCCCTGTGTTTCTATCAGCAGGTTATGCTGTCCCAGATTGACGAGGGCATCACCGATGGCGGCATCGCCATGCGGGTGATACTGCATCGTCTGGCCGATGATATTAGCGACTTTGTGGAAACGCCCGTCATCCATTTCTTTCATGGCATGGAGAATGCGGCGTTGAACAGGTTTGAAGCCGTCTTCTATGGCGGGCACTGCACGTTCAAGGATTACGTAGGAGGCATAGTCCAAAAAATAGCCTTCGTACATACCCTTGAGCGAGGAGGTGCGCACCTCGTTGACGGGGGCTTTCTCTTTCCCTGTTTCTGGTGTATCTGCTGCGTTATTTGCCATGTATTTTAGATAACTACAAGGCAAAGATATGTTTTTTAAACAAAAACAAAAAAATATTGATTTAAAAATAAAATGTTTTAAAACATATATTTCTGATTCTCTGTAAGCCCCGGAGGGGTATGTAAGCAAAAGACCCTTTGGCAGCAGCTGCTGCCAAAGGGTCTTTTGAGACATTTTTACACAAAAAAAGCCTGAGCGGCACTGGCTGCCTCGTCAGGCCTTGGCACCTTCGGCCTTATCGCGGAAAGTTAGCGAAAAGAGTGCGAGGATGAAGACGGCGATACCTGCTGGTATGAGCCATATCGACTGCCAGTCATGACCGCCATCCGTGGCATACATATCGACGATATAGCCTGACACAACAGAGCCCACGAACATACCGGCGCCATAGGTTGCGAGGGTAATAAGCCCCTGCGCAGCGCTTTTAAAGCGATCGCCTGCACGGTTGTCGGTATAAATCTGTCCGGTGACGAAGAAGAAATCGTAGCAAATGCCGTGCAGGACAATTCCCAGAATGAGCATCCAGTAATTGCTGCCGGTATCGCCAAAAGCGAAGAGGACATAGCGCAGCACCCAGGCGGCCATACCTACGAGCAGCATTTTTTTGACACCCAGGCGCACAAAGAAGAAAGGCATGAGCAGCATGAACAGCACTTCTGACATTTGGCCCATGCTCATTTTACCTGCGGCCTGTTGCATACCTGCTTCGTTGAGGAAGAGGTTGGTAAAATTGTAGTAAAAAGTCAGGGGCACGCAGATGAGTATTGAAGCGATAAAAAAGCTCAGGAAAGATCGGTCTTTGAGCAATGAGAGTGCGTCGAGGCCCAGCAGATCGCGGGTAGTAATAGGCTCATCGCGCGGCTTGAGCGGCGGCGTATGCGGGAGTGCGAAGCTGAAAAGGCCAAGCAGGAGGGAAGCACCTGCGGCCATCCGGAAGGTGAGCGAGAGCTGGTTGCCGCTCTCCCAGTTGAAATAGCCAATGATGAGGCCGGCAATAATCCAGCCCACGGTACCCAGCACCCTGACGCTGGCAAACTCCTTCTCGGGATTCTGCATTTGCCGGAAGGCGATGGCATTGACGAGTGCCAGCGTTGGCATATACAGCACCATGTAAGGCAGCACATAGGTATAGAAGTCTCCAAAATCGGTAGCCTTGGAAGCCTGCCAGAGCAGTGCAGCACCGACGAGATGGAGGACAGCCAGGATGCGCTGTGCGGGAAAAAAGCGATCGGCAATCAGGCCAATGATAAAAGGTGCGATGATAGCACCTATTGATTGAGTCTGATAGGCGAGGCCAATATCGACAGCTGATACCCCCAGTTGTTTACCGAGGAAAGTACCCATGGTAACAAACCAGGCTCCCCAAATGAAAAATTCGAGGAACATCATGACCGACAGTTGAATGCGCGTGGATAAAACCATAGTCGTAGCGTTGAGGGCTGCCGGACCTGACCGGCGAGCCTGTGATGATATTTTATTCTAAAGATCTGATCTTGATATTGCGGTACCATACAGGATCGCCGTGATCCTGCAAAGCAATGTGTCCGCGCCTCGACTGTCCAAAGCCGGGCATTTCGCGGAATTTGCTGCCGGCGATGCGTTGCTGCCACTCGGGCGTAAACATTTCAAACTCGACCAGCTTGCGGCCGTTCAGCCAGTGCTGTACCCGGCCTTTATTGACGATGATGCGCACACTGTTCCACTCACCCGAAGGGCGCACGGTTTCGTAGGCACAAGCGATGAGATCGTACAAATCACCTGCCCGGTGCTTTTCAAAGGCCGCATCCGGGTGGCAGGCATTGTCCAGTACCTGCATTTCCGGGCCCGTCTGCCAGGGATACTGATAGTCTTTACTTTCAACGACATTGTACATGATACCGCTGTTGCCACAGGGGCCAATTTTCCATTCGAGGCGCAGTTCAAAATTTTCGTAAGTCTCCTGGCTGAGGATATCCCCGCCATCAACTGCCTGCCAGTGGCCATCTGCACGGCGGGTAGCATCGAGATAGAGCGCTCCCTGATCGATTTTCCAGCTGCTGCCGATAGAATTTTTTCCAAAATTATGCCAGCCGCTGGTAGACTTACCGTCGAAGAGCAGCTTCCAGCCCGCTTTTCTTTCTGTTTCGGAAAGCGAGTTGGGCGCAGGCGGAGCGGGTGCAGGTCTGCGGAAGCCCGGATTGCCCTGCGGTATACTGTTGAGCGTATACCAGGCCTCAGTACTCCATATCTCCTGCTCATTGGTACTTGTCCATGAATTGGGCAACCTGATGTAGACAACATGCTGTGGTTTGAGCCCTTCCAGTTCGAGGAATATGCGTCTGCGATCCTGCGAAATATGCACCGACTTGACCGGCATACGCGTCAGGTCGAGTTTGGGGCCACCGTATTCGTGTGTAGGCTTGTACCACCATTGCTGCACGGTATAGGCTTCGGGCTCGCTACCCAGGCCTTCTGCCAGCGGTTCTGTAAGTTCTATTTCCATACCGTCCGACTTAGCGCGGACGGCCAGCATTTCGAAGGTTGTTTTTCCGTTGTATTTGAGCCGCTGCAAGCCATACCACTGCTTGCCCGAGTGCTGCCAGTTGCCGGTGGAGCCAATGCCTCCTACATAGAGTGCAGAGTCTGGTCCCCACACCAGGCGATTGACACCAGACTCCAGGCCCTGCGTAAACCTGAAGAGACAGCCCTGATATTCGCCGTCAATTTTTTCGACAAACACCCGCTTGACGCCTCCGTGGGTAACTTCCCCGTGAATCATCTGGCCTTTGTACGGACCCACATTGAGATAAGAAGGCGTACTGGGAGAGTTGCCAATTTCGTCCTGCGGCAACCATACCAAAGGTTGTTTGACGGGCAGTTGGGCAACTTTGACGGAGTCTACGGCACGTGAGCCAAAGAAGGCAGCGGGCGAGACGTGCAAAATCTTGGAAGAAGGAAGCCAGTCGCCCTGATTGTCAGCAATAAACACCTCACCATCAACCCCTATACCCACGCCATTGGGCGTCCGCAGCCCCTGAGCCACAAAATTGACCTTACCAGTCTCCTCATGTATCTGTACCGCCTTGCCCCGGTCCGGAATCTGTGGGTTGGCACTTGCTCCTCCGGGCAGGATAGCGATGGCCAGGGCAGCATAAAAATGAGGTTTTTTATACGCCAGACCAAAGGCAAACTCGTGGAAATTGGCAGATACCCGCCAGGCATTGCTCAGGGTACGGTACTCATCAATCAGCTCATCGCCGTCATGATCAATGAGGTGGGTTAGCTCCTGTTTTTGGAGCACATAAATCTGTCCGTCAACGACTTTGAGCCCCAAGGGCTCTGCCAGCCCACTGGCAATTTTCTTGTAAGCCATCTGTGCCGGATCACCGGTACTCACGCCATCGATGATAAAGACATTGCCTTCTGCATCCCAGGTGCTGATGACCATACGGCCATCAGGCAGAAAATCCATCCCCCCTACCTTAGGAGAGAACCCCTCAGGTCTGGCCTGGCTGAGATCAAAGCTAGGATGTACGCCCGCAACCGCAGCGGCATCACCGGGTATTTTCGTATTGGCTGCCCAAGCCTTTGCACTGGCAGCAGGTTGCTGTTTGACACGATGGTGGAGCGCCATGGAAGGAGGGAGCAGCTCGAACTTTTGGGTATCGAAGGAGCGCCACTGCAGGGATATCGACCTTCCGCCGGCGCCCTGAAAGTAAGTGATGCGGAAAGGATGATAACCTTCTTTGAGAACCACCTCCCCGTCTTGTGGGGTAGCGCCGTGATGGCCGTCGTGGTCGATGACCAGCTGGTCGCCGATATACATACGGGAGCCATCATCGCTGACCAGGCGGAAGGTATAGTTGTTGGTTTTGGGGATGCGCAGGTAGCCGACAGCTTCGAGTGCAAAATGCTCGGTGAGTTCGCCAAAGTCTTCGCTTTCGGCATACAGCACCGGGATGATACCTTCGACGATGGAAGGTTTGTTGAAATCAATCTGATCGAGTGAAGTGACGCCGGGCGAGATAGTCCATGCGCGCACGCGCACACCAGGCAGGAAATCTTCATCCTTGACGCTGCTGTCTGCGATTTTGGCATCTGAATCTTTGAAACCACCCGTTTCCTTCACAGAAGCGAGGCTTTCCTCCTGCTCTTTATCCATGTCCATGATATACTCGACCATTGCCCTGATGTCTTCTTCGGGCGTATCCGGGTGCGGTGTCATGGCCGCCTCACCCCACACCCCATTGCCACCATTTTTAACCTTGCCGATCAACATGGTCACATTTTCGGGCGTATTGCTGTAGAGGGTGGCAATATCCATGTAGGAAGGCCCGACCGTTTTGACAAAACTATTGTGGCAGGTTTTGCAGTCGCTGCGGGAGATGAGCCGCAAGCCCAGCGGCACAGCAGCAACCTCCTCTTCCCCGACGATTTTGTTGGGGTTGGGGATGAGGGGCGTTTGGACAAACATGGCGGCGAGGCGGGTACTGCCAGAGGTATTGAGTGTGAGTCTGCCGGAGACATCAACTGCCTGAATTTCTCCGCTGGTGACAGGATTAATTTTCTCTGCCTTCCACTGTCCGTCGGTTTTGATGCTGGTAGGAGAAGGGATGCTGGAAAAATTGGTAAGGAAGACCAGTTCCGTTGCGGCGGGTACTTCCTCTGCCCGGAATATGCGTTCGAAGCCGGTCTGTCCGGCATCGTTGGTGAAATATTCCGGTTTTTCTCTTATGGGGATGATACTACCGTCTTTGAGAATCAGCTCGTAATTGACTTCGACCTGGCCGTCCCTGAATCGGTGCCCTCGGTATCGGACGGAGGGGACTTCTTTGCGGCCATTGCGAATAACCTCCCAGGGCTGCTGGAATTCATTTTGCAGCCAGGTATCGCCCAGACTACTGGGTTGCGGGCCGTGTACGGTTGTATAGACAGCACCGTCAAAATTGACGCCTCCCTTCCATGCTTTGTACAAGGCCCCGTTTTGGGCACTGTAGGCCACCCACAAATCATCATTGAGTGCGACGGACAAGATTCTGGGGATAGAATCCAGTACTGACCGAAAAACCCAGGGGGTATGTGCGCGCTCGTAAGCCGGAGCCTCTTTGCTACAACCACTTGCGAGTGCAAAGGCGAGCAGCAGTGCGGGGATAAATTTGAACTTGGACATAAATTTTGTATTTCTCGTGCAAACCGAGGCAAAAAAACAAAAAAGAGAACACTTTCCAAACATATTTTTTAAGCTAAGCTACTGATTGTCCATATTATCATTTGAGACACACAAGAGAAAGGAATTCCTCCGCCCAAATGTGCTACTCTGCAAAGAGCAGAAGGTAAAATAATCATGCCCTTGACCGCCAATTGAGGTCAAAAGTCATTGGTTACATCTGCAAAAAGCGTTTATCTTTAAGCAACCAAAGGAAGCAGCCCGAGGGCGGGCAGGCATGCCTGCAGCTCAGGGCTGTGATTTTTTTTCAAAATCTATCTAATTAACATGTTCAGGGAAAGCGCCTTTACAAATGCAGATGCTGTCTCGGCGAGCCGGGCAGACCTTAACCAATGGGTAGAAAAAATTGCTACTTACGCTGAGGCGAAGGATGTTCATTGGTGTGACGGATCCCAGGAGGAGTACGACCGCCTGTGTGAGCAGCTGGTAGCCAGCGGGACATTCATCCGGCTCAATCCGGAGAAGCGACCTAACAGCTTCGCTTGCTTTAGCGATCCCAGTGACGTAGCACGGGTGGAGGACAGAACCTTCATCTGCAGCCGTCGCCGCGAGGATGCGGGGCCAACCAACAACTGGATGGAACCGCGGGAGATGAAAAACATCCTGGAGGACTTACTGAAAGGAGCCATGAAAGGGCGTACGATGTACGTGATTCCTTACTGCATGGGGCCGATAGGCTCTCCTTACTCCAAAGTGGGTGTTGAAATTACGGATTCTCCGTATGTGGTAGTCAACATGCGCATCATGACGCGCATGGGCACGCAGGCGCTGGATCTCATCAATGCCGGTCAGGAATATGTGAAATGTCTGCATTCCGTTGGCGCACCACTTGCCGAAGGGCAAGCCGACGAATCGTGGCCATGCAATCCTACCGTTAAGTACATCGTTCATTTTCCGGAAGAGCGCTATATCGTGTCGTATGGCAGCGGCTATGGGGGCAATGCCCTGCTGGGTAAAAAGTGTTTTGCGCTACGCATAGCATCGGCTATGGCGTACGAGGAGGACTGGCTGGCAGAGCACATGCTCATCATGGGGGTTGAGTCACCGGCCGGAGAAAAAACCTATGTGGGCGCTGCTTTCCCCAGCGCCTGCGGCAAAACCAATTTTGCCATGCTCATCCCCCCGCAGGGGCTTGACGGCTGGAAGGTTACTACTGTCGGGGACGACATTGCCTGGATCTTCAAAGGGGAGGATGGAAAATTGCATGCTATCAATCCTGAGGCGGGTTATTTTGGGGTAGCACCGGGAACCAACGAGAAGACTAACCCCAATGCCATGGCCTCTGTCAGGGCCAACACGATTTTCACCAATGTAGCCGTTACGGCCGATGGTGACGTGTGGTGGGAAGGCATGACCAAGGAGCCGCCGGCGGCGCTTACCGACTGGCGCGGGCTGCCGTGGGATCCTGCATCGGGCAAGCCTGCCGCCCACCCCAACGCCAGGTTTACGGCTCCTGCCCACCAAAATCCGGCGATTGATGCCGACTGGGACAATCCTGCGGGCGTTCCGATTGCCGCTTTTGTCTTTGGCGGTCGGCGCAGCACGACCGTGCCCTTGGTATACCAGTCCTTCAACTGGAACTTTGGGGTATACCTCGCTGCGACCATGGGTTCGGAGATGACGGCAGCGGCATTCGGGGAGATTGGCAAAGTAAGGCGCGATCCTTTTGCGATGCTGCCGTTTGCAGGCTATCACATGGCTGATTACTTTAATCACTGGCTCGATTTTGGCCGCAACCTGCCCAACCCGCCCCGCATCTTTGGTGTCAACTGGTTTAGGAAGGATGAGCAAGGCAACTTTATGTGGCCGGGCTTTGGCGAAAATATGCGCGTGCTGAAGTGGATGGTGCAGCGTGTGAAAGGCCAGACCTCGGCGGTTGAGAGTCCTATCGGCTGGATGCCCCGCTACAAGGATATGGACTGGGCAGGGGTAGAAAATTTCAGTCAGGAGGACTTTGCTGCTGTTATGATGGTAGACAGGGAAGCCTGGAAAAAAGAACTGCTGATGCATGAGGAACTATTTGCGCAGCTGTACGACCGGCTGCCGAAGGAGTTCCTGTTTACACGTGAGCTGCTGCTCTCGGCGCTTTGGCGCTCTCCGGAGCACTGGGGGCTTGCTGCTGAGCGGGTATGAAAAGCGCCTGTTGTGAGTAGATAAAAAACGCAATGCCGGTGGCCGAGGCCACCGGCAGCATTTTACCATAGCCTTATGGGCTAATCATTGTGATGGAAAAAAAGCTGAAGCCGGCGGCTGAAGCTCTTTATGGGCTGGTGCTGGCTGGCGGCATGAGCCGCCGCATGGGTGAGGATAAAAGTTTGCTGGATTACCACGGCAAACCTCAGTGGGTGTACTTGACTGAGTTGTTGCTGCCTTTTTGTCAAAAGGTATACGTATCGTGTCGTGCGGAGCAGGCCTCCGGCTTTGCCGGCGGGGCTGCAGCTGTGCTGCCCGACAGGCAGCAGGGAGAAGGCCCTGCGCGGGGGCTGTTGGCCGCGCAGGCTGCGCAGCCTGGCGCAGCCTGGCTGGTAGTCGCTTGTGACCTGCCGCTGGTAGACGAGGGTGCCGTGCGGCAGCTGCTGGCTGGCCGCAGGCCGGACAAAGAAGCTACAGCCTTTTACAGCGCAGTCATGGATGGCCCTGATCCTTTGCTGGCCATCTGGGAGGGGCGCGGGCTTGCGCGCCTGGCGGAAGCCAGTGCGCAGGCGGCCACAGGGCCTTTTGCTTTTTTAAAAAAAGCGGAACTGGAGCTGTTGCTGCCTGAGAGCTCCGGCATATTGGCGAATGCCAATACGCCGGAGGACAGGGAGCGGGTGCTGAGCCGCCTGCGGCAGCGCGGCTGAGCAGCCTTTTTTTACCCGCAAAAAAAAGCCGCTGCGGCAGCTTTTGCCACTATGCCGACGGGCTTACCGTTGGTTGGCAGCCAACCATTTTTCTACTCCTGCCATGACGTCGGCTACACAGCCTTGCTCGAAGGGCGAACGCAGGCCCGCCAGCTCAACCAGCTCGAGAAAGGATCTGCTGCCGCCGGCCTGACAGAGGCGTACGTAATGGCTCCAGGCCTGTTGGTGATCAATCTGATCGAGCTGCCAAAACTGGAAAGCGCAGAGCTGGGCCAGGGTGTAATCGATGTAGTAGAAAGGCGATGAGAAGACGTGAGACTGCTTGTACCAGTAGCCCCCGCTGTTGAGGAGCGGGTTGTCGCGGTAGTTTCTGTGCGGGAGATATCGCTGCTCCAATTCGCGCCAGGCCTGGTTGCGTCTGGCGGGAGATACCTCGGGATTATCGTACACAAAGTGCTGAAATTCATCGATGGCAACGCCATAAGGCAGGAAGTTGACTGCAGCACTGAGGTGAGCATAGCGGTACAGATCCGTGTTGTCGCCAAAGAACAGCTTCATCCACGGCCAGGTAAAATACTCCATGCTCATGGAATGGATTTCGCAGGCTTCGTAGGTGGGCCAGTTGTATTCGCTGATACCCAACTGTCGGCTGCTGAAGACCTGGAAGGCATGTCCTGCTTCATGGGTGAGGACATCGATGTCGCCGCTGGTACCATTGAAATTGCTAAAAATGAAGGGTGCTCCGTACTGATCTATATAGGTGCAATACCCGCCGGTAGCTTTGCCGTCGCGTGCCACGAGGTCCATGAGCTGACGGTCGCGCATGAAAGAGAAGAAGTCGTTGGTTTCGGCCGATAGTTCCCGGTACATGGTACTGGCCTGATCGATAATCCATTCGGGCTTGCCCATAGGTTGTGGGTTTCCTTCGGGGAAACGGTAGTCTTCGTCGTAGTAGAAAAGCTCGTCCAGCCCAAGTCTTTTGCGCTGCGCTTCGTAGAGTCGACTGGCGAGCGGCACGACCTGCTGCTGGATTTGCCGGCGGAAGCCGGCGACCATGGTGGCATTGTAGTCGGTGCGCAGCATACGGGTGTAGCCGAGCTCGGTGAAGCTTTGAAATCCGAGCTGACGTGCAATGTCGGTGCGTACGGCGACGAGTTCGTCAAAGATGCGGTCGAATTCGGTGGCATTATCAGCAAACCAGGCCCATTTGGCTTCGGCGGCCTCCTGTCGCAGACTTCTGTCAGAGCTTAATTCGGCTGTCTGTATAGAGGACAAATTGTATATCTTGCCGCGCAAATGAATTTGAGCAGTAGCTTTGCGTTTTGTATATTCGCTGCTCAGACGGTTTTCTTCCTGTAGCAGCGACAGCACTTCCGGCTTAAAAGTGCGCAGGCTCATCTCCGCAATGCGGAAAAGCTGCTGGCCCCAACGGGCAGTCAGCCTGGGCCGGTAAGGGGAGTCGAGCAGCGCACGGTAAAAGTCCGTTTTGAGTGCTTCAAAATGGGGCATTTCCTGGTCGAAAAAATCGTTCTCTGTTTCATAGAACGCGTCCCGGGTGTCGGCCGTATGGCGTATGTAGCAGAGGTTGTACATGGTCGTAAACTCATCGCGCAGCTGGTATACCGACAACATGGCCTCTTCGGCGGCATCGAAAGAATGCGCAGTACGAAAACGCTCGATCGCCTGCTGGAATGACTGTCTGAAGTCTTCCGGCCGGGGTCGCATGTAGGCGAAATCAGGGAAGGAGCGTGGGCCATCAGCCTCCCCTGTAAGTATGTGTTTTTTCATTTACAAAGAGTTCAAATGAGTATCGCCTGCGAAATTGCATTCTTTTCGTAACTTTGTGAACCTTTTTTCCGTCGATCCGGATTTTTTTGGCGGACAGTTGACAATTGAAATGGACGTAAAAGCAAAAATTGATAAGGAGAGGTTGCCAAAGCACATCGCTGTCATCATGGACGGCAATGGTCGCTGGGCAAAGCAACACGGCCAGCCGCGGGTGTTCGGGCATCGCAATGGCGTCAAAGCTGTCCGGGAAATTACGGAAGCAGCGGCTGAGTTGGGTGTCGGCTATCTCACACTATATGCTTTCTCTACAGAAAACTGGTCGCGGCCCAAGTTTGAAGTGAGCGCTCTCATGGGCTTGCTGGTAGATACAGTCCACAAGGAGATGAAAACCTTGATGGACAATAATATTCGCCTGCAGGCCATCGGGGAGATTGATAAGCTTCCGACGCATACACGGGAGGCACTGCTGAAGGGTATCGAACAGACGCGCAACAACACGCAGATGACCCTGGTGCTGGCGCTCAATTACAGCGGCAAGTGGGATCTCACCGAGGCAGTAAAAAAGATTGCCCGGCAGGTGGCAGCGGGTATGCTGGATCCGGAGAAAATTGACCAGCAGACACTGGCCGCTGCCTTGTCTACGGCAGATATACCCGATCCCGAATTACTCATCCGCACCAGCGGAGAAGAGCGTATCAGCAACTTTCTGCTGTGGCAACTGGCATACGCAGAAATGTATTTCACAGATGTCCTTTGGCCCGACTTCGATCGCCAGCAGTTGTATGCGGCTATCGTAGACTACCAAAGCAGAGAGCGGCGTTTTGGAAAAATTAGCGAACAAATTGCTTCCTAACATACAATTTGCAGGGGCAAGCCGGGCGTTATGTCCTGTGTTGTCTTCGCGGCTGATAGGTTGTAGGGATTGGCAAACAAGGTAGTACTTACATTATGAGATCATTTTTTTTGTGTGGCGTATTGCTGCTCACGGTTGTTGCTCTTAGCGCGCAGACGCGCAGCGATAGCCTGGAAGTTGTTTCCTATAGCCAGCCTAAAGACTACGAAATCGGGGGAATAAAAGTCAGTGGCGCCTTTTTTAGCGATGCCAATGCGCTGATTGGGGTCACCGGGCTTAAAGTGGGTGAGAAAATCCGGATTCCGGGCTACGATATCCCGCGGGCCATGCGGAACTTGTGGCGACTCCGCCTTTTTACCCAGGTAGATATCGTACAGGAAAATGTTATTGGCGACGTTATCTTTTTGGAGGTTGTCGTTCAGGAAAGACCTCGCCTCTCTCGCCACAGCTATCAGGGGGCCAAAAAAACGTATCACGAGGATTTAAATAAAGAGGTCAATAAGTATATTCTTCGTGGAGGTATTGTAACTGAGAATATTAAGCAGAATGCGGCCGAAGGTATCAAGCAGTATTTTATCGAAAAGGGATATTTTGACGTTGCTGTCAGCGTACAGGAAATTCTGGATACCGGTCGTGTGAATTCCGTACGTCTGCTGTTTGATGTCAATCAGGGGGGGCGCGTTAAAATTGACCGGCTCGAGTTTGTGGGCAATGACAATGTGCCTTATCGAAAGTTGCGCAAGGAGATGGAAAACACCAAAGAGCGCCGTCGTCTTTTCGCAAGTTCAAAGTTTGATGAGGAAAAATATGATGAGGACCAACAGGCTGTAATCAATTATTACAATACACTGGGCTATCGGGATGCGCGTATCGTGCGCGATAGTATATGGCGTAATGAGGACGGGCACCTGGTATTGCGCATGTACGTTGATGAGGGTCGGCAGTATTATTTCCGAAATATTTATTGGAAGGGCAATTCCATATACGAAACGTCAGTACTCGAAAATGTGCTGAATATTGCTAAAGGAGAGGTGTATAATCAGGAACTACTCGAGAACCGGCTCAGGTTTAGTCAGGATGGCCGGGATGTGAGTACCTTGTATATGGACAATGGCTACCTTTTCTTTCAGGCTGATCCTGCGGAAGTAGCGATTGAAGGGGATTCTATTGATTTGGAAATTCGCATTTTTGAGGGTCCCCAGGCTACGATTGATAAGGTCGTAATTGCCGGTAATGACCGCACACATGAGCATGTTATTCGCCGGGAGCTTCGTACCCGGCCGGGCGATAAATTTAGCAGGTCTGATATTATACGTTCGCAGCGTGAAATTATCAACCTCAACTATTTTAATCCTGAAGCGCTGGGCATCAATACGCCGGTCAATCCACAGCGCGGTACAGTAGATATAGAGTATACGGTCGAGGAAAAACCATCAGATCAGTTGGAGCTGTCGGCCGGCTGGGGTGGTGTCCGTCAGGTCATTGGCACCTTGGGGGTTTCGTTCAACAATTTTAGTCTGCGCAATATTTTCAACAAAGAAGCCTGGCATCCACTTCCGCAGGGGGATGGACAGCGGGTGAGTCTCCGCGGGCAGACCAACGGCAATTTTTTCCAGTCCTACAATGTATCATTTACGGAGCCGTGGCTGGGAGGGCGCAAGCCTACTTCTCTCACCGTGGCGGGCTTTGCCAACAGTTTTGCCTTTGGCAACAGAAACAACAGCGATACGTATCAGAATTTCCGAATTCTACAGGGTTCGGTGAGTCTGGGTACGCGTCTTCGTTGGCCTGATGACAACTTTATCCTGCGGGGGGGTATCAATATACAGACCCTTAGCCTCAATAATTGGGTTACAGGTCTTTTCCGTACCGATGACGGCGTCGTGGTGTCGCAGGGCAATTACAACAACTACAGTATGAGCCTTACGCTGGTACGGGCTACGATCAATGATCCTTTGTTTCCCAAGGAGGGGTCTTCTTTCTCGATTACCACCCAGTTTACGCCACCGTATTCATTGCTGAACAATAAGGATTACAGCAATCTGAGTACGCAGGAACGCTTCCGTTGGTTGGAATACCACAAATGGCGGATTGATGCAGAATGGTATACTACGCTCACAGGTAAGTTTGTACTGAGGGCGCAGGCTAAGCTAGGTATTTTGGGCAGCTATAATTCTGCTGTAGGTACTTCTCCTTTCGAACGTTTCCAATTGGGGGGCGATGGTATCAATAACCGCCAATTTGGGTTTGCAGGCTTCGATATCATCTCCATGCGGGGCTATGAGATCACAGATATTGAGGCCAACCTGGATGCCCGCAACCAGCAGATTGCAACGCCTGTATTCAACAAGTTTACACTGGAACTACGCTATCCGCTGTCGCTCAATCCTAGTTCTACCATCTATGTCCATGCTTTTGCACAAGGAGGTAACGCGTGGCGCGATATCAGGGATTTCAATCCTTTTGAGATCAAGCGTTCAGCAGGTATGGGCCTGCGGGTGTTCTTGCCTATGTTTGGTACGCTGGGCTTTGATTATGGTATAGGCTTCGACAAGGCACTCCCTCCGGGTGAGCGGCCGAGTTTCAAGAATATGGGTGATTTCAACATCATCCTCGGCTTCGAACCAGACTAATTGGTATTCTTAGACCTGCAAAATCTTTTATTTCGCTGCATACGCAGCGAAATAAAAGATTTTTTGTTTAAGTATTTTTGGGCGGCTCATGCCGCCCAAAACACTACTGTGCACTTAGTCCTTCAGGGAGTCAAGCCCGCTCAGTAGTATATCACAGGCCAAAAGTATATCCTCTTCGCTGATAATCAAAGGTGGTGCGATACGGATGCTCCGGTTGTTGAACAAAAACCAGTCGGTGAGCAGGCCATGTGCCAGACAATACTGTATAAGTTGTTGTACTTGGTCAAAGGAATCCAGTTCCATAGCAAACCAGAGTCCTGCGCTTCGGAGATCGCGTATGCGGTGGTGTCGAAGCCGCGTTTTAAACAGCAATTCCTTGGCAAAAACCTGTGCAATCAGGTCGTGGTTCAGAAGCGTCTGAAGCGTTGCCAAAGCAGCGGCACAACTGACAGGATGGCCACCAAAGGTGGTGATGTGACCTAAGACAGGGTTGAAGGATAGTACGGACATAAGCTCGCGGCTTGCGATAAAAGCACCAACAGGCATGCCGCCGCCCATACCTTTGGCGAGCAGCAAAATATCGGGTACTATGCCGTACTGCTCAAATGCCCACAGGCTGCCTGTACGACCGTAGCCACATTGGATTTCGTCGAGGATGAGCAGGGTTCCTGTTTCCCGGCAGCGTTTTGCAAGTGCCTGTATCCAGTGTATATCCGGTTTTCTGATACCCCACTCGGCCTGTACGGTTTCTATGATCACGGCCGCCGTGCGTGTGCTGATTTGTTGCAGGCAGAAATGACAATTGAAGTCGATATGCCGGATGCCCGGGAGCAGAGGATGATAGGCTCTGGTGAAATCTGTGGGCCACATGAGGCTGGCAGCACCCTGGGTGCTGCCGTGGTAGGCATACTTGGCTGCAATAATCTCTGCCCGCCCGGTGAAACGCTTAGCGAGTTTCATGGCGCCTTCGGTGGCTTCAGCCCCCGAATTGACAAAGTACACGCTATCAAGGGGAGCGGGCAGATTTTCAGACAGCAGTCTCGCCAGCTCAACTTGTGGTGTCAGGACAAATTCTCCGTACACCATCGTATGCAGATACTTGTCTGTTTGTTGCCGTATGGCGTCGACAACGGCAGGATGCCTGTGACCAAGACTGCTTACGCCAATGCCGGCAATTAGATCCATATAGGCTTTTCCGTCTGCGTCATACAGATACATGCCCTCAGCGCATGTGATTTCCAAACCCAGGGGAAACTCGCTGGTCTGCGCAACATGCGAGAGGAACAGTTGTCTTAGTGCAGGCATACCAAAGAAATTTTTATCTGCAAAGATGGGAGTATTTGTTGACAAGCGCCTGTTTGGGCTTAGTTGCCAAAGACAAAAACGATCTGTTTTAGGATTTTGAACGATTAAGGGGAGGCAGGGGTTTAAAAAGTGAACAAAACTGTAATGCGGTGGTAGACACAGGGCGTGAAACATAGAATGGATTGACGTCAAACAGGCAGTGGGTAATCTGCAGCCGATGTTACAGCAGGCAGCGTTGTAGCCAACCAATCGACTCGTTTTTGTTATTTTTGCAGCAAACAACCAGCAAAAATGAAAATCAAACTACTGATACTGCTACTTCCGTTGCTGCTTGCGCTCTCTTGCAAGCGCGATGCTGCGGGCGAGAATGCGCCGGCACCTACAGGGGATGAGGCGCTCGACCAGCTCAACCAGGTCATTGCCGAGAATCCTTATGATGCCGCTCTTTACGCTGCACGGGGTAAATATTTTTACGAACAAAACGGCATGGATGAAGCTATTAAGGATCTTACAGTAGCCCTTTCCATAGATTCTACCAATGTTGACTATCATCATTTGCTGGCAGATGTATACATGGACTACTTTAAGTCGCGGCTGGCACTGTCGACGATGGAACGTGCGGCAGCTTTATACCCCAAGCGGATTCCTACGCTGCTGAAGCTATCAGAATTTTATCTGATACTCAAGCAGTATGACCGGTCGATGGAGACCATTGATAAAATTCTGCAAATTGATCCTCAAAATGCGGAAGCATATTTTATGTTTGGTATGGTCTTTAAGGAAAAGGGGGATATTAACAGGTCTATCAATAGTTTTCAGAAAGCAGTGCAGATTGATCCCGAGATGACAGACGCCTGGATTAGTCTGGGACAGTTACACGCTGCCATCGATGGTTATTTGGCTGTCAAATTCTATGATAATGCCATTGAGGTAGACTCCTCCAATGCAGTTGCCTGGCATGCAAAGGCAGACTATATGCGTGATAAAGAGGATCTGCAGGCTGCGTTGCAGCTGTACCGCAGGGCTGCTACAGCTGATCCGCAATATGAGCAGGCTTACTACAATGCAGGGCTGTTGTGCATGGAGATGGATTCAATCCAACGGGCTTACCAGGAATTTGACCTTGCGATTCAGACAAATCCGCTGTACGTAAAGGCGTATTTTTTCAGGGGGTATGCGGCAGAGCAATTGGGCAACACGGCGCAGGCCAGAAGAGACTATGAGCAGGCTCTGCGTATGGCGCCTTCTTATGAGGAGGCACAACAAGGACTTGCACGTCTCGGTAAAAAATAATACGGGCTGGTTTCGTCGCTTTTGCGACGAAACCAAGGCCCTGATTGGTGCTTTTTTTACTAAACACCCAACCAAAATATTGCCCCGAAGGGGCATGAAATTTAGCCGCCTATAGTCGACATACTTTCCTGTACCGGGCTGTCAAATCTTCGTTTTTCGGCCTCCCAACCATCTTTAGCCCTGTATTGTAAAGCCTCTTGCAGGGAAGCAGCCAGCTGCTCGTCGGACGCGCCCTGCCGGATGAGATCTCTGATGTTGAAGACCCCCGCATCGTACAGACATGTTTTGAGTACACCCTGAGGCGTTATGCGAATGCGGTTGCAGCTACCACAGAAGGTACGTGAGTAGGCTGCAATGATGCCAATATTTCCCTGATGGCCGGGAATGTGATAGTGGTAAGCCGTACTGTGCGGGGGATCCTGCAGTTTTTGCAGATCTGGATAATGCGCTCGCAGGTGTTCAATAATCTGTCGGTGATCCCAGGGGAGCTGTGAGCCATACCGATTGCCTTCCCCATTAAAAGGCATTTCTTCAATAAAACGGACGGAAACAGGTAGATCGCGGGTGAGTTCTGCCATGGGTAGTATGTCATCCGTATTTTTGCCGGCCATGACCACCGCGTTGATTTTGGTGGAAATCTGCTGTTCCAGCAGCGCGTAGAAGGTAGCCATTACGCTGTCAAATTCATCACGGCGGGTAATCTGAAAAAAACGCTGTCGGTCGAGGGTGTCAAGACTGAGATTTACGGTTTGAATTCCCAGCGCTTTGAGCTCAGCAACCCAGGGTAGCGTCAGAACACCGTTGGTAGTCAGGTTAATTTTTTCCAATTGGGGTATATCGCGCATGGCACGCAAGAGGTGCATCATATCCCGACGGACGAAAGGCTCGCCACCAGTGATGCGAATTTTCCGAATTCCCAAAGAAGCGAACACACGGACTATCTGCAGCATTTCCTCATAGGACAGCAAATCCTTCCGGTCGGCGTACTGTATACCCTCTTCAGGCATACAGTAAAAGCACCTTAGGTTACATCTATCTGTGACCGCCAGCCGCAGGTAGTCAATTGGTCGGTTATGATTATCAAACAGCATTATTCTCGGTGATATATACACCACAAGTTAGTGAAATATCTGTTATCGTTGTGTAACGTTTGTTACAAACCAAATGAAGGGTGGGCATCATTTTTGCAAAAAAAAAAGAGAGTTTCATGGAAGCATATGTGGATATTTTTCTGAAAAGTTTCAAGGGCTACGCCAACTACTTCGTTCACGAAGTAATGAATCCTCACTGGGGCAACTATTTTTACTGGCTGATAGGCCTTTCCTTACTGGTATATTCTTTGGAGTTAATTTTCCCCTGGCGTAAAAACCAGGCAGCTATCCGGGAAGACTTTTGGCTGGATACATTTTACATGTTCTTCAACTTCTTTTTGTTTGGTCTGGTAGGGTATGCGGCTATTTCGAATGTGGTATCGCAGGCATTCAATGACATGCTGGAACAGGTATTTGGCATCAGCAATTTGGTAGCCATCAACGTAGCTAAGCTACCTGTCTGGACACAACTGCTGATACTTTTCATTGTTCGCGATTTTATCCAGTGGAATACACACCGCCTGTTGCACCGCGTACCTTGGTTGTGGGAGGTGCACAAGGTGCATCATTCCGTACAGCAGATGGGATATGCTGCACATATGCGGTATCATTTCATGGAGACCATCGTTTATCGGAGTATAGAATATATACCTTTAGCGATGATTGGTTTTGGTATACAGGAGTTTTTGCTGGTACACCTCTTCACCATACTGATTGGTCACCTCAATCACGCTAATATTTACCTGCCACTCGGGCCGCTCAAGTATTTGTTCAACAATCCACAGATGCATATATGGCATCATGCTAAGGAGATCCCGGAGGGTAGCCACGGTGTCAACTACGGCATTACGCTGTCTGTTTGGGATTATTTATTCAAGACAGCCTGGATGCCACACGATGGGCGGGACATTCCGCTCGGATTTGAAGAAATTGAGACTTACCCCCATGGGTTTATTGATCAAACCCTTAAACCATTTCAGAAATGATAGATGTATCTTCGCAGGAAAAGCCCTGGAATAATTTGGTACTGGTGCTTATGGCATCGCTAACAATAGGGCTGGCGCCATTCTTTCCTGAGCCCCACCTTTGGGGTAAGCTTCGATGGCTTGCAGGGGGAGCTAAGGGTATGCAGCCAATGGACTGGTTTGATTTATTGATGCACGGTCTCCCTTGGATATTATTGCTGCGGGTGCTGTTTCTTATGCTGTTGTCAAAGCTCAGGGCTTAGTACATACAAGGGCATAGGTGACGGGCAATTTGCCTTCCATATTTTTGATATAGTAACCACCATTGGGTGCGGGGCTTGTCTGGCTGAAGCAGTCAAAGGGGGAATAGTCGTATTCGTCAAAAGAAGTCACCTGCAGTCCTGCCTGCAGCAAGGCAGTAAAGACTTCCGAAAGGCTATGATTCCAACTGACGGAGGTGAGCTGAAGGTGCTCGCCTCCGTCAGTATAAGTACCAACACCTTCCTCACGGATGGTCTCCCGGTTGAAGTAAGCATAGGCAACATGCGTGAAATTATCGTCAAACATCCAGATTGCCGGATGAAATTCCACTAATATAAACCGGCCTCCTGGCTTGAGATGCCTGCCAATCAGTTGCCCCCACTTTTCGAGTGAGGGCAGCCATCCTACAACACCAAAAGAGGTGAAAATAATATCAAAAGTCTCATCTTGCAGGGGCTCATCCATTTTGAGTACATCACTGCAAATAAAACGTGCAGACAGACCAAGCTGATCATTGATTTGTGAAGCCTGGCGTATCGCTTCATCGGACAGATCCAGTCCGGTAACTTTTGCGCCCATGCGCGCCATAGAAAGAGAATCCTGCCCGAAATGGCACTGCAAGTGTAAAACAGACAGGCCGGTTAGTTCTCCTAGTAGCTGGCGTTCTATAGAAGTCAGTGAATTCCTGCCCTCCAGAAAAGATTCCATAGCATAGAAGTCAGATTTTAAATGAACCAAGGTGCGTTGATTCCACTGATGACGGTTGATCTCGGTATAATCCGGGGGTGTTGACTGCATGAGAACATAAAATTTGGGGTAATATAAAACATTTTGGTAATTAGGATGAGGAGATCAAAAGTGGAAGTAAAAATAATTACAATAATAAGCCTTACATTAGAGCCTATCTTTGGCTCATCAATCATTGGCTCGAAAAGGAATATAGACAGGTATGACAAAACCGCGAGTATTGTACATCGAAGATGAACCTCGCCTCGCAGCACCTGTAAAGAAGTGGCTGGAGGAAAATGATTTTATTGTAGAGCTCGCACCCGACGGTGCAGTGGGTCGTTATCTGGCTCAGACAAATGTGTACGAACTGGTACTATTGGACATAAACCTGCCATTTGTTAATGGATTTGAATTATGCAAGGAGATCCGGGTTTTTCAGCCCAATCTGGGTGTAATCATGGTGACAGCATTGGGAGGGGTAGATCAAAAACTTGAGGGCTTTGCTGTTGGAGCAGACGATTACATGGTAAAACCCTTCGATTTCCGCGAACTGTTGGCGCGTATGCGTGCCCTGTTGAACAGAAAATATGGTCCGGGTCTGTTTGGTAAAGAAGAAAACCAACTGCTGTGGATGGCAGATATGGAGATAAATGAATCCGAGAGAACGGTAAAGCGTGGCGGTCAGCCAATAGAACTAACATCTAAAGAATATTCTCTGCTACTCTTCTTGGTAAAACGCAATGGGAAGATAGCCTCCAAACAGGAAATCATTGAACACGTATGGGATATTCACTTTGATACGGGCACCAATGTCGTAGAAGTGTACATTAATTTTTTACGTAAAAAGATAGACCGCCATTTTGAACCCAAATTAATACACACGAAGCAGGGTATGGGTTATTATATGAAAGTGCTGTCGAATGAATATACGAATTAAGCTAATTCTGCGGTTTACCACCATCGTGGCGACCATCCTGATTTTGTTCTCACTAGCCGTTTACATTCTCTCAGCCAATTATCGGCGAGAAGAATTCTACAGTCGACTGGAGAGCAGAGCCATTTCTACAGCCCGTTTGTTGTTGAGCGTGAAAGAGGTCAACACTGAATTGTTGCGCATCATCGAGCGAAATACAATATCGCTGCTGCCGGATGAAAGGATTATGATGTACAACATGAAGAATGAGTTAATCTACTTCAATGGCAATGACACGACTCAACTGGTTTCTCTTGCTCTGTTGGAAAAGATTCGCACGAAGAATAAACTTTACTACACGGATGGAGAAGTAGAAGGTTTCGGCATGGTATATGGGGCAGATCAGGAGGAAATTATGCTGGTGGCTTCTGCTTTCGACAGATACGGGCGCAGCAAACTTAAAAACCTTCGCAGTGTGCTTATTGCGGGGCTCATTATTGGTATACTGATTATTTTGCTTACGGGTACAGTTTTCGCACGACAGGTGCTGGCTCCCCTGGCGCGCATGAACACAGAAATTTCCAGTATCAGCGCGGGCAATCTGAGTCAACGGATAGATGAGGGGAATAAGACCGACGAGATAGCCCAGTTAGCCATTAATTTCAACAACATGCTCAGCCGGTTGGAGTCTGCATTCCAAATGCAAAAGCAGTTTGTGAGTAATGCATCACACGAACTACGCAACCCCCTGGCGGCTATCAGCAGCCAGCTGCAATTGGTACTGGACAAAGAGCGATCAGTTGAAGAATACCGACAGGCGCTCCGCTCTCTGCTCGATGACAACCAGACACTCATCAAATTGACCAACGGACTTTTGTCGCTGGCACAATCAGAAATCGAAGAAAGGCGCATGTATTTCAGCCCGATAAGGGTAGACGAAACGTTATTTCTGGCACAGGATGAACTTTCAAACAGCAATCCGGCTTTTCGATTTTTCATCGATTACGATAGCCTTCCGGATGATGATGCCCAGTTGACCATCATGGGCGATGAGCATTTATTAAAAACTGCTTTTGTGAATATAATGGACAACGCCTGTAAATTTTCGGAGGATCATACAGTTCACATAAGACTCTCTCCTACGGCAGGCGGGATTAACATATCATTTCGGGACGAGGGTCTGGGAATTCCTGCGGCAGAGCAGGAGGATATATTTACTCCTTTTTACCGGGCCAGCAATACGCGAACCACCAAGGGGCACGGAATTGGATTGTCGCTCTGCAGACGCATTGTTCAGCTTCACGGGGCAGAGATGGAGTTGCAGTCGTCAGAAGGGGAAGGAACTTTTGTCCGGCTCCGTTTTCATTCAATCGTTTGAACAGACCAAGCGCAACTGTAGTGGGTATGAAGAAAGAAGATCAATTTATTTTCAGGCTGGGCTTTGCGGGTATGGTTTCTCTGTTGCTTCTGTCGATTGTCTACTGGCAGGAGCGAACACTTTTTCTGGATGTTGCCTACCAAACGGTGCTCATGCTGCGGGACGGCCAGGTACAGGTACAGGTTCAGCGGTTTGGGGCAGCTGTGGTGCAGGCATTGCCATTATTGGGCAGTAAGCTGTTGTTGTCGGTCAAAAGTGTGCTGCTACTGTATTCCGTGTCATTTACCTTGCTTTATCTGCTGTTCTTTACATTGACGGCTGTGGTCTTTAAGGATCGTCTGATGAGTTGGGCGATGCTGTGTTTGTACCTGCTGATGACGGTTGATGGTTTTTACTGGTGTACTTCCGAATTGCAGCAAGGACTGGGTTTTATGTTGGTAGTTTGGTCTTTCATCCGGCGTTACCCGGCAATCGACAGCGGGTGGCACGTGCTGTTTCTCTTGCCAGCGCTGATAGCGGTCGTTTTTTATCACCCGCTGCTGCTGCTGCCTTGGTTTTTTATGGCCGTTTTTTTTGTGTGGAAAAATCCTGCCCTGCGCCATTGGCGTTATGGAATGGTACAGCTGGTTTACCTGTCGATTATTGTTATCAAGCAAGCATATTTCCCCAACTGGTATGATAGCGGCAAAATGTCGGTATTCATGGAAAATTTGCAAAAAGATTTCCCCAACTATTTCTCTTATCCGGCCTACGGCAAATTTTTTAATCACCTGTGGCAATACTGGTGGGGAATAGTACTGCTGTATAGTGCTTTTCTGCTGGGAAGTATCCGAAAAAGGGCATGGGCGGAAATAGGTTTTGTGACCTTGGCTGTCGCCGGGTATTTGGTTATCAGTGCTTTGGGATCACCCAATGCAAGTTACCGATTCTATGCAGAAGTCAATTACATGCCCATTGTGCTCATGATTGCCGTTCCTGCCGGTTCTCAGTTGTTGGATGACTGGCTAAGGCTTCCTTGGGCGCGATCAGTAATGATTGTTGTTGTAATTGCCCGGTTACTGCATATATCTGTTGGACACCAACCTTATGCTGCCCGTCTCGAGTGGTTGTCACAGGCTATGCAGACGGGGAAAGCAGAAAATCCCGGGGCAACGAAATTTTACCTGACAGCGCAACGCTGCCCCATGGATACATTGCTGATGACCTGGGCAACGCCTTACGAAACACTGCTTTTGAGTGCCTGCGAAAGGCCAGGCAGTGCGTCGAGCCTTATGATAACGGAGGATACAGGTAAATTTAGTGCCTATTGGAAGCGGGAGGATGTTTTTGTATCAGAATTTCAGACTTTTGCCCTCGACAAATTGCCCAACTACTATTTTGGTACGTTGTCCGGTTCTTACCAGCCTTTGTACTAAGCGCTTGCTCATGGTTTTTCAGCCAGGTTCTGAAAAGGATTATATCGCTGGTTTTCAGTTTTTAGATCATGAAATGGCTGTGGTTCTTTAACAATATGCTGAAAACACATCGTTTTTGTCTCCGGCAGAAATCCTTGGCACGCCCTCAGGCATGGTAGTTGAGGCAAACGACTAGCAGAATATCGCCCGGCCAATTGGGGGCAGCGGTAGCCTGGGCAGTCAATAGCTTGTATCGAATTGAGTAAAATATATGTCTTTATTAAAAAAATTAGCGGGAGAAACAGCCATTTACGGTTTGAGCAGCATTGTTGGCAGGCTGGTCAATTGGGTGGTACTGACGCCCTATCTCACGCGCGCCTTTGTAACGGGAGATTATGGCATCGTAAATGAGCTTTATACTTACATAGCTTTGCTGCTCGTGCTGTTTACGTATCGACTGGAGACCGCTTTTTTTCGATACGGGCGGCAGGCAGCAGACCGTGACCGTGCCTTTCGCACAGCTTCGATATCAATCGCTGCTACCTCTCTTCCGTTGTTGGGGGGACTCATACTGCTGTCACCTTCTATTGCAGCATGGTTGCAGTATCCTGAGCAACAGGATTACGTCATCCTGTTTTCTGTTATTGTTGTATTGGATGCGTTATCCGCTATACCCTTTGCACGGCTTCGATTAGACAGCCGGCCACTACAATTTGCGCTGATCAAACTAGGTTCAATCGTGCTTAATTTGGGGCTGTTATTCTACTTGCTGGAAGGTGCTCCATGGCTTGCTGCCAATGGGTGGGGATGGTTGGCATTTACCTATGATGAAAGCCAGCGGGTGAGTTATGTGTTTTGGGCCAACATGATAGCCAGTGCAGTTACTTTTCTGTGGCTGTTGCCCTTGTATTTCAGGGCAGGCGGAGCGGTTCGTGTAGCTTGGTTTGATCATGCTTTGTGGCGTCAGATGATGTCATACGGACTGCCGTTGGTATTGGCCGGGCTTGCCGGGGTTGTCAACCAGCTGATTGGCGTGCCATTACTGAAGATGTGGGGTAGCGGAGATTTGGCAGCCAATCAATCAACAGCGGGTATTTATGCAGCTGCTGCAAAGCTGGCAGTATTGATGAACCTGTTTATTCAGGCATTCAATTATGCAGCGGAGCCATTCTTTTTTCGGTATAGTGCGCAGCATGACGACAGGCAGATTTTTGGTCTTGTTGCGAGAGCTTTTGCATGGATAGGAAGTCTGGCTTTTTTGGGGATTATGCTGTATATAGATCTGATACAGTATTTTCTGGGAAAATCTTTCCGTGAGGGATTGGGGATACTTCCTATACTATTAGCAGCCAATTTTTTCTTAGGTTTGTACTACAACTTTGCTATGAGCTATAAGCTTACAGATCAAACACGTATTGGAGGCTATATAGCGTTGGCGGGTATGATTATCACGGTGGCGGTCAATGCCTGGTTGATTCCGTGGGTAGGTTACTATGGCCCCGCCTGGGCTTCATTAGCGTGCTATGGCTTTATGGCTGCTGCCAGCTATCTGGCGGGGCGCAAAATCATGCCGGTTAGTTATCCGGTGCAGTTTATGGCACGATATATGCTTTTGGCATTGTTATTCTTTGGTTTATCAGTAGTGATTGAGCACCAGTGGCCGATGAATCTGTTCGTCAGGATACCAATGAATACCTTGCTGCTCATCCTGTATCTGTTACTGTTGTACCGCTGGGAAGGAAAGTGGTGGAAGGTTTCCGGGGGAGTACCTGCTAACTAGGGTAAAAACCGTCAGTCGATATGTTTTCAATCTCCAAGTTATCAGGGAGTTTGAGAATGACTAAGCGCAGTAAAACTGTTAAGCAGACTGGCAAGCCGAAATAATTTGTAAATTTGCGCAGTTTTTGTAGTGGGCATGGCGTTATTTGTGCAGACTGTACACACGCTTTGGGTTTAACCAATAAATACAATACAAGAAGCAATGCTAAGTAAATTCTTGCTGCTGTTACTAAGCCTGACCATCGGTTTGGGGCTGAATGCGCAGAACGCGGGCGACGAGCGCGTACTTTTCACCGTTGAGGGGGTTCCTGTGACGGTGGGTGAGTTCACCTATATCTATGCAAAGACCAATGGTGACAACGCCAATTTTTCCCGACAGACCTTAGAAGAGTATCTGGATTTGTATGTTCGGTTTAAGCTGAAAGTGCAGCGGGCTCGCGAGATGCGTCTGGATACCATACCCGGGTTGATGGACGAACTGGAGGGCTACCGCCGCCAGCTTTCAGATAGTTACCTGATTGATCGTACGATAGTAGACAAGCTGATAGAGGAAGCTTATCAGCATGCACAGGAAGATGTTGATATCAGCCATATTTTGTTTGCTTTAAGTGAAAATCCTACGCCTGCCGATACCTTAGCGGCTTATGAGCGTGCTGTAGGGGTGCGTAAGCGCCTGGATGGCGGAGCTGATTTTGCCGCCATGGCGGCAGAAAATAGCGACGATCGCTACACGAAGGAGAAAGGCGGGCGTGTCGGTTTTCTTGCTGCACCTTTTCCGACAGGCCTGCACAGGTTGGAATATGCGGCCTACACATCTCCGTTGAAGACTGTGACAGGTCCTGTGCGGACTTTTGCGGGCTATCATTTGCTGGTTGTCAATGCGCGTCGACCAGCAAGAGGAGAAATAGAGGCAGCGCACATTTTGGTTAGAAAGGAGGGCCGAAGCCCGGAAGAAGCAAGGCGAAAAATTGACAGTCTGTATACAGCACTGCAACAGGGTGTTAGTTTTACGGAACTGGCACGCAATCATAGTGAGGATGGACGCAGTTCACTGAATGGAGGAATCATTGGTTTCTTTGGTGTTAATCGCTACGAAACCAGCTTTGAGGACGCTGCTTTTGCCATACAGAAGGACGAGGCGTATTCTTCACCAGTAGAGACAACTGTGGGTTGGCATATCATTAAGCGAATCAGTCGCAAAGGACTTCAGCCATATGCTATTGAAAAAGCAAGACTGGATGGCATTGTTCGGAAAGATCCAAGGTTCGAAGAGGCCAAACTGGAAATGCTTGACCGTATTCGCATCGACAACGAGTTTACGGAAAATACTTCCTTGCTGCAAGGATTTTTGGCCAGCCTGCCTGATAGCTTTGTTACCTTCCGCTGGAAAGCACCAAAGCCAGCTTCTAATGATCGACTCTTCAGCCTGAAGAACGACTATGTAGTCACATTAGGTGATTTTACAGATTATCTGGGAGGAGCTACGAGGGAGCGTGCCACCTTGGCCAGAGAGGGTAGCGCTGCAGAGGTAGGACGTATATTGTATGATCAATTTGTTGATGATCAATTGCTAAAGTATGAAGAAAGGCAATTGGAAAATAAATTCCCTGAATTTAAAGCGCTGATGCGCGAATATGAAGAGGGTATATTGCTGTTTGAGGCCACGAAGATGGAAGTATGGGATCGGGCAACACAGGATACGGTCGCATTGGATGCATTTTTTAAATCAGTCTCCAATAAGTATAGTTGGCTCGAGCGCGGTCGGATCGTAACCTACCGTATTGCACAGGAGCACAAGGACAAGGTAGCGGCTATCCAGGAATACGCCAAAACACATACGCCCGAAGAAGTAAAGAATCAATTTAATACAGAGGGAACAACTATCGTCACAACCGACGAGGCCATCCATGAGAAAGGCCGCAATCCTTTAACAGCTAAAATGCTGTGGCAGGTAGGCGCTATTTCAGCACCAGAAGAGAGCAATCGTTCTCGCGGTAGCCTGCTGTATCAGTTGGTTGAAATTATTCCGCCGGCACCCAAAACATTGAATGAGGCCAGGGGGTATGTGATTGCCGATTTTCAGGATAAACTGGAGCGCGATTGGGTAGCAAGCCTGCAGAAGAAATACGCTGTTCAGATCAATAAGGCTGTTTTCGAAAGTCTTATCCGATAGTCATACGATAGCCGGCAGCCCGCAATGATACAATATTTGCGGGCTGTCGTCATTCTACAGTACGGAATTGATTACAATACGATTCCTATCACAGTTCTGATTAAAAGACCATGTGGCGTCTATCAATACTTATTACACTGCTCTCCATTGTATGGATTGCAAGCCCGGGTTGTAGCGAAGCCGAGAAACAAGCATCGGCTGATAAGCTGCTGGCACGGGTGCATAACAAGACGCTTTATCTGTCTGAGCTGGATGGCTTATTTCCAAGATTCGCCACAGCAGAGGACAGCCTGTTGGTCATTCGGGCATTCACCAGCCGTTGGGTACGCGATGCTGTTCTGCTGCATGCTGCAGAGCAAAACGTGCCAAGAGGGCTGAATATAGACAAGCTTGTCCGCGATTATCGCGCTTCGCTGATTCGTTCAATGTATGAGAAAGTGTTGGTAGACCAGATGCTTGATTCTACAGTGACACAAGAGGAGCTTTCCGAGTTTTATGAACAACACAAGGAGCAGTACCAGTTGGAGACACCGATCGTGCGTTGCCATTTTTTGAAGATACCACTGCCTATGGCCAAAGCAGAGCAAGTGCGCAAGTGGTGGACCAGTGAAGAGGCCTATGACCGTGTTCAACTGAAGGACTATGCTAACCAGTTTGCGGAAGTTGCTTTGCTGGATGAGAATCTATGGTACAGTATAGAGGAGGTGGGCAGGTCGCTGCCCCCGGGAACGATTACCAGTGAAAATCTCAGCGGAAAGCAGGAGTTCACACTGCAGGACGGGAGTTTCCAATATTTTTTCCGCCTGTACGAGCGAAAAAACCGACAGGACATAGCACCTTTGGGCTATATTGAAGAGCAGGCACGGAAAGTGATTCTGCACATGCGAAAGCAGCAATTACTGGAGGACGTTAAGAAACAAATGTACGACCAGGAAGTGCGTCGCAATAACATCGAAATATTTATCGAGTAATGATGAAAAAAATTTTGCTCAGCCTCGCAGTCTGCCTGATTGTCACGGCTTCGTATACACAGAGGGCTGTTATTGACAAAGTTATTGCTACTGTCGGCGGTGAGGTAATCTTATTGTCAGAGGTTGAGGAGCAATACGCGCTTTACAAGGCGCAGCAGCCAGGCATGCCGGATGATGCACGTTGTGAGATTCTCGACGGACTATTGACATCCAAGTTGCTCGTTAATCAGGCAAAGCTTGACAGTATAGAGGTGAGTGATCAGGAAGTAGAAGAACAGCTCGACGCCCGCATTGAGCGCATCTTATCTTATATGAACGGCGATGTCAGTCAGTTTGAAGATTATTATGGCCAGACCATCACGGAGGTGAAGGACCAGTTTAGGGAAGATTTGCGCAACCAGGTGATGGCTGAGCGGATGAGGTCAGAGGCACTTAAAGCAATTTCAGTTACTCCTTCGGAGGTCAAAGTTTTTTTCGAGTCTATTCCCCGCGATAGCCTCCCCTACTTCAATTCGGAGGTAGAGATTGGGGAGATCGTTTATAAGCCCAAGGTCAATGATGCCGAACGGAAAAAGGCAGTCGATAAGCTGGAGGGTATACGCGACCAGATTGTAAATGGACAGGCAACTTTCGAAGCGATGGCACAGCGGTTCAGTGATGATGGTTCTGCCCGCATCGGGGGTGATTTGGGTTGGGCACGACGCGGTAAATTTGTTCCTGAATTCGAAGCTGCAGCTTACCAGCTCGATCCGGGTGAAATCAGTCCGGTGGTCGAAACCGAATTTGGTTTTCATATTATTCAACTGATGGAACGCCGGGGCAATTCAATTCGTGCCCGGCATATTCTCGTTCGCCCCAATATTACACAGGCGGATATAGAGCTTGCACGCCGACACCTCGACTCAGTACGCCTGCTGATTGTAAGTGATTCGGTCAGTTTTTCACTGGCAGTGAAAAGATTTGGCGACAAAGAAGTTCAAAGCTACAACAACGATGGCCGTATGATGAATCCGGCCAGCGGCAATACGTTTTTCGAAATAGGGGATCTGGATCCGGATGTTTATTTTGCAGTAGATTCCATGAAACAGGTGGGGCAAATATCAAAACCTTTTGCTTTCAAAGACCCCGGTGGCGAAACGTATTTCCGCATCGTACAGTTGCAGTCCCGCACAGCACCACACAAGGCTAATCTGCGTCAGGATTACACCAAAATCCGTGATGCAGCCGTTCAGGCGAAGCAGAGTGAACATTTGCTGCAATGGGTAGGTGACAGAGTACAGAGCACGTTTATCTTCATTGATCCCATGTATGACAGTTGTGTTCGCCTAAGTGTCTGGCGAAAAGAGGGCGTCAGGCCGTAGGCTTGACAGAGGGCATATAGCTGGTAAGGTGTTTTGTATTTATTGTAGAGAATGCGTTATCTTTACCGTCGGACCAACCAAAGATAACCAGTTATGTCATTACCACTTGGCAACGATGCGATTGTACTTGGATTGCTGATATGTGTTCTTGCAGGTGTTTTTGTTACTGCGGAAAGCAATCATCCGGCATGGAAGAAATTCTATTCCATAGTTCCGCCACTGTTGCTTTGCTACTTCATTCCTGCATTATTGCACTGGCCACTTGGCTGGATTTCTGGTGAATCTTCGTCTTTGTATAAGATGTCATCACGTTATTTGCTGCCCGCAAGTCTTGTGTTTCTTTGTCTGAGTATAGACCTGAAAGGGGTTTTTAATCTGGGCTCAAAAGCGCTGATTATGTTTTTCACAGCAACACTGGGGGTGGTCATTGGCGGTCCGCTGGCATTGTTGTTTGTTTTGAATGTTGCCCCCGGTCTGGTGGGCTATGAAGCCGATGAATTGTGGCGCGGGTTTAGTACCATTGCGGGTAGTTGGATTGGTGGCGGGGCGAATCAGACCGCAATGAAAGAAATCTTCAATGTCAGTACTAAACTGTTTTCTTCCATGGTGGTGGTGGATGTAATCGTTGCTAATGTGTGGATGGCAGCATTGTTGTACGGGGCGGCCAATAGCAGTCGTATTGATCGCTGGCTGAAAGCTGATAATTCAGCCATCGAAAAACTTCGGCAGGACATAGAAAGCTATTCTGAAAGTGTAAAGAAAATTCCGTCGACAACCGACATGTTTGTTCTGTTGGCTGTAGGCTTCGGGGCGGTAGCGCTGTCACATTTGGGTGCAGATTTGATCGTGCCGCTATTGGAAAAATATGAGGCTACGCTCAAGGCTATCTATCTTGAGTCGATTATTAGCTCCTTCTTCTGGATAGTTTTGATTGCAACTACCCTTGGTTTATTAGCATCTTTCACGCGCCTCCGCGCGCTTGAAGGGGTTGGAGCCTCTCGCACGGGTAGTGTGTTTATTTACATTCTGGTAGCTACTATAGGTATGCAGATGAATATCAAGGAGGTATTTGAAGCACCCGGTTTGTTTTTGGTGGGCATAGTATGGATGCTGGTTCACGTGAGTTTACTTCTCTTTGTCGCCTGGCTGATAAAGGCTCCTTTCTTTTTTGTTGCTGTAGGAAGCCAGGCAAATGTTGGAGGGGCTGCTTCCGCACCCGTGGTAGCGTCTGCTTTCAGCCCTGCCCTTGCGCCTGTAGGTGTTCTGTTGGCCGTTTTGGGCTACGCTATGGGTACCTACGGAGCACTTATTTGTGCATTCATGATGCGGGCAATCGTAGGGGGGTAGAAAATAGTTTCCCAAAACAGGCGAACGGTTGTGATCCCATACATCGAATTTTTGCAGATAAAAATACCTGCACAAAGCCACCATAAGGGCTCATTGGTATGCACATAAATATAGAAATAAAAGCAAGGTGTGAGAGCATAGAAGAACTTCATGATCTTCTCATGGCTGCGGGTGCGAGTTACCGGGGAGAAGACCGGCAGCGCGATACTTACTTCCCTTGTGCGTATGGGCGGCTGAAGCTTCGTCAGGGCAATATAGAGAATGCACTCATCCACTACCAACGATCAGATCTTGCAGGCCCCAAATTATCTGCAGTCACGCTCTACCCTGCTGCGGAGGCTGAGCAGTTGAGAAATGTATTGGAAAAATCGCTGGGGGTGCTGGTCGTTGTTGATAAAAAGCGTCGCATTTACTTTATCGATAATGTTAAATTTCACCTGGACGAGGTACAACAGCTCGGTTTTTTTGCTGAGATAGAAGCTATAGACGTTGATGGCAAACTGGGAGAGGAGCAACTGCGCCTGCAGTGCAATCACTATCTGCAGCAACTGGGTATTCGTAATATCCAGTTGCTGACACATTCGTACAGTGATCTGCTAATGGCTCAGAAAGTAGCAGATTTTGCTAAAAAAGAAACGGAAGTATGAGAGATATACGTACTGTTGCTGTAGTGGGCAGCGGCGCCATGGGTGCAGGAATTGCTCAGGTAGCTGCTGTTGCAGGCCAGCAGGTAGTGGTATTTGACGTATCACCTGCCGCCCTCGACCGCGCCCGGCATTCAATTGCTGCTAATCTCAGGAAACTGGCAGAAAAGGGGCGGCTCTCTACCGCGGAGGCCTCGGAGGCGGAAGCAAGAATTGTGTTTACAGTCTCACTGGATGACTGTTCTGCCGCCGATTTGGTCATTGAAGCCGTTGCAGAACAGCTGGAAATTAAGAAAAAGCTATTCACAGAGCTCGAAGCTCGGGTAGCAGCAGATACAATACTGGCAACAAATACCTCTTCGCTGTCGGTGACAGCCATCGCAGCTGCCTGTAAGGCAGCAGAGCGGGTTGTCGGGCTGCATTTTTTCAACCCCCCACCACTAATGGCGCTGGTAGAAGTCATACGCGCAGTTCAAACAGCAGAAGCCGTAGCACAGACGGCCTACCGCCTCATGGAAAATTGGGGCAAACGTCCCGTATGGGCTAAAGATACACCCGGCTTTATCGTCAATCGTGTAGCGCGGCCTTTTTACGGAGAAGCACTGCGGTTGTTGGATGAGGGTATTGCAGATATGGCAACCATTGACTGGGCCATGACCCAACTGGCGGGTTTCCGCATGGGGCCATTTGCACTCATGGATTATATCGGGCACGATGTAAACTATAAAGTTACAGAGTCAGTCTTTGCATCTTTTTACAATGATCCTCGCTATAAACCAAGCTTCACGCAGCTTCGCCTGCTGGAGGCGGGGCACTTGGGCCGTAAAACCGGCAGGGGGTTCTACGACTACCGGGAGGGAGCTATGATGCCTGTTGCGACAGAAGATGACCGGCTGGGCTGGTTAATTTGCAACCGGATTCTCGCTATGCTCATCAACGAGGCAGCAGATGCCTGCCATTGGGGAGTGGCTTCCCGGGAAGATATCGATCTGGCTGTGACCCGGGGACTGAACTATCCGAAAGGCCTGTTTGTCTGGGCAGTTGAATGGGGAGTAGCTAATGTGGTGTCACAACTGGATTATCTTTATGAACAATATCGGGAAGACAGGTACAGGTGCAGCCCGCTGTTGCGGCGCATGGCAAGAGATGAAGGCTGAGGCGGGGTGAAAACAGACTATTTTACCACTAAATAGAAGATTAATGAGCAAGGGATATGTATTGGTGACAGGCGGCTGTGGTTATATCGGAAGCCATACCATTATCGATTTGATAGAGCACGGTTATACACCTATATCTGTAGATAATCTTTCCAATGCCAGTGAGGATTCTTTGCGTGCTGTAGCGGAGATCACTGGTCAACAGGTGGTTAATCATCGTATCGACTTGTGCAATCGTGAAGCTACCAGGGCTTTGTTTTCAGACTATCCTTTTGTGGGGGTTATCCATTTTGCCGCATTGAAGGCGGTGGGAGAATCGGTGGAACAGCCTATGCGCTATTATCGCAATAATCTCGAGAGCCTGTTCAATGTGGTTGAGTCTATGGAAGAGACCGGTGTCAGGCGGCTCATCTTTTCTTCCTCCTGCTCAGTGTACGGTAATGCAACGGCCTTGCCCGTAGTAGAAAGTACGCCTCGCCAGGAGGCAGAATCTCCTTATGCGCGTACCAAGCAGATTGGGGAGGATGTGCTTCTTGATTACAGCAAAGTAGCTGCCGCATTTTCTTGTGTGCTGCTTCGCTACTTCAATCCGGCGGGGGCACACCCTTCAGCGCTCATTGGAGAGGCGCCCTCCAATCCTGCACTGAACCTGGTACCTGTAATTACAGAAACTGCCATAGGTAAGCGATCCGGCGTCACCGTTTTTGGCGCTGACTATCCTACGCGAGATGGCAGCTGTATTCGCGATTATATCCACATTATGGACCTTGCTCGTGCCCACACACTTGCGCTGGACTATTTGATGGCTGACCGGCAGGAGCACAATTACGAAATTTTTAACCTTGGTATAGGTCAGGGTGTGAGTGTGCTGGAAGCTATTGCTGCCTTCGAGAGAGTATCGGGTAAAAAATTAGCCTACCAGATTGGCCCGCGGCGTGCGGGCGATGTGGTTGCTGTTTATGCCAACTATGAGCAGGCTGCCAGCCGGCTGGGCTGGCAGCCAAAGTATGATATTGATGATATCATGGCAACCGCCTGGGCGTGGGAGCAACGCCGCTCGGCCGCCCGTTAATGGATAAACTGAGCGGACAGCCGGCCATGGATGCTTCCGGCGATTACTCAATTTGTATAATCCCGCCACCAAAAGCAGAGGAGACGCTGATTCTTATACCCCAGTCGTAGTATTGGCCATCGCGGAATGCAAAAGCTCCTTCGAGTCGGAGGAATCGCAGGATGTTGTCAATACCATAGCCTAGTTCCGTAAAATGTCCTCCGTCAGCAGTATATAAGTGATTGATGAAGGCATTTTCCTTGATGCCCATCAACTGGACCTGCCAAATCTGCGTGAGCATGAGTTTGCGAAACTGATGATGCAGGTGAGCCTGCAGGTAGGTGCTGTTGGTACTAAATTCGTAGTAAGGTAAGAGGCGGAAGGAGGCTACCGGATCAGCAGATACGAGCGTGATCTGGTTGCCCGGAAAATGTTTGTAGTCCGGGAATCCCAGGTAATCATCGCGCAGGAATCCCCCCATGTGAAGGCGATAATCGAGGGTGCCGGCTGCACCGACACGCAATCGCTGCCGTATGCCGATATCCAGATGATCAAAATCGGTGACACTTTGTGCCACATTGGGTATACCCTTGCGGTATAGCATAGAGATGACGGGCGAACTGTTGTTGATAACTTCCTGCTTACCATCGCGGGTTCTGTATTTGAGCCAGGGGCTAAATTCGGCAGCGGCAGCCACCACGAATGCGCGTTCTCGCGCCGGCAGACCCTCGGGCCAGTCGCGGTGTGCGGGTGTGTTGGGGCTGTAGGTACCTTCGCGACGATTGTTCCAGGTTTGTGTAGTTGTGTTTTCGACATAACGGCGGTGTGCCCACTCGCCGGAAAGCGTCCACTTGATTCGCTCAGTACGCCGGCCATTCCAACTAAAGGCGCCGTATTCTTTTTCGTACAACTGCATGTAATTGAGTTCCGACCATAAGGCGTAGTAGGTGTTAAAAATTTCAGCAATAGGATTTTGGTCATTGAACTGACTTATAAAGCGACCTCCTTCGATTTTGAAGGATTGTTGCTTATTGGCAGGACCCAAAGACCACTGTCCATCTGTTTTGAAATTAAATCGCCGCCATGAAAATCCGTAGCGCGGTACGAAGCCTACAGACCAGGGGCGATCGCCACCTTGTCGATACCTAAAGGAGGCAGTAGCATTGAAACCTTCAACGGGATTAAACTGGATATCGGAAATGGCTGACTTGTATTCGAAGTATCTTCTTTCGCCCAGCTTCCATGTATCGCCTAAGAGTAGGTCGATGGCATTGAACTTACCATCGACAAAGCGGGTAATGCTGACAGAATCGGCTTCAGCTTCTTCCTTCTCCCGCTCAACTTTGGCCAGGCTGTCAAGTTTGAGGTAGCCACGGGCCTCCTGTTCGGTGAGCGGCAAGGGGCGTATTTCAGCCCAGAAGGCAGAATCCCTGTTGGCGGCCAGGCTGTCGACGGTGAAAGAGCGATTTTCAACAACTTCTGGTGCGTCCTGCTTTCGCACTTCTTCCCGGGCATACTCCCGCATGAGTTGTCGCAGTTCCTTGCTGCTGACCTCCTCCCCTGCTGCCAATTTTTCGGCAGCACTTGCACTGGTCCCGGCAGTCTGTTTGCGCTGCTGCTGCACCTGCCTGCTGACTTCAGGCTGCTGCCGCTCATCGATGACTGTGATGGTGGACGGCAGCGCGTTATTAAGCGTAATCTGGTAATTGCTAAGGCTGGCCAGGTATTTAAATTCAAAAGAAATGCCCATGACCCTGCCTGTGACATCGAAACGGGCAGTGACAGGCATCCACGTCTTGGCCTGTATAGGTTCGTACGACTGTTTCATGTTAAACTGTATCCCCTGCTTCCAGGCACTCAATTCGAGGCTGTGTATACTCCAGTCATTTTCGAGTATGTAGATATAGCCTTCAAAAACATTATCACCCCGGCTTCGGGGAGTCACTTTGATTTTGTTGACGCCGTAGCCTCTGTCCTGAAAGTAACCTGCCAGCTCAAAGCGGTAGTAGGTAAAAGCTTTGGGAGAAAGGGGAGAAATAGCATCGACCACCGTAGGCTGGTAGAAACTTTGATTGATATAGGGGATGGGGCTGGTATCAAAGTCTTCACCCTGCTGGTACACGGAGATTACCTTTTCGCGCAGGGTATTAGGTCTCTCGTACTCCACAATGCTCACGGACTCTGATGTGAAAGCAGTTGTAGAATCAAGACCCGCTTCGGCAAGTTGTGAGCGTAAAAAGAAGGGTACATTGATCACCCGGCCCGACCCTTTTACATAGACCCGGGCGCTGTAGCTTTCGACCTGCTGCCGATGATAGTCTGCCTTGGCAATGGCACGTCGCATGACTGTGTAGGCGCCGTCTTCTTCGCCATCGTAGACGGTAATTTCTTTGAGTTCAAAGGTCTGGGGCTGCATTTGTACATTAAGCTCTTTGGGCAGGCTGCCCAGCGATGTTTTTTCGGAGAGGGCCTTGTATCCAAGGTATTGAAAGACAATTGTATAGTCGCCAGGGTCAAGTTTTATTTCGTAAAAACCTTGTTCGTTGGTAATACCGCCTGTACCTGTTTCGGACACGTATACAGCTACAAACGCCATGGGTTGCCCCAGCTCGTTGCGGACAAATCCCCGGATACTGGTGGCCATGAGCTGAAACTGAACCAGTAAAAATATGGGTAAAAGCAGATAAAGTGGCTTCATAGCAAAAAATTGAGTGGGTAAACAAGTAATTGATGCCGGTCTCTCAGAAGCAACAACAAGATGCAGCTAAAGTGCAGCGCCACGGCTTTTTTTATAAAAACCTTAACCAAAATTCGACCAAAAGACAGAATTAATTGTATTTTTAGATTACAGCATATTTTTGCTGTGCAAGTTGAGTAACTTGCGTAACACAACTAATCTGGCTACATGGCTTCCTTACGCTTCTTCAAGGTTCCCAAAAATCAGAAGTTTGATTATCGGCCACGTCATTGGGATCCGATTAAGGACGAAGTTGACGAGCGCCGCCGCCGTGCGGACGAGCGCCGCCAGCAAGGTGTAGAGGGTGTGAAGGCTCGTATTGCCTCAGAACTCCGCAGGGGTGCCGGGCGGGGTGTGAACGAACGCTACCGGCAGCAACAGGTCTTTAGATCCAATCTGATCCTGTTTGTGGTCATAGCACTGTTGGTGTTAGGGGCTTATATTTTCCTGCAGGTTTTCCTGCCTGATTTGCTTGAAATAGCCAATTGACGTATAGCGGAGGGGGTGCTGCGAAGTAGAACGACGAAGTTGTACCATTTTACGTAGGAGTTAAATATCACGGATTATCAGAGCCTATGGGCGACATCATCAAATTGTTACCTGATGCCATAGCCAACCAGATTGCAGCTGGTGAGGTGGTACAGCGGCCGGCTTCGGTGGTAAAGGAGCTGATGGAAAATGCTATCGATGCGGGGGCGGGGGCTGTCAAATTGATTGTCAAGGATAGCGGAAAGACGCTCATTCAGGTGATTGATGATGGCTGTGGTATGTCTCCCATGGATGCACGAATGTCTTTTGAGCGGCATGCAACCTCCAAAATTAGACAAGCGGGAGATCTTTTTTCCATACGCACCATGGGCTTTCGCGGGGAAGCGCTGGCATCGATAGCAGCGGTTGCGCAGGTGGAACTTCGTACAAGGCGGGAGACCGACGAACTGGGGACCCGGCTGCTGGTAGAGGGCTCAGAAGTGAAGCTGCAAGAAGCTCATCCTTGTGCTGCGGGCAGCCAGTTTGCTGTTCGCAACCTGTTCTACAACGTGCCTGCCAGGCGCAATTTCCTGAAATCTAATCAGGTAGAAATGCGCCACATTCTCGATGAGTTTCAGCGGATTGCCATGGCCAATCCGGATATTTTCTTCAGCCTCCATCACAACAACGAGGAACTTTTTCACCTGCCGGTTGGAAATCTCCGGCAGCGAATTATTGGGTTATTGGGGCAGAACTACAACCAGCGACTGGTGCCTGTCGAAGAGGAAACGGATATACTCAAGATCATGGGCTTTGTAGGTAAGCCAGAGTTCGCCAAAAAGACAAGAGGAGAGCAATATCTGTTCGTAAACGGGCGGTTCATAAAAAGTCATGTCTTGCACCACGCCATTGCAGGTGCTTATGAAGATTTACTGGCCAAGGAGAATAATCCGCTCTATGTCCTGTTCCTGGAATTAGATCCTCGTCATATCGACGTAAATGTTCATCCTACCAAACAGGAAATCAAGTTTGACGATGAGAAGCTTGTGTATAATTACATACACGCTACTGTCAGACATGGCTTAGGTAAGCATCATGTTACTCCTTCTCTTAATTTTGATAAGGAAAATGATTTTGTGCCGCTGCCTTCAACGGGAGCATCAACATACAGCGTAGATACGGTTTCCTCTTCCCTGAACAGTCGGCCCGAACGCCAGGGTCAGGCATACGCGGAAGATAAAATTTCGGTCGCGAAAATACCTGCTGACAGAAGAGAGGCCAATAATCTGCGACATTGGGGTAGCCTGTACGAAGGGCTCAGACGCCCAACACAACCTCTGGAAACGGGTGAGGATGGGGCTTTTCTGCCGGATGAACCTGCTGAAGAACCCGTGACGATCAGCAGTGGATGGACAGAAGGGCGACGTGTAGGCATAGAAATGCCGGCTGCACACAGGGAACCCTACCAACTTCACAATACTTATATTGTTAGTCCTATAAAGTCTGGTTTCTGTTTGATAGACCAGCAATCGGCCCACGAACGTATATTGTTTGAGCGATACCAGAAATCGCTGTCAGGCCAGCAGGGGCTGAGTCAACAGCAGCTTTTTGCACGAACCTTCAGCCTGCCGCCGGCAGAGGCCCTGTTGTTGAGGGAAATGTTGCCTCAGCTGCGGGCTTTGGGTTTTGATATTGAACCACAGGAGCTACACACGTTTTCTATCAAGGGCCTGCCTGCAGATGTTGCCGGTAAGCAGGATGAGCAGCAACTGATTGGGCAGTTGTTGGAGCAGTACCGCAATGAACATGACCTGAAATTAGGACAGTCAGACAGGCTGGCTGCCGCTATGGCCAAAAGCGGAGCCATCAGGCGGGGACAGGTATTAACGACCATTGAAATGAAAAATATCATTGATCAGCTATTTGCTTGCGAGCTGCCCGCCTGGTCACCTTCAGGGCGTCGTTGCTATGTAACGTATAGCCTCGATGATATCAACAGTCACTTTGATGCTTAGGCATCATCATCGGCATTAATTCAATTCGCATGCCACCACAAATGACACCCGTTGTCAAGAATCTTCTCCTGATCAACGTAATTTTCTTTCTGGCTACAGTCTTGCTCGAAAGCAGCGATGGTATTAACATCACCAATCTGTTGGCGCTGCACTATCCAACGTCGGAGTATTTCCAGCCCTTCCAGCTCGTGACGCACTTCTTTATGCACGGGGGCATAGGGCATATTTTTTTTAATATGTTTGCCCTTATCATGTTTGGCAGTACGTTGGAGACACTCTGGGGACCTAAGCGATTTTTGTTTTTTTATCTATTCAGTGCATTTGGCGCGGCGGCCTTACATCTTGGATACGATTATGTGATGATCAGCCGGCTGATGGATGGTATTAGCGCTTTTGCTACCAGTCCGAGCCCTGAAACTTATTGGGGTTTTTTCAATCAGGTACCGTTAGAGAGCTTCAAAAAAGCAGGTGGCGTACTGGGGCAGTACGCTACGGCCGTTGATCAGTTGAGTTTTCAGATGAATACCAATGAACCACAGGCGGTGCGCGAAGCCGTACGTCTGATGAGTGAATATGTTGACAGCAAGAGCAATACACCCGTAGTAGGCGCATCAGGCGCCATCTTCGGGCTTCTGTTGGCTTTTGGCATGTATTTTCCAAATGCCGAGCTGATGCTTATTTTTCTTCCCATACCCATTAAAGCCAAATTCTTTATTCCTGTATTGATGATGATCGAATTGTTTCTGGGCATTAATCAATTTTCATGGGATAATACGGCTCACTTTGCGCATTTGGGGGGTGCAATAAGCGGATTCTTCTTAATTTTGTATTGGCGCAAATTTGGCTCCCGTTGGTAGCCAAAGGAAATCTCCCTCGTAGACCTGCTGCGTTTGTACGGGAACAGGAGGATTAGATCGCAGAAAAGACCAAGTAACCAGATGCTAAAATCGATTTGGGACGATATTGTCAGGGAGTTCAGTCATGGTAATGCCGTTAACAGGCTTATCATTATCAATGTAGCCATTTATGTCCTGATCAATTTGCTTTGGGTTGGCATGCGTATATCCAATGATTACGCTACTCCGGAGAGTTATTTTATCCTTCGCAACTGGTTCTCCATCTCTTCTGACTGGTGGCACAACCTCACGCATCCCTGGGTATTCATAACCTGTATGTTCCTACATGACGAATTTTGGCATATTATTTCCAATATGCTGCTGTTCTATTGGTTTGGCCGCATTATTGGGGATTTTTTGGGAGATCAGCGGGTATTGGCATTGTATCTGTTGGGCGGTTTAGCCGGAGCGATTGCCTTTTTCATATCGGTCAATTTTATGGGTTACGGGGATCTTGCCGGTCCTCGGTTTGCGCTGGGCGCCTCAGGGGCAGTGATGGCCGTAGTACTGGGAGCCGGCGTGCTGGCACCCGATTATCAGTTGCGGTTGTTGCTGCTGGGAGATGTAAAACTGAAGTATATCGCGGGTGGCCTGATACTAATTGATGTCATTGCTATTGGCAGTAACATGAATACCGGTGGGCACGTTGCACACTTAGGGGGCGCGTTTATGGGATGGGTGTTTGTCAGTCAGTTGAGGAAAGGCAATGATCTCTCAGAGCCGGTAACTCGTATACTCAGCCGCATTCAGCAGGTATTCAAATCAAAGCCCAGGAGTGGTATGCGCTCGAAATCAGGCAAAGGGCCCAGGGTGTCTTACAGAAATCCAAGCACTGAAGGAGTTGGTCGTCAGCAGCCCTCTTCACCAGCTGCAGGCAGTACAACTTCGCTTTCTCATCAGGAGCAACTCGATGCGATTTTAGATAAAATCAAAGAGACGGGCTATGAGAGTCTTAGCAAAGAGGAGAAGGAATTCCTGTTTAAAGCCAGCGGGGATTCAGCCCGATAATTGGTAGCATTAATAGGTATGTTGTTTGCCCCCGAGAGGGGATTTCCGTCAAACCGACAAGTAGATACGCTGTTGTCGTTTTCCGGGTCACAATTTGTATTTTGGGTAAAAGACTGAGCTATTGGCAAAAAAATCCAATTCGGCGAATCGTCCTGTTGCTGCAGCCGGCAGCACCGGAAAACTAGGGCTTGATGGCTGGCTCTATGCAGGTCTTCTGTTGTCGATAGTAATTTCCTTTTTGGCTTTACGGGTCAATCCACAGACGTTTTGGCCCTCGGCAGTTCCCGGCTTATTGCTTCCGTGGTTATTGGGTGCTAATTTACTGGCGCTGGTTTATTGGGGCATCAAGCAACGCTGGCTTCTGATGAGTGTTGCCACTTTCACCTTACTGTTGGGGATGGACTACTGGCCACGTTTTGGGGGGTGGCCAACAGATGAGGGGCTACGCGTGACAACGCTTAATTGTCATGGCTTTTTGCAGGATGGCCAACTGGCAGATCCGGTTGTCATTGCTGCATATTTTGGCGGTTTCGAATCAGATGTTATTTGTCTGCAGGAATTTCCCTATACGCGCCGCGAAGCTAGTATGTATATAAAAGCTATTCGGGAGGAAACAGGCCTTCGGCACAGTTACAGAGATAAAAATGGAGGGTTGGCTATATTTTCCCGCTATCCGTTGTCAAATACCAAAGCACATTTTTTTGCAAATGCAGCCAATGGCTACCTTTCGGCTGATGTAGAGACACCAGCAGGAATCATACGAGTGTTTGATGTACATCTGCAGACTAATGCCATTACGGACATGGCTAAGGAGGTGAGCACACATGGAGATTTACAAAAAACCGAAACCTGGATGACGATACGTGGTATGTTGGGGCGGTATGGTCGTTCTGCCCGTGCGCGTGTACCACAGGCCAAAGAGATACTCAAGCTGGCGATAGAGAGTCCACACCCGGTATTGCTTTGTGGCGATTTCAATGAGGTGCCTGGTTCGTATGTATATCGTCAGATCAACGGGCGCTATCGCGATGCTTTTGTCGATGCAGGCCGCGGTATAGGCAGTACGTATGCTGGCCCACTGCCTGGTTTGCGCATCGATTATATTTTTTACAATGCACGTTGGCAAGCAACGCACTGTAAAACCAAATCGGTACCTTTTTCTGACCACAAGGCGGTAACAGCCACTATTCCGATGGAAACCCAATAATAAAGGAATGCCATATGCATTGGAAAAATCAGCTGCCTGCTGCCCTGCAGGCTTTCACGGAAGATATAGCCGCAACAAGCAAACCTTGCGTGCGACTGACTGTAGAGCCACGAGCTCCTTCATCTTCGATGGATAATTTGCTGGCAGGTTTTGAGCTGGAGGAAGGAGGCCAATGTAAGTTTGTAGCCTCTATGCTTCAGTTAAATCTTGCGCGCTTGCCGGTAATCGCGGGTTTTCCGACACAGGGAGTATTGCAGTTTGGGCTGGGTGAAAATGCCGGAGGCAATGGTTCTGATGTGAAGGAAATAGCAGAAGTACCCGATTTCCTGCCAAGGGAAGATGCAGAAGGCAGACCATTGCAGTACCGGGCCATAACTGGTCAATTTGATGAAATGCCTATGCCTCCGGAAGATTATCGCTTCCCCATACTTTTTGAAGCGATGCTCAGCGGGCTGGGGCAGGATAAATGGCTTGTGCTGGCAGAGTATCGTCGTGCCATTGGTGTATCGGGACATCGGCTGGGAGGTTATGGAGCATTCATACAGGATGATCCCCGTCCGGAGGGTAGCGGGCAAGAATTGTTCCTGCAGTTGGATGCTGACCCTGGTAATGGCCTTTACTGGGGAGATTTAGGTCGGGCTCACTGGTTGATGGATGGCAACCGGATTTTATTGACAGATATCATTGGTTCTCTGTCGTTCAACCTGGAGATGTCCTGACAAGGGTGAGCGAAAAACCTCCATAGAAACAATAATCATTGTCGCAGGCAACAGGCTTAAATGAATAATACTAAAGCTACGTACATGAAATACAATTCAATCTTGCTATTGGTGCTTATCTGTTTGTTTTTGCTTTCATGCAAATCAACCTATTGTGGCTGTCCTATGCGGTAAATCCCGGGTATTCGGAATATAAGTTGCCAGATTTTGGCTGGATGGTGTCCATTTTGCTACACGAATCAATAATCACGTTCTGCTTTTGATTTACCAGATTTGGATGCCTCGCGGGTGTACTGCACCACCTTTTTTACGGTAGATTCTATTGGTATTTAAGCTTGTCTTTGAGTGCAAAAAGCTCGTCCCGATATTGTGCAGCGGAGATAAAATCCAGCTCTTTGGCAGCCTGCTTCATTTTCCGCTCTGTCTCCGCAATAAGCTTTTCCAGTTGTTCCCGGCTCATGTATCCAATGAGGGGATCAGCAGCGATGCTGGGTTTTTCCGGCTCCACATAGGCTGATTTGGGTCCCCTTATATCGAGTATAGACTGTTGGTTAAGGATTTCTTCCCGACTTTTAAAGACCGTTGCAGGTGTGATTCCATGTGTTTCATTATAGGACATCTGTGTGGATCTTCGCCGGTTAGTCTCTTCAATAGTTCGTCGCATAGAGTCGGTAATACTGTCGGCATAAAAAATGACCATGCCGTTGGCGTTGCGGGCAGCCCGCCCGGCAGTCTGTGTGAGGGAGCGATCATTTCGCAGAAAACCTTCCTTGTCAGCATCGATAATGGCTACCAGGCTTACTTCAGGCAAATCAAGCCCCTCCCGCAACAGGTTTACACCCACCAGTACGTCAAATTCACCCAATCGCAAATCTCTCAGAATTTCAACGCGCTCCATCGTGTCAACTTCTGAGTGAATGTAGCGCACTTTGACGCCCATGCGGGACAGGTATTTGGTAAGTTCCTCTGCCATACGTTTGGTGAGGGTTGTTACCAGCGTCCTTTCCTGTTTTTTATTGCGAAGCAGGATTTCATGCATGAGATCATCGATTTGGTTGAGGCTGGGTCGTACTTCGATGATAGGATCGAGCAGTCCTGTAGGGCGAATGAGCTGTTCGACAATCAGCCCATCCGTTTGCTCCAGTTCGTAGTCACCCGGGGTAGCACTTACATAGACGACCTGGTTGATCAGCGATTCAAACTCCGGAAAATTGAGAGGCCGGTTGTCCATGGCAGATGGAAGGCGGAAGCCATATTGCACCAGGCTCAGCTTGCGGGCTCTGTCACCACCGTACATACCACGCAACTGCGGAATAGTTACATGACTTTCATCAATGATGAGTAGAAAGTCGTCCGGAAAATAATCAAGCAGGCAAAACGGACGGGTGCCAGGCTGTCTGCCGTCAAAAAAGCGGCTATAATTTTCTACACCGCTGCAGTAACCAAGTTCCCGAATCATCTCCAGATCGTAGTTGGTTCGCTCCTCAAGTCGCTTGGCCTCTTCGTATTTTTTTTCAGATTCAAAATAGCGTACATGCTCAAACAATTCATCTTCAATGGACCGGATGATTTGGCCAAGACGCTCCTTGGGAGCAACATAGAGGTTGGCGGGAAAAATAGCCGCAGTATCCATGGACGATATGCGTTTACCGCTTTCAATTTCGATCACATCGATAGACTCGATTTCGTCACCAAAAAAAGTGATTCGGTACCCATATTCAACATAGGGCAGGTTGATGTCGACAGTGTCCCCCCTAACCCTGAAAGTTGCCCGCTTGAAGTCTGTCTCGGTACGCGAGTACAGGCTGCCCACCAGGCTGTAGAGAAAAGCATTGCGTGAGATGACCTGTCCTTTTTGAATGCGTATGATGCCACTTTTATAGTCCTCAGGGTTGCCCATGCCGTATATACAGCTGACCGATGCAACGATGATGATATCGCGACGACCCGACAGCAGGTTGGAGGTGGCACGAAGTCTCAGTCGATCAACCTCCTGATTGATCTGCAGATCTTTTTCTATATACGTATTGGTGACGGAGATATAGGCTTCGGGCTGGTAATAATCATAATAGGAAACAAAGTACTCAACGGCATTTTCGGGAAAAAAATCGCGAAATTCCCCGTAAAGTTGGGCCGTGAGGGTTTTGTTGTGTGTGAGGATGAGCGTGGGTTTATTGACACCGGCAATTACATTGGCCATGGTGAAAGTTTTGCCGGAGCCGGTGACGCCGAGCAGCACCTGTGCCCTCTCGCCCTGTTGGATATTATCAATGAGTTGGGCGATCGCCTGCGGCTGATCGCCCGTTGGTTGGTATGCGGATTGTAATTTAAAAGGCACCTGACAGACTTTTAGCTTTTATACACGAAGGAAAACAACGGTATCAAACATAAACAGCCTGACGGGGCAGGGCGTTCAATGAGAGCATTAGTTTAGGGTGTAAAAATATAGCATAAAAAATGCGCCGGCCAGCCGGCGCATTTGGGTAAAACAGTAATGATCAGTACCTAACTTTAAGCGCAATAGGACCTAAATCGGCTATTTCATCCTGGCTTGTGAAAATAGTACGACCGTGCTTTAGCATAACTTCCCAACCGATAAGACTCGTAATATCATCGACAACACCCGGAACAGTGGGGTCATCGACGATTTGGAATGAATAATCGTCAATCATTCGGACTGCCTGACTGAAATTATTGTGGACAATCAGCAAATCTCCCCGTCCCTCCTTCGCAGCACGGAAAATCTCCTGCAGATCCGTAAGCACTTTTCCTTGTGAAACAGCCGCCTTCATTTCTCCGATAGCTTCCGCCCGCTGTTGGTGTTGATGCTCTTTCACCACTGCCCAGGCCTGCCCGGCCAGGTGTGGAACAGATGTTTGATTGTAGTCGATCTGGGCAAATCCATAATAGATGGAGGGCCTGTCAGCCAATTGCAGCAATTTGTTATAATTATCTTCCGTACAGATCACGACACATTTTTGCTGTGTTTGCAGAAAATGCTTACCAGCGCCCTTGTCGACTTCATTGATATACTCCCGAACAGCATTTTCCACGAGCCGATTATCGCTCAGTTTATCCGGCATAGTATAATAATGCGTATTGGCTTTTATAGGAAAGATGTCATTGCGAATTTCCCGCAGTATGGTATCATTCTCTGCTTCATACAAGTGCACCCCCCCCAATGAGAGTACCATGACTACATAGCTTTCTGTACGATTGACCTCCTTGATCAGCGGTCTGACGGCAAAAGTATCATCCATAAACACCACATTATGCTCTGTAGGCCAGGTAGACCGAATCACTTCTTTGGTGTCATTCGACAGAAAAATATGGAGGCTGCTGAGATTGTAGTTGGGATCAATCTCCTTCGGCAGTACAGCAAGCTTTTCGAGCAGCGGACCAACCGATCTTTTGGGATAAGCTTCCAATACCCTGTGTTCGGCTTCTGTGCACAAATTTTTCAACACGACGGCGTCCTGCACATTTTCGGGATGCGTGCGGTGCGTAACCATGGAGATGGTAATGCATGGCTGGTTGATTTCAGCGGCCAGTGTGGCCAGGATATCTCTTTTCATAGCGCTTGATGTAAGGTTAGAATGAGCGGGCAACCAATGAAGCCTGCAGTTGCAAGTTCGTTCATTCCACGATACGACGCAATGGCATAAGAGATGATAAATGATCAGAGAATCAGTGATTTTTATCGATAAGCAGGCTTGTGAAGAGACAGGGGGCAGCCAATCACTGCTGTTCCAGACCAGCGATGTTTACGGTGCCGATGAATTTATTTTGTTGAAAAACAGGTACTGTCTGCAGCTGCAGCAGTTGCATTTGATGGTAGACTTCAGCGGGGCTGTCCTGAATATCTGCTGCCCACCATTGAGGCTTGAGGTAATCAGCAACAGGCTTGTCCGGAGAGCCGTCTGCCTGCCATTCCCGGAAAGAAAGCGCGTTGAGAATACCGACAACTTCCTGCCAGTTATTGAGTACAACAACACTGGCAGGTATTTTCTCAACCGTTTCCCAGGCTAGCGCCATGGAATCGAGGGTGTAGATACGCACAAAATTTTGATCAACCACATCGGAAAGCTGCAGCGGGGATCGATTGGATTTGCGGATTGTTCCGATGAGCTCATGAGCCGCAATAGCACCCACCATCAGTGCGCCGACGCCAAAAATCCAATCTTCCATATAGATTGCATAGGTGAGGAAGAGACCCGCAAAGCCTATTCCCACGATGGCTGCGGCCAGCGTAGCCCGGGTTCTACCCAAAAACCAACTCAGCGCAGCCCTGAAAATGCGGCCGCCGTCGAGCGGATAAGCAGGCAGCAGGTTGAAAAAAGCCAATAACAGGTTGATCAGAAAAAGCAGGACTATGAAATAATCGAGCGGACCGACGCCAAAGAAAGATACATTGCTTTCCGGGTCGATCATGTGGAGCAACATTGCTTTGCGGTTGGCCTGTGCCTGATTCCAAATAAAGGGGGCGGCAATTGCGGCCAGGAAAATATTCACCAGGGGGCCGGCTACTGCGATGAGGATTTCTTTACTAGGCTCTTCGGGCATTTTTTCCATAAAAGCGCCTCCCCCCAGGGGAAAAAGCACGATTTTTTCAGTTTTTACCCCCACCGCCCGTGCCATGAAGGCATGTCCGTACTCGTGCAGCAGCACTGAGCAAAAGACGACACCAACCCAGATGAGCAGGGTAAATAAGGAGGACAGATCAATGCCCTGCTCAGGCTGCCAACTGCTGTAGACAATCCATACAAACACCAAGACGAAGCTCCAGTGAAACTGAAGCGGTACACCGCCAAATTTGCCTAGTTGCCAGTGGGATTTTGCCATGGTTTTTGATTCGTAAAATAAAGCACTCACCTGTTCATTGATAACAAAGAGGCTGCTGCTAAAGTTGCTTGTCAGGACGAGAGCAGGGCGCGCATCTCTTTGCGGAAGGCAAAAACCTGCAGTAGCTGTTGCACATCTGCATTCCACGCGCCGAAGCCTGCTACTGCCAGCTGCCAGTCGCGCTTATATATATCGTACATTAGTACGGGGGCATGATAGGAACATCTGACGAGTAACGATTTGTAGTGTCCGTACGACCAGGCTTTCATACCTGCTTTGGCGGTCATGTGTACAAATCCTTTCCAGAATAGGGTGGCCAGATGGGTAGGCCATGGATGAGGGCTTAGCAGCAGCCAGTGGTGTATGGGATGATCAGCAGGAATGATGCCCTCCTCTGATGAGGCTGCCAGCCACTGAGTGCTGAGTTGTTCGAAAATCTTGAAAGGTGCTTTTTCAAGCAACTCTTCTACAGACTTATCGGGAAGCCGGATTGGAAGTTTTTCATGGATAAACCTTGTGAGCAGCGCGCTGGTCCACTGTTGGTCCTGATAGCGAATTGTAGCAATGACCAGGGCCTTACAAATTCTTTCAGCTTGCGGGTGCGAGACTGCACCGGCAAGTAATTGTGCCGGTGTGAGGCCGGTAAAAAGCTGTTGCCAGCGCGTTGGAGGTATGCAGGCCAGTTGTTGTTCGAACCAGGAAAAAGAGAGTCCGCCGGGTAGTTTACTGCCGGTGGGGTAGATTCCGTCGCGTTCACTTTCTTTGGGTAGCCGATCGGGCAGCGACAGCTGCCAGGTCAGGTTGTCGGATAGCCGGATACAGGGAGACAGCCGGTCGAACATACGCAGGCATAACTTACTCTCCGGTAGTTGCCGGAGCAGGTTGGCTGCGACCAGCCTTACCTCTTTACGCGTATCATCGAGGCAGGATTCTAGCCAGGACTCATCCTCCCTGCTGAGTCCTGCTTCCATGGCAGACAGTGCGGCGCAGCGCTGCGCAGGCTGCATGCCCGGCCACTGATCTTCGAGCAGCAGGCGGGCGTCGCCGGGCGCTTGTTCGCGCAGGTTTTGCCAATGAGCGGTGAGCGCAGCCAACGGAGAAAGAGTGCGTACCTGGCTGGTGTATTGCTGAGCGAGCAGCCAGCGGCCCCTGTGGCCAAGGGTCTTTTTCAGCAGTTGTCGGGTGATTTCGTGGCGCGGATGTAAAGCGAGCAGGTCGGGTAATCGTTCGGGTGGCAGTGACTGTTGGTATTTTGTGATCAAGTGCAAGTACTCCCGCAGCGCTTCGGGGTACTGGCCGGAGAGTATGGTATCGAGCATGCGAATAGCCGCAGGCGATACTTTGGCCGGCAGTTCCGTTGGCTCGATTGCCGGCAGGGGCATCCGGGAAACAATGCCGGCTATTGCTGCCCGCTGCAGCAGCTGCTGGCTGCCAGCAGCCAACAGAATTTGCTCCGGCTCACTTTCTTCGGCACCGCCTAGCTTCCGGGCAGCCAACAGATCGCGCAGCGGAAGCGGCAATTCGGCCCTGCTGCTGCCTATGAGTGCTACCCTGACCCAGTCCTTCCAGCCAGGCTGCTGATTATCCGGTTGTATGTCCAAATCGCGTAGATCTGTTGTCATAATAGTGGCGAAGATCGCAATAAAAAATACTTTTAAACTTGCGGGTCAGCTATTGGCTCAAAAAAAATCAAGGATGAAAAACAGCTGAAAATTCAAAATGAAAAACAATGTTACGTCATGTCTGTAAAATTAAATAAACCAGCAGCGAGTAAATAGCCAATTGATTGCAAAACCGGCGGTAAGGTCAAGGGGCGTTTTGTTAAAATGGACAGACAGGAAAAACAGAATGTGTTTTTGATAATCAGTGAAAAAGCGTAACTTTGCCCGCGATTAAGGAACAACCATAACTACAACCATTATGGCAAATATCGGTCATGTTAAACAGGTCATCGGACCAGTTGTTGACGTAAGTTTTTCGGGTGAGGGAATTAAGCTGCCTGAGATCTATAATGCATTGGAAATTAAGCGCCCAAGCGGTGACGTGCTGGTGCTTGAGGTTCAGCAGCACTTGGGAGAAGACAGCGTGCGCGCAGTTGCTATGGATTCTACCGACGGTCTCTCACGCGGCACGGAAGTTGTCGACACCGGTGCACCCATCGCCATGCCTATCGGTAAGGGGATTAAAGGCCGCCTCTTCAATGTCGTAGGGGAAGCGATCGATGGTATCGGCAATGTACCGAAAGGTGCTGATGCCCGGCCTATCCACCGCAAACCGCCGGCCTATGAGGAGTTGTCTACGGAGGAAGAAGTACTTTATACGGGTATTAAGGTTATTGACCTGATTGAGCCTTACCTCAAAGGAGGTAAAATTGGTCTGTTTGGTGGTGCCGGTGTTGGTAAGACTGTACTTATCCAGGAATTGATCAATAATATTGCAAAGGGATACGATGGTATCTCAGTTTTTGCAGGTGTAGGTGAGCGTACGCGTGAGGGTAACGACCTGATGCGTGAGATGCTGGAGGCGGGTATCATCCGCTATGGTAAGGATTTTATGCACTCTATGGAAGAAGGGGGCTGGGATCTCAGTAAGGTGGACATGAAAGAATTGGAGGAATCTAAGGCCACGTTCATCTTCGGCCAGATGAATGAGCCTCCTGGTGCCCGTGCCCGCGTTGCTCTTTCCGGACTTACCATTGCAGAGTACTACCGCGACGGTGATATGAGTGATCCTATGGGCGGTCGTGATATTCTTTTCTTCATTGATAATATCTTCCGCTTTACGCAGGCTGGTTCAGAGGTGTCGGCGTTGCTGGGTCGTATGCCTTCAGCAGTGGGCTATCAGCCAACACTGGCTACCGAGATGGGTCTCATGCAGGAGCGTATTACTTCTACTAAGCGCGGATCAATCACGTCTGTACAGGCGGTATATGTACCGGCTGACGACTTGACGGACCCTGCCCCGGCAACGACCTTTGCTCACCTTGATGCAACGACGGTATTGAGCCGTAAAATCGCGTCTCTGGGTATCTATCCTGCCGTGGATCCACTTGACTCTACGAGCCGCATCCTCGATCCGAAGATTATCGGGGAGCTTCACTACAATACGACACAGCGCGTTAAGAATATTTTGCAGCGCTACAACGAACTGCAGGACATCATCGCGATTCTGGGTATGGAAGAACTGAGTGATGAGGACAAGCTGGTAGTACACCGTGCCCGTCGCGTACAGCGCTTCCTCTCACAGCCGTTCCACGTTGCTGAGCAGTTTACGGGTATTCCGGGTGTATTGGTTCCTATCGAGGAAACTATCCGGGGCTTCAATATGATTATTGATGGCGAGGTAGACCAGTACCCAGAGGCTGCCTTCAACCTGAAAGGTACCATCGACGATGTTATCGAAGCTGGTAAGAAGATGTTGGCTGAAGTTGGTTAAAAAAATTCCGTCGCTGCCTGAAGTCGAAAGACGGATAGGCAGCGATTCAATTATTGCTTATGCAAATCACAGTTTTGACACCAGACAGAGAAATCTTTAAAGGAGATATTCAGTCTGTTAAGGTACCGGGTGTGCAGGGCGCTTTTCAGGTCTTGAAAAACCACGCACCTATTGTGTCTTCCTTGGAAGCTGGTGAGGTGACGCTTGTAACCGGCCAGGGCGATTATACCTATTTTGACCAGCAAAGTCGTACCGAAAAGGTTGGCAGTCAGAGTGGTGTTGAGCTGCACTTTTCTATCAAAGGAGGTTTTATCGAGGTGATGAACAATCAGGTAGCCTTGCTGGTGCAGGCTTCGTAAACGGTATAGGTAGGCTACCGATGAATCCGGTCTCACAGGTGAACTAAGCCACTGATGCTGCTTGCAGCGCATCAGTGGCTTTTTTTACGAGAAAAAAGGGGATTTACCGACCCTGAATTCGCCGCCAGAGATCTGCAAAAGCGTCCCGGAAGCTAATATCGGGTGGGCGTTGGTCCTGTTTGGCAATAAGCTTGCCTTCTTTTTCTTCCAAAATAAAGCGAAAAATATAGTCCTCAGGTCGCTCCAGATCATTCCCAAGTCCTCCGAAGCGCAGATCGTTGAATTGTAGGGTGCCGTCCGGCATAGGCAGCACATTAAAGTAGCCTTTTGAAAACCAGCGCAGAATGGTGATGTCCCGATCATCCCAGTGAGCCTGCAGGAGGTGATGCGATTTGGGGATTTGGCGCAGCGAAAAGCGGGCCTGCCTGTCGAGAAGAGAATACTGACCGTAGAAAAAACTGGTATCGCACTCAGCAAGGCCTGTCCAGAGGATATTATTCAATATGGTCGGTGATGTGAGGTAGCGGCTGGCCTGAATTTTTTCGGCAGTGATGCTGTCCTGCATGACTTTATCGACCTTCCACTTATTGACAAAAGTAAACATCAGATAGGCGCTGCTGACAATCAGACCTGTTATATTAACCCATCGGCGGAACCGGCGATGGTGGCTGATGCGGCTGGCCCAGATGACAAAAATCAAAAAGGGGATTGTGTATAAGGGATCTGCTACGGCTACATTATTGAGGGCTATGCGGTCGGATGCAAGAGGTTGCCATAGCTGTGTTCCGTAGGTAGTACAGGTATCGAGCAGCGGATGTGTGATGATACTCCAAAAGAAAAGATGAGTCCATGACAGCCAGTGCACATTGCCGTTGGTAGAAGGTTGTCTGCGGAAACGTTCCCGCAGATGCAGGATGAGCGGAAAAAAGAGAATGGCTGCTGTCACGACAGCTGCAATAGACAGGCTTCCGTTTACCTGAAGAGGCATTAGCAGACTGCCTATGGCGATGGTGGTAAAGAAAAAAAGAGAGGAAGTCCCCCAAGCAGGTATGAATGCCAGGGGTAAAGGGCCACTTTTTCCACCATACAGGCGATGCACCAGTGCGCCCAGTCCCAGTGGGGCAATGCAGGCAAAAGCCAGGGAATGCGTAAATGCCCGATGGTAGGCCAGGGCACTAATTTCATCCGTGACACTTCCTGCGAGTACATCCAGATCGGGGATGGTGCCAGCGATAGCACCCCACAACATGGCCCGATTGCCAACTTTTTTACCAAGTACCAACTCCCCCACGGCTGCTCCCAGGGTGATCTGGGTTAGACTATCCATTGATATGTATTTGCACGGGATGACGGCCCGGTGAGCAGGCGGTACTGCTCGACAGGGATTCCGGTCCGGGCCAGACCCGTGGTGCGATTATTGTAAAAGACGCTCGATACCCCTAAGCAGGTCGGCATCCCGGTAAGCAACAATTAATTCCAGCCTTCGGTTCTGCAGGCGGCCTTCGGCTGTTTCGTTGGACGTTCGGGGCGCGTAAGGTCCCTGGCCGGAAGCGGTGATTCGGTTGGATTCGAGGTTGTGATCATTGATGAGTGATTTGGTGACGGCAGCAGCTCTGAGCACACTAAAATCCCAGTTATCGGTAGTGCGCCGTGCCGGCTGCTGGTTATCGGTATGGCCGATGACTTGTACGATATAGGCGGGATGCTGTGACAGTATGGAAGCCAATAATTTGAGTGCCTGCTGGCCATTGCGTTCAATACGTGCAGTTGCGTTTTCGGCAAAAAGCAGGTCACTATTCAGCGTAATGATTAGCTGATTGGCTTTTACTTCCACTGTGGCGCGGTTGGCAGGAAATACGCGCAGGGAATCGCGGATGATAGTGCCAAGATTTTCAAGTGCAAGTTGTCTGTCAGCGATGTACTGATTAACAGCGGTATTTTTGGACTGACAGGCTTCGATTTCACGCTCTCTGGCCGCGATTTGATCGAGCAAATCACTGCGATTGAAAGCCATACGCCGGTTGAGACTATCTATCTCTGCCTGAAGGCTGGTGATGCGCTGTTGTAGCTTATCCTGGGTGGCCAGCAGAGCCGTGTTGGCACCGGAAGATCGCGCGAGTTCAAGATTACAGGTATTGAGCATGCCATGCCAACGTGCGGCGTCCATCTGGAGAGAATCCGACAAGGACTCATATCTACTCACGGTGGCCAGGTAATCTTTTTTACTCACGCAGCTTGTAAACAAGGCTGTAACAGATAGGGCTGCAAAAAAAACCAAGGTACGCATAAACCGAAAAACTTGCAGATGAGCAAAATAAAAAAGCGTCGATTGCTGATAAACAGCAATCGACGCCAGCGAAGATAGTAAAAAAAGCGGTGTATCGCCAAATTAGCGAAGCTGGAAGCTCGAAGCACCCAGAATGCCAATATCGGTGAACACACTTACCCGGTAGAAACCACCGCGCAGGCGCTCAGCAAGCTCATGCTTGAAAGTGAGGCGCTGGTTATCTGTGATATTGATATCTTTAGCTTCCACAGCTATAATCTCTGTTACCTGACCGTTGACTCTTACCGTAGCACGTACGGGATTGTCAGTAGGAACGGGCGTACCTTTATCGTCAGAAATGACGAGATAGATAGGGCGTACGCCCTGATACTCGCTGGGGACATTGGTCAGGTCAAAGCTAACGTTGATAGAACGCGCGCGGCGCGAGCGGGCAGTAACCCTTTCTCCGCTACCCTGCTGCACATCTACCTGAAATGCAGTAGCTTTGAAATTGGCGAGCGTCAGTCGCTTGACTTCCTGTTGTATGGACTCATTGAGGCGCGACAGCTGCTGATTTTGTTCCGTTGAAACGGCCAGATCTGTTTCAAGAACACCTGTACGCTGGCGGAGTGAATCGTTTTCCATTTGCAGGCTGCGGATAGAATTTTCGAGACCTGCCCGGACGGTCATGAGCTCCTGTATCTGTGCCCGAAGGTCATTGAGCTCTGTAGCGGAAGAGCGCTTAGCCCTTGCGAGCGCTGTCTGCGCCTGATTGAGCTGTGTTTTCAGCTTGGAAAGATCTCCTTCCAGATCTTCATTTTCATTGGCCAGCAGCTGGTATTCTTGTGAAAGGCTGTCTACTTGTGAGGCCAGGCCATCGCGCAGGGAAGTCATTACATCGAGCGCCTCATTGGTCTCCACATTTTCCTTTTGCAGATTTTCTGTCTGGCCTTTTTGGGAAAAGTTGAAGTAAAGAGAGATCAGCAGTAATAATCCCAGGATAACAGCCAGAATGATTAACGATCTTTTTGAGTCCATAGTGATACGTATTTGATAATTCAGAAAAGCAATGCTTACAGGAAGAACGAAAATGCGGACCACTGTTATGCTGCTCTGTTGTTTTTGCCTCGAATTTTCTAAGGCAGGGACCAAGCAGGCTGGAAAATATTTTTAACAAGTGGTTTCTGCGTACACTGAAGCGATGCAAAAATAAATCATTCATTTAACGATCAGATGTTTTAGTTGGTATAATTGTCCAGGCAATATTTTTAACTCATTTGCATACGGCATTAGTAGTACTTAATTCAGCCTGGTTTTTCAGCAGTCAGGATTTAGGGGAAGTACTGTATAGGCTTTGGAGCATACTGTCGGGTAAGGAAATATAGGGTTTTGGATCAGGCAGGGGTTGTCTATTTTTTTAAGAGGATAAAGAGAAACAGAAAATTGCGTTTCCTTTTCCCTACCTTTGCCCTGGCTGTTTGTGCATTTATGGCCATAAAAGCGTATAATTTTTGACATGCGATCTGATTACAGGTAAAAATTTGTATATCACGACAGGTCGCAATGGCATCCCAAACAATACACAATTCCTGCAATCGAGTATGTCTGTTCGCAAAATTAAAAGTGCGCTGGTTTCTGTTTACCACAAAGATGGGCTGGAAGAAATACTGAGAACCCTTGAGCAGCAGGGAGTTCGTCTGTTTTCTACCGGAGGGACACAGCAATTCATCGAGAGTCTTGGTATCCCTTCAACTCCGGTGGAAACATTAACGGGTTATCCTTCCATTCTGGACGGCCGCGTGAAGACCCTTCATCCGGCTGTTTTCGGAGGTATCCTTGCACGTCGGGAAGAGAATCATCTGCTGCAACTGGAGCAGTATGAACTGCCGGAGATCGATCTGGTGATTGTTGATTTATACCCGTTTGAGGAGACGGTAGCTTCTACCACAGAGGAAGCTGCTATCATAGAGAAGATAGACATTGGCGGTATATCGTTGATACGGGCAGCGGCCAAGAATTTTCGGGATGTGGCGGTTGTACCTTCTAAAGAGGAGTATGGCTTATTTCTGGAAATGCTGCAGATGAAAGACGGATCATTGGACCTTGGTGATCGCCGGGAGTTGGCACGTCGGGCGTTTAAGGTTTCTTCCAATTATGATATGGCTATATTCAACTACTTCAACGAAGGCCATACAGATGTCACATTTAAGTACAGCATACACCGATCAGATATTCTTCGATACGGAGAGAATCCACACCAGTCCGGGGTGTTTTTTGGGGATTTCGATGCTGTATTTGACAAGCTCAATGGCAAATCTGTCTCCTACAATAATCTTGTGGATATTGATGCGGCCGTACAGGTTATGCGGGAGCTTCGCGTGGGAGATCCGGCCTTTGCCATACTCAAGCACACGAATACCTGCGGGCTTGCGGTGAGGCCTAGTCTGCAGGAGGCTTGGCAGGCAGCGTTGGCCTGCGATCCTGTATCAGCTTTCGGGGGCATATTTATCTGTAATCACCCTGTAGATGTTGCCACAGCGCAGGAGATTGATCGGTTATTCTACGAAGTACTGATTGCACCTGATTTTAGTCCTGAGGCACTGGAATTACTACGGGCCCGCAAGACGCGCATTCTGTTAAGATTGAAAGAATATGCGGTGAGACCTCGATCTTTTCGTTCTTTGCTGAACGGAGTGGTGGAGCAGGAGACCGATTTACGGCAAGAGACGACAGCAGATTTGCAGGTAGCGACTAAGCGCACGCCTACTGCTTCGGAGGTAAGTGATCTGTTGTTTGCTGCTATTTGTTCTAAGCATCTCAAGTCAAACGCGATTGCGCTGGTAAAGAATAAGCAACTGATAGGTATGGGATGCGGACAGCCTTCGAGGGTCGATGCACTTAAGCAGGCGATTGCAAAGGCGCAGTCCTTTGGATTTGATTTGCGGGGAGCGGTAATGGCGTCCGATGCTTTCTTTCCCTTTCCGGACTGTGTCGAAATTGCCGATCAGGTGGGTATTACGGCAGTCATTCAACCTGGAGGGTCGGTAAAGGATCAGGACAGTATTGATTACTGCAATGCACACGATATGGCTATGGTAATGACGGGTTTCCGGCATTTCCGCCATTAATTTAACAGAAAATTAGGGTTTCGGCCTCATCAATTACACGCCATCGGTTCACAATTTTGCGTTTATTACTTTGAAGAATCTGGTCATTGACATAGGAAACAGCAGGGCGAAGGCAGCCGTTTTTGAGGATGGCCAACTCGTCCATCGCTGGCTGGGATCCGGAACTGATGAGGAGATTTTGTTGGCGTGGGTAATGGCGCAGCAAGCAGAGCATCTGATATTATCAACAGTGGGCATAGAGCCTTCTGCGATGACGGAAGCTTATTTTCGCGAGCGAATGACGTACATTCGTCTTGACCATAGGGTGCCGCTGCCATTTGAGAATACCTATGAAACACCTGCAACGCTGGGTAAGGACAGGCTGGCAGCTGTCGCAGGGGCAATGGCTCTCTACCCAGGTGAACACTGCTTGGTGGTAGATGTGGGCACCTGTGTCACTTTTGATTTGCTCAGCGCAGAGGGCGTTTATCAGGGTGGGAATATTGCGCCGGGTATAGGGATGCGTCTGCTGTCTATGCATCAGCAGACACAACGGTTGCCTAAGGTAGCGGCCGGTGAAGTGGTACAAACGTTGGGAAGACGTACAGAGGAGGCCATGAGCAATGGGGCTGTCCTGGGGCTGAGCCTGGAGGTAGAGGGTCTGGCACGACGATTAGAAAAAATATGGCATCCGTTGCGGATTGTTGTAAGCGGAGGTGATGCGGAAAGTGTTGCCCGGCATGCAGAAGTAGCTGTTTTTGTGCAACCAGACCTGGTACTGGTTGGGTTAAATAAAATCATTACAGATTATGTCAATCAAGTGCGGTAAGGGTGTGGGCATGTTTTTTTGGGTATTGGCACTCACCTGTTTGGGTAGCGGCCTGTCGGCTCAGCTGACCAATGCCAGCATACGCCCTAAGATTAATTCTCCTTTCTCCAGATATGGCCTGGGGAATCCTGTAGAGTCTTACTTTATTGCTTCTGCGGGTATGGGAGGGCTCAGTACTGCCTGGCAGGATGTATATCATTTTAATCCCGTCAATCCTGCTTCGCTTGCCTCTTTACAGTTCACAGCTTTCGAAACGGGCATGTATGCACAGTATGTGTCATTACAGGGTCGGACGGCCAGGGATAACCAATATGGCGGCAACCTTCGTTATTTGGGGCTTGCTTTCCCCCTCATAAATCCCATAAACCGGGCGCTCAACCAACAGAGTAATGATTGGGGTGTAGGAATGGGGTTTGACTTGTCACCGATGACACAAGTGGGATATGATATTGTGGCAGTCGTCAATGACCCTGAACTCAATCGGGTTACAAATACGCTGAAGGGAATAGGCGGAATCTATAAACTCAGGTGGGGCAATGCTGTAAGGTATAAAAATTTGTCTCTTGGGTTGAATGTTGCTTATTTATTTGGTGAACTAACCAATAGTCGACTTGTTACATTTGACAGTCTTTCGTTTACCCTGCAGACTGAGTTTAGTGATCAATTTAGCGCACGTGGCTGGGCGATAGACGGCGGACTGCAGTATGTATACGATTTTAAAAAAACCAACGATGCCGGTGAGCGAGTCAACAACGGGCATCGGCTCATATTGGGGCTGACGGCCTCACCAGCGGCCAATTTTGATACGGAGTCAAACGCGTACTACAGGCGATTTTTCGGGCAGGGAGTATCAGATACGCTTGTTTACGAGAACCGTGCTCTAGGTAGTGGCAATTTGCCTCCTCAGTTTTCTGTTGGGGTCTCCTACCAAAAAATAAACCAATTACAGCTTGGGGCAGAGTTTAGCCGCACGGGCTGGAGTGAGTATACGAATAGTGCAAAACCTGAGCAGTTGTCAGATACCTGGCGTGTGGCGGCGGGATTGGAGTATGTCCCAGACTACGCCTCGTATAAAAATTATTGGGCCAGGGCTCGTTATCGGCTTGGTTTCTTTTACGGAACTGATTCGCGCAGCCTGAGCGGTGAGCAGGCGCTTCACCGTGCAGTAACTATGGGCATCGGAATGCCAATCGTGCTGCCCCGACAGCAGGTTTCATTTATGAATACGGCACTCGAACTGGGGAAGTTTGGTGTGCCGGATGTTCTCGAGGAAACCTATGTAAAACTTTCAGTAGGCTTTACGCTTAACGACAATACGTGGTTCTTCAAACGCAAATTTAACTAGTGATGAAAATGCTTGGAAAATGGGTATTTGCCTTGGCGCTCTTCACCGGATGGCATTCTTCCGCGATCGCTCAGTGCCAGAATTGGAATGATTCTCCGCAGAAAGAGACGGCCGAAAACGCGCATGTAATTTACCGTCCCTTTCTGAAAGGGCAGGAGATTGAAAGTCTGAAAGCACTTAATGCTGCTGATTTTGAAATTGCATTCACCAATTGGCAGACAGCTTATCAGATTGCGCCTACTGCCGACGGGCAGCGTAATACGCACTACGTCGACGGCCGGAAGTTGTATCGTGCAATGATTGATAAGACGACAGATGAGGCTAAGAAAAAGGAATATGCAGATATGGTAATTCAGCTCTATGATGAGCAAATGCGCTGTTTCCCTGATGAGAAAAATTTTCTGCTGGGTCGCAAAGCATTCGATATGATATATCTGCCGGGTTACAGTTATTCTATGGCTTCCTTTGAGGCTTTCAAAGCAGCTATCAATGCTGCCGGCAATAATGCAGAGTACATCCTTTTGGCACCGCTGGGGCAGTTGGTTACTTACCTTTATCAGTCAAAGCAGATTGGTAAGGAGGACGTTCAGGTATGGTACAATAAGGGGGTTGAAATTGCCGAACATAATATCGCAAACAATGCCCGGCTGAAGACCTATTACGAATCAGGCAAGGCCAATATGGATGCCACCGTAACCGCTATCGAGTCAGAGGTATTTGACTGCGGCTATTTCAAAGGTACGCTCCTCCCCCGCTTTAAGGCCGAGCCTGACAATTTTGACCTGATTGAGTATATCGTAAAAAAACTGGCAGCTCAGGGTTGTGCAGAGGATGATCCTGACCTTACAGAAGTCAAAGCGCGCTATGCCGCGCTAAGCGCAGAGATTGCTGCAGAGCGTGAGCGTTTGCGCCGCGAACAGGATCCTTGCTTTGATGGCACCAAATTACAGCAGGAAGGCCGCTATCAGGAGGCGCTGAGTCGCTACCGCGAATGTCTGGAGTCTACGCAGGATGCGGAAATAAAGGCACAAGTACTCTACAGCATGGCTTCCATCCAAACATGGCAACTCGGGCAGTATGGCCAAGCCCGCGAAAATGCGCGTAATGCTGCAAGTCTGAAGCCAGGCTGGGGCAAGCCTTATATTCTGATAGGGGATATTTATGCGAAAATGAGCCGTGGTGGCTGTGATTCCTGGAATCAGCGCCTTGCAATTCTCGCAGCTATCGATAAGTATAGTTATGCAAAAAGCATTGACGGTAGTGTTGCCGGTGAAGCTAGCGAGCGAATTGGCAACTACGCGGGTTCAATGCCGCTGCAGGAAGAGGGCTTTATGCGCGGAGTTTCTGCCGGTGATACAGCTGTAGTAGGCTGCGGTATTGGAGAAACGGTGCGGGTTCGCTTCCAATAAAGAAAATGCTTACGAGATTTCGCTGCTTCCCGGCAGCGAAATAAAGTACGGGACAAGCCTGCTTTGGGTTTTTTTTTAAAATCCAAAGCAGGCTTCTACATAAAAATTGGCTTTGGCAGCAATCGCTGCCAAAGCCAATTTTTATGTATCATTTCATTACACTTCTGCTGGTGAATAATTTATCAATTTCCTGACTGATGATCGCCGTGGTCAGGTCCCAATCGTATCGTTGCCGCTGCAAACGACCCCGTTGGATGAGTTCTTCTCTCAATCCGGGCATAATTACCAACTTTTCCATGGCAGTGGCTATAGATGCTGTCTGATAAGGATCAACAAGCAGCGCCGCATCGCCTGCTACTTCGGGCATTGCCGAGCAGTTGGCAGTAATCAGGGCAGTTTCAGCATGCATAGCCTCGAGCAGTGGTACCCCAAATCCCTCAAAAAGGGACACATAAGTAAGTGCGAAGGCTGCAGCAACCAGAGGAGGTAATATCTCATCGGGCACGTAGCCCAGCAGCTTGATATCATGCCGATAAGAAGTTTTCTCAAGCGCCTCTTTTAGTCCACCCGTCTGCCATGCCAATCTGCCACCCAACAGCAGGTGGTGAGGAGCTCCCGTACGGGTTTTGAAAACATCAAAAGCAGCGATGAGGCGCTCCAGATTTTTACGCGGATGTATGGCGCCAAGGTAAAAAAAATACGGATGCCCGTTGGCATATTGCAGGCGTACTTGCTGTTGTGCTGCCGCTGACAGGGGTTTGAATTGGCTGTTTGCACCGTTGGGGGCAACACTGATACGACCCGGCTGGATGCCATAATGTTGTACAATGTCGGCTTTACTGAAATTTGAAACGGTCACAATCTTTTCAGCACGGCGGAGATAGCGCGGGATGAAAAAATCGTAATAGGAACGTACGAGGAACGGTATCTGACCGGGATAATGTACGTGAGCAATATCGTGAATTACCATAAGTGTGGGCGTCCCGGCACCCAGAGAGCAGTAACCGTCGGGGCTAATGAAAACATCTGGTTTGTACTTTTCCAGTTGTTTGGGTAGCGCCAGCTCAAACCAGGCATACCACAGTAAGGGATGTCGTGCTGGTGGAAAAACAACTACCGGCGTAATATTGGGGGACGTAATAAACGCAGGATCCCAGGGACGATCAAAAAAAAAGATGAACTCGTCTTCCGGCCTGCAGGCTGCCAGTCGCTGCACTACTTCCAGGGTGTACCGGCCAATGCCTTCGAGCCGGCCGGGCAATAAAAAACGGGTATTGACTGCAATTTTCATAAGCAGCACAAATTTCCACTTTTTTTTGTTTACTTGCAGGTCACAAGTGCGTTGTATTCGTCGGGTATTGTAAATCTTGTCATCATGATTCAAACAGATGTGCTGATTATTGGCGCAGGTATCGGGGGGCTTAGTACGGCCATCAAAATAGCGGCGGCGCGGCCAGACTTACGGGTGGATGTGCTCACCAAAACGCATGAGGAAGAAAGTAATACTCGTTATGCGCAGGGAGGGGTAGCAGCTGTATGGGATACAGCCGTGGATTCATACGAAAAACATATTGCGGATACACTCGATGCCGGTGATGGCTTGTGTGTTGAGCAAATCGTCAGTATTGTGGTTGAGGAGGGGCCGTCGCGCGTACAGGAAATTATTGAGTGGGGTGCCCGTTTTGACAAAAACAGGAGCGAGCAATATGATTTAGGACGAGAAGGTGGACACTCAGAAAACCGGATTCTTCACTATAAGGATCTCACGGGCCGGGAAATGCAGCGGGCTCTGCTGGCCAAAGTTGCACAATTGCCGAATATCAGGGTTCATGAGCATTTTTTTGCTGTTGACCTGATTACTCAGCATCATTTAGGATATAATATTACCCGTCTCACACCCGATATTGCCTGTTACGGGGTATATGCACTCAATAAGGAATCGGGTCATATTGATACTATACTCGCCCGGCTCACGGTCGTAGCTACAGGGGGTGCCGGACAAGTATACCGCGCTACCACCAACCCTGTTATAGCCTCCGGCGATGGTATTGCGATGGTCTACCGTGCTAAAGGGCATATACAGAATATGGAATTCGTGCAGTTTCACCCTACTGCTTTGTACAATCCCAGTGGAGATAATCCCGTATTTTTGGTCTCAGAGGCAGTAAGAGGGTTCGGGGCAATTCTGAAGACGAAAGACGGTACCCCCTTCATGCATAAGTACGATCCGCGAGAGAGTCTCGCACCCCGTGATATTGTGGCCAGAGCGATTGATAGTGAAATGAAACTGACGGGAGAAGAATGTATGTGGCTCGATTGCCGCCATCTGGACAAGGAAGCCTTCATCGCTCACTTTCCGACAATCTATAGCAAGTGCATAGAAATAGGGTACGATCCGATGGAAAAAATGATTCCTGTAGCGCCGGCCTGTCATTATATGTGTGGAGGGATCCGGGTGGATGCTATTGGCAGAAGTAGCATTGAGCGTTTGTATGCCTGTGGAGAATGTACCAGTACAGGACTGCATGGAGCTAATAGACTGGCATCAAATAGTTTGCTGGAGGCATTGGTGTTTGGTCATCGAATTGCAGAGGATATTGTTGCTAAAATTGACGGACTGGATTTTAAGGAGGGAATACCGAACTGGGATGCTGCCGGCACAACTGCCCCCAACGAGATGGTACTGATCACGCAAAGTCTGAAAGAACTGAAGGAAGTGATGAGTAGTTATGTGGGTATTGTCAGGTCAAACATACGCTTGAAGCGGGCGCTGAACCGGCTCTATCTGTTGCATACGGAGACGGAAGATTTATACAATCATACAGTGCTTTCGCCGCAATTGTGTGAACTCCGCAACCTTATTACGATTGGTTATCTGATTACCAGATCTGCAAGTATGCGGCGGGAGAGTCGTGGCCTTCACTACACAACGGATTACCCGGAAAGAGCGGCTTTTATTCAGGAAACGATACTATAAGGACCAACGCCCCGGCTGTAGCGGGTGGTTTGCCAGATTGTCCTGTAAGCTCGCGATGAAATCTGACCTGCTAATGGCACGTGCTCCGAGGCTCGTGAGGTGAGTTGTTTCCTGCTGGCAGTCTATGAGTTGAAAATCCCGGGCCTGTAACCACTGTACAAGGCTGATGAAACCAAATTTAGAGGCGTTGGATACCCGGGAAAACATGGACTCACCAAAAAAAAATTTACCCAGAGAAATACCGTACAATCCTCCCACCAACTGTCCCTCCTGCCATACTTCCACAGAATGTGCATGCCCCATGGCGTATAAGTCCGTATAGGCGCGGATCATATCTTCATTAATCCAGGTACCCATCTGGTTTGCCCGCTTGGTTTGCCGGCAGGCACGCATGACCTGTTCGAAAGATTGATCAAAGCTGATCTGAAATTTGGGCTGGTTGAAATAGGGGCGCATACTTTTGCTGACCCGTAATTCTGCCGGAAAGAGTACAAAACGAGGATCAGGACTCCACCAAAGAATGGGATCATCCTCATTGTACCAAGGGAAGACTCCCTGTTTGTAGGCTTCTAGCAGACGCTCTGGTGCCAAATCTCCACCCACGGCCAGCAAACCTTCGGGGGAGGCGAGTGCAGAGTCCGGGAAGCTATATTCATCATCGTACAACCAGAATACAGGCATAGCGCTTAGATGAAGTCACCCCACAACAGGCAGTCACCTGTTGTGGAGTGTAATTTATGACTCGTCATCTCCTTCAATGACAGCAGAAAGTCCCCTGTCGGACAGCGCTTCTTTTTTGGGTTGCAGCTCTCGTCTGGCTCCTTCCTTGACCGTAGCCTTTCCTTTGTTATGGATGATGATTGCCAGCTGTTCAGATTGCTCAGCCGTATGATGGAGTACTTCCATAAAGCATTGGATGACCCATTCAAAGCTGTTGAAATCATCATTGTAGACAATGAGGCGCACAGGATTTTCGTTACCTGTGGCTGTATCTACCAGGACATCCACGTCCTCTTCTATCCACGGCTTTGGCTGGCTGGCAAACAACATGGTATTAGTTCAGCTGTGATAATGTTTCCTGAATAGCAGCAAAGTTAGGCAAATCCCCGGCAGATTCCAATACCTCTGCATAGCGGACCACGCCAGTGGCATCAACGACGAAGGCAGCACGTCGGGCTACATTTTTCATGCCGAATACAAAGTTCTCGTACATAGCACCATAGCTGTTGCATACCTCGCTGTTGAAATCTGACAGCAAATCAAAATTGAGTTGCTGCTCCTGACGAAACTTATCAAGTGAGAAAAGAGAATCAACGGAGATTCCCAGGACAACTGCGTTGAGACTGTTGTAGACAGATAAGCTATCACGTACACTGCACAACTCTGTAGTGCAGACGCCGGTGAAAGCCAGGGGGAAGAACAGAATGACGACATTCTTACCACGATAATCCGTCAGGGATACTTCTTTTTTGTCAGTTGTAAACAACGTAAATTCCGGAGCAAGATCTCCTGGTTGAATAGCACTAGCAGACATAAGCAGTGGTTGTTTTGGTTTAGAACGATATTTTTATAGATAGCGTGTCAAAGAATTTCTGCCGGAGCAAAAACAAGGCATTTTCGCTCTTTTTCGCATTTTTTGGGAGTACGGACAGTAGTACGTAACTAAAAAATGCGCAAAGAGGCCGTCTTGGGCGTGGCGAAAAAATCCCGGACACGGGCTAAGGAACATTTCCGTCATACATAATGCAAAAACGGGTTGAAAGTTCCTCTGTAGCACAGGTTTTTTATTATTTGTTAGCAGAAGCGATAAGCTGTACAAGCAGCGGGCACTTTTTTGTTTCTTTGCACAGAAAATAGCGACATGCAGGCAGAAGAGAAAAGAGCGTATCTGGAATTGCATCTTGCCGTGCTGCTTTTTGGATTCACGGCTATCTTGGGCGATCTGATCCAGCTATCAGCGCTGATGCTGGTGTGGTGGCGGGTTCTAATTACAAGCAGCAGTCTCTCCCCTTGGGCAAACGTAGCTAAATTGTCGAGACAAATACCTGCCAAAATGCTGTTGGGGTATGCAGGTATAGGTGTACTGGTAGCACTTCATTGGCTAACTTTTTACGGAGCGATCAAACTGGCCAATGCTTCTGTCAGCCTGGTTTGTCTCGCAACCACCTCTTTCATGACAGCCCTGATAGAACCATTGGTAGTAGGAAGACCATTTCGGTGGCAGGAATTGGGACTTGGTTTTTTGATTGTGCCCGGTATGTTGTTGGTGGTTAATGGATTGGAGGTAAGTATGTTGGCAGGTGTTTGGGTTGGGCTGATAAGTGCCTTGTTTGTCTCTGTATTTACGGCACTCAACAAGCGTTTTGTAACGCAGGCAAGGCCGGTACAGATTACATTCATCGAACTAGGGAGTGCGTGGGTGTTTTTGAGCATTGTACTTCTCTTGATGCTACTTTTGGGGTATGATCCGGGGCCATTGTGGCCGGAGAGACAGGTTGACTGGATCTACCTGTTGCTACTGGCATTGTTGTGTACCAATGTTGCCTACCTTTTATCCATCAGGGCACTCAAGCATATTTCAGCTTTTGCATCGACACTTACGGTCAATTTGGAGCCTGTATACGGAATTGTACTGGCCTGGTGGTTGTTGGGAGACGGAGATGAGCTTGATTCTTCTTTCTATTGGGGTGGATTTATCATCATTTTGGCTGTATTTGCTTATCCTCTACTCAAGCGTAAGGGCTGGGCTTGACGACAACAAGCCGCCAGTATAGTTTCTTGAGCCATCCTGAAGTATTAAAAATAAAATATGCAGAAAAGTCATTTGTGATTGTATATTTTGTGCTTATCTTGCTATAACAAAACAAGGATATTGTAGTTTGGTGGACTATTGCCAAATATGACAAGGTGGTTATGCCTCACAATGTATACAGACGGATGTAATTGTCATTTGGGATGGTGCAGCCTGATTATTGCAAGGGAAAGATTTTATGATCAGAGCAGCGTGGTTATGGTGGGTCGTTTTCATCGGATTTGCCTGTGAGGCAGATCACGAGCGGCGGCTTGATTATGCAGTTCAGGGAATAGACGTTTCGCACTACCAAGCTGAGATTGACTGGGAGGAGGTTGCTGCTGATAATTTTCACTTCGCTTTCGTAAAGGCTACAGAGGGTATGACGCATGTTGATGGCCGTTTCTGCTACAATTGGTCGGAAATCAACCGATTGGGGATGCGAAGGGGGGCTTATCATTTTTACCGGCCGGCAGTGCCAGCAACAGAGCAGGCCTGGCATTTCATTAACTGGGTAGATCTTCATCCCGGCGATTTGCCGCCTGTACTGGACGTTGAAGTGTTGGACGGAGTACCCACGCCTGTGTTGCTGAGTGAACTGCGGACCTGGCTTTCCATTGTGGAGCGGCACTATGGCATCAAGCCCATTATCTATACGAGTCTTACTTTTTTTAATCGGCATCTTGCCGGACAATTCGATGAGTATCCGCTTTGGATTGCTCGCTATGCAGGTCGAGAACCAACGCTTGCCTGCGGGAGCGACTGGCATTTTTGGCAATACGCCAACAAAGGCAGGTGCCGGGGAGTGGAGGGTTTTGTTGATCTGAATGTATTTTTTGGTACCCACCGGGATTTAGAGGCGGTTAGTTTACCGGACAGGAGCGTATACAGTGTTTTTGGAGAGGAATTTCACTGGTAGGCATCGATACAGGATTATTATCTGGCGTGTTCAGAATTTCTCTAGCGGGTGTGAAACTGTACTTCTTCTACGGGGTTTCGCTTTTTTCTGTACTGTAGCTCCGTATACTTCATTTTTGCCTACAGCAAAATCGCTCACGCGCTCTAAGCTGAGCGGATAGTTGAGAGCCGTTGGTGTACAAAACCATGCGCTGAAGCCGTGTGATTTTCAAATTGTATATACACAGACGCAAGCTTTTGTACAGGCCAGGGTGTCGAAAATCGACGGAAGGTATGAACTGCCGACCGGATACAACTGATTATTGACTATCTTTGGGGGTATTTTTGAAACAACCTTACAACCAGGCGTTGAAGCAATTCTTACCTCATTTCATTCGGCAGCAGTTTGAAGCAGGCAGTCGCCATGGGTACATGACGGCCTACACGCTCTTTGTCGACTTATCAGGTTTTACGCGACTTACGGAAGAGTTGATGCGGGAGGGGAAACCCGGTGCGGAGCGGTTGTCAGTCTTTCTTAATGAGATTTTCGAACCGCTGGTTGCGCTGGTGTATGCGCGTGACGGGTTTATTCCTTACTTTGCCGGCGATGCCTTCACGGCTATTTTTCCCAAAAAACAACAGGAAGAAACAGGCGATACTTTATTGCAGACGGCGCTCATGGCCCGGCAGTTATTTGAAGGGCGAAGCCGCCAATTTGGACAATTCACAGTAAGTATTAAAACAGGTCTTTCTGTTGGGGAGGTCGAATGGGGCATTGTGGGTGCCGGACCCTATTCATTTTATTTTCGCGGACCGGCCATTGATCGCTGCGCCTATTGTCAGACGCTTGCGGGTGAGGGAGACATTATGGTGGATGAGGCATTGCGCATGCAGCTTAGTCTCCGCCCTAGTGCACTGGAGGAAGTAAGTTGGGGTGTTTTTAAGTTGCTGGGACAATGGCCCAAGCTGGATATACCCGAACGGGCGATACCTCTGCCTGCGCTTCCGCGGGAATTGGGGCGTGTTTTTTTACCGGATGCAGTGATTGATTACAGCGGAGAGGGAGAATTCAGAACCGTAATTTCTGTTTTCATTTCTTTTGAAGGGCTGGATACGTATGAACTGCTCAATCGTTTCACGACTATAATACTTGATCAGGTTCTTGTATTTTCCGGTTACCTGAAAGAAATTGATTTTGGAGACAAAGGTGGACTGATTACTTGTTTTTTCGGAGCGCCGGTATCCTTTGAAAATAATTTATCGAGGGCGTTGGAGTTCTCCCTGAGTCTGCGGGAAGAGTTTAAGTTGTTACAGGCCAAAAATGCCTATCATTTCCGCATGGGCATGACCATAGGCACGGCATTTACGGGTATAGTAGGAGGAAAAGAACGGAGCCAGTACGCTATTGTTGGTAATCGGGTCAATCTGGCGGCTCGCTTAATGAGTTATGCCGACTGGGGAGATATACTGGTCGATGAGGAGGTAGGGCGCAGCAAAGCTTTTCGATTTGTACACAAGGGAGATATTCAGTACAAGGGTGTCAAAGGTAATGTGCCTACGTTCAGCCTGTTAGGGCACAATTTTGATGAAAAAGCAACCTTTGGTAACAATCCGCTGATTGGCAGGGATGAAGAGTTGGCGCAACTGCTCGATTTTGGCAGGCAGCTGGCCAGCAACAAGACAGGTGGTCTGGCCTATTTATATGGTGAGGCGGGTATTGGCAAAAGCCGGCTTGCATTTGAGGCGCGGCAGTTATTGGCCAAAGAACAGGGCGTTAACTGGCGTACCTGTCCTTCAGACCAAATTTTGCGCAAGCCTTTCAATGCCTTTATCTACCTGCTGAAAGAGTTTTTTGCCCAGTCTCAGGAGCGCAATGCGCCTACAAATCAGGTAACCTTCGAGTCTCGTTTTCACGCGTTGCGCGATCAGCTCGGCATCGTCACCGATGTACGTGCATTGGGGCTGCTGGTTGAACTCAACCGAACCAAGCCAATACTAGCAGCACTCATGGGTGTTACGCATGAGGGATCTCTCTGGGAACAACTGGATGCCAAGGGGCGCTACGACAATACAATGTGGGCCATTATCAACTTGATTCTGGCCGATAGTCTGTGTCGTCCCGTGGTTATTGAACTGGAAGACATTCACTGGCTGGATGACAGTTCACAGGAGTTGGTGATCGAACTGCTACGGATGATGCAAGGCTACCCGATCTTATTATTGGCTACCTCTCGGTATAAAGATGACGGCAGCAAACCTCATTTTGTTAGTGATAAAAACACGCTGCCGATACTCGAACTGGATCTCAATGCACTCACCCTTGCCGGCGTGAAGTCCTTTGCTGAATACAGCCTCGGTGGTCCGATTAGTGATGAGTACCTTGATTTACTTGTACGGACGACCAATAACAATCCTTTCTATTTAGAGCAGGTGCTTGAATATTTCAAAGAGAGCCAGTTGCTATCAATGGATAACGGGCAGTGGACGATCAAGGACAAAAATATCAAGCTATCCAATTCTATCAATGCGATTCTGACGGCTCGTATCGACCGACTGTCTACGATGGTAAGAGAAACGGTCAAAGCAGCAGCCGTTATTGGCAGGGAATTTGAGCTGCCCATTCTTTCTGAGGTTATGCGTGAACAGATGGAGGCAGGCTCGGAGGCTGCTGCGCATACGACACAACTGGTGCAGGAGCAAATCAAGACAGGCGAACAAGTCCAGATTTGGATGGCCATCAATGAGCTTCGGTATATTTTCCGTCACAGTCTGCTGCGGGAGGCCGTCTACAGCATGCAGCTCCATACGCGTTTGCAGCAGTTGCATCAGCTGATTGCCAAGGCCATTGAGCGATTATTTCCGGATGATATAGAAGATCGTTATGTAGACTTAGCTTTTCACTATGAGCAAGCAGGTATTTATGACAAAACTTGTGAGTATCTGCGGAAAGCAGCCGATTATGCCCGCGCCAACTACCAGAATCAGCAGGCGCTTGAATTTTATGACCGGTTGCTTCAAAAGTTGGGGAGCCGTGTAAATGCTGAGGAAGAAATCAGCACACAGCTTAAGCGGGGAAAAATTCTGCAACTGATCGGCCAATGGACAGACGCTCGTCAGGCGTTTGAGCTGGCGCTCAGACGAGCCAAACAGCATCGCGATGTCATGCTCATTGGCAAATCCAATAACAGTCTTGGTCATCTTTTGCTATTGCGGGGCGATTATGATGCGGCACTGCAGTATCTACAAACAGCTGCGGGCTTGTTTGAGTCTATTGATTACCTTCGCGGATTTGCGAAAGTATACGGCGATTTGGGCACCTTGTATTTCCGCAAGGGCAGCTACGAGCAGGCCAAAGCTTATTTTGAACAAAGCCTTAATTCCGGCTACATTCAATACAATACAAGTGCAGGAGCACAGATTATAGCCAACCTTGGGCTGACCTATATGAATCAGGGGCACTTTGATGAAGGCATACGCGTCATAGAGGAGCAACTCAACCGGATTACACAGCAGGGAGAAAAGCAGAGTATGTCCATATTGTATACCAATCTGGGCATTATCCAATTTGAAAAAGGAGACTACGACGCAGCGCTACAGACATACGAAAAGGGCTTACAATTTTCAGAGGAGTTGGGTAACAAGCAATTGACAGCCATTGCCGTAGGTTGTATCGGCAATGTGCATCAGCGCAAAGGCAGCTATGCGCTTGCGATGGAGCATTTTCAACGAGATTTGGTTCTTTGCGAGGAGATTGGGGATAAGCAGGGGATTGCCATTGCGCTTGGACTATTGGGAGAGCTCAATTCGGTCATGGGCAATTCGACAGAAGCTATCAGTTTTTTACACAGAGGTATGTCTTTGTGTGAATCGCTGGGGTATCAAAAGGGAATCGCCCGTGCAGCAAATACCCTGGGTGATGTATATTATTTCCTGGGTGAATACGATCAATCAATTCACTGGTATGATCGGGCTATTGAAGTAACCCGGGCCATCGATAACCGCCAGCTGCTGTGCGCCAGTCTGATCGAAAAAGGTCAGGTGTTAAGTGCTATGCAACGCATTGCGGAACTGGAGCATGTGTGTCTGGAAGCAGGCCGCCTTGCTTCCGGACTGGGCAACCGCGAACTTATTTTTGATGCCCGTCTTCTGGGGGCTCTATTGCTTTTCCATCAGGGGCACCCAAAGTCGGCAGTAGTTGAAATAAATGCACTCGTCTACCAGGGCGGACTTAGCCCCGGTCAAAAGGCTGCCATTGCTTATGCTCGCCACATCATGGCACCTCATGACGAGGAACTGAGAGAGCAAGCTCGTATACAATACACGCGAATGTACGCGCAAATGCCGCATATTGTATACAAGACCCGACTCAGGCAGCTCGGGTATGAAGAATAATCTTATTCGTTAGTATACTGCTTCTGCGATCCTTCGTATAGTATCGGTATCCCCCATGGTATAGTAATGCAGGCAAGGCACGCCTGCTGCCTTCAGTTCTTTTGACTGAGCAATGCACCACTCAATGCCTACCTGCCGCCTTGCTTCGGCAGAACCAGCTGCAGTGATAGCTTTTACCAACTCTTCAGGAATATTAAGGTGAAAATGTCGGGGAATAGAACTTAGCTGATGCAACTTGGTCAGCGGTTTTAGTCCGGGGACTATAGGAACATCTATGCCTGCTGCCCGGCAGGCATCTACATAGTCGAAGTACTTTTGATTGTCAAAAAACATCTGGGTAACGATGTAATTAGCGCCCGCTTCAATTTTCTGCTTTGTATATAAGAGATCGGTCTGCAGGTTAGGGGCTTCAAAATGTTTTTCGGGATAACCTGCTATACCGATGCAAAAATCCGTTTTCGCACCATTTTCGATGTTGTCATCCAGGTATCTGCCTTTGTTCATTTCAGCAATCTGGCGGACGAGATCAATAGCATATACATTGCCCTCCGGTTCAGGCACAAAGTGCGTTTCAAATTTGCGGGCATCGCCTCGTAGTGCGAGCACATTGTTGATATTAAGAAAATTGAGATCTATCAGTGCGTTTTCTGTATCGTTACGCGAGAAACCACCGCAGATGAAATGCGGTACAGCATCGACACCATATCGATGCATAATGGCGGCACATATACCAACTGTACCAGGCCGCTTGCGTATAGAAGCCTTTTCATAATAACCGCTGGGCCTTTTGATGTAGACAAATTCTTCACGATGGTAGGTAACATCAATGAATGGAGGCTTGAACTCCATGAGCGGGTCAAGAGTCGAGAAAATGGTTTGCATACTACCACCTTTGAGTGGGGGTAGCACCTCAAAAGATATCAGGGTTTGCCCTTGGGCTTTTTCAAAATAATCGGTGACTTTCATGTAGTTGCTACATTTATATACAATCAGGGTTACAACCTGCCGGGTTGGCTGGTCGCCATTGCTTTGGTTTGTGCTGGTTGGACTATATGGCTGGGTGGATGTTGCCTGACAAAATATACTGGCAGGCCACAGAAAAATATAGATAGTCAAAGATATGACATAGTTGGCTGGAAGTGCGGAAGCACAGCAGCTTTTTGTCGACTTTCAATAAGTTTTTACCAAACTGTGATTAGTGGCAACCCTCTTACCACTGAAAGCGTTATGTAAGCAATTTATTATTGTCAAACCTGCAGCGACCAGGCCCGGGGAATCAACCCCTAGCCAAAGGCTGCAGCGAACTATCCTTTGGCCAAATAAGAGGATTATGTCATCAGAAGAAAAGAACAAAAGATACTGGTGGATTATGGGTGTGCTGCTACTCCTGCTGCTGGGGCGCTACCTGTATATGAAACCGGCCCAAAAGGAAGGAGATAAGCTGCCGCCACTGGAGGCGACCCGCCTCGACGGGCAGCCTTTTTCGCTGGAAAAAATGCGCGGTCGCTACGTCGTGCTTGATTTCTGGGGAAGTTGGTGTGGCCCCTGTCGGCGAGCCAATCCGGAATTGGTAGCCCTCTACCAACAATTTGGTCAGGTGAGCTTCACTGATGCGTCGGGCTTTTCGATTGTAAGCGTAGGTATAGAGGAGGACAGAGAGCGTTGGCTCAATGCCATCAATCGTGACGGTTTGGTATGGCCCGACCACATACTTGACTTGTCGAGCAGCCTGCGCTTTTTCAATTCACCCATAGCGGCATCTTTCGGTATCCGGCAAGTGCCAACGACCTACTTTATTGGCCCTTCCGGAGATATCATCGCCATCAATCTGCCACCCGACCAAATCCGGCGATATTTGGAGACAAAAATATGACAAATTGTCGCATGTCATTTTCTGGCAACATAATTGCAGACATATATAGGTAATCGTTAAAAAATAAAATCGGTTATGAGTGAAAAAGAGCATCAGGAGACAACTGAACCGACTGCAGAGACTACTGTAAATACTGCCGGGCAGGAAGAAGAAACCGTTCAGCAATCTGCGGATAATCAAGAAGATAAATCCTCTGTGTCGCAAGAGGGGCTGCAAGCAGAAATAGCAGAACTCAAGGACAAATATCTCCGTTTACTGGCAGAGTTTGACAACTACAGAAAACGGGTGAGCAGGGAAAAAATCGAACTGATAAACACTGCTGCACAAGACACATTGTCAGCTCTCTTGCCGGTTTTGGACGATTTTGACAGAGCGAAGCGCATAGCGGATCAAGAGGGCAGCACCGAACCTTTCAGTGAGGGTATGCAGCTCCTTTATCATAAGCTTTATTCCATATTGCGCCAAAAGGGTCTGGAACCCATGGAAAGCAATGGTGTTGCGTTTAATGCTGAACAGCATGAGGCGATCACGGAAATTCCGGTTCCTACTGAAGAGCTGAAAGGAAAAATTGTAGATACCATCGAAAAAGGGTATTCATTACACGGCAAGATTATCCGCTACGCCAAAGTGGTGGTGGGCAAATAATCACGGCCAATTAATCTGGCAATTATGGCTGCAAAAAGAGATTATTACGAAGTTTTGGGGGTACCCAAAAATGCTTCGAGCGACGATATCCGCAAGGCTTACCGCAAGATGGCCATGCAGTATCACCCTGACCGAAATCCCGATGATAAATCGGCGGAAGAAAAATTTAAGGAGGCTGCAGAGGCCTATGAGGTGTTGAATGATGCTGACAAACGGGCTCGTTACGACCGCTACGGTCACGCAGGCGTTGACCCCAACATGGGCGGCGGCGGCTTTAGTGGCGGAATGACCATGGACGATATCTTCAGCCAGTTTGGAGACATCTTCGGGGAAGGTTTTTTTGGGGGAGGCCGGCAGCAGCGTGGTGAGAGGGGGTCTAACCTCCGCATCAAAGTATCTTTAAGCCTGGAGGAAATTGCCAAAGGGGTTGCCAAAAAAATAAAGGTCAGAAAGCAGGTCAGTTGCAGTCAGTGCAACGGGAGTGGTGCCAAAGATGCCAGTTCTGTAAGTACGTGCGCAACCTGCCGTGGTGCCGGTGTGGTAAGGCAGGTGAGGAGTACCTTCATGGGACAGGTGCAGACAACGACCACTTGTCCCAGTTGTCAGGGCTCCGGGCAAACGGTTACAGCCAACTGTTCCAAGTGCCGTGGTGATGGTCGTGTCTATGAAGAAGAAACCATCGAAATTGAAATCCCTGCAGGGGTGGAAGAAGGTATGCAGCTCAGCATGCGTGGCAAGGGCAATGCGGGCCGGATGGGCGGTGCTGCCGGCGACCTGTATATCACTATAGAAGAGAAACCACATACATTTCTTCAGCGCGACGGCATGAATCTGGTACATGATCTGTACCTCAATTTTGCAGATGCTGCCATAGGCGCCTCTATAGAAGTACCCACGCTTGAGGGGAAGGTGAAAATTAAAATTCCTGCAGGCACGCAGGCGGGTAAAATATTGCGCCTCAAAGACAAAGGGTTGCCAAGTGTGCAGAACAAGCACAGTCGGGGCGATCAGCTTATCCATGTCAACGTATGGACGCCCAAAAAATTGACGGATGAGGAGCGGCGGCTGCTCGAAAAGCTGCGGGAGATGCCCAACTTTGCACCGCACCCGGGCAAAGAAGACCGCAGTTTTTTTGATCGCATGCGCGACTTTTTCCGGGAGGAATAAACAATCGATGCGGGATGGCGTGGCCACGCATTTGTTTGTCTATTGTATTTTGTACAAAATAATGGTATGTTTGTCCGATGCTTCGTCTTGCTAAAATAACGAATTGCTGACAAACATACCATTTTTATGAACCGTCGCCAGGCTATACGTCAGGCAGTCCTCACTGCCGGAGCACTCTCGCTCAACCAAGCTATTGTTTCTACCCGGGGAGCATTGCCCGCCACCGGGCTGCAAGCGGGAATTCGTCACTCAGCCTGCCGGTGGTGCTATCAGGACATACCCCTTGAGGCTCTGTGTGAAAGAGCCAAAGATATGGGGCTTCACAGTATTGAACTCACCGGGCCTGCAGACTGGCCTATTTTGCAGCGGTACGGCCTGACAGCCGCTGTAGGCAACGACACTTTCATGAGCCTGACCAAAGGATTTAACGATCCGGCCAATCATGGCTGGCTACAGGAAAAATACCGACAGCTCATCCCTCAGGCAGCGGCAGCGGGCATTCCGCAGGTGATATGTTTTAGTGGTAATCGCAATGGACGCAGCGATGCAGAAGGGCTCGACAATTGTGCCAGGGGGCTTGCTCCGCTGGTAAAGGAGGCAGAAGCAGCAGGCGTAGTCCTGGTGATGGAACTGCTTAACAGCAAAGTTGACCATACCGACTACCAGTGCGACCACACCGCCTGGGGTGTTGCGCTGGCCAATAAGATAGGCTCCCCCCATTTTCGACTGCTTTATGATATATATCACATGCAGATCATGGAGGGGGATGTCATTCGGACCATTCGGGACAACATTGATTTCATCGGGCATTTTCATACAGGGGGTGTGCCTGGTCGACGTGAGATCAACAACAGCCAGGAGCTTTACTACCCTGCCATTGTGCGCGCCATTGCCGATGCAGGCTTCGATGGGTACATCGGCCAGGAGTTTATACCCAGCTACCCTGACAAGCTGGCTTCTCTGGCCGAGGGGCTTGCTATTTGTCGGCTCGACTAGGGGTGCTATCCTTTAGAGGTGATGGAATTGCCCTTCTGCAGATAGTAACCTTCATCGAGCAGGAAGCTCAGCGCCTGCAGTGCCAGCTCCTGCTCGTGGCCGTCAAAGTCAGCGACCAGTTCTTCAAGCCTGCACGGCCCCTTCAGCAGCTTGCGGTCAAAAATTTCTGCAAACCGACCGAAGGTCGAAGCGCTCAGGGGCTTTTTTTTTAAAGACAGACAAAAATCGCACTGGCCGCAGGCCGCTGCGTTGCTTTCGCCAAAATACTGCAGCAGTTGCCGGCTGCGGCAGGCAGCCGTTTCAACATAAGCGATGGCTGCCTTCATACGCAGCAGATGCCGCTGTTGCCGAAAGCGATACAAGTCCTGATCGATGCTCAGGTTGGCCAGCTCAACCCGCTCCCGTGAAAAAATCAGTTGCGGCTTATCTTTGGCGGGCTGATAGGCGACGATACCTGCGCGGTTGAGGGCTTCGAGCGATTTTTTGAGAACACCTACGGGCATTTTCAGAAAGCCGGCCAGCTGCTTTTCCTTGATGGATACCGGAAAATTAAAAGTGCCCTGATAGGTTCTGAGAATCATTTTGAGTATGCGGTCGAGCTCCGGATGGCGAAGCTGGTAATCGTAGAGCGTATCCTTGTCAACCGTAATCTGCAGGCTGGCGGGGCTGAAGACCGCGTCTGTCAGCACGATCCAGCCAGCCTGTTCCAGGGCTTTCAGGCTGTGAAAAGTAAGGCTGCTGTCCAGTTGGTACTGCTGACAAAATTCAGTCAGGTCGAAATCGTAACTTTCACCCTCCCCTGCCCCTGTAGCGAGCTGAAAATAGCTACCCAGTGCCTGATAAACACGCCGGATGTCTTTCATGTCCGGAAAGGACTGCCGGTAGGCTTTTTCAAGCCGCTGGGCATCGCCGGCATTGTACAGTAGCACAGCGAAGGATTTTTTGCCGTCGCGCCCTGCGCGTCCGGCTTCCTGAAAATAAGCCTCGAGGCTGTCAGGCAGGTCGAGGTGTACCACCAGCCGCACTTCCGGTTTGTCGATGCCCATGCCAAAAGCATTGGTAGATACGATGACCCTTATCTCATCATTGATCCAGGCTTCCTGCCGCGCGCTGCGCGTCTCCATGTCAAGGCCGGCATGGTAGTAGTTGGCGCTGATCCCCCTGCGCACCAGCTCTTCAGCGATCTCCTTCGTACGCCGGCGGTTGCGTACGTAGACGACAGCGCAGCCCGGCACTTTATTGAGTATATCGACCAGCTGGCGTTCTTTGCCTTCGGCATGTCTGACGACATAAGCGAGGTTGTCGCGGGCGAAACTTTTCTGAAAAACGCGGGCATCGCTGCGGAAGGCCAGCCTTTGCTGTATATCCTGCACGACCTCCGGCGTTGCCGTCGCCGTGAGGGCAATGATTGGTATTTTGGGAAAAACGGGCCGCAGGTCGGCAATGGTCAGGTAGGGGGGGCGAAAATCATAGCCCCATTGGCTGATGCAGTGCGCTTCATCTATGGCCAGCAGGTTGACAGGCATGCGGGCCAGGCGTGCCTGCAGCAGCTCTGTAGTGAGCCGCTCAGGTGACAGGTACAGGAATTTTACATCTCCGTACACACAATTGTCCAAAATCCGGTCAATGTCTTTGTAGGGCATGCCTGCGTACACGGCAAAAGCAGCTATACCTCTTTTGCGAAGCTGGTAGACCTGGTCCTTCATGAGGGCAATCAGGGGGGAAACCACTATACACAGGCCATCCATCGCCATAGCAGGCACCTGAAAACAGACAGACTTGCCGCCACCGGTGGGCAGTAGCGCAAGGGTGTCGTGGCCGTCGAGCACCGAACGCACAATATCTTCCTGCAGCGGTCGAAAGGCGTCGTAGCCCCAGTATTGTCGAAGTACCTCGGTGGGTGATAACATAGTTGCCGCTTTAACGCACAAGCCGTCCGCCGCCTGTCAGCATATCGGAAGGCTGTTACACAAAAATAAGCAATCGCGGGCGCATGCAGGGGCTTTAATGTCAACTCGTCTATGTATGATGGTTATTTATCGATCAGTGAAGCGAGAATGCACGTATAGCCGTATCTTTATCGTGCCGCAATCATGCCGTGGGGAGTTTGTAAAGAGATCGCTGACTATGAATTTTGCAGAAAACATACGCATCGCACTGGATTCTGTCCGCGCCAACTGGCTGCGGGCCATCCTGACACTGGTTATCATCGCCTTTGGAATTATGGCGCTGGTAGGCATTCTGACTGCCATTGACAGTACCATTTATTCGCTCAATGACAATCTGTCCTTTCTCGGAGCCAATACCTTCGACGTCGAGCCTCGTGGTGAGGGGGTGCGTGGCAGCCGTGGCGGCCGGCAGATGAAAGAGGGTGCAGCCATCACCTTCGAGCAGGCGTGGAAATTCAAAGAGCGCTATCAATTTCCGGCCCGTACGGCCATTTCGCTGCGCTGCTCGGGCACAGCCACCGTCCTGTATGGCGGACAGGAAACCAACCCCAATGTCGCCATCTTTGGTGTTGACGAAAATTATGTCGAAGCCAAAGGATTTTCGCTGGCGGTAGGGCGCAACTTTACTTTCCGGGAGGCTACACAGGGCGGCGATGTAGCCATCATCGGCAATGATCTGGTCAAAGATCTTTTTTGGGATCAGCCGGCCAGAGCTATGGATAAGTTGATTACGGCCGGAGGCAAAAAATACCGGGTGGTGGGTGTTCTCAAGTCTAAAGGTTCCAGCATGAACCAAAGTGAGGATCGCCGCGTGCTCATTCCTTTACAGACGGGCAAGCGGTACTATGATTCTCCCGAGTCTAACTATCGGATTATGGTGGCTGTCAGAGATCCTGTCCGTATGGAGGAAGCCATTGGAGAGGCAACGGTCATACTGCGAAATGTGCGAAAACTCCGCATTGATCAGGCAGATGATTTTGAGATTTCAAAAAGTGACAGCCTCATAGGACTCATCAAAGAAAATACCGTCTATCTTCGGTTGGCTGCCGTGGGGATTGCACTGATTACGCTGCTGGGAGCAGCTATTGGTCTGATGAATATTATGCTGGTCTCCGTGACGGAGCGCACCCGCGAAATTGGCGTCAGGAAAGCATTGGGAGCTACCCGCAAAAATGTGATGACACAGTTTTTGGTGGAGGCAGTCGTTATCTGCCAGTTGGGAGGTATACTGGGGATTGCGCTGGGCGTTATGGTGGGCAATGTTGTCACGCTGCTGTTGGGAGGAGATTTTCTGTTTCCCTGGCTGTGGATTACAATAGCACTGATTACCTGTACAGCCGTAGGCCTGCTATCGGGTATCTATCCGGCTATGCGCGCTGCTGCGCTGGATCCTATCGAGTCTTTGCGCTACGAGTAATAGCCTGGGTTGAGTGTCTCTAAGGAGGTTTTTTCAGCTGATGCTGAGCGGTATTTTTTTGTAAAAAAGCAGGGCCAACTACATCTCCTGGGAAGCACCTGCTGCAGGCAGCGGGTGCGGGCTGCCGCCACCAGCAGCGTCAGCTGCGCGCCCGGGATTTTCTCACCAGCCTCCCAATGGGGTGTTTTCCGGAAGAGCGTATCTTTTTTCAGTTGCATAGCCGTCGGCTATGCTTCTTCAAAAGCCCGGGATACCCGGGTAATATTTTGCTTTTGCCTGCGGTAAAAAACCAAATGTGTGCGAAGATCTTCGGTGTAAAGGAATCGCGCAATAATTCTGTCAAACAAGCTATCTTCGTGGCATGCAAAGGCACACATTCAGGCGGACGGAAAGGCTTAAGAGTGAAAAGGCCATCGGGCTGCTATTTAGTGGCAACTCACCCTCTTTCGCACAGTATCCTATGCGGCTGGTGTGGCGACAGATGGAAGAAAAGCAAGGAGATGCGGCTGTCCTCTTTGCTATGAGCGTGCCCAAGAAAAGATTCAAACGAGCTGTCACCCGCAACCTGCTGCGCCGCCGCATCCGGGAAGCTTACCGCCAGCACAAGTACCAACTGGAGGATAAACTCGGACCGGGCGGAGTTCAGTATGCATGGATGATTATTTTCACAGGCCAGGAGGTCGATGATTATGCTGCCATCGAAAAGGCTATGCAGCTTATCATCCGGCGGTTTTTGAAGAAAACGCGACCCATGACAGAAACTTGATCGCTCGCACAAAAAGCGGCTGACAGTTGTATTCTTAAGTAAAAAGAGAAGCTAGCTCATGACCAAGTACACCATAGCTGCCGATGACCACCTGCTGCGCAGGTCCTGTACGATTGTCTGCTTTTTGCTGCTGGCGGGCTTGTTCATGGCACCGCAGACCGCCAGCGCACAGCGCTATCTGCTCATCGAAAAAGCGAACAGCCCTCGAACCACCAAAATCGGGGAGGGTAGCGTGATTACTTATCGACTCAAAGGGGACCCGGAATGGCACACGGGACGTATTGAGCACTTTCGTACAGATCAGCCCCTGATCGCTGTGGACGATTACTATGTGAACCTTACGGAAGTTGAGGCCCTGCGGAAAACCCGGCTGGGTGCCAGAGCCGGCAGTGCCATGCTCACAACCTTCGGTCTTTCCTGGTCTGGCCTGGCATTGATAGGTAAGCTCACCGACGGCGATCCCGAAACGCAGTACAATGCGCGGGATGCCGCTATTTCAGCTACTTCTGTTGCAAGCGGCTGGCTAATAGGTAAATTGTTTCGCTACCGCACATTTACGGTGGGCAATCGTTACCGATTGCGCATCATAGATCTTACCTTCCGGTAGCAAAGAAGCAGATGGGGAAGCTATAGAAAGCTGAGCAGTATGCTTTAACTGATTTTGTCGGCAATGATGTACTGGTAAGGATACCAGTTGACAAGCATATCTGCCCGGTCAACGACCCACTCCTGTTGACTGAAACGCTCCAGCCAGCGGCCAACTGCCGCCGGCCACGCAGCCCGCACAGGATGTGGATGATAGTTGACAACCACAACACGCGTCTGTTTTTCGTGTTCATGTGTCCAAAGCCAGGCAAGTAAGCTGTGTTCCTGCAGCAGCTGCCAGTTGCCTTTTTGTTGTACAGGTTCCTGCAGCAATTGCAGTAGCTGTTGGTAGAAATGCCACACACATACACAGTCTGCTGATGCTACGCTCAGCTGCCGCATGGGGCAGCTGCAGCCAGCCAGTACCGGTTCTCGCCCCAGCTGCACCGGGACCCTCGTGCGTCGCCCCTGCCACTGCCCGTCGTAAAAAAAAGACAGCCCCGGGCAAGTATAAGCGATGACAGCTGCCGCTTCAGCCTGTGAACGAGAAAATTTACCCAAAATGCGATCTTCATCGTGATTTTCCAAAAAGCGTACCGACCGCCGCTGAAAGCTCAGCTCAGCATGCAGGTGAAGCCGCAGCGGTGCTACATGACCTTCCTTCAGCCGATCGAGCAGCCGCTTGTCATAGGTATAATCAAAACCTTGCAGCTGCAGGCGCCATTCCAAATCCCAGTATACTTCGGCCATCATCACAAAATCGGGATAGACAGCTTTTGCGGCAGCAATGGCTGCCGGCCAAAAATCGGGTAAAGCGCCAGCGGTATGACCAATCACATGCCCCCAACTGCGGCCAAATACATCGGCCAGCTGCAGCATGGCCATGTCACAGCGCAACCCGTCGCAGCAGCCGGCCAGCTTCAGCAGCTGTTCCTGCATGAAAACATGAGCAGCTTCCCGGGCATAGTTGACTTGAGCAGTATCCTGCCAGGCAGCGTAATGCGGGTCTTTGCCGTGGGCAAAAAATCGCCCCGGCAGCCCCGGGGGTTCATAGAAGGTATGGGGATCTCGCCGGGCCTGCTCTGCCGTAACTTCAAGGAAAATGTCGGACCGCGTCAGCAGCAGTTGGCTCTCTGCATGGAAGTGGTTGGGGACAAAATCGAGGATAAGCCGCATTCCGTGTCGGTGCAGTTGCGCACGCAGGCTGGCCAGCGACTGCCAGTCGCCAAGTGAAGCGGCCGGCTGGTAAATGTCAATAGCGTAGGGAGAACCAATGATGTCTTCCTGTGTCCAGTCAGGTAAAGCTGACTGATACTCCCGCTGCAGTTCTTCAGCCAGTGCGTATCGGTGTACAGCCTGGTCGACGGTCTGCCAGATGCCCATCAGCCACACCCACCTGATACCCGCGTCAGCCAGTTGCTGCCAGTAACTGTCGGGGATCGACGCAAAAGAAGCCTGTTCGCCAAATTGGCGGATCCAGATACGTGTATTGATTTGGTACAACATGTGCGATTGGTTTTTTCCCGCCGAGAGGCCGGGCTGAAAGCGCAGCCAACGATATTTTGCTGCCCAAGGCAGCAAAATAAAGGGCCGGGTGATTTTTTAAAAATCAAAAAACGGGTTACGCAGGTCATGCTTTGGTGGCTGCAGCCGCCAAAGCATGACCTGCAATAGCCTGTAAACCATAAATCCTGTGCAAAATAGGAAATAAGTGCGCGGGATATCCCGGGGGCGGGCGGTAAAAAAAGATTCGCCAAATAAAATGTTAATAAAAATCAGCTAGTGTTATTGTTCGTTAATCTGTTCGCAACTGACCGACAAATACCACATCTTTGCCCTAACAAAACAATTCTGCATTATGAAGACACTAAAATTGTTTGCGCTCCCTTTCTTTTTTGCGCTATTGGGTTTCAACAGCAGACTGGCTGCACAGGTAGATGTTACGATTAATCCTGTAGGTCTGTTGCTTGCGGACATCAGTGTGGGCGCTGATTTTGCTATTTCTGAGAATATCAGTATCGAGGCAACAGTTGGTTATGGCTCCGGCTCACTAGGGTTGGGTTCTGATGAATTCAAATGGACCAGCATACCTATCAATGCAGTAGGCAAGTACTACTTCAATCCCAAAAGAGGAGCTGACGGTTTTTACGCTGACCTGTTTCTGCGCAACGTAAATCGTACGTATGATGCAACGCCAGCGAGCGGAGATGCCGACGTCAAATGGAATCGCATAGGCCTTGGCTTTGGCGCTGGCTACAAAGTTGTAGCGGCCAAAGGGTTTGTATTTGACATTGGCCTGGGGGTAGGTCGTTCGATTGCGGGTGAGCCTACTTATGTAGGTGAAGGCAACCGCGAATCTATCGACTGGCCGGATCTGATGTTCCAAGGCAAACTAGGCATTGGCTATCGCTTTGGCGGAGGCAAGTAAATAGTATAAAAAAAGAAGGCGTCCGACGGAATACTTCCCCGGACGCCTTCTTTTTTGCTGCCGTGCTGTCTTACATACTATCCAGCGCTTTCACCAGATAGGTAATGAGAAAAGGCAGACTCACCCAGAACCACTCGGTAACAAAAATGAGCAGCAGAATGGTAACTATGAGTGAGAGCAGGAACAGAATCCAGTCCATGCTCTTAGAGCTTTTGCTTGTCGTTTCCATAAATCGCGTATTTGTTACAAAGGTAATACACATTTTTGAACCTGTCAGCGAATCAGCAGATTATTCTCGTCGGGAAAGACGACTGCAGGCTCAAAATTTTTGGCTTCCTCTATCGTCATGATGCCATAGGCAATGATGATAATGATATCACCCACTTGTACGCGCCGCGCCGCGGCGCCATTGAGGCAGATGATGCCGGACCCGCGGGCACCCTTTATGACATAGGTCTCAAAACGCTCGCCATTGTTGTTGTTGACGATTTGAACCTTTTCCCCCTCAACGAGATTAGCTGCATCGATGAGATCTTCGTCGATGGTGATGCTGCCGACATAATTGAGGTTGGCTTCGGTTACAACAGCCCGGTGAATTTTGGACTTAAAACGATGTATCAGCATAGTAATATCTGAGAATACGTGATTGAACGGAAAACAGCCAGCATCCCTCGCATCGCATGGCTAATCAATACAACAAATGTTGGCCGCCTTGGTTGCAAGCGATTTTCGGCTGCAAAAATGGTTCTTTTGCTGCGCTTTTTGCAATCCTGCTGCGATTGCAATCGAAAAAAACCACGGCTGACTACCCGTTTTCCGCCAAACAGGGATTTTTCTCAGGGCTGTGCAGCCGGCAGCATTCGCCGCAACACGGCCTGTGCAGCAAATACGCGATTGTGTGCTTGTTGGAGCACAATCGAGTCGTTTCCGTCGATGACCGCATCGCTCACCACGACATTGCGCCTGACGGGCAGGCAGTGCATAAATTTGGCATGGCGGGTACCGGCCATCTTATCAGCACTGATCATCCAGTCGGGGTCCTGATTGACAACCTCTCCGTAAGGGGTCAAAGGCGACCAGTTTTTGGCATAGACAAAATCTGCCTCTGCGAAAGCTTCGCGCTGGTCGTACAGGATGGGCGTATTGCCCGTAAACTGCGGATCCAGCTCATAGCCAGGGGGGTGAGTGATATAAAAATCTACATCTGCTACCTGCATCCATTCGGCAAAGGAGTTGGGCACAGCCTGGGGCAGCGCACGCGGGTGCGGCGCCCAGCTGAGCACCACCTTGGGCCGCTGCCGCGGCTGGTGCTCTAGTATGGTCATCCAGTCGGCCAGTGACTGTAGCGGGTGGCGGGTGGCCGATTCGAGGCTGATGACAGGCTTGCCCGTGTAGCGCACAAAAGCCTTCACGAGGGTATCGGCATAATCCTGCTCCCTGTCGACCAGCCCCGGGAAGGAGCGGACAGCAATGATGTCGGCATATTGGCCGATGACGCCGGCGGCTTCCCGCACGTGCTCAGCCGTATCGCCCCGCATGACACTGCCGTCGGCCAGTTCGAGCTTCCAGCCCTCACCGGCATTCATGCTTATGACGTGCATACCCAACTGTTGTGCCGCCACTTCGGTGCTCAGGCGGGTGCGCAGGCTGGGGTTGAAAAAAAGCATGAGCAGCCGCTTGTGCTTGCCGAGCGTTGCGTAAGCGTAAGGGTTGTTTTTGAGGTCGAGCGCCTCCCGCACCAGCTGGTGCGGATCGGCAACGTCATGGACGGAAAGAAACTGTTGCATATTTTTTACAAAAGCTAAGCCGGCACGGCGGCCAGCGCCAGGGTAATTTTTTCCAAAAAAACAGCTGCCTCCTCGCCGCTGAGCGTCAGCGGCGGCAGCAGGCGGAGCGTGTTGGGGTCACTGGCGCTGCCAGTGAAAACGCCATGCTCAAACAGCAGCTGCTGCCGCAGCGGTGCTGAAGAGCGGTCGAGCTCGATGCCAATCATAAGGCCGCGGCCGCGGATGGCCTTCACGCCCGACAGGCCGGCCAGCCGGCTCATGAGCAGGCTGCCTGTTTGATGCGCATTGGCCATCAGAGCCTCTTCGCGCAGGACGTCCAGCACCGCTATGCCGGCAGCACAGGCAAGGTGGCTGCCGCCAAAAGTTGTGCCCAACATGCCACTGCGCGCACGGAAGCGCGGGTGCAGCAGCAGCCCGCCGATGGGGAAGCCATTGCCCATGCCTTTGGCAACGGTGATGAGATCAGGCTCGATATTGGCGTGCTGAAAGGCAAAAAAGCGGCCGCTGCGGCCGTAGCCCGACTGGATTTCATCCAAAATTAACACAGTATCAGTCTGCCGGCACAGGCGCTGAAGTTCCTCCAAAAAAGCAGGCTCCGGCAGGTGTATACCTCCAATACCCTGTATACCTTCGATAATCAATGCACACACATCACCTTTGGAAAGCTCCCGGCTGACAGCTTCCAGGTCGTTGAGCGGCACGAAAGTGACCGGGAAAGTAGTGTTGATAGCCGCTTTAATGGCCTTGCTGTCGGTGACGTTGACCGCCGCCGAAGTGCGGCCGTGGAAGGCTTTGTGAAAAGCAAGCACCCGGCTGCGGCCGTTATGGAAAGAGGCAACCTTCAGGGCGTTTTCATTGGCTTCAGCACCGCTGTTGCACAGGAAAAGCTGGTATTCATCGCAGCCCGACAGTGCGCCAAGCTTGTCGGCAAGCTCCTGCTGCAGCGGATTTTGTATCGAGTTGGAGTAAAAACCGAGCATCGACAACTGCCGGCTGATCATCTCCACATAATGCGGATGACTGTGGCCGATAGAGATGACTGCGTGCCCCCCGTAAAAATCGAGATAGCGCCGTCCTTGCTGGTCAATGACGTAAGATCCTTCGCCCTTTACTGGGGTGATATCAAACAGTGGGTATACATCGAAAAGATTCATGGCTGCTTGTTGTGGTAAATTGGGAAATGAATCCACATGGCTGTATAAGCTGGTTTAGAACGCTGCCGCTTTGAGCCTGAGGCCTTCTTTCCTGGCCAGCCCAAAGGCAATGTTCATGTTTTCTATAGCCTGGCCGGCGGCGCCTTTCAGCAGGTTGTCAATGACGCAGATGACAAAAATGCGTTCGCCGAATTTTTGCAGGTAAATCAGCGCATTGTTGGTATTCACCACCTGCTTGAGGTGCGGGTTGCTGGCGGCTATTTTCACAAAGGGACTGCCAGCGTAATAGTCGCTGTACAGCGATTGTAGCGCAGGCAGATCCTGATCGCTATGCGTGTACAGGCTGGTGAAGATGCCTCTGGTGAAGCTGCCGCGCTGCGGAATAAACACCAGCTCGGGCAGATGCTGCTGACTGAACGACAGGTTGTGCCGAATTTCTGCGAGGTGCTGGTGCTGGAAAGGTTTGTACACAGACAGGTTGTTTTGTCGCCAGCTAAAATGAAGGCTGTCCTGTAGCGCCTGCCCTGCACCGGTGCTGCCGGTTGTCGCCTGTATATGGACGGTATCGCGCAGTGCTCCGCTGGCTGCCAACGGCAGCAGCGCGAGCTGGATGGCGGTAGCGAAGCAGCCCGGATTGGCTATGCGGCTGCGAGCCGCCACTGGCATCCGCCGGTCGTCGGTAAGACCGTAGGTGAAGGTTTGGTCGAGCCGGTAATCGTGACTGAGATCGATAATCAACAGGCGGTCGGAAGGGCGGTGTGCTTCCATCCAATGTGCCGACTGCCCATGGCCACCGCACAAAAATACAAGGTCGACTGTATCCAGGTCTGCTTCACTGCAAAAGAGCAGAGAGGTCTCTCCCTGAAGATCATCGTGTACCGCCCACAGCGGTTTGCCTGCCTGGGACTGACTCTGCGCCCACACCAGGGTGGCTGCCGGGTGATTGAGCAGCAGCCGGATGAGTTCACCGGCGGCATAGCCGCCGCTGCCAACGATGCCTGCGCGTATCATAAAGGTCGATTTGACTGCTGCTGCACATGCTGCTGTATGCGACCTGCCAGAGAGATTATGTGTGTGAAGCCTTTCACATCTTCACCGGTCCAGCCGGCAGTCATTTCACCGTATTGCCCAAACCCGGCACCTAGCAGATCAAAGGGAGATTCTATACCATGGAGCACAAAACGCAGCGGATGCAGCTCAACAAAAACATCACCGGAGACAGTCGCCTGGGAGCTTTCGAGGAAGACCTCTATGTTGCGGAGGACAGGGTCGAGGAACTGACCCTCGTGGACCATCATTCCGTACCAATTGGCCAGTTGGTCTTTCCAGTAAAGCTGCCATTTACCCAGCGTGTGTTTCTCCAGCAATTGGTGTGCCTTGATGATGAGCAGGGGGGCGGCAGCGGCAAAACCTACCCTGCCTTTGATACCTATAATAGTGTCCCCCACATGTATGTCCCTGCCGATACCGTAAGTTGCTGCTATAGCTTCCAGCGCCTGAATCGCTTCTACCGGGTGGTCAAACTGTTGGCCGTCAAAGCCGGTAAACTGTCCTTCGCTAAAGTGTAGCTGCAGCTGCCGCGGCTCCTGTGCGGAGACGGGGACAGGCCAGGCGTCATCGGGCAGATAGCCGTGCGAACGAAGCGTTTCGGCACCGCCGACGGAAGTTCCCCACAATCCCTGATTGATAGAATACTTTCCCTTTTTTTCGGGCCAGTCAAAACCGAAGCGAGCCAGGTAGTCCACTTCTTCCTGCCGGCTTAGTCGCAGGTCGCGTATGGGTGTGATGATGCGCATCTCCGGCGCTAATAGTCCGAAGGTGAGGTCAAAACGCACCTGATCATTGCCGGCACCGGTGCTGCCGTGTGCCAGTGCTGCGGCACCTATGCTACGCGCGTAGCGAGCCGTTTCAAGCGCCTGAAATACACGCTCGGCACTGACCGACAGCGGATATGTGTGGTTGCGCAGGGTGTTGCCATAAATGAGAAAACGCAGGCATTCTTCATAAAAAGCGCGGGTCACATTCGCTACCTTGAAGGAAGCCGCGCCGAGCGCCAACGCACGCGCCTCCATTTCTGAAAGTTCTTGCGGACTGAAGCCTCCGGTATCAACCGTGAGGGCATGTACTTCAAGCCCTTTTTCCTCTGTGAGGTACTTGATACAGAAAGAAGTATCCAGCCCGCCGCTGTAAGCGAGCACGACTTGGTTATTGTTCATACGGCAAATATTCTTGACAGGTGGTGACTGTCTAAAGGTTATGTATTGACAATCAAATTGGAAAGATCATATCTCATGGCTTCTTCCTCTTCTTTGGAGGGGGCGAGCATGGCTGTACACAGGCACATTCGTCGCTCGTTGCGCATGAGAATATCGTAATTGGGGCAGGATCTACAACCCTGCCAGAAGGCTTCGTCCTGCGTGAGCTCAGAAAAAGTTACAGGTACATAGCCCAGTGCCGTATTAATTCGCATCACTGGCAGGCTGGTTGTGATGCCAAAGATGCGCGCACTGGGGTATTTATCCCGGGAAAGCTTGAAAATCTGCTGCTTAATAGATTTTGCAAGCCCCAGCTTTCGAAAAGCAGGTGCAACGATGAGCCCGGAGTTGGCTACATACTTACCGTGACTCCAGGTTTCAATGTAGCAGAAACCGCCAAGCTCGCCGTTGACGAAGGCAATGACAGCATTGCTTTCTGTGATTTTTTTCCTCACATAGGCAGGATCGCGCTCTGCGATCCCGGTACCCCTTGCCTTGGCCGATTCTGCCATGAGTTGGCAGATTGCTTCCGCATAGTCAGCGTGTGAGGCATTGGTAACTTCAATGTTGATTTGCATAGTGCTACCAGACAAGCGATGGTCTTTTGATGACCGGGTGAATCAAAAATGAAGTGATGAATTGCGGCAGTTGAGCCGATGAAAAGGAGGACATACGTACTGCATACACAAGCCTCCCCGGGGGATTATATGATAAGTATCGCCCCTATGGGCGCGGGAAAGACGCGCGTCGATTGCGCGGATATGGAAAGCCGTATTGCTGAAAATGGTTACTTATCATCGTCTTTAAACATGAAACAAGTGACAAAGTTAGATGCTCACAAATACTTGTGCAAACATTATATTGAACAAATTACGATATAGCAAACCTGAATTCAGGTATAGTGATTTGAAAGACTGTTGTTTATGCCTTAATAGATACCGAAATCACATTTTGCTTTTTTTGTAATTTTTTCCAAAAGTAGCAGTATTGTGCGGCCTGTTGCCAAAAAAGAAGTTTAAGAATATATGAATTGTATGTAAACATATAGTTCAGTTGACAGCGCGCTCAGGCGGCGCCAGCCGCCTGAGCACGCCCTTAATTACCTGTAAATACAGGGCTTCGCTTTTCCACGAAAGCCCTTACTCCCTCCTTATAGTCGGCCGTCCGACCGGCAATGGATTGCAGCATTTCTTCCGCAGCCAGTTGTTCGCTTAGTGTATTGCCGGCAGAGAGTTGCAGGGCTTTTTTGGTGAGCGCCAGGGCGCGGGTAGGCATGGCTGCCAGCCGTTCACAGAGAGACATTGCAGCTGTCGCCAGTTCGGCATCAGGAAACACCTTGTAAATCATGCCCATTTGCTGCGCTTCGGGGGCGGAGACTTTTTCTCCCAGCATCATGAGGGCTGTTGCGCGCTGCAGACCTATGAGCCGGGGGAGCGTGAAGGTGCCGCCGCTATCCGGGATGAGACCAATTTTGCTGAATGCCTGAATGAAAGAGGCTGATTCGGCAGCCAGGGTGATATCACAGGCCAGCGCTACATTAGCGCCTGCGCCTGCTGCGACACCGTTGACAGCGCAAACGACGGGCTTCTCGAGGGCTGATATTTTTTCGATAACCGGATTCAGTTGCTCAAGTAAAATAGTCGACAGCCCGTTGTCATCCAGGGTAAGTACTTCTGCCAGGTCCTGTCCGGCACAGAAAGCGCGGCCGGCACCTGTGATACATACAGCCCGAACGGTATCGTCCTCGCGGCAGCGGTCAAGCGCTTGCTGGAGCTCAAGTGCCAGTGCGCGGGTGAAGCTGTTGAATTTTTCAGGCCTGTTGAGTGTTATCCACACAACGGCGCCTTGCTGCTGATAAAGTACCACTTCCATGTGTTGCTGTGTTGTTGGTTGCAATGAATTCATAAAGGTAGGGATATTCTGATAACCTGAAAAAGGCGCTCAGCTGCAATTGGGGACAGGATGCCAAAAGCAGGGCTGCATTTTGCCGGAAAAAATGCAAAAAGGTCATGGCAATTTGTGCCGGGCTGTCAGGTATAGTAAATCCAGTATTCGCGGATTGTTCGGCAGTAAATTTTACTTTACAGGCTGATTTCAGAATATATTTCTGAAATCAGGACACAAAACTAAACAGTTGTGCAAAAGACGGTAGATTTGTCGACCTAACTTATTGTTATTCAAGCTTCCTTATTGCGCAAAAAAAAAGCAGTTCGCCTTTTTATTAACGAGCGAAGTAGCTACCTTTGCATCGGATTTTGGAAACGCATAAAGAGGAAGCTGTGAAAGTAATATACCAGATTGTAGTTTTCTGTGTGGCGATGTTGATGGCGCCGACGTTCATGATTTCACAGGGTGGCCACAATCATGATCATTCAGATCATGCAGGTCACAGTCACGACCACGCTCAGGCAGCTGGTCATGAAAGCCATGGTGACGAGGGTGCTTACGATCCTGTGGGTACGGTCATGAATCACATTGCCGATGCCAATGAGTACCATGTGTGGAAAGGTGTTCACCTGCCGCTTCCTTGCTTTTTGTATGCTCCGGATTATGGCTGGACGATCGGCATGGCGAGTATGTTCGACCATGGTCATGCAGCTGTTGACCGCTATGTGATCAACCACGGCCGTGTCAACCGGATTGGTGATGCTTCGTTTCCGCTTGGCAAAGTTGCTATCGATGGTATTGTACACAAGGTTGACAGTATCGAGTCTGGTAGCAAGAAGAAGGCGGTAGATGTCTACTTTGCCAGCTATCAGGGCGCATTGTACAAGCTGGATAAGCCAAGCACACTCGACGGTGGCTTGTTGGGAGGTGGTATTACGTCCTTTTATGATTTTTCCATCACCAAGAATGTAGCGACCATGTTGTTGGCTACCCTGTTGTTGTTTATCATTTGGCTGACGGTGGCTAAATCGTATAAGCGCAATGCAGGTAAGGCACCCAGCGGTCTTCAGTCGCTGATGGAGGTCATGTTTGTATTCATTCGCGATGAGGTATCCCGCCCGATGATTGGTGAGAAGCATTACGAGCGCTTCCAGCCCTTCGTTATGTCTCTGTTCTTTTTCATTCTCTTTTGCAATCTGTTGGGTTTGATTCCGTTCTTCCCGGGCGGAGCCAACGTGACGGGCAACCTTGGTGTAACACTGACCTTGGCGGTGTTCACTTTCGTTGTGACTAACCTCAACGGCAATAAGCACTACTGGGAGCATATCTTCTGGATGCCGGGCATTCCTGCCTGGGTAAAGACAATTCTTACGCCTGTAGAGGCACTGGGTTTGGTGATCAAGCCATTCTCGCTCATGATGCGTCTCTTCGCCAACATTTCGGCGGGCCACATCATCATTCTCAGCCTTATCGGTCTGATTTTCCTGTTTGGAGAAAATGGTGCGAATGTTGGCGGTGCGTCTGCCGGTGCGCTCATCGGTAGTTTATTCGCTGCTTTCATGAACTTAATAGAGTTGTTGGTAGCGTTTTTGCAGGCATTTATCTTCTCCATTCTTACGGCCAGCTATATTGGTGCGGCTGTAGAGGAGGGTCATGGGCATGATCACGATCACGATCATGCGGGGGCGCATCACTAGTAACAGGTTTGAATTTTACACATTTTAAATATACATAACATGGGTGCAATTGGAGCTGGTATCGCAGCACTTGGCGCAGGCATCGGCGTTGGCCTTATCGGCAGCCGCGCAATGGAGTCTATCGCTCGTCAGCCAGAGGCTGTAGGTGATATCCGGAGCAACATGATTCTTGCAGCGGCACTTGTAGAAGGTGCAGCGCTGTTCGCAATCGTTGTAGGTCTGCTGGCTGGTTAATACCTCCGCATTCAGAAAAAAACCGGTATGGCGCAGCGATTGGCTGCGCCACTGGTCTTCTCAGCAAGTAATCATTTTCAATGACATATCCGGTATTGGGTACCGGCTGGAAAAAGAAAGACAATGATGATGGATATGATACTTTTGGCAGACTTTTCTATTATTAAGCCTGATCCGGGTTTGATCGTGTGGACGTCGTTGATTTTTTTGCTTATTTGGGGCTTCTTGGGTAAGGTTGCTTTCGGTCCTATCCAAAAGGCGCTGCGGCAGCGCGAGCATGAGATCCAGGCTTCTTTAGATGAGGCTAAGCGTGCCCGTCAGGATATGTCCAACCTGAAATCGGAGAACGAGCGCTTGCTGGCAGAGGCGCGTGAAGAGCGTGCCAAAATCTTGCGGGATGCCAATGACGCCAAGACTGCAATTATTGCAGAGGCGAAGGAGCAGGCTCGTGCAGAGGCACAGCGGCTGATGGCCAATGCCAAGCAGGAGATCGAAAACGAGCGCATGGCAGCTGTCACGGATCTTAAGAACCAGATGGGCAGGCTCTCACTGGAGATTGCCGAAAAGCTGCTGCGCAAGGAGCTGAAAGGCAACGCAGAGCAAGAAAACTACGTTAAGACGCTGGTGTCTGAGGCCAAGATGAATTAGTCAATTTTTATGCATCATACCGGTATAGGAGAAGCGTCTGCTTGCGACATCCGCTAGCGTTTCTTCATTACAGGGGATAGTTAATGCAACATTCTATATGTCCGTACAAAGAATCGCAAGCCGCTATGCCAAGTCTCTGGTAGATTTGGCCGTCGAGCAGCAGAAGCTGGAGCGCGTGACGGAAGATGTACGCAGCTTTAAGGAGTTGGTCAAAAACCGCGACTTCTACTTGCTGCTGAAGAGTCCTGTTATTCCCGCTTCCAAAAAAACAACCATCGTCGATCTGTTGCTGAAAGACAAGTACGATGCGCTCACCATGGCGTTCTTACGAATTCTTATTACCAAAGGTCGCGAAGAGTATCTGCCGGAAATCGCCGGTGAATTCATTGAGCTGTACAAAAAGTTCAAGAGCATCTCTACGGTCAGGTTGACTACGGCAAGTCCTATGGGCGAAGCAGTGGTCGAGGAGATTCGCCAGGTGCTTGTTTCAAGCTCCCTGACGAAGGACAATATCGATTTGCAACTAGCGGTCGATCCTGATATCATTGGCGGGTTTGTATTGGCCTTCGATGATAAGATCTACGATGCAAGCATCGCTGAAAAGCTCGAGAAGCTTCGCAGGGGCTTTGTTGAAAATGCATACATTTCTCAGATCAGGGCCCGCTAGTGTCGGCCGGGCTTGGTTCATTTTTTTGATAAACCACGAAAATTTTTGATCCATGGTTGACGTAAAACCAGACGAAATATCGGCCATACTCAAGCAGCAACTATCGGGCTTCTCGAGTGCCACTGAACTGGAAGAGTACGGTACAGTTCTTCAGGTGGGTGATGGTATCGCCCGCGTGTATGGACTCAACAAGGCGCAGTCAGGCGAATTGGTCGAGTTCGAAACAGGTGTTCAGGCTATCGTACTGAACCTGGAAGAGGACAATGTGGGTGTCGTTATGATGGGTGCCAGCGATGGTATCCGCGAGGGTTCTAAAGTGCGCCGGACCAATCGCATTGCCTCTATCGAGGTGGGTGAAGGCTTCCTCGGTCGTGTGGTCAACCCGCTGGGTCGCCCTATCGATGGCAAAGGTGAAATCACAGGACAGAAGTATGAGATGCCACTGGAGCGCAAAGCGCCCGGGGTTATCTACCGCCAGCCTGTTAATGAGCCGCTGCAGACGGGTATCAAGGCTATCGATGCCATGATTCCTATCGGCCGCGGTCAGCGCGAGTTGATTATCGGTGACCGCCAGACGGGCAAGACGGCTATCGCTGTCGACACCATCATCAACCAAAAAGAATTTTATGATCGGGGCGAGCCTGTTTACTGCATCTATGTTGCTTGCGGTCAGAAGGCTTCTACGGTAGCCAACGTGGCGCGCACGCTGGAGGAGTACGGCGCTATGCCTTATACAGTAATTGTTTCTTCTTCTGCTGCTGATCCTGCTCCACTGCAGTTCTATGCACCGTTTGCCGGCGCTGCTATCGGGGAGTATTTCCGGGATACCGGCCGCCCTGCGCTGATTATCTATGATGACTTGTCTAAGCAGGCAGTTGCTTACCGCGAGGTGTCTCTGCTGCTGCGCCGCCCACCGGGTCGCGAAGCTTATCCTGGTGACGTATTCTACCTTCACAGCCGCTTGTTGGAGCGTGCCGCTAAAATCATCGCCAACGATGAGATCGCACGCTCTATGAACGATCTGCCGGATACGCTCAAGAAGGCGGGCATCGTCAAAGGGGGTGGTTCGCTGACGGCGCTGCCAATCATCGAAACACAGGCCGGTGACGTTTCTGCTTATATCCCGACCAACGTTATCTCGATTACCGACGGACAGATATTCCTCGAGGCCAACCTGTTCAACGCGGGTATTCGCCCTGCTATCAACGTAGGTATCTCTGTGAGCCGTGTAGGGGGTAACGCACAGATCAAGTCGATGAAGAAAGTGGCTGGTACACTGAAGCTCGACCAGGCGCAGTACCGCGAGCTTGAAGCCTTCTCTAAGTTTGGCTCCGATCTTGATGCTGCTACCATGGCGGTACTGGAAAAAGGTAAGCGCAACGTGGAAATCCTGAAGCAGCCTCAGTATTCTCCGGTGGCTGTTGAAAAGCAGGTGGCTATCATTTATCTGGGTACCAAAGGTCGTCTGCGCGATGTGCCGGTAGATAAAGTCGGTGAGTTCGAAGAACTGCTGATGATCGAGCTGGAGCAGAGCTACCCACAGGTGTTGTCTAATTTCCGGGCAGGCAAACTGGACGATGCCGACCTGAAGGTGCTGGAGCAAATCGCTTCAGATCTTTCTGCTAAATATAAGAAGTAGTGCCTTTGGGTAGTGGATACACTGCCCGGGCTTGTCTAATTATGAAATAAAAGTGCTGCCTGAAGCGCAAGTTGCAGGCAGCACTCTACAAATAGCTTGATTCCATGGCTGGAAGCTTAAAAGAGGTCAGAGAGAGAATTCGTTCGGTGCAAAATACACAGCAGATTACGAAAGCCATGAAAATGGTTTCGGCTGCCAAGCTGCGCCGTGCTCAGCAGGCTATCGTGCAATTGAGGCCCTATGCCGATCGCCTCGACAATATGCTGCGCAATATCTTGTCAAACCTCGAAGGTGATGTCGATTCTCCCTTCGGTGTCGAACGGCCAATTGGAAAGGCCTGTTTGGTGGTGGTTACTTCCAACAGAGGGCTGTGCGGTGCTTTCAATTCCAACGTTCTGAAAGCTGCTGTCCAGGCACTGGAAAATAAGTTTGCCGGTGCTTACGCCAACGGTAATGTCGACGTGATTTGTATAGGAAAACGGGGGTATGATTTCTTCCGCAAGCGCTACAGCCAGTCAGTGAATGTCATTGATGAGTATGTGCTGCTGTCGGATAATCTCTCTTTCGACAATACCCGCCGGGTTTCCCAGCGACTGATGGATGCTTTTGCTTCCGGACAGTATGATGCCGTAGAGGTTGCTTATGGTCAGTTCAAAAATGCTGCTGTACAGTATACAATTCACCTGCCCTTCCTGCCGGTTGCTAAAATCGAGAAAGTTGCTGGTGATAAGCAACTTCGGGCCGATTATCTCTTTGAACCTGACAAGAAAGAGTTGCTGGATTACCTCATCCCCACCATCTTGCAGACGCAGTTTCACAAATTTCTGCTGGATACCCATGCTTCTGAACATGGGGCTCGTATGACGGCTATGGATAAGGCTACGGAAAATGCGGACGAGCTGCTTCGGGATCTGAAAATTTCTTATAACAAAGCTCGTCAGGAAGCCATCACCAATGAAATCCTCGAAATTGTTGGCGGAGCTGCTGCGTTAGGGGGCTAGGCCTTACGGTATTAAAAATGACACATAACTGATGACCCGAATCCCTGTCGATCCGGGCTATCAATATAAAACGGAAGTTGCGTCAGTCAGGCGCAGCTTCCGTTTTTGTTTGTATGCTATGCTTTGATTTTGAGGGCCAAAATTTGGCCGATATTTTTTAGCTCAATATTTGCCGGTGCATTAAACCCTGCCGTGTTGCCGTTATCCAATGGTTAAGAAAATGATATTTCAGCTTGATACCAAATCAGGATATACCACAGCTGTCGGAGGAGCAAGTGCATCAGGAAAGTTTCCGCCTGTTGGTAGATGCTTATGGTGGCCGACTCTACGGACATATCCGCCGGTTGCTCAGCTCAGCGCCTGATGCAGAGGATGTTTTTCAAAATACACTGTTGAAGGTATGGCAGCATCTGCCGGATTTTAAGGGTGAGAGTAAGCTGTACACCTGGTTGTACCGGATAGCGACCAACGAGGCGCTGCTGTTTATCGCAAAGGAAAAGAGGCGAACGACAGTGTCTTTAGATGATGACACTACGAGGGCAGCTATCGCGCAGGTTTCCAGCCCTACTGACTTTGAGGGGGATGAAATCCAGGCCCGGCTGCTGGCAGCGCTGGGCCGATTGCCGGATAAACAACGACTGGTATTTATGTTGCGATATTTTGACGGATTGAGCTATGATGACATTTCGCTTATCCTGAACACTTCGGTTGGAGGGCTCAAAGCCAATTTTCATCATGCAGTCAAAAAAATTGAACGCTTACTTACAGAACAGACGATATGAAAACAAAGGACGAGCAGTCTTGCATACGGGAGGAGTTGTCTGATTCTCCGCTGTTGTCTTCGTTGTACGGACGCCCGGATGGATATGCGCCTCTGGCGAAAAACAAACAGGAGGCCATGGTAAAGACAGTATTATTGGGCGAATTGACTCGAAAGGAGCAACAAGGAGGCGTAATCAGCCGCCGCATCAGGTGGTGGGCCGTAGCTGCCGGGATTAGCCTGCTGATTGTTGTAGCGGTATGGAGACAGCAGCCTGCCGGCCCGGCATCTCCAAACGACAAGGGACTGGCTTCGATATCCGATGAAGAACTGGAAACTTATCTTGAAGACAACCTTCATGCATTTGATCTGGCATTGCTACTGGAGACCGGGCTGATTGAGGTGGAAGATGCACCCGGTACAGCTCCCCGGAGATCGGCAGCGTCTGCCAAAGTAGGGAAAATTTCCCCGCCCGAACATTCAGACGACGATACACTTTAAGTTGGACGGTGCGTATGCACAGATCGATCATATAGTTGGCCCGTCTCTCAGGGGGCGGAGCCGTAGGCAGCGTACAAAAAACCAGCCAATGACCGCAAAGAGACAACTAAATCAATATTACTTCATTCATTAAATCGATTGTATATGAAAAAGCTGCATTTAATGTTGCTGCCGGGTATCTTGCTGCTATGTCTTTCGGGCATACAGGGGCAAGTGACTGGTGACTTTCAAGGCAGAGGTATGCAAAATGCAAGGATAAAGGCTCAGCGCGTTGCTTATATCACAAGCAGGCTGGAGCTAAGTCCGCAGGAGGCAGAACGCTTCTGGCCATTGTATAATGAGATGGAGGAGGAGCGTGAGCGTATTTTTCTCAAGTACGATCTGGAGCGACCTGCTGCCTCAATCAGCGAAGCGGATGCAGAGCGGCGAATAGAGCAGTCGTTCAGGCTTGATGAGGAGCTTTTGGCGCTGCGTCGCCGCTATTATGAGCGTTTCAAGCAGGTAGTACCCGCATCAAAGATTGTCAAATTTCCCGAAGCTGACCGCGAATTTAAACGGGAGATGCTGGAGGAGCTGCGCCATCGGCGCGAGCACGGTGGTGGCGCAGCCCCCCCTCCCCACAGACGTGGGTAGTGATCACAGGCTGGGCAGTAATTTTAGTATGACTGCCTTTAGTCCTGGCTCTGCCGCCTGAACGGCACTAATAACATCCTGCAGGGAAGTTTCCCGAATTTCTGAGAGTGGGTAACACTTGTTGGAGACAACAGAAACCACCAGTACAGGCAGTTCCATGTGCCGGGCAACAAGTACTTCCGGTACCGTTGACATTCCGACGAGATCCCCGCCGATGACATGTAAAAAATGGTATTCGGCGGGGGTTTCAAGATTGGGACCCTGCAAGGCAACGTAGACACCTTCGTGCGCTGCCACGCCCAGTTCGGCTGCAATGGCCAGTGCCCGCGCATTAAGGGCTCGATCATAGGTTTGCAGCATGTCAGGGAATCGTGGTCCCAGCCGCTCATCATTGTAGCCTCGCAACGGATTGTCAGCCTGCAGATTAATATGATCGCGAACGAAGACAATATCCCCCATATTGATGGAAGGGTTGGTGCTGCCTGCAGCATTGGAGATAATCAACCGCTCGATACCCAAAAATTTGAGAACACGCACAGGGAAGGTAAGCTGCTGCATGCTATAACCCTCATAGAAATGGAAACGCCCTGCCATGGCTACGACTGGCCGCCCGGCCAGGTAGCCAAAAATCAGTTTTCCCTGATGACTTTCGACGGTAGAGACCGGAAAATGAGGGATGCGGGCATAATCAATACTAAAGACAGTTTCAATTTCATTAGCGAGTCCACTGAGGCCTGTCCCCAGAATAAAACCCAGCTGAGGCCGGAGATCTGTTCGCTTCTGTAAGAAGCTCACGCACTCCTGGATACGGCCATACAGCCCAGTATGTTCATCATTCATATCTACTATGCATTAAGCAGGTTTTTCCTGGTCGCGCAGGGCGCGGCGCAAAATTTTTCCTACGTTGGTTTTGGGAAGCTCGTCGCGAAATTCAACATACTTGGGAATCTTATATCCTGTCAGGTTGGTGCGACAGTGGCTAATGATTTCGTCCGTAGTGAGGCCGGGATCTTTACGTACGACAAAAACTTTGACGACTTCACCGGATTTTTCATCTGCCACGCCGATGGCAGCAACTTCCAGCACTTTGGGGTGCATGATAATCACTTCCTCGACCTCATTGGGGTAAACGTTGAATCCGGATACGAGAATCATATCTTTTTTACGGTCAACGATGGAGAAGAACCCGTCTTCTGTCATCATACCGATATCACCTGTACACAGCCAGCCATCCTGAATTGTCTGAGCTGTTGATTCGGGCCTGTTGAAATAGCCTTTCATCACCTGTGGTCCTTTGACCTGTATTTCACCTATGCCGCCCGGGGGCTGTACAATACCTTTTTCGTCGACAATCCGCACATCAGTGGAGGGCATGGGTAAGCCTATGGAGCCTATGCGGCAGGTGTTATCGAGCGGATTTACGCTCACCACGGGGCTCGATTCTGTCATGCCGAATCCTTCAGCGAGGATGCAGCCGGTTGTTTGCTGCCAGCGTTCCGCGACAGCGCGCTGGACGGCCATACCACCGCCTACAGTTACTTTCAGGTAGCTGAAGTTGAGGCCGGCAAATTGCGGGTGGTTGAGCAATCCGTTGAAAAGGGTATTGACGCCTGTGATGACAGAGACGGGATAGTCCTTCATGGTTTTGATGATGGAATTGAGATCTCTCGCGTTGGTGATCAATAGGTTGAGGGTACCAAAGCTCATCAGTGCCAGTGCATTGACCGTGAAAGCGAAGATATGGTAGAGCGGTAGCGGACAAAGAGCTACTTCTGCCTTTTCTTTAAGATAGGGATTCATCCAGGCTTTGATCTGGAGCATATTGCTGACGATGTTTTTATTGGTCAGCATAGCGCCTTTGGAAACACCAGTTGTGCCACCTGTATACTGCAGCAGGATGACATCATCTGCTGAAGCTTTGAAAGACGGCAGCGTAAATTTGCGCCCGTGTTTAAGGGCCTCCATGAAGGGAACAGTATTGGCCAGGTGGAAGGGAGGCACCATTTTTTTGATGCGCCTGACCACAAAATTGACGATGTTGCCTTTGGGGAAGCCCAACATCTCTCCTATACTGGCCAAGATGACTGTTTTGATCTGGGTTTCTTTGACAATCGCCTGGAGGTTGGCAGCAAAATTTTCGGCAATAACAATCGCCTTGACACCCGAGTCATCAAACTGATGCAGCATTTCGCGGGGCGTATACAGCGGATTGGTATTGACAACTACGAGGCCTGCGCGAAGTGCGCCAAACAAAGCAATGGGGTATTGTAGCAGGTTGGGCATCATGATGGCTATCTTATCGCCTGGCTGCAGGCCGCGCGAATGCAGGTAGGCACCGAAATGTCGCGAGAGCAGTTCGATTTCTGTGAAAGACATAGACTTGCCCATACAAGCAAAGGCGGGCGCATCGCCGTATTTCTGGAAAGTTTCTTCCAACAACTGTACGACGGTCGCGTAGGTATTGGTATCAATATTGGCCGGCACACCAGCGGGATAGTGCTTGAGCCAGGGACGCAGTTCACTCATGGTCGGCAAATGATTTTGGTTAAAGCTCGTGATTCATAAAGATGTAAAGTTAACACATCGGCATCATTTAGTGGGGAGCGCACGGATATTTTGCCGGAAAATTAGCTGCATTTTAGCCGAATGGACTAACAGTGGGGGGTGGAAAGGTCATACTATGTGGGCAAATACATATCTTTGCAACTCCAAAAGATTGAAGACAATGGCACAGCAACAAAGTGATGTTTTTAAGAAACTTACCGCACACTGTAAGGAATATGGCTTTATTTACCCTTCCAGCGAAATTTATGATGGTCTTGGGGCGGTATATGATTACGGTCCCTACGGTGTGGCGTTAAAAAATAACATCAAAGAATACTGGTGGCGTGCCATGGTGCAAATGCATCAAAATATTGTTGGCATTGATGCAGCCATTTTCATGCACCCCAAAACATGGAAAGCTTCTGGCCATGTTGACGCTTTCAACGACCCGTTGGTGGATAACAAGGACAGCAAAAAACGTTACCGTGCGGATACCTTGATCGAAGATGCCATCGAAAAGATAGGTGCGAAAATTGACAAAGAGGTAGAAAAGGCGAAAAAGCGCTTTGCAGATTTTGATGAGGCGCTCTTCCGCAGCACAAATCCGCGGGTGGTCGAGTACCAGCAGCAGGTTAATAGCCTGACGGAGCGGCTTGCAGCCGCGATGAGTGCAGGTGATATGGAGGCACTCAAAGGGCTAATCGAGGAGCTGGAGATAGCAGATCCCGATACGGGTTCCCGCAACTGGACAGATGTCCGCCAGTTCAACCTCATGTTTTTCACCCAACTTGGCAATATTGCCGGAGAAGAAGGCAAGCTTTATCTGCGCCCGGAGACGGCACAGGGTATTTTTGTCAATTTTCTGAATGTACAAAAGACGACGCGGCAAAAACTGCCTTTCGGCATTGCGCAGATAGGGAAAGCTTTCCGCAACGAGATAGTAGCACGGCAGTTCATCTTCCGCATGCGCGAATTCGAGCAGATGGAGATGCAGTTTTTTATTCCGCCGGGCACACAACAAGAGTGGTACGCTTACTGGAAAGAAAGGCGCATGGCCTGGCACCTGGCACTTGGCACGCCGGCAGAAAAACTGCGCTTTAAAGATCATGACAATCTTGCGCACTATGCCGATGCCGCTGTTGATATCCAGTTCGAATTTCCTTTTGGTTTTCGGGAGCTTGAGGGGATACACTCGCGTACAGATTTTGACTTGCGCAATCACCAGGAGTTGTCGGGCAAGAAGCTTCAGTATTTTGATCCCGAGCGCAACGAAAGCTATGTGCCGTATGTAGTGGAAACGTCTATTGGAGCAGACCGGATGTTCTTGGCTATGCTGAGCAATGCGCTGGTAGAAGAAGAAGTTGGCGGCTCAGGAGAGGAAGGAAATACCCGTGATGTACTCAAGCTGCCGCCTGCGCTGGCACCCATCAAAGCGGCTATTTTTCCGCTCAAGCGCAATGAGGAATCTTTGGTGAAAGCAGCTCAGGACATCTTCAATGATCTGCGCTTTAGCTTCCCTGTGCAGTACGACGATACGGGTTCTATCGGGAAACTGTACCGCCGGCAGGATGCCATTGGTACACCTTTCTGTATCACGGTTGACTTTGAAACACTCGAAAACAATACGGTCACGCTGCGCGAGCGCGACAGCATGCAGCAGGAGCGTGTTTCCATCAGTGAACTGGAAAACATCATTCGCAGGCGGGTAGATTTCAAGACGTTGTTGCAGGGCTGGTAGCATGCTGCCACAGCTGACAATACGCGGATTGGGACTGTGATTTTTGAGGTGTCATTAACATAATTTTGCCGCGAGGACTTTGTGCAAATGCACTGAGCCTCGCGGCAAAATGTATAACAGAAGGTCTTATGGGGAGAAGTCGCAACAAACCACAAATGGTTGCCAATGTAAGGTTTACAGGTCTTGCCGATAAGGGGATGGCCGTAGGGCGCGATGCCGAGGGGCGGGTGATCTTTGCTGAGGGAGCAGTGCCCGGAGATGTACAGGATGTATTGGTAATCAAGCGCAAAAAGGGCGTTCAGTTTGGTGTTGCCAAGCAGCTTAAGGAGGCTTCTCCTGATCGGGTAGAGCCATTCTGTGCGCACTTCGGCAGTTGCGGCGGCTGCAAATGGCAGCATCTTTCGTATGAAGCTCAGCTTCGCCACAAACAACAGCAGGTAGCCGATGCTGTCCGGCATCTTGCTAAGCTGGAATTTGACCAACTTGAGCCCATTCTGGGAGCTGATGAGACTACCTACTATCGCAATAAGCTGGAGTTTGGTTGCGCCAATCGTCGTTGGCTCACAGCCGAGGAGATTGCCACGGAGGTGAGTACTTTCGAAGATGTCATAGGCTTCCATCGCCCGGGTGTCTATGACAAAATTTTGCCTATAACTCATTGCTGGCTGCAGGCTTCGCCAAGCAATGAGATACGCAACGGCATAGCAGCGCTTGCGCGCAGCATGCAGCTGCCTTTTTTCGATATGCGCGAGCAAAAAGGCTTGCTGCGGCAGCTGCTCATCCGCACGAGCAGCCTGGGGGAGACGATGGTAATCATTGCTTTTCATCGCGACGAGGCAGCGGAAATACAGCCCTTTCTACAGGCAGTGGTTGAGGCTTTCCCGGAAATCAGCACCCTGATTTATTGTATTAATCCCAAACTCAATGAGTTTCTGCTTGACCTTGAAATGCGGACATTTCATGGAAAGGGATATATCGAAGAGCAACTGGGGCATGTGCGCTTTGTCATTGGGCCAAAGTCATTTTTTCAGACCAATACCAGGCAGGCAGTTAACTTGTATGATCTGGTGGTGGAGATGGCAGACTGCAAAGGCGATGAAAATGTATACGATTTGTATACAGGTATCGGCAGTATTGCGCTCTACATGGCAGATCGGGTACAAAAGGTCGTGGGCATAGAGGAGATTGGTGCTGCCATTGAGGATGCACGGCTCAATGCAGCGCGCAACAACATTGCCAATGCCGTTTTCTATGCCGGGGACGTCAAAAACATACTTACACCTGCTTTTGCCGATGAGCACGGCAAGCCGGATTTGTTGATTACCGATCCGCCCAGAGCCGGGATGCATCCGGAGGTGGTCAATATGTTGCTTCAGCTGGCAGCCCCAAGGCTAGTGTATGTAAGTTGCAATCCGGCAACACAGGCACGAGACCTGCAACTTCTTTCCGAGCGTTACGAACTAAAGCGCCTACGGCCGGTAGATATGTTTCCGCATACCTCCCATGTCGAAAGTGTGGCGCTGCTGGAGCTGAAAAATTAGCATTTGTTGGACCTTTCTGTCAGAGATAAAAAGTATTCTTATTCGTATGTTTTACATTGTTGTAGCGGTATAACCGGTATTGGGAGCCCCAAAAAGGCATTTTGAGATCTGGTGACATAGTCAAGTACTCTTGCCTGCTGATATTCCTGTCAATTGCAAAACGTTTGATAACAGGCGACAGAACCGCCGGTCTTAGAAATAATGGTGTTCGGCACCACAAAACCGTACTTTGATCGATTATCCCATAGCGTGGCGCAACGGCAGGTCAATTTAACCCGTCTTTAGGTGTGTTTCACCAAAAGAGCTGCACGGGCAGCGGATAACGATCAGGGTTATGCATCAGAAAAATTTATTGTGGATGGTATGGCTGCTGCTTAGCAGCGGTATGTTGGCTGCACAGTCGCAGGCAAGCCTGCAAGGTTTTGTCAGAGAAGCAGGCGGGGAAGCCGTCATGTTTGCCAATTGTATTTTGTACAGTGCTACAGATTCGACCATCGTCAAAGCGACTTCTACCGACGAACAAGGGCAGTACGCCCTGTTGGGTCTGTCCGAAGGGCGCTATTGGTTAGAAGTGAGTTATGTAGGGCTTGAATCTTACCAGTCTGCTGTCTTTGAACTCCGGGCGGCCGAAGAGAGGCAAATGTCGGATATCACCATGTCCGCAGCAGCAGCATCCTTGGCAGAAGTGACGGTCACTGCCCGTAAGCCGATTGTAGAGATGCGATCAGACATGACTGTCTTTAATGTAGATGCTATGCCTACGGCCTCTGGCAACAATGCGCTGGAGATGCTGCGCAAAGCGCCGGGTGTTGTAGTTGATAACAACGACAATATTCTGCTAATGGGTAAAAATGGTGTCCGCATCTACATTGATGGCAAACCATCACCACTCAGCATGGCCGACCTGGCTGCTTTTTTAAAAAACATACAAGCCACAGAAATTGAAGCAGTTGAAATTATTACCAGTCCGGGGGCACGCTACGAGGCAGAAGGAAATGCCGGTATCATCAACATACGTTTCAAAAAGAATAAAAGCCTCGGAACCAATGGTAATCTCGACCTTACCTATCGGGTGGGTATCCATTCTTCTTACAATGGTGCACTGGGCCTGAATCATCGCAATGAAAAAGTGAATGTATTTGGTCGCTATAGCTATGCCAACGGGCATAATTTCAGCTTTCAAAACTTTTTGCGCAACCAGAGCGGACTCAGCTTCGTTCAGTCAAGTCGCCAGCGGTGGGGATGGGAGAATAGTAATTTTCGTGCGGGGGCTGATTTTTTTATATCTCCCAAGCAAACACTTGGCGTGCTCGTGAGTGGATTCTTGGCAGGTAATAAGGGAATTGGGGACAGCAGAACAGAGATAGGAACACTGGCTGATGCTACTGTTCAGCAGGTACTGCAGGCCGGGTCTAGCTTTGAGAATGACAACCATAACTACAATGCAAATATCAACTACCGCCTCGATGAAGGGGAAGGGAAAACGCTGAATATAGACCTTGACTATGCCCGATTCCGGAATACAAACAAGTCTTATCAACCCAATTATTACTATGATCCGACAGAAACGCAGCTCTTGAGTAGTCGGATTTTTGGCAATGATGCGCCGACAGATATAGATCTCGCCTCCCTGAAGCTGGATCATGAGCGCTCGTTGGGTGACGGGAAGCTGTCTGTGGGCGGAAAAGTATCGTATGTACTCACAGACAACACCTTTGATTTTTACAATTATCCCGATGGACTACCGATACTCGACCTGCAGAATAGCAATAACTTTGTCTACACGGAAAATATCAATTCGATATATGCGCAGTACCAGCGCAAAATCAATACCCGTACCAGTGTGCAGGCAGGTGTGCGGCTCGAGCATACGCATTCGGTGGGTGAACTCACAAGCCAGCGGACTACGGACAACAACCGGGTGGAGCGGGATTATCTCAATCTTTTTCCTTCAGCGGGAATCAGCCATCAGTTGAATGATAATAATGCGCTTCGGTTAGACTACAGCTATCGCATTGACCGCCCGCGCTACGAAAACCTCAACCCTTTTGAGTTTAGGCTTGATGAGCTTACTTTTCAGCGAGGCAACCCTTTTCTGCGGCCCCAATACACCCATAATGCCTCGGCTGCCTACACGCTCAGGCAAATGTATTCCGCTACGCTTTCATACAGCCACACAAATGACCTGATGGCACAGATAACAGACACACTATCCGGCAACCGGGCATTTATCGGGCCCAGGAATATAGCCACACAACAGGTAGTCAGCCTCCAGTTGAGTGCACCCATTCAGTTGACCAAGTGGTGGAATGTATACGTCAACGCAAGCGTCTTCAATACCCGTAACGAAAGCAATTTTGGCGAGGGGAAGGTGATTGACATAGCGCGCACCACCTTTTCGACTTACGTGCAGAATACGCTTACGCTGCCGGGCGATATATCAGCGGAGATTTCTGGTTTCTACAACTCCCCTTCGATATGGGAGGGTAATTTTAGGTCTGCTGCTATGGGAAGTGTAGACGTAGGGTTTAGCAAAAAAATAATGGATGACAGGGGGCGGCTTCGGGTTTCAGTGTCCGATGTATTTCTTACCCAACGTTGGCAAGGCATTAATATGTTTGGTGATCTCATGATGAATGCCAGTGGTGGCTGGGAGAGCCGGAGGTTGACGGTGCAGTGGGTATATAATTTTGGCAATCAGGAGGTCAAAGAATCGAGGCGTCGGCAGACAGGACTTGAGGCAGAAAAAAATCGCGTTGGCAGCGGAAATAATTGATGTTGCTATTCGCAAGGTGTATAGTTGCGGGGAAATTTCTATTTTTGGGAAATTCAAACAAGGACCCGCATGGCCATCTTGGTGCTGGCATTGGTGACAGCATTTTTGCTAACTTATTTTGCGTTACCAACAATTATTCAGATTGCGCGTACTCGTCGGTTGCATACTGCAACCGACGCTCGTGGCTACGAGCGGGTAATGATCTCGCCCCTGGGAGGGATTGGTATTTTTGCAGGAACCATATTTTCAATTCTGCTTTGGACGCCTTTTGTTGACTTCAATAAATTGCAGTACATTCTTTGTGCACTCACCATCCTTTTTCTCGTAGCTGCCCGGGATGATCTTTCGGCGGTATCTGTCGGGAAAAAACTGGCAGCACAGCTGATGGCAGGGCTGATACTTGTTTGTAAATCAGATATCCGTTTGCATGGACTGGAGTTCCTTTCCGGCATAGGAAACGTGGTTTCTGAAGGTGTAGAGATTACGATTTCTTTGTTTGTTATTTTGTTGATTACCAATGCATTTAACTTGATTGATGGTGTAAACGGACTGGCTGCCAGTCTTGGTGCTCTGGCTACGGGCGTTTGGGGGGTATGGTTTTTTCTGGCCGACCACACAGCCTACGCGACTATTGCCATCGCGTTGATGGGGAGTATGCTGGCGTTTCTCAAGTACAATATGCATCCGGCCAGGATACACATGGGTGATTCGGGATCGCTGGTGTTGGGGATAATCTGCGCCATACTCGCTGTAGAATTTATAGAAGTCAACGCAAAACTGGACTATAAATCACAGCAAGCATTGTCGGGAGCGCCTGCTGTGGCCATTGCTGTATTGTTTGTACCACTATTGGATACCTTGCGGGTGGCCATCCTCAGGTTGTATGCGGGTGCCAATTTACTAGAGGCTGACCGACGACATATACACCATTTACTTTTTGATGCGGGTTACAGCCACGATCAAATAACGACTGGTCTTGTGGGGTTCACCATTTTACTGGTCAGTATGATTCTTGGTTTAGATGGTGTGTGGGGTTTATACGGCAATTTATTGCTGGAGGTATTCGTTGTAGCAGGAGTTTTGTATTGGTTGGGAGAACAAAAAAGTAAAACGGCCAACGCAACTTCATGAATTCATTATGGATATTTATCGGAGGAGGTGTGGGGAGTTTGTGTCGCTATTACACGGGCATTTGGCTGAACCACGAGGGACAATTTCCGTTCGGCACATGGATTGCCAATATTCTGAGTTGTATGCTGTTAGGTGTTTTGCTGGCTGCATCCTCGCGCTATTGGCTGCCGGCTGAATACCGCTTGTTATTGGTGACTGGGTTTTGCGGTGGTTTCAGCACTTTTTCGACTTTTTCCAATGAAATGCTTCAAATGATAAGAGGAGGTATGTGGTGGATGGCGGCTGTATATTTACTGAGCAGTTTGATGGGTGGTTTACTGAGCGTGTGGCTGGGAATGCGTATTTTGGGGGATTAGTTTGGCTAAAAGCAGTTTTCAATATGCATTTGGTCGGCGCAGCCGCCAAATGCGTTTCAGACAGCTACTTATTTTGGGCGCCTTAAAGCCGCCAAAAATAAGGAAGGGCTCATTAAAAACAGGGCATACAAAAAACAGGCACAAAGTATGAAAACAAGAATTTTGTGGACGAAAATTAGCCGTGCGGCTATGATGAGTTTGTGGGGCGCTGCAACGATATTTGTGTTGGTCGATTGCTCGAGCAATCCTGTTACAGGCAAGAAAGAGCTGAGCTTGATGTCTGAAAATCAAGAGATTGCTATGGGGGTGCAGGCTGATCCTGAGATTGTGGCAGAATTTGGTTTGTATGAAGATGCAGTATTACAGCAGTTTATCACTGAAAAAGGCAAGGCGATGGCTGCCATTTCGCATCGTCCCAACCTCGATTATCAGTTTAAGATATTGGACTCTCCTGTGGTCAACGCATTTGCGCTTCCGGGCGGATACGTATACTTTACGAGAGGCATCTTAGCACATTTCAATAATGAAGCACAGTTTGCGGGTGTATTGGGTCATGAGATAGGGCACGTAACAGCACGGCATTCGGCCCGGCAGTACAGCAGAACCATTCTGGCGCAGATAGGATTGGTAGCAGGCATGATAATTAAGCCTGAGCTGGCACAGTTTGCAGAGGCAGCAAGCCAGGGGATAGGTCTGCTTTTGCTGAAATACAGCCGTGATGCCGAGTCAGAATCTGATCAGTTGGGGGTTGAATACTCTTCCAAGATTGATTACGATGCTCGTGAAATGGCGGGTTTTTTTGCTACACTCGACCAGCTGAGCGGGGGTGAAGAAGGCCGGCTGCCGGTATTCATGTCTACACATCCCGATCCGGGTGACCGCCAGCAGCGGGTAGGTATACTGGCAACGGACTGGCAGCAGCGGGAAACCGGGCGATCCTATAAAGTAGGACGAGATAGCTATTTACGGATGATTGACGGCTTGGTGTACGGAGAAGACCCTCGACAGGGGTTCGTGGAAAATGCTGTTTTTTACCATCCGACGATGAAGTTTCAGTTTCCTTCGCCAGCCCAATGGAAGCTGGTCAATAGTCCACAGCAGGTACAAATGGCGCCAGCTGACGGTAAGGCGCTGCTTTTCCTGACCCTCTCCCCTGCCCGGTCCCTCAATGAGGCAGCGGACTCCAGCATAAGCACGCATAAACTGGTGGTCACCAGCAGGAAAAATGTGAAAGTCAATGGACTTGATGCCCTTGAGCTGGAGGCTGAGGTGGTTCAGCAAGGACAGAATGCGCAGGGGCAGCCTGTCTCACAGGTAATAAAGACATTGTCTTACTTCATACAATACGAAGGGAGTATCTATCAGTTCATGGGGCTCGCGCTGGAGGCCGATTATGCAGCAAATCGAGGGTTTTTTATGGCCAGCATGACGGGCTTCCGGCGACTGACGGATCCTGCTATGCTCAGCCGGATGCCTGAGCGGATACAGATTCGCACAGTAAACAGCAGTATGACGCTGCAACAGGCGCTACAACAGTTTAATGTGCCTGCTGATCGCCATCAGGAGATGGCCATTCTCAACGGAATGGCATTGTCGAGCTCACTGGAAGCAGGCAGCCTGATAAAAACAGTCAAATAAACATGCAGCGGGCCTGAATAATCAAAAGTCAGGCAGCATATTGTTGCAAATATCGTTTATCTTTGAAAGCATTATGTTGGCTGAGAAGCTGACGAAAGCTTTTGTTCATGGACTTCGTCTTATCGCGAAATTATCAGGAGGACGATCTGGTACTCGCCTGCGTACGCAAAGAGCGGTGGGCCCAGAAGGAGTTGTATGAAATACACTACAGCTCACTTATGGCTATTTGTCTGCGCTACGCCAATGGCGAGGATGAGGCTATGGATATTTTGCACGAAAGTTTCATCAAAATTTTCCGCTATATAGGGACGTACAAACCGGGAACGTCTTTAGGGTCCTGGATGAAGCGGATTACTGTCAATACGGCCATCGACCATTACCGTCGAAACAGTAGACGTCGTACAGAGGATATTGAACTGGCCTACGATCTGCGTTCGGCCGATGCTGATGCAGTGAGTCAGTTTACGGAGCAGGAGATTTTGGCTGCCATACAGCAGTTGACTCCGGCCTACAGAACGGTCTTCAATTTGTTTGTCATCGAGGGCTATAGCCATAAGGAAATAGCAGAGATGATGGAAATTACAGAGAGCACCTCCAGATCTAATCTTGTCAAAGCAAGGTTAAAACTGCAGGAAGTGCTGCGTGCCAAAGGAAATGATGATCAGAGAAGAAAGTGAGCATCCGCTCGACAAGCACATCAGGGATACACTATCGCCTATGCAAGCTGCCTACAAGGCTGAGAGCTGGGATGAGCTGAGCCGTAGGCTGGATGATGAGCTTTTAGACGAGGATGCTCTGTTTGATCGGGCAGTGCGCAGCCAGCTAGGACGAATAGGAACGCTTCAACAACGGAGAGGTTGGCATCGGTTGGTGTTGCAGCTCGAATTGGAGCACCGCCGAATCAGAGCTGTTGTCAGCTGCAAGTCGCTGGAATTTATTGCTGCTTTGTTGTTGCTGCTATTAATCTCTCCCAGGCATGAATCTGTTCGTACGCCCTCGCAGGCTGCCGTCCGTATGAACCAGCCATTGAACAGTCCGGCAGCGAGGATTACACAAGGTCAACCAGCCCAATTTTCCGCTTTTAATCACCCCGGGCTGACCAATAAGGCTGGAGACGTCAATGATACCGCTACCGAAGTATCGGATGCAAGCCAAAAACTGCTCGCTATCCCGACGATTCCGGGGAGAGATCTGACGACAGTGGCATCCGGACATTCTGGTGTAAAAGAAAAGTTGGCACTTCCGGGCTTATCGGCGCCAAGGCCGGTGACTGATCTGGCCAGTCTTTTGAAGCCTACGATTGCTTCGCGGATGTGCATGGACCTGCCGGCATCTTTGGCAGGCCTGACTGTGGCGACGGATCAGGTCGGGCAGCAGCGGCGGGCGAGGAAAACTTACCTGCGCATGGGTCCGGTGGGTGGGCCGGATTATCTGCGGGTTATTACCCCGCCAACAACGGTAGGCTTTGACACCCTCATCTCTTTGGACAGATATGCGGCGGGCTACCACGGGGGCTTTTCGCTGGGCATTGAGCATGGACGCTGGGAGCTTGAGACTGGGCTCATTTATGCAGTACGCAGGTATACACCGATTCCTGTTTTGTACATATCGGGCAATTTGCGTACGGGCTTTTTTGCAGCAGGTCTCCACAATTTTGAGTTTAACACAGTTAATATTCCGCTGAATGGCCGGATTAATCTGCTGATGCGCAATCAATGGCGTATATACGCTCTATCAGGTGTATCGCTCAATATAGTACTGGAAGCCAATTATTATACAGCAGGAGAGGCAGCTTTTTCCACCTCTTTCCTTCGTCCGCCCAGTGGCAACAACGGCCGCAACGAGCCGGGGCTGCCGGGATCACTGGAAGATAAGCTGACCAAGGGCTGGCTGGAAGGTGGGCGTTTCTTAGATAATACCACCCTTTACGGAAACATTGGCGGAGGTGTTGAGCGCTATATGTCCCCTGCCTGGTCTTTGTTTTCACAGACAGTATACCAGCACTCTCTGTATGACCTGCATGGAGGTATTGGCCCTTACAAAGACCGCATTCACGCCCTTTCGGTCATGCTGGGGGTCAAGGTGCGTCTGTAGTTGCGGGTTCGGGCAGGCAGAGCCGATACCACAGATCGGCAGCAGCGGGCATATTGTGGTGGCAGTTGATCCAATAAATTTCGCAATTATCAAGTCGGGAAAAAAAGCGGGCGATGGCAGCATTATTCATAAGCTGGTCGTCCATGGCCAGCATGACCTTTACCGTCAGCCGGTGGCGGCGGACTTGGGTCTTCGAAATAGGAAAAGCCGCCAGTGACAGCCAGGTGTTGAGTAAATTTTGTCGTTGCTTGTCATTGCGCCAATGGTATTGCAGGATACGTCGAGCCTCCGTATTGAGCCAGCGCTTGGGCAAGAGTTGCAAAAGTCGTGTGGGCAGATGGTGCCAGCGATTGGTGATTTTTATAATATGTGGCCGGAGTTTTTGCGGCCAGTGATCTGCCAGCCGAGAAGGTGCTCCGGCGATGCCATCGGGGGCTAGCAAAAATATAGTATCTACGGGTATGTCCGATAACAGAGCGGTCGACAGCGCGAGACGGGCACCCAGGCTATGACCCATCAGGGATAGGGAAGAAGCACTGCTGTGTTGCAGGACAAACTGTGCTATGGCTTCTATGTCTGCCGGCTTATAGCTTTCGCTTGTCCATTGGCTTCGGCCGTGGAAAGGGAGATCAGGCGCATAGAGCGTGTAGTGTGTCTGCAACAGGGGTGCCAGCAGCGCAAAGGACAGGCTGTTGTTGGCAAAACCATGCAGTGCCAATAACGGTTGTTTACCACCCGGCCAGTAATGTAGCCGGATGATACCGTTGGTCAGCCTGACATCCAGTGTCTGTAGCATGGATAAAGAATCAAGGTCGTGGAAGAAAGGCCATTATTAATCACGCGCCTTTTTGATACGGTCAAGATCCCGTTTACCTTCCCTTTCTTTTATAGTCGTGCGCTTATCGTGCGTTTTTTTGCCCTGAGCGAGGGCGATTTCCAGTTTGGCAAATCCCCTGTCGTTGATATACAGCCGGTAAGGTATGATGGTAAACCCCCTTTCCTTAATCTTTTTCTCCAGCTTGCGAAGTTCCGCTCCGCGGAGGAGGAGCTTGCGCACGCGGCGAGTTTCATGGTTGAACTGATTCCCCCAGTCATACTCAGCGATGTATAGATTTTTGACAAAAAGCTCCCCCTTTTTGAAAAAGCAATATGCATCGCGCAGATCAGCGCTACCGCGTCGTATGCTCTTAATTTCGGTGCCGGTAAGCTCAATCCCGGCTTCGTACTTATCGATGAAGTAAAACTCGAATGAAGCCCGACGATTGAGGATGTTTATTTTGTTCGGTTTTTTATCTGTCGTTGCCATTGATGCTGTGTTTTGGGGTGAACGAGGGTGAAGCTTAAACGTGAGGAGGTTTTGGGAAGTTCCGGGCGAGCTGATTTTTTTTGTGTAGCAGGGGTCGATGCTGTTTCATGCCAATACCCCCTGTTGATTTTTTTGAAAAAACCAAGAGAGCGACCATTCTGTTTTGCCGCCTTCAGCGGCAAAACAGAATGGCTAAGCAAGCACCTGAAGAAGCAGTCCGAAGCTTACTCGTCAGGATGACCATTGGCCGCAGCGGGTCGCAGCGGCCCCTTACTGCTGCCGCTGCCGGCAGGCTTGAGGTATTCGTGCAAAAAGTTGGTCATTTTGGTGTACAGGTGCAGGCGGGCGTTGCCGCCACCGATACCGTGGTTGCGGTTTGGGTAAAAATAGGTATCGAACTGCTTATTAGCAGCGATAAGCGCATTGGCCATTTCGGCGGTATGCTGGAAGTGAACGTTATCGTCGCCCATGCCATGGATGAGCAAATAATTGCCGGTTAGTTGCCGGGCAAAATTGACGGGTGAATTCTCTTCATAACCTTTTTCGTTCTCAGCAGCGGTGCGCATATAGCGTTCGGTGTAGATAGAATCGTACCACTTCCAGTTGGTAACCGGGGCCACAGCGATAGCTGCTTTGAATACCTGGCTGCCCTTTAGCAGGCACAGGCTTGACATATAGCCGCCGTAGCTCCATCCAAAAATACCTATGCGGGCAGGATCCACAAATGGCTGCTTAGCGAGGTATTGGGCTGCCTCAATCTGGTCCAGCGTTTCATAGTGTCCCAGTTGAAGATAGGTCATCTTTTTAAAGTCCTCTCCTCTTCCGCCGGTACCCCTGTTGTCTACACAAGCCACTACAAAGCCCTGTTGTACCAGCATCTGGAACCACCAATAATTTTGTCCTTTCCAATTGTCCGTTACCTGCTGGCTGCCCGGTCCTCCGTAAACAAACATGAGTACAGGATAACGGGTTGCCGGGTTGATCCGTGCGGGTTTCATCATAAAGCCGTTGAGCAGGACCTGTTCGGAAGTAGTAAAACTGAAAAATTCAACAGGTGCTACCTTGGCGGTATCCTGTTTGGCCTGCAGCATCGCATTGTCTTCAATAAGGCGTATACGTTTGCTGTTGCGATCGAGTACAGTATAGGTTGGCGGCGTGTTGATATTGGCATAATTGAGGACAAAGTAGTCAAAAGTAGCACTAAACTGGGCGCTGTTCCAGCCTTCTTCCGTGCTCAGTAGGCGTTCTTTACCTTTTCCCATAAGCGGCTGCGCATAAATTTCGCGCTGGCTGGCCGCCACTTTGGCTGCCTGATAGAAAATCAGGTCATTGGCCTCATCATATCCATAGAACTCGCTGACCTCCCAGCTTCCCTGTGTAAGAGGCTTTACGAGTCGGCCATCCATATCATACAGGTATAGATGATTCCATCCGCTCTGCTCGCTGCTCCAGATAAAGTGCTTGCCATCGCGCAGGAAGGTGAGGTTGTCGTGGATGTCGATGTAGTATTTATTTTCTTCCCGCAGCAGCATACGCGAGGCAGCGGTTGTGGCATCGACGAGCAGCAACTCCAGCTGGTTCTGGTGGCGGTTCATGCGAAAAACACAGAGCGAAGCCTGCTGCCGGGTCCATTTGATGCGTGGTATATACTCCCAGTCACCCGTGTCGGCTTTGACCGTCTGGTTGGTAGCCAGGGCATAAATGTGGATACTCACTTTACTGTTGGGAGCTCCTACTTTGGGATATTTGAAAGTTACATTTTCCGGATAGAGGTTGTTGTAGTAGTTGGTCATGGTAAATTCGGGAACTTCGCGCTCGTCGAATCTATAGAAAGCGATGTACTGGCCGTCGGGAGACCAGTAGAATCCTCGATCAAAGCTAAATTCCTCCTCGTAAACCCAGTCAGTTGCGCCATTGATGACAGCATTTTCCAGACCGTCGGTCGTAATCTGCCGTATTTGGCCGGTGGTAAGATCTTTGTAATATAGATTATTTTCAAAGACAAAAGCCACCTTATTTCCCTGTGGATTAAGGCTGGCGAGTCTATGTTTGCCGCGTTCGAATACAGGCGTGATGGTTTTTTCTTCGCGGTTGTAGATCCAGTAGAATGCTTTAGATGAGTGCCGATAGATGGGCTCCTCATTGGTAGCGATGAGGATGTTCTGCTCGTCATCGCTAAAGGTATAGCTACTAATGGTGCCCGGGAAGCCACCCGCTTGCGCGAGTGTAGCGGCATCGAGCAGCGTAGCTGTTTTCTGGCCGGTAAGGAGGTTGTACTGTTCGATTTTATTTCGCTCGAGTCGGGTATAATGCTTGCCATCGCTCAGAAAATTAAAGCCGGGTACCGAGCGGGCTGCGTACTTATAGTCGCGCCAGATATCTTCGAGGGTGATGGTTGATGATTGGGAGCACAAGCTGCCAACGCTTATGCTGAGCAGCAGGAGCAAAAGAGTAGTACGCATGGCATTCAATATTTTGATTGTGATGGGTGGCAAAGCATTGCCTGCATATCAAGCAGCCAAAGATAGCATTTTTCTGTCAAAAGAAATGTAGGATACGACTGCTTAAGCGGGTGCTTTGTTGTCCGCAACTGCGGGCAAAATTTCTAAAAAACCTGCTGCAAGCCGCAATCCTCAGCCCAAGCGGTGCGGCTATCAGCCTTTTACCAATGAAGCATAGTCGAGGAAATAGATGATTTTGACAGACAGGTTGTTATCCTGAGGTTCGCCATTAAATAAGCGATTGAGGTTGCCCAGATAAGAGGGTGCCAGCACTTCAGAGAAGCTAAAGATGCTATTTTTCCATACAACAATCAGATCACTGCCGGGTGCAAAGCGCCAGCGGTAGATTAAATCTATGTTGAAAGCATCAAAATCCCGGTTGTGGTTGCCACTGTAACTACTGTCTTCGAGTCTGCCATCAGCCATGAGCAGGTAGTACCGTCTGTAATCAACCGTTGTCCAGTAGTGGCGGAGGCGAAAATTGAGCACCATATTGGCATTGAAAGCGTAGTTGGCTCTCACCCCTGTTTCAATGATATGGAGGGCGCGTGTTCCGAAGATTACATCCCGGCGTTGATCGATTTCACCTGTGACAGGGTCCGGGATTGCTGTGTCTATTTTATTAACAAAGCCAACATCATTGTTGCCATAAAAATACGACATAGTGAGCCCAAAGTTGAAGCGGTCATTGAGTCGGAAGCGGGGTTCCAAGGTCAGCGAAGTATGCGTTCGCGCCGGTTCCCGGCGGATACCGTGGTTGGCGCGCAGCGACAACTGCAGGCGCTTGCGATCATCGGTATTCAGAGAGCCCCCCATACCAACATTACCCGGATTTCGCCAGTAACGTCCCGGTTCACGCGGTTCAAAGAAATCAAAACTGGCTGAAGGCTGAATCTCTGTCCACACATTAAACCGCCAGAAAGAGCGCGTTTCGGCCCATACCCAGTTTTCAAATTTCCAGTCAGTAAACCGGCTCGGGTGAAACAATCGGCTGTAGTTGGCGAAGGCCCCGGCACCCCAGGCATTCAGCAGAGGCGTGGGTGTGTAGTTATTATATTCTACAAAGCTACTGGCGACGCGTGAATTATTGTTGTACAGGAAACCCAGATCGTTGGGATCGTACGTATGGCTTTCTTCGAGATAAGAGACGGCTCCCTGCCAGTTGCCGTTGGTTTTGCGGAGGCTTATGCTGGCAGTGTGCCCGAGTTCTGCCTGTCCTGCCTGATAGAGCTGGCTGAGCGCAGCAAATCCCTTGATTGCATACGCATTGGCTTTATCGCGCAGGTTGAAATCGAGGCCCGTGACATTGGCATCATAGGCGTCTCCCTCCCGCAATACCGTTGTATTGATGAGAGTTGCGTAGGAATTGTTGGGAAGATTCTGGTCGAGCACCAGTACGTTGAAATTGGTGAGCGGGTCGGTGAGAACGTCCCTTTCCCCACCTGATTCCGTCTGTATGCGCGCATAGGTACGGCCCGAGGTAGCATTGAAAAAACCAAGGCCAGTACCCTTCGCGGTGCGCCCGGAGATTTTGGTAGCATTGTAAAGCTGTGCCGCCCGCGGATTAGACAGCAGCGTTTCGCCCTCTCCCACCTGTGAGGCTACCGCTCCGCCATAGAGCGTATTGCCGCCAATACGGCGTGAGTAAAAAAGGTTGCCTTTGTTGAATAGCTCAGTGCCCTCGGTGAAAAAGGCGCGGTTTTCATCGAAACGAACCTCAAAAGGAGACAAGTTTAGCACTTGGTTATCGGTTTGCGCCTCACCAAAATCAGGAATAAGCGTCATGTCGAGGGTAAATGCATCGCTAAGCCCCATTTTTACGTCCATACCCCCAGTGATATTATTGCCATAAGCATTTTTTGGGGTTCCCGAAGGCTCCCGGTGATGTGTAGCATATGCAGCCACATAAGGTGTTGCCTGTATGCGCACAGGGGGGCGTATATTCTGTATACCCATGAGGTAGCCGCTCTGGTTGAGGGTTCCGGCCTGCAGGGGATTGATTTCATTCCAAAAGCTTTCCTCGCGGTTGCGGGCCACAAAGCGACCAAAGTTGATATGCCAGTATTGAATCTCTTCAGCAGGGAAGCGTAGTGCAGCGTAGGGTATTCGAATCTCAACAGACCAGCCATCGGGTGTTTTGACAGCTTTGTTATCCCACACGGCATCCCAGGAAGGATCGTCATCGAAGATCGAAAATTTGAGGTCCACCTGCAAGTCTGCCGGCGTCACGATAAATCCCAATCCGTTGATACCGTCGCGAAATGCATCGATAACCACCCCAAACCAATCCGTATTGCCCAAAACGTCGCGTTGGGATATTTCCTGCATGATGCTGTCGGGCTGAGCATCGTACAGCATGGCACCTATGTAAAGACCAGCATTGTCGTATAAAACCCGCACTTCGGTTCGCTGCGCAGGCTGCTCCCCCGGCCGAGGCTGTTTGAGGACAAAATCGTTGGCAATGTCGGCCAATTGCCAGGCTGGCTCGTTGAGCAGTCCATCGAGTTTGATGTCGGCTTCGATTCTTGAGGCAGTGAGATGCTTTTTTCCTTCTGTAGGCATAGGAGCCTGTGCGATGGCTGCAGATGCCAGAAATAAGCATAAGCATGAGACTCCCAAGCGATAGTATATGGCCTGTATTTTCATCAATTCTCTCTCGTTGTGCCGCAAAAATAGGCGATTGCTAACCAGCTTGCCTATGAATGCAATCAAATTGGATGATTAAGCAGTGAGTTCTGTGTAGGGTTTGGGGATTTGGGTAAATCAGGATAAGCTGCTGACAAAGACGAGATAGTTGTGAATTGGATGCACAAAAGGTGCAACGGGCCGCAAAGGTACAAAAAAGAAGAATCCTTTTAGGCAGCATATACCGCCTAAAAGGATTCTGTATCAGTATTGTTGGAAAAATACTACCCTTGATCAGAGCGTACCCCGCAGCATCTGTTCGCGTTCTATGGCCTCAAACAGGGCCTTGAAATTACCTTTACCGAAGGAGGTAGCTCCTTTGCGCTGGATGATCTCAAAGAACATAGTTGGCCGAGGCTCGATAGGCTTGGTAAATATCTGCAGCAGGTAGCCTTCATCATCGCGGTCGATGAGGATACCCAGCTCCCGCAATGCTGCCAGATCCTCGTCGATATGCCCCACTCTGTCGAGAACAGAATCGTAGTAGGTGCCGGGCACCCGTAAAAATTCGACACCCCGGCTGCGCAGGGCATTGACAGTCTCGAGGATATTATCAGTAGCAACGGCGACATGCTGAACACCGGCGCCTTCGTAAAAATCCAGGTATTCTTCAACCTGCGATTTTTTGAGTCCGCTGGCGGGCTCATTGATTGGAAACTTGATACGACCGTTGCCACTGCTCATCACCTTGCTCATGAGCGCCGTGTACTCAGTCGAAATATCTTTATCGTCAAAAGATATGATTTGAGCGAAGCCCATCACATCGCGGTAAAAATTGACCCATTGGTTCATCTGGCCGAGTTCGACATTGCCCACCATGTGGTCGATGTAGCGCAGGCCGGTTTCAGTTGGCTGGTAATCGCTGACCCACGCTTTGTAGCCCGGCATGAAAATACCGTGGTAGTCTTTCCGCTCAATAAACATGTGCACAGTATCGCCATAGGTGTGTATGCCTGCTTTTACCACCCGGCCATGTTCGTCCTCTTCCACGCAAGGTTGCATATAAGCTTTGGCGCCCCGGCTGGTGGTTGCTTCAAATGCGGCACGGGCATCATCGACCCAGAGTGCGATCACCTTGACACCATCCCCGTGTTTGTCGATATGTCGGCCCATCTCTGTACCACTTTGCAGGGGGGAGCTGAGGATGAGGCGAATTTTGTCCTGCACAATAACATAGGACTCGCGGTCCTTAAGCCCCGTTTCTAGCCCGGCATAGGCGAGCGACTGAAAGCCAAAGGCTGTTTTATAGTAATGAGCAGCCTGCTTGGCATTGCCGACATACAGTTCTACATAGTCAGTACCATTGATGGGCAGAAAATCCTCTGCATCCTTGAAGAGTTTGGGCAGCTGTTCTGCTTCGCTTGCTGTGAGCATATCGCCTGTTGATTTATGCAGCCTGCAGCCCGCCATCTGCGATCGGCACCTACAGGTTACGGTGGATTAAAAAAGTATATATCATCAATCAGTTACCAAACAGCGGGAAACTTATTCCGTCCACGACTGATAGTATTGGCCATCGTCAATGCGCAGGGCATTTTCGGTGACCATGAGCGGTTTGAATGTATCAATCATAACCGCCAGCTCTTCAGTTTCTTTTTTCCCTATACTGCGCTCATATGCACCGGGCGCAGGCCCGTGCGGAATACCCGCCGGATGGAGGGTAATATGCCCCTGCTCGATGTTGTTGCGGCTCATGAAATCACCATCGACATAGTAGAGCACCTCATCGGAATCGATATTGGAATGATTGTAAGGCGCAGGGATAGCCCTCGGATGATAATCATACAAGCGAGGGCAGAAAGAGCATACGACAAAGGTAGTCGTTTCGAAGGTCTGGTGTACCGGTGGTGGCTGGTGCACCCTGCCCGTGATAGGTTCGAAGTTGTGGATGGAAAAACCGTAGGGGAAATTGTATCCATCCCAGCCAACGACGTCGAAAGGATGGGTTGTATACAGCAGTTCGTGCAGCTGGCCCTGTTTTTTGATTTTCATCAAAAATTCGCCCTTTTCGTCGTGTGTCTCCAGGTCTTGGGGCAGTTTATAGTCGCGCTCACAGAAAGGCGAGTGCTCCAGCAGCTGTCCAAACCAATTCCGGTATCGCTTAGGCGTATACAGCGGCTGCTGAGATTCAACATAGAGGAGGCGGTTGTCCTCGGTATCGAACTGTATCTGGTAGATCATGCCCCGCGGAATGAGCAGGTAATCACCATACTCAAAAGGGATATTCCCCAGAAAAGTGCGGAGCACACCCGAGCCCAGGTGCACAAACAGCAGCTCGTCAGCATCTGCATTTTTATAAAAATACGTATCCAGCGACTTACGGGGAGCCGCCAGGCCTACGAGCACATCGCTGTTGACCAGCATAGGCTCGCGGCTATCGAGGAAATCATCCTGAGGCGCTACGCCAAAACCTTTGAGCAGGCGAGCGTGCATATTGTACTGCACGGCAATTTTGGGGGTGACGTCTTTCGACCCCAAAATATCTTTCACCATAGTAGGGCGATGGATGTGGTAGGACAGCGTCGACATCCCGTCGAAGCCTACCGTACCAAACAATTGTTCGTAGTAAAGACCGCCGCCCGGCTTGTCAAAAATGGTATGCCGCTTTTGTGGCAACTTACCCAGTCGATGGTAGATAGGCATGTCGAATATAATTTAGTTGTTGTGGCAATAATTGCTTTAACAAATATATAGATAAAAAAAGTTTAGCGGCAGCATAAACTTGCGGGTGGCCGAAAAATTGCGTCAGATTGTCAAATTTCGGCCACCCGGGTTGATGCTGTACCGATTATGCGTACATCGCTTCGATTTCGGCAGCATATTTGTCCATGATGACCCGTCGTTTGAGTTTCATGGTGGGGGTGAGTTCCGATTCGGAGCCATCGGTCTTGGCCGCCTCCCAGGTAGAAGGTACGAGCGTAAACTTCTTGATCTGATCGATCTGGCTGAATTCGGGATTGATTTTATCAAAGATATGCTGGTAGCGGCTGATGACCTCGGGATGTTTAATAGCTGCTGCCACACCATCCCAATCGACACCGTGTGCATGGCACCATTCGCGCAGAGCTTCCTCTGCGGGTACCACCAGTGCGGACACAAACTTGCGCTGATCGCCAACGACCATAATTTGCTCTATGAGGAATTCCTCTTTGAGGCGTGTTTCCAGCGGTGCGGGTGCGACATACTTGCCGCCCGACGTTTTGAGGAGTTCTTTTTTGCGATCGGTAATCTTGAGAAACTTTTGTCCGCCCGGGCCGGTCACCCAGGTTCCTACGTCACCTGTTCTGAACCAGCGCTTGCCGTCAATTTCTTCGATCACGGCGGCAGTAGCTTCCGGTTGTTGGTAGTAGCCCATCATGACATTGGGTCCGCTGGCCATGATTTCGCCTTCGCCGGGTCGATAGTCCCCTTGCGTATCGATTTGGATTTCCACGTTTCGGAGCACGAGGCCTACGCTTCCCATGACTGCCTTGCCCGGCTGGTAGTGGTTGACCGTGAGGCCCGGTGAGGTCTCCGTAAGTCCGTAAGCTTCACGGACAGGGATGCCTGCGGCTGAAAACACCCGCATCACTTTTACCGGGCAGGGCGCTGCGCCGGTGAGGATACCTTTTACCCGACCGCCCAGCGCTTCGCGCCACTTGCTGAAGATGAGCTTATCAGCCAGGCGCCACTTGAAGCCGGTAAAGCCGGAGAAAGACTTGTCGTAATCGTAGTCATCGGTAAGGCCGAGAGCCCAAAAGAAGAGCGCCTTTTTGGCGCCGGTGAGTTCGAGGCCTTTATTATAGATGCGCTCGTACACTTTCTCGAGCAGTCGGGGGACGGAGGTAAAAAAGTGCGGCCTAATGCTGCGCAGGTCGCCGTGGTCGCCCCCCAGGTTGTCCGTACCGGTAAAGCTGACGCTCAGGCCTGCGTAGGTATAAGCATACATGGCAGCGCGCTCGAAGATATGGCAGAGCGGCAGGAAGCTAAGGACAATTTCGCCCTGGCTCACGGGGATGAGCTCTTTGACCATGCGGACATTCTCCACGATGTTGTAGTGGCTGAGCATGACCCCTTTGGGATTGCCGGTGGTGCCGCTCGTATAGATGAGCGTAGCCAGCTCTTCGGGCTGCACATCTGCCATAATGCGAGCCACTTCCTCCTGACCTTCATCGCTGAACAGATCCTCCCAGTAGGGGCGGTCGGGCTGGCGGTCGAGGGTAAAAATTTCCAGCAGGCTGGGTGTTTCCTGTTGCGCCTTTTTCACCTTATCGTACAGATCGCCCTTGCCGGCAAAGCAGTACTTAACGTTGGCATCGTTGAAGATGTAAGCATACTCACGGGAGCTGATGGTTGGGTAGACCGGCACATTGATGGCGCCGATTTGCAGGAGCGCCAGGTCGATGATGGCCCATTCTGCCCGGTTTTCGTATACGACCAGGCCTATTTTGTCACCTGGTTTAACCCCCAGTTTCAGCAATCCGCGGCTAAGCTTATTGGCTGTTTCGATCAACGCCCCGGTGCTGTAATAGCGCCATGCACCATCCTTTTTGCTGCCGAAAGCTTTTTCCTGCGGGTAATGCTCCAGCTGGTAGTAGATAAAGTCAAATAATCGCTTTGGTTCCATGTTGCAGTTGGTTGAGTAGCAGAGAAGTCATAATTTAATGTGGAAAGATATGAAAACTGACAATTAAGTTTTTAATATTGTTCTAAATAATGTACTTATTTATGGTATTCACTTGTTGAATGCCATAATGCTGCCCCTGATATTCAGTGCTTCATTCAGAAAGAGTCGATGAGCAGTTGTTTCCTTCGACTCTCCGTATAAGGAACCTATATTCATGAGCCAACTATTTACTACAGACGCTGAAATTCTGGCTGCACTCAGATCTGAAGATCCTTTGCGTATAAATGCGGGGCTGAAACATTTGTACAAGGACAGAAAATTGTGGCAGGCGGTAAACAGTCAGGTCATCTATTGGGGGGGCAGAGAGGATGAAGTACAGGAGATATTTCAGCAATCGCTGATTATTTTTTTCAATGCAGTAACTGACGGTCACTACCAGCCGGAAAAAAGTGCTATAGCTACGTTTATCGCCGGCATTGCACGGAAATGTTATTTAGGCCGGCAGCGTTCTGCCAGACGACGGGACTTGCGGGACGCAACGTATGCTCAGCAGATGACGGAGACCGAGGACCCATCGGACATAGAGCACCGCCAGCTGTTGCTTGATAAACTTCTATCAGCATTGGGGGATCGGTGTAAACAATTATTACAATTGAGAAGTATAGGGTATAGTATGGCCAACCTTTCGGGGATGATGGGATATAAGAATTCAAATGCAGCCAAGGCAGCAGTACATAACTGCCGAAAGAAGCTACTGACATTTTTGGCATCTCGTCCCGACTTGCTCGACGAATTAAATGACCTATGAGTTCTGCTTACGATTGGGAGGATATTGATGATTATGTGCAGGGCAGTATGAGCGAAGCGGACAGCAGTCGCTTTGAGGAGGCTATGGCCGCCGATGCGGAGCTTGCGAGGCGTGTTGCTGCCTGCAGAGCTGAGCCCCGGGTGAACCGCCTGCTCCGCAATGCATACCTGCTGGAGCAAATGCGCGCCTGGGATAAGGAACAAGCGTCTCCGCAAGCTGACAGCCATTGGAATGGGTGGGGGACAAAAGGAAAGATGTTGTGGCTTGTATTGCTATTGATCGCAGTGGTGCTGATGGTTTATTGGCAGGCAGGAGATGAAAGCAAAGATGTACAGAAACCGGCAGAAGTCCCCACGCTTTTAGTGGATTCATCCCCGTCGGGCGCTGGCGGTTCACAGGTAGTGGACAGTGTAGTACGGAAGGTCCGCGAAGTACCCCCAAAGAATTTAGCGGCTATCCGGGACAATGTATTTATGGAAGAGGACTTTCTTTCCATCCGGATGGGAGGCTCATTGGATGAGTCGACAAGCTCGCAAGTAGAGCAGGCTGCAGTGCTATATACGGCCGGGCAATATGAAGAAGCGCTCGGGCTGCTGCAATCAGCAGACAGCAGTTGCCGGGACGAATGTCTTTACCTGAAGGGCTATACGCTTTACAAGCTGGGTCGCTATGCGGCGGCAGAAGCTGCATTCAGGACTTTTCGCAACTATACCTTTAGCGCCCGCAAGTTCGATGCGCAGTGGTGTGAGGTATTCTGCATGGTAGCGCAGCTGCCAGAGGCGCAGGCGCGGCTTGAATCTCTTTTAAAAGAGCTGGCGATCCAAGAGGGGCATCCATATCGCCAACGAGCGGGCGATTTGCTCAAGAAGCTTGCAGCGGGGCGTTAGCGCAGCGGGCGCATATCGCCTACAGGCAAAAAAGCAGCCCAATAGTAAGGATAAGAAAGGAAGACGGTACTTTCCTGCAAAAAACGCAGCCGGGCCAGCCGCAAGGCTGCATCTTTTTCACTCCCCTGCGCCAATTCGCTGTACAAATTGCGCATGAGGTAGGATGTTGCCCGATTGTCAATTTTCCAAAGGGAAGTAAACAGACTGCCGGCACCGGCGAAAGCGAAAGCTCTCGCAAGACTGATAACTCCCTCCCCGCGCTGTAGCGGGCCGATGGCCGTCTCGCAGGCAGAGAGCACAATGACCTCTGCGGAGAGCTGTAGCTGATAGATTTCTCTCAGGTAGAGACGCTCATTCTCCAGGCTGTCAATGAGCGGTGCAAACGCCAGAAAAGCATGATCGCCGAGGCGGTTGTCAGCAAAGCCATGGGTTAGCAGATGAACAATTCTGTAATCGCGGACGACTTTGCGGAAAAGTTCCTCTGTAGCATCCTGACCCGTTACAACATCACCCTGCATGTGAACGGCAGCGCTGGCAATTTCCACACCGGAATGCAGCAGCAGCGGAAACTGTGGTGCTGAAAATTCACTACCCCTGTAGGCTTCCGCAAGCTGAGGGAGAGAAGCGGAAAAAAACGGAGAAAAGGCGATGAATTCTTTAGGTGCGGTCGAGCGATGGTCTCTATGGCGCATTTCCTGCAACAGCGAAGCCGAATAGGTGTAGCTGAACTGATAATCGTACAGCAGGTAGGGGTAATTTTTGAAATTACTCAGCTCAGTGGGATTCGTAGAAAGCAGGGCATCAAAGGGCACGTAGCCCAGGATGCCGTCTGGTATGATGACAAGCCTGTCTGGCAGCCCGGCAGCTACCGGGGCAATCAGGAGCCGGAAGAGCTCGACGGCTGCCGTAACGTATGTCTGTACAATCTCCTGATTAAGTTCCTTGTAGCCTTGCTGTTGATGACCAAACAGTCCGAAGTGCAGCGACTGAATTTGCTGACGCAGTACGGCCGTATCAATGGGCTGTATATATAGTAGACTGGTATCGCGTCTGATGACAAACAAAAACAGGTTGTTGTTACCAATAAAATAGGACAATATGCCCTGCCCCGGTGCAAGCAGGCTGTCCCGGGCATAAACTGGATCGATGATGGCGGTGCCGGGATCAAAATAGCTGGCCAGCGATGGCTGTTCTTTACGCAGCTTTTCCCACACAGCTCGCCGCTGCTCCTCAAAATCAAAGGCAGTGGCCTGCCATTGTAACAACTGTGTCTCTGTGGCTGGGGTGTTGGCCAGTTTTGCATTGCTAATTTTTTGCTGGTAGTAATTATAGGCAATACTTAGTTGTCGTATGGTATCAAGTAGCTCTTCAAGTGCGGGCAATCGGGATCTTACGAGTCCGTTGAGCAGCATCAGCGATTTATTTTTTTCCGACAATCGCCACATGGCGTGAAAGTGATCTTCACCGGCTTTTGTCAGCCGACCATATACTTCCATGGTTTCGCTGTAGAGCTGGCCGGACTCCATGCGCTGATAGCGACGGTCATCCTGGTTGCGCTCCTCCTGCATAAGCCGGTCGCTCAGGCTTTCCAATGCCTGGTAGCATTCCAGCGCCTTCCGAAGATGTAGCATGCTGTCTGCACCGACAGCAAGCGCAAGGTGTGCCCGAGCCCGGCACAGTTGCAACTGGTAGTAGGGATTGCGGTATTGCAGCTGAAGATCCGGCTGGTTACTTTCAAAAAAAGCAAGCCCTCGATTGCTTTCTTCCAGGCTCTGCCTGTACAAACCACTGGCCAGCAGGGCCTGTGCACGGTGGCTGATGAGGTAGGTTTTGATGGGATGCCTGGCCGTGTATATTGTATCATAGACAGCTTCTGCTTTTTGCAATGCCAGTAAGCATGCCTGCAGACTGTCGAGCTTTATCAGGTTGTCGGCGAAATTTTCGTAATAGGTAGCCACATTGATGTGGCCGGGGCCATAATATGTGATTACCTGCGGTTCTATTGCGCGGGCAAGGCTGTCTGCCCGAGCATATTGCCCGATGCCGCTGAGACTTACCATTCGGCCAAACGGCAGGGAAAACTGTAGATCCGTATTTTCCTGTGTAATCAGGGCAGCCGCCTTTTCATACCAGGTCAGCGCCTGTTCAAACTGGCTGCGGTTGTTGCAGAGGGTAGCCAAGTGTACGTAGAGCAGGGCAAAGTAGTAGGGATGCACTCCCTGGCTTACAAGTTCATAGGTGGCTAAGGCTTTCAGCGCGTATCGATCCGACTCGACGAGATCGTGAATGTTGAAGTAGGCAAAGGCAAGATTGCCATAGATGGGTGCCAGCTGCGCCTGCAGGTCTTCCCCGCCCACTTGTTGGTGTATATGTATAGCTGCTTTGTAACTATGGACTGCCCGGTAGTAGTCGCCGGCATAGTTGTCCACAATGGCCCGAACCATGAGGCCCTGGGCGTACGCCCGCGAATAGTAACCATAGCTGACGCTATCAAGGTTTAGGCCATAGGCAATGAGGGTGTATGCCTGCTCGTAGCTGCCCAGTTCACTCAGCGCATAAGCTTTATCCAGATAATATTTGCCCCGATACTGTCTCCTGCCTGTACTGTCTTGTTCCGCCCACTGTATAGCTGTGTCAAAATACGCTGCCGCTGCCGCTGTACCTTCTGTATACCATACACTGTTGCCCATAAAAAGATGGCAGTCGGCTCTGCCGCCGGCATCGTCCTGCAACAGATAACAACTATCGGCTTGTTGCAGCAGCAACATCGCCCGGGGGTAGTCCCCCAAGTTGTAAAGCATGGTTCCTTGCAGGTAAAAAATTTGGGCTGCCAGCGGCAGGGATTGCTCATCGACAGGGGCTTGCCGCAGCAGGCTGTCGGCCAGTTCTGCCAACCGGTATGCTTGCTGAAATTCGGCTCGCTGCTTGCTTTCGATTGCCTGCCGGTAGTAGTCTGCCGCCTGCTGCGCAGCCGCGGCGTGGGGATGCAGGAGGTTAAAAAGTATAAAAATAATGCAGATAAGCAGGCGGCTGGGGCGTGGATTCATGGCGTTGGCTGCTGTAAGGTCAGAAAATAATAGGTTCGGGTAGCCCACACGGGCTACCCGAACAAAAATAGCGACTTTTCATCGCCTTTCAAAGTGATTTTATCTTGAATGACAATTGTTTATGGAGTGATGACTATGCTTCCCCAGCGCGCAGCCTGTGCAGACCAGAATTTGTAGTAGTAGGTACCTGCAGGCAGTGGCAGTAATTTTACTTCCTGCGTGATGCCTTCCTGTAGCTGATCCTGCTGCAATACACAGCCCAGCCACCGGCCGTCAAGACCGTACAGGTCAAGACGTACCGCTGTAAGCAAGCCGGATCCACTGTACCGCAACCACAGGCGGTCACTGGCAGGGTTGGGAAAGAGCTCCACCAATAATTTTTCCTGCGGTTCGTCATCGGCAGTCGTACAAGCATTGACAAACAGAGGGTCGGAGGTGCCTGTACAACCTGCCGGATTGGTCATGCTGAGCGTGTAGTAACCTGTAACCTGCGCCATCCAGAATTGTCCTGTAGCTTCGGTTATTGGTTGGTTGTTGAGATACCACTGATAATTGGTACCGTTGGGCGCCGCCAGAAAGCATTGGTTATTGACATCGACAGCGGGTACGTAAATCACATCCGTGGTAATGCTGGTGGCTGCAGAGGCAGGACCTTCGCCGCAATTATTGAGGAAGTAGGCAAAATATGCACCGGCTGACTGGACTTGTATACTGGATCCTGTCTGCCCGTTGGACCATAGCAGGGTACAACCCGGGCAACTGCCGCTGGCGAAAAGTGTGGTGGTCTGCCCTGCACAAAGTTGTGTATTGCCAATCACCGTGATGACGGGTGCCGTTTGCGGAGCATTGGCAGCGTTGATGGTGATGGCAGCAGCGCCGGGGCCGTCACCACAGTTGTTCCGGAAGAAGGCGGTATACTGTCCCGGGGTGCTGACAGCGATAGAGGATCCTGTGAGTCCGTTGGACCAGACGACGGTACAGCCGCTGCAGTTTCCTGCGGCGACTAAGCTGACAGACTGCCCGCTGCAGAGGGTGGTGGCGGTAGCCGTGATGACGGGCACCGTCTGCGGAGCATTGGCAGCGTTGATGGTGATGGCAGCGGCGCCGGGTCCGTCACCACAGTTGTTCCGGAAGAAGGCGGTATACTGTCCCGGGGTGCTGACAGCGATAGAGGATCCTGTGAGTCCGTTGGACCAGACGACGGTACAGCCGCTGCAGTTTCCTGCGGCGACTAAGCTGACAGACTGCCCGCTGCAGAGGGTGGTGGCGGTAGCCGTGATGACGGGCACCGTCTGCGGAGCATTGGCAGCGTTGATGGTGATGGCAGTGGCGCCGGGTCCGTCACCACAGTTGTTCCGGAAGAAGGCGGTATATTGGCCCGGCGTGCTGACAGCGATAGAGGATCCTGTGAGTCCGTTGGACCAGACGATGGTACAACCATTGCAACTGCCGGTGGCGACTAAGCTGACAGACTGCTCGTTGCAGAGGGTCGTGGCAGTAGCCGTGATGACGGGCACCGTTTGCGGAGCATTGGCAGCGTTGATGGTGATGGCAGCGGCGCCGGGTCCGTCACCAC
>CAYTVG010000001.1:366992-610485 GCA_964441755.1 uncultured Saprospiraceae bacterium
TGCGGAGCATTGGCAGCGTTGATGGTGATGGCAGCGGCGCCGGGTCCGTCACCACAGTTGTTCCGGAAGAAGGCGGTATACTGTCCCGGGGTGCTGACAGCGATAGAGGATCCTGTGAGTCCGTTGGACCAGACGACGGTACAGCCATTGCAACTGCCGGTGGCGACTAAGCTGACAGGCTGCCCGTCACAAATCAGCGGATTGCCTGTCAAAGAAACAACCGGGCTGGCCGAGGGCAACGTACAAGCCTGTTGACTCAGCGTAATCGCCCTGTTGAGACTGCAACCCACAATATTGATGACAGCAGTGCGCTCAGCATTTGTAGTATTTGCCTGAAAATTGATACTCAAGGCGGCATCGCCACTACCCGATTGTGGCGAAATACTAACCCATGCAGGGATGTTGGTCACTGACCAGCTATTGCAGTTGGTCATCAGACTGACGGTTGTCACACCTTGTGAAGCACCCTGGCTAACAGCAGAAGGCTGTAGATCCATACTGACAGTAGTCGTTGTAAAAAGCCGGGGACCTGACCAGTTGCTCCACACCGCATTGTCACAACGACGACGAAGCTGGTACTCGTAGGTTGTAGCACTCTGCAATCCGCTGAGCATAGCCGTATTTGCGGATGACTCGGGAAGGGTATTCCAGGCACTGGAAGACTGCGGACGATAGCGAAACTGAAAGAGTGTAGCGGAAATAGTCGTAGCGAGTTGTGCAGTATTGACAGTCACCATGCTGTGGCTGATTTCGCTGGTTGCAGGAGCATTGCAGGTGGCGGCAGCAGTTGTAAAAAACACAGATTCTGTGAAGGCACTCAGCTCACCACCACAGTTTGCCTGTATCTGTACCTCATAAGTGGTGGCAGGTGACAGCCCGGACTGGAAGGCAGAGGTGGTTGTCCATTGCTGGGTTGTCCAGGTACTGCCTCCTTGTATACGCAGGCGCAGCGTATAGGAGGTAGCTCCGGGGGACACTGTCCAGCTGATGGTAGCACTTTCGGAGGTCACTCCATTGGCTGCTACGTTGAGTGGCGGATCACACTGTGCGCAGCTGTAACTGGCACTCCAGCCGGGGCGTCGGACGGATTCGTCGGTGGTAAATTGTATAAACATAGTGCCGCTGGTGGCGGTGACTGTTGGCGGCAGGCTGCTACCACTGAATTCACCTATGAGGTCGGCCTGCGGGCTGTTTCCATCATATATACGTACAAAATCATAATCAAATTCCGTGTTAAACGCATCAAAACTAAGCGTTACGCTGCTGGCTCCCGACGGTTGGATAGTCCAGCTGTAATCTGTTTCATTCAGGTAGTTATCATCTTCACTGCCATCAGAGATGCTGCCATTACAGGCTGTGTGCAAGTTGGTGCGGCCGGAGACCATGAGCGAAAAATACTGTTGGGGCTGCTGCAGATTGCCCTTATGGGTAATACGCAGCCGATACAGGCCCGGAGGAAGATTATCTTCATAGATTTGCTCAACATTATCGCGGAAGTTATCCCCCTTGAAGGCATCGGCACTGCGGATAGCAGGATTGAGCACCCAGGGCCTGTAGGTAGTACCTGTGGCTTCGCTGATGAGGCGCATATCCAGGTCATGAACAAGTCTGGAGGTAGTAGGATTGAGGGTATTGGCAGACAGGGGCCCGGCAGGATCTGTCCACACCAGTGTAGCTACAAAGGGTCTGATGCCATCGTGATAGTACAAGCGATCGCGCTGACTACCGTTGGTCAGCGAATCGCGGGAAATCAGGCGGTCGGTACTTTCCGATGTCAGGTGCCTGCTGATATGCTCAGCCGCTTTATAGATGTTGACCAGTCCCCAGCCAGATTGGTAGTCGGGACCATCATCATCACTGGCAGTATGTATAACCAGCGCCTTCAGTGCTGAGGCCCGGATGCTGAACCCCGGATTGGTATTGCTGTAGTGCTGGAGAAGCAGGGCAAGCGAGCCGGCAACAGAAGGTGCTGCCATGGATGTTCCCAGATTGTTGTAATAGTGCGTATTGCTTTGACTGCCGGCAGAGAATACATCCACACCCCGGCTCACTACATCCGGCTTGATGCGGCCGTCATCGGTAGGCCCCCAGGAGCTAAAGTCGGACATGGAGGAGATTAAAAAATCGCCATCGGTTTCAGCTTCCACAGCCCCTACGACCAAGGCATTTTTGGCAGTAGCCGACGGAGGCAGACAGTCGTACCCCTGGCTATCCCCGTCTCTCGAGCGGGTGGCACTGCTGAGAACCCATTGATCGGCGGAGTTGAGAACCCGATGTTGGGTGCCGGGGGGAGGACCTGTGTCATCGCGATCATTGCCGGCCGCAAAAACAGGTAAATAGAAAGGAGCGTTGTAGGTGATCTGATCAATGTCACGGGCATCGCTGTCGTAGAGACCAAATTTGAAATCTGTCGTTTGGCTTATATTGGTGTTTCCCCACCAGTACCAGGTATTTTCTTCCTGATTGAATCGCCAGCCACAGATGAGGCCATACGAATGATTGGAAACACGCAGGTTGTATGCTTGCGCTGCACTGGCCATCTCTGACATATCATTGGTGGCATCGTAAGCGCGCAGATTAGCCTGGTAAGCCATACCTCTGGCGTCGCTATTTTGGCCGGCGGCGATCATGGTGCCACCCACATGGCTGGCGTGATTGTCCATGTCTTCGGTTGAATTGTCGTATTGTACAACCCGCCCGCCGAATTCTACATGTGAGAGCCGCGGCCGCCCTACTTCCCACATGCCGAGGATGAATCCGGCACCTGTGACAGCGGGTCCCAGATCTCCACCCTGGTTCAGCCGGTTGCTTCCCAATACGGCAGCTGACATGGCATTGTCGGAAGCATAGTAGCGCAACTGGCCCGAGCCATCAAACCCCTGCAGCGAAAAGCTACCATCGCCTGCTTTTCCGTGTACGGGTAATCCATTCTGTACAGCCAGTCGTATAGCCGAGTCGCGCTCCAGTTGGTAGGCAAGTGCGCGCTCACGCGCAAAATTTTGCAAGAAGCGGCTTTGTTCGGCTGTCAGCGGCGTATTTTGGCTGTCGGCCGAGCCTGCTTCATCGGACTGTGCGCTCAGGCGGGCGGGTGTAATAATGGCCAGCAGACAACAGAGAACTACGTAGTTCGTTGTGTTTTGTAAGATTTTGAGCATACCTATTGTTTTTATGAACACGTGTTTACGACCGCAACCAGCGGGTCTGCTGTGTTGCTGTTGTCATTTACTTATTGCCGCACAGACGCGTTTGGTTAGTCTGAAAAAGGTTTTTTTATTCCGCTGTGAATATTTATTTTTAGAGCGTGTTGGCGGTCATCATTGCCGCGACAAAAACTCAGCCGCTACCCAACCAACAGAGAACCCATGCAGGAAGGATTTTATGAGCAGATCATCACGCGCCGCCTCGCGGCCGCCCTGGCGGCGCAGCCGGACTTGCTGACCGACATACAGCCACTCGACAGGGAGGAAGGCCCCATTTTTTTGAGCCGCTTTTTGCGGCAGCGGCTGGAGCAGGCCCTCGAGCAGGTGGCGGCGGGCGGGGATGAAAAAGTGCGGCAGCGGCTGGTGTCGCTGGCCAATGAGCTGATACAGCTGCTCGGCAGCCATGCCGGGCCGGCGCTGCCGGCCGATGAATCGGTGGAGGAAGAGGGGCGGCTGTTGCGGGCGGTTTTTCAGCGGGCGCATTTTCCGCACCCTAATCTGGGGGATCGCCTTGCGGAGATTTTCCCTTACACGGGTCTGAGCGAGTCGGAGTTGTTTACCGGCAGCAAGATGCGGGTGTCGATGGAGAGTGAGCTGAGAAAAGAGCTGCTGACGGCCGATGAGAGCTGGTGGTTGGTATCCTTCCTCAAATTTGAGGGCGTCCGCCTGTTTGAACGGGTGTTTGAGGAGCTGGCGGCGCTGGGTCGGCCGGTGCGTATTATCTGTACGGTCTATATGGGGATAACCGACCTCAAGGCCATCGACTGGCTGAGTCGCTTCAGCAATGTGTCTATCAAAATTTCTTACAACACCCGGCATGAGCGCCTGCACGCCAAGGCCTACCTGTTTCGGCGAAATACAGGTTTTCACACGGCCTATATAGGCTCTTCCAACCTGTCGCGTACGGCCCTGACGAATGGGCTGGAGTGGAACCTGAAGGTGACGCAGCAGGAGATTCCGCACATCATCACCAAGTGTACCAATACATTTCTCACGTATTGGGACGACCCTGAGTTTGAGCTTTACGACCCGCAGGTGCACCGTGCGCGGCTGCAGGCAGCCTTACAGCTGCCCAAAAGTGGCGATGCAGGCAGCGGGCAGCTGCCTTTTTTCACCCTCAGCCCCTTCCCTTTTCAGCAGGAAATTCTCGACCAGCTGGCGGCTTGCCGCAGCCGGGGAGAAAATAAAAACCTGGTGGTTGCCGCTACGGGCACGGGCAAGACGATGGTGGCTGCATTTGATTTTCTCCGCTTCCGCCGCGAGCGGCCGGGAGCGCGGCTGCTTTTTGTGGCCCACCGCAAGGAGATCCTGCAGCAGGCGCTGCTGAGCTTTCGGCAGGTGCTGCGCAGCAGCGACTTTGGGCAGCTGTGGGTAGACGGCCTTCGGCCGGATGCCTACCAGCACCTGTTTGCGTCGGTGCAGACCCTCAACAACCAGCTGGCCGGCTGGCCGCTGGCGGCTGATTTTTACGACTATATAGTGATTGATGAGGTGCACCACAGCGAAGCTGGCAGCTACCAGCGGCTGCTGCAGGCCTTTCGCCCGGCCATACTGCTGGGGCTTACGGCTACGCCCGAGCGGCATGACGGCGGCGACATCACCCGCTTTTTTGGCCACAGCATCTCTGCGGAGATGCGGCTCGCAGAGGCGCTCAATCGCAGGCTGCTCTGCCCCTTTCAGTACTTTGGCATTGCCGATTCGACGGATCTGTCGAGCCTCGAGTGGCGCCGGGGCTGGTATGCGGTGGATGCGCTGGAGAGGGTATACACGGGCAATGACCGGCGCGTTGATGATGTCATTCGCAGCATCGAGCAATACCTCAAAGACCCGCAGGCGGCGCGCGCGCTGGGCTTTTGCGTCACGCAAAAGCATGCCGAGTATATGCGGGACAGATTTTTGCAAAAAAACTACCGCGCTGCGGCCCTCACCGCCGCCAACAGCGGCGAGCGGGCCGTGCTGCTGGACAGGCTGCGGCGGCGGGAGATCAACTACCTGTTTGTGGTGGATATGTTCAACGAAGGGGTGGATATTCCGGAGGTTGATACCCTGCTTTTTCTGCGCCCGACGCAGAGTCTGACGATTTTCCTGCAGCAGCTGGGTCGCGGGCTGCGCTTGCACGAGGAAAAAGAGTACCTGACGGTGCTCGATTTTGTGGGGCGGGCGCATGTCGATTACAGTTATGAGCACAAGTTCCGGGGGATGCTGGGCAAGACGCACAGCCGGGTTAGCGAGGAGATCAGGAATGATTTTCCTCACCTGCCGCTGGGCTGTTCTATTGTGTTGCAGCGCGAAGCGCGCGAGTATGTTCTGCAGAGTATCCATCGGGGGGTGAGAGGTGGCAAGGAAAAGCTTGTGCAGGAGATTCGCAAATTCCGGCAGGAGTATGATTTGCCTTGCAGCCTGGCCAATTTTTGCAGCTATCGGGAGGTTTCGCTGAAAAAAATCTACGACACGGGCTGGCTGTGGTTTGAGTTGTTGCTGCTGGCAGAGGGGCGGGCGCCGGAGGAGCGGGCGGATTTTCACCCGCAGCTGGCGGGCATGCTGTCGCGCAATTGGCTGAGTACCGACAGCCGATCGTATTTTGCGTTTATCAGCGATCAGCTGGCGGCGGGGTTTGCCACGGTGGCGACGGCCGAAGAAGCGCAGTGGCTGCTGATGTTTTACTATGATCTTTTTGGGCAGCCGCCCAAAGTGGCCGATGCAGCGGCCCTGCAGGCCCTGCTGCGCGGCATTTTTGCCGATAAAAGGCTTGTGGAGGAGCTGCAGGCTTACCTGCAGCTGCGCATGGAGGCGCTGGAGGCGATTGAAAAACCGTTTGTTATGCCTGTGGAGCTGCCCGAGTCGGGGGCGACACTGCCAAAAACGCCGGAGGCGTACAAACCATGGCCTTACCCCATGGCTTTGCGGCTGCATGGCCGCTACAGCAGGGCGCAGATACTGGTGGCTTTTGGGGAGTCGACCTTGGAAAAACAAGGTGTGAATTTTGTAGGTGTACATTGGGTCAAAGACCTCAACACCGAACTGCTATTCGTAACCCTCAACAAAGAATCGAAGCGATTCAGTCCCAGCACCCTCTACCACGACTACTTCATCAGCGAGCAGCTTTTCCACTGGCAAAGCCAGAATGCCACATCGCCGGAGAGCGAAAAGGGGCGGTCGTACATAGAGCATGAATCGCGGGGGAAGCGGGTACTGCTGTTTGTGCGCGAAGCGACCAAGGATGAGCGCGGGCTGACCATGTCGTTTGTTTTTTGCGGAGCCCTGCAATACGTGCGGCACAGCGGCAGCAAGCCCATGAGCATCGTATGGCGGCTGCCGGAGCCGCCGCCGGCACTGCTGTTGTATGAGGGTAAAAAATTGGCCGTGGGGTAAGTGTGTATGCGCTGTCCAAACCGTATCTATATCGTCGTATGAGCACAAAACCGGCTGTGGGGTAAAAAAGGCGCAGCTGCTTTGAGGTAGCGGTTTTGGCTGTTAATTGGCTTGCTAAATAGAATTATTTGTTGGCGTGCGTCAAAAAAATATTAATTTACGGGTCAGTTTTTCCAACTAAAATATCACTATTATGAACGAAGCCGACTACCTCAAAGACAGGGTTGACGACCAGTACAACTGGCTCAACAACAAAGCTACCCGCAACAAAAATCTTTACAAGCGTATCCGTGCCGGTGAACTGATACTGGCAGCGCTCATCCCCTTTCTGGTAGCGTCTATACCTGATGATGGGTGTTTTGTCATATACATGAAAATTGCAACCGGTCTGCTGGGCATCGTGGTCAGTATACTGGCGGGTCTGCAGACGCTCAACAAGTACCAGGAATTGTGGGTGCAGTACCGCGGCCAGGCGGAGGCTTTGCTGCGGGAAAAGCTGTTGTACCTTACGCGTGCAGATAAATATGAGCAGGGTGACGATGCTGCCTTCCGCCTGTTTGTACAGGAGGTAGAGCGCATCCTCAGCAATGAGCTGATGCAGTGGAAAACACTGATCATGCGACCAGAAGACAAGGAGAAACCAACTGCTGACAAGCAAGAAGCCTAGCGCAATCGCTTGCTGCATCTTTCAATAATCGACGATATGCAATACTTCCGCTCATTTGACAAACCGGCTCTTCCTTTTCGCAGAGCGGTGAAGAAGCCGATTCCTGTTCGCTGCATTCAGATGCAGGAAGATTTTGAGGTAGAGACGCTGGAGGGCAACCTGCGCGGCCGGGCCGGGGATTACCTCATGGTGGGGGTTGAGGGGGAGCTCTACCCCTGCAGCCGGGAGATTTTTGAGAAGACGTACGACTGGCTGGAGGAGGACTGAGGTGAGGAGCTCTGCAAAAATTGCCACGGGTGGCGGAAAAAGCTATCCTGCCATAGTCTTCAGACCACTGCAGGATAGCTTTAATTATCGGTGAGGCAGTTTATTACCAATCAGTTGGGCTTGGATAGCTGCTTCCAGTTTTTCCCAGCGATAAATCTGAAAGGTGCGATTGGTCGACATGGCGACGAAAAAGCCTTTGGGGTACAGGTCTCCAAAAGCGAAGGCACTTAGTTCGGAGCCATCGCTATCGCGTGTGGATACAGGAATGACAGCCAATCGCTGATGAGGAGCTTCTCTTGAAAAGACCTGAAATTGATTGGCTTGCTGGTCAGAGACGAGGATATATCCCGACTGTTTGCCGGTCGGATAGATGGAGATGCCCTCGTGATCTTCTTTAAACCCCTCCTGGCCGAACAAGGCCAGCTCGTCTGTGCCGGCAGTAGCGCTTGCGTAGTATTTTCTGATGCCTGCGCCCTCGTCAGCGTAATAAACATGGCCCGCCTCCTGATCGACAGCGATGGCTTCAATTTCTTTCCCCCCTTTGAATGCGCCGAAGCTGCGGAGTCGCTCGGCGCTCACCTGCCCATTTTTTTCCACCAGGCGATATTGCCACAAGTAGCTGCCATCAGGGCCGCTTTTGCGGCTGATGATGGCGGTGAGCTCGCCATTGGCGGGCTCCCGGTACAGCCCTACGCCCATGGGTGCACGGATGGCTTCTCCTTCGAATACCGGAATGCCGCCGCCATCGATAAACACCATATCGGGCAACCTGAGTACGCGTATGTTATCGGCGTTGCGTTGTGTGAAAACAGCAATATCGATGGTGTCGCCGGCAAAAGGGAAATGGTAGGCAATATCGATATTATTGGGCCGAGGGAGGCCAGTAATGGATTTTTCCCGCAGGAGCTTTCCCTGCAGGTTAAAAACATAGATACCTCCATTGGCATCACCTTTGTCGGTGCCGAGAATCAGGCTTGCCAGCGGATTTTGGTAGTTGATCCAGATAGCAGGATCGTCCGTATCTACGGCGGTTTTATCGGTGGTAAAATCAGGCCTTAGCCGGCCTGAATGTTGCCGCAGTGGCTGGCATGAAAAAAAAAGTATTGCCAGCGCGCTGCAGGTGATTGATAAGTGTGCTGAAGACAGTTGGATGTGTTGCCGCATAGACATGAACTGAGGGATGAAAAAATCGGGGCAGCAGCTCAGGCCGCTGCCCCGGCAGGCATTGGTTTAGTCAACCTTACCAAGCAGGTCAAATTTCAGACCAAAGTTATAGCGCGCGTTGTAGTATTCCATTTGCATGGTTCGCTCAGCAACGCCCTGGTAATAGCGCAGGGGCTGGTTGGTGAGGTTGTTGCCCTCAGCAAACAGGCGCAGGCGCGGGGTAAATGCGTAGGAAGCATTGAAGTCTACAAAAGTCTGCTTATCATAGAAGCGATCTTCAAAACCCTCGCCACCCAGCTCGTCTACGTAATCGCTTGCATAGTTGAGCGATACACGCACTACCCACTTACTGGTTTCATAGGAGAGGGAGGTGTTGAGCATGTGTCGGGCAGTACCGGGCAGCGCAATTTTATCATCCTCGCGACCTTCAATACCCTCAGTCGTGGAGTGTGTGAAAGTATAGTTGGCATACAGCCCCAGCCCTTTCCACAGTTGCCGCTGGAAGGCGGCCTCAAAACCTGCTACAATGGCGGTACCACCATTTTTGGGTGTAGTAAACTCGAGATCATTGCCAAACTGGGGGTCTTCGTAGTTTTGGAGCGTCTGGTTGTAAATAAAATTGTCAATATTCTTATAGAATCCTCCCAGAGACAGCAGGCCTACAGACTTGAAATAGCGCTCTGCCATGAGATCAAAGTTCATCGCTGTTGTAGAGATCAGATCAGGGTTACCGCGGGCCAGCTCCTGGTCCTGGGGACTGAAGGCTGCATAGGGTACCAGATCATAGTAATTGGGACGAGCAATGGTATTCGTCCAGGCGGCGCGAACAACCGTCTGATCATCGACATCATATTTCAGATGTATGCCCGGCAAGAAATTGCCGTAGCTGTTACTGCGGGTTTCTGGTCGGATGACTTCTTCTTCGTCGAGATCAAAGACGTAGCCGGTGTAGTTGAGGTCCGTCAATTCATAACGCAGGCCTACGATGGCAGTCAGCTTATCAGACAGACGGTGATCGGCCATGAGGTAGGCAGCGGTAATATTTTCGGTAGCCTCATAGTTGGTGGTTGCGTATTCTCCCGGTAGATCTTCTTCTTCAAATGCAGCAGGATTGGTAAGATCCAGGCCACCCAGAAAAGCAGGGGTGGCAAAGCTGCCAACCTGATACTGCGATCCGGCGAGGTATCCCGGATCGCTCTCGTCGCGGTAGTCGACATTGCCAAGGGCATCGAAGTTGCCGGTCAGGGGTTCATATCCGAAGAAGTTATTATTGCGGTACTTGGTTTTATTGCGAAAGCGACCACCAAATTTGAGGGCACTGTTGTTGCCGTAGGGCAGGCGAAAATCAAGACGTCCATTAAAATCCTGGTCGTCGGTGTAGCTATAGTTTTCTGTAATTTCATTGAGCCCCAGCGCCAGATTATCCTCGCGCTTGCTTAGATATACATAAGGGTTGCGGGGGTCAGATACATCGAGATCAAGCTGTTGTCCTTTCTCTCGAAAACTTATATATCGCTCGTTAGGGCGCTCTTCAGAAGCCTGTGCCAAGGTTAGGTTCCAAGTGGCGCTGAGCTTATTGAAAAGGTGATTGCCGGCCAGGGTGAAGTTGTACATGCGCTGATCTTCAAGACGGCGTCCTTTGATTCGATCGCTGTCAAGTCCCCCTTTGGTCTGGTATTCTACCCGACCGACAGTTGTAAAGCGACCCGGGCCGATGGTGGTAAAATCGCCGTCGTCAAAAGCATCTTCGAGTTGGCTCACGCGCATGCGGAAGCGATTTTCCCAGTCATCGCGCCAGTTGTACATGGAAGAAAAGGTGAGCTGATGCTTGCTGTTAATCGTATAGTCAAGGCTGGCAGAAGCGCTTCGGCGCACTCGCTGTACTTCGTATTTTCGGATGTCAAGCTCGTCGATTACGACCCCCTGATCGGTTTCAATCCATACGGCTTCCACGTTATCGGAGCCAAAATCATGATTGTTGTAGGAACCGGAGAGTACGAGACCCAGCTTGTTGTTGGCGAAGCGATTACCATAAATGAAGGCGCCCGTCCAAATGGGCTTTTCCGACAAAAGATTCACACCGGAAGCGAGCGTGCCGGACAGACGCTGTCCGTAGGAAGCCTGGCGGGTCACGAGGTTGACGGATCCGCCAATAGCATCAGCATCCATATCTGGTAGTACTGCCTTGTTGACCTGTATAGTCTGTATCATATCGGCAGGTATAAGGTCCATCTGCACCCGGCGATTATCGCCTTCGGCAGAGGGGATGCGCTCACCGTTGAGCGTTACCGCGTTGAGCTGGGGTGCCATACCACGGATGATGATATTACGTGCTTCACCCTGATCATTTTGCATGGTGATACCCGGCACGCGCTTGAGTGCATCGCCAATATTGGCATCGGGAAAGCGGCCAATCTGGTCAGCTGCCACAACATTGGTGATATTGGCATTGCTGCGTTGCTGGCTCAGTGCCTTGGCCTGACCGCGCAGGCGGTCACCAAGCACAATGACTTCCTGGCCCTGCAGCCCTACTTCACGTAGTACAATCTGTATCCTGCTTGTCTGGTTGGGCTCAATCGTAATGATTTTTTCAACAGACTGATAACCTATGTACGAAACGGTGATTGTCTGTTGTCCTGCAGGTATTCCAAGTATGCTAAACTGTCCGCCTGCGTCTGCAGCCGTACCGCTGCGAAGACCTGGTAAAGTGATGGTTGCGCCAGGCATACCGAGACCAGATTCGTCGAGCACAATACCAGTGAGAGATCCTGTTTGTGCCTGTAGGCCAAGAAAAAAAAGAAGGAGAGTCAAGGTGCATGTCCACTTCATGAAGTGCCGCATGCTTGCCAGGGGCTGAGTTGTCAGAGCCGCGCCCGGACTGGTAAAAAATGGATGAAAAGTATACGTCCTTTGCATAGAAAAAGTTTTCCCGCAAAGGTATTTTTGGAATACTAATAAATTGTTAACTGTTGTTTATCAATATGATATATGTGTTTTACTGGTTGTGTGCCGATATGAGTATATGTGAATTATACATTAAGAACAGATGAAGAATTAAGTGTTTTTGAGTTGCTAATTAGCGTGAGAGAGTCGTAAAGACTGCTAATTAGTCATCAATTTCCAGTTCGTTGCGCATGATTTTTGCCTGCAGGCTTTCGAAGAATACGTCTTCTTCGCGATGTAGTTCATCCGGACCAGGCTTACCACTGCCCGGTTGAGGATAGTGGCTCTCATCATAGGTGTAGATGGTCCAGCTATTCCAGTGGTATTCAAGTGCCGTGAGGCTTTCCACCCAATCACCGGAATTCATGTAGACGACCTTTTGTTGGTTTACCTGCTCGGCACGCATCTGGGGTTGGTGGATATGGCCACAGATGACATAGTCATACGCCTGTTCGGCAGCCAGGCCAATGGCAGTAGCTTCAAAATCACTGATAAATTTGACGGCCTCTTTGACGGAGGATTTAATTTTTTTGGCAAAAGACATGCGCGGCTTACCCATCAGGTCGCGCATCTTGTTGATAAACCTGTTGAGGAGTATGAGATAATCATAGCCTTTACCACCCAATTTGGCTACCCAGGGAGAATAACGTATGGAGGCGTCAAATACATCTCCATGAAAGATCCAGTATCGCTTTCCTTTAAGCTGCAGTACCAGTTTGTCGCGCAGGAACAGGTTGCCGGAAGAAAAATCAGCATAACTCCGCAGGGCGTCGTCGTGGTTGCCAGTGATGTAGTAAATCTTAACACCCTTAGCGGCCATTTTGAGTACCTGCTGCAGCACCATCATGTGTTCCTTGGGAAAATAATGCTTGCGAAACTGCCACATGTCTATGAAATCGCCATTGAGGATGAGGACTTCGGGCTTGATAGACCGCAGATACTGGAGGAGTTCACGGGCATGACAGCCGTAAGTGCCGAGGTGGACATCGGAGATGATGACCATATCTAGTTCTCGCTTTGTCATGTGGCTGCGCTGTTTGCTGAGGTTATGTTGTGTGAAGTCGGGTTGCCTGTGCCGGTTTTTTCCCTACAAAAAGCATATACTGCCACATGCCGAAGTAGGCATTGTGGATGGCTGTATGCTGCGGTATGAAACGGGCGTGCAGCGCTGGCTGCAGGTGGGCATCCATGCGCACATGATGACCCTGCATGTGTTTTTTAAATGCGGGCAGCCTGCTGTCGTGAAAATCGACAACAGCAATGATGCCGCCCGGGCGCAGATCCTGCCAGGCCTGACCGATGAGTTCTTCCCATTGGGGGTTAATCATGGTCAGCGCGTAGGAAAACAGGATGAGATCCAGCTTGCCGGTCCAGTCGTAGACGCCACTGCCGTAGGCCTGTGCGCGCAATTGTATCTGTGGGAAAGTGCGCGTCTGTCGGGCAGCTATACGCAACATATCATCAGAAACGTCAAGCCCGGTCAACCGGGCTTTGGGGAAGCAATAAGAAAGATAGCGCAGGTTGTAGCCCGTCCCGCAGCCAATTTCCAGTCCTGTAAATGTTTGCTGCAGGTCGAAAGGCAGCTTGTGGATGAGCGACTCACGGCCAAACAGAAAGGCCCAGCGGCTTAGGTCATAGATGCGGGACTGAAACCGGTAGTAGGTTCGCATGCGCGATACCTGCTCTTGATAAATAGCTTGTTGTGACATAACTGGCGGACTAGTAAGGGCTATTGAACAATACCTACATAAGTACTCAGATAGGTACCTACCCGATCTTGCTGGTGGACTTCTGCCCACTCGTCCTTTTCAAATCGGACTACTGCTGTGACAAAATCCGGGAAGAAATCAATTTGTTCTGCGGCAGAACGCAGTAGTATCCTGGTTCCCGGCCGGCTGTTGGCCAGTATGAGGCGCCACTCTTCTTCCAGTGCGGGCAGGTCGTTGGCAGCCAGCCAGTCTTGGTGGTCGAGCAGGATGAAGTGGGAATAGCTGCCGGGATTTTCCTGTAAAAAGGCACTGATGGTCGTTGTATGGGTGCTGATGCAGCTGCTGCGGCTTTGTATTGTTTCAAAATGCTGCGGCAGCAGGTAGCTGGGCGCGCAGTCAGCCGTATAGTTTCCGTGAAAATACAGCTGGTAGAAATAGTTGTCGCGGATGGGCAGGCGGGTGAATACATTGCGGAGGCAGTGGCGGGCAAAGCCCGCAACGCCGTCGCGGTAGTTATTTTTAAAAAGTAATTGCTGGCTTCTCGGAACACCCAAAAGACAAAGGGTGAGATGCTGCCGAAGTGCCCAGCTTACGAGCTGGCTCAGCAATTTTTCTTCCACAGCATAATACAAAGCACGCTGCTGTTCAAGGTCCTCCGCATGGAATAGTTGCTCAACCTGACTGTAAAGTCGTGGTCTGCTGCGTAGGTATTGCGTGAGCAACCAGGCAAACAGTCCGGAAGTGCCATAGTAATAGAAGGAGCGACGCAGGCCGTCGGGGCGGAAAAAATGCAAATGTTCATCCCAATATTGCTGCGCATAAGCGGGCAATGCAGCGCGTAGCGACCTTTGGTACAGTGTGTCAATCTGTGCGTAGGTGCCTAGACCAAACACCTGCCATAGCTGCTCGTAGGTGCCTTGTTCAAACAGGGCAAGCTTAAGCGCCAGCAGGGCATTCTGCCGCGGGTTCATGTCAACGCAATGGATATGCTGCGGATGGTCGAGCAGATAGTCTAATGCATTACAGCCGGCACTGGTAATCATAACAACGCGGCTGTCCGTATCAAACTGCAAGAGCTGGCGGTCACAGCGCGGGTCTTCCCAGCACGTATTGTAAATCAACTGACTTTGATGAACGCGGCTGAATACCCAGTCGCGCAAATGGTGGACGTATTGCACAGCAGTGTGGTTTTACTTTTACTAGTGAAGACAAAGTTGTTGCTGGCATCTAAACTGCAGATTAAAAAAATGTGATTTATAAGTTATTTATCATCAGCTAATTTGGCCGCCAATGCAGCAGATAATATAACTATCTGTTAAGTTTTTGTAAAGCGTAGTCTGTTGTATACATTTATCGTAATATTGCAATAAACAAAAACCAATGAAAGATACCTTTTGGCAGGGGGCAAAAGAACTTGCGGAGGTGCGTATTGACTGGCTGTCTTTGAATCGTGTCCGGGAGGCAGAAGCACGCGTACACCAGAGGATGCGTATAGATTCTATGGGTTGCGCGGCAGGCTATGAGGCGACATCCGGGGGCATTGAAAAGAAGTGAAGTGTTTTGTACCGTTCAACGCTACAGAAACATGATACCTTGGTTTACATAGAGAACAAATATTCATAAACATCAACGATAATGGAAGTAACGATACTAAAAGCGATCCAAAGCACAATAAGTGACTGGAGAGGCTACCAACCAGCTGCAGATCGCGTGTCTATGCTGGAAGCTATCCGCGTGTATGCACAGGCAAGGCTGGACGAGGGCAAAATTATCCGGCTTCATTTTATTTGTACGCACAACTCCCGGCGAAGCCAGCTGTCGCAAGTCTGGGGGCAATTGGCGGCTGGTTATTATGGTATTCCTGCTACTTTTTATAGCGGAGGCGTTGAGGTGACATCCTGCAATGAGCGCACGATAGCCTCATTGCGTCGCTCGGGCTTTGAGGTCAGGCAGGAGGGCGGAGAAAATCCCTTTTATTACATAACCTATAGTGATGAAGCTTTGCCCGTTGTCTGTTTTTCAAAAAAATACGATGATCCCCTCAATCCCTCGGAGGGATTTGCTGCTATTATGACCTGCGATCACGCAGATGAGCACTGCCCCTTCATACCGGGTGCCGACGGAAGATTTCCGTTGCGATACGAAGACCCCAAGGCTTATGATAATCAGGAAGAGGAGGCTGTCCGCTATGATTTGTGCTCGCAGCAGATAGGCCGTGAATTGCTGTACTTATTTTCACAACTCCAAGCTAAACAATCATGAAAAAACTGAAATTTTTGGATCGCTACCTGACCGTCTGGATTTTTGTGGCGATGCTGTTCGGTGTGGGTATAGGTTACTTTTTTCCTGCTGTTGCTGCGTGGATAGAAACACTGCGCAGCGGAACAACCAATATACCCATTGCAATTGGGTTGATAGTCATGATGTACCCACCACTGGCGAAAGTCAATTATGCTCTTTTACCAGGGGTGTTCAAGGACGTAAAGATGTTGGGGCTTTCTTTGGTACTCAACTGGATTGTAGGGCCATTGCTGATGTTTTCGTTGGCTATGATTTTTTTGCAAGCGTATCCGGAGTATTTGGTGGGATTGATTCTGATAGGGCTGGCACGTTGTATAGCTATGGTGCTGGTGTGGAATGATCTGGCAGAAGGGAGCAGCGAATACGCCGCTGGTTTGGTAGCGCTCAACAGTATTTTTCAGGTTTTTGCCTATAGTTTTTACGCTTGGTTATTCATCACTAAGCTACCGCCGCTGTTTGGTTTTCCGGGTGCTATTGTAGAAATCAGTATACTGACCATAGCCAGTAGCGTGGCCATCTATCTGGGCATACCCTTTTTATTGGGCTACTTATCGAGAACTATGCTTACAAGAGTTAAAGGTGAAAAATGGTATCAGGAAGCTTTTATTGCCCGCATATCTCCCTTGACACTGATAGCGTTGCTGTTTACGATTGTCGTTATGTTTTCGCTTAAAGGAGAGGCAATTGTGCGTATTCCGATGGATGTGGTCCGCATTGCTGTTCCGTTGTTGTTGTATTTTGTGGGGATGTTTTTTATAGGGTTTTTCGTAAGCAGGGCGCTGGGTGCTTCCTACAGCAAGAATGCATCCATTGCATTTACCGCCGCGGGGAATAACTTTGAGTTGGCTATAGCCGTTGCCATCGCTGTTTTTGGGCTCAATAGCGGGCAGGCATTTGCAGGGGTAATAGGTCCTTTGGTAGAAGTGCCTGCGTTGTTATTGTTGGTGAGGGTTTCTTTTGCTATTCGCGACAGGTGGTATGGTGGGGGGCAAAAGGCATAAGCTGAGGGTGAAGGGAATTGCCGGGGGAGGTAAGACTGGCCCAACCGAGTCTATAAATTGCTGTATGAGGCAGGGCGGAATTCTACACTCAACTTAGACAGGGTAGAATGCGAAGGGAGAGCGAATCGGCAGGACTGAAGTTCGTAACCTTCTCCTAACAATTTCTTCAACATTAATTAATGACTGTATAAGTGAAAGGCGAGGGTATAGAGCGTAGCTTCGTGGGGCGAAATATAAGTCCATATTAGACATACTACATAAGTATACGGAAGTAGTTTTACCGTGCGGGAATCCCCCCGGCAGTCACGATGTCACCAAATTAATTGTCTGCACTTTCGTCATCTACTGATACCAATCGTTGTCTTCTTATTTTCCTTTTTTCTGGTTTATGAAATTGCCGCTCCGGGTGTTCGGGGCGGTTTTTTTTAGCGGAGTGATTGCCTGTTGGAAGGCCGGCGAAAAAATAGATGTATATACAATAAAATTCCAAAATCACGCAACTCTGCTACGATGCAAGCGGTTATTATAGATGATATGGTGGGTGGCCGCTTAATTTTGGCACTGTCAATGCTACATAATCATCACACACCCCTGGCGGGGCGGACAGACGCAACAAGGAGATGAACAGGAGAAAATTTGTAAAAACCGCAGCAGTTGCTGGTATCACAGGAAGTATGGCAAGTTTGGCAGCATTACACAAGCTCACAGCGCCGCTGGAGCACACGGCACGGATGCCGGTTCTTTTCCTTGGGCATGGCAGCCCGATGAATGCCATAGAGGAGAATGAATTTGTGCGAGGATTTCGCGCACGGGCGGCCGAGATTCAAAAGCCAAGTGCTATACTTTGCATATCGGCGCACTGGGAGACGCGCGGCACCTATGTGACAGCTATGGAAAAGCCCCGCACCATCCACGATTTTGGCGGGTTTCCACCGGAATTATTTGCTGTGCAGTACCCCGCAGCGGGTAGTCTGGCGCTGGCTAAGGAGACCCGGCAGCTGGTGCAGCTCGCGCAGATTGGTCTCGATCACCAGTGGGGCCTCGACCATGGGGCCTGGTCGGTGATCAAGCACCTTTATCCGCAGGCAGATGTACCCGTTATACAACTGAGTCTGGACTACACCAAGCCTCCGCAGTATCACTACGAGCTGGCGAAGCAGTTGGTGCAGTTGCGTGACAAGGGCGTCCTGATTGTTGGCAGTGGCAACATGGTACACAATCTGGGGCTGGTAGCCTGGAATCGCCTCAATGACATCGGTTATGCTTTCGACTGGGCGTTGGAGGCAGGCAGTAAAATGAAAAGCTTCATACAGGACGGCAACCATCAGGCGCTGATCAACTACAGTGCGCAGGGCGATGCCTTTCGCCTGGCCGTACCTTCCCCTGAGCACTACCTTCCCCTGCTGTACAGCCTGGCACTCAAGTGTGAGGGTGATGAAATCAGCCTTTTCAATGATGAAGCACTGGCTGGCTCACTTACCATGACCTCCGTACAAATTGGCTAGGGCGCTGCAGGAACCACAGGCTTGCCACAGGGCTAAAAACTGGGGGAACGAGCCTGGATTCCGACGGGGGTTACTAACATGCAAAAGTTTGTAAAGAAAAAATAAAACACTGAACAGCTGCCTGTTTGCTTTGATTTTTTTACAAAGTCAAGGCAAACAGGCAGCTGCTGCAAAACACTCTTTGGCGGCACATGTCTCCAAAGAGTGTTTTGCAACAGGCTATTTTCAACCTTGCTGGCATGTTTAGCTGTTTTTCTGTAATTTTGGTGATAACAAATGCACGGTGACGAACCGCTTTATTGTCTAATCATCTAAAAAACATCTTACTATGTGGCAGGGAGTAAGGCTTATCAGTTGGATATCGGTGCTATTTCTTGTCGGTTACTCGTCAGTGGGTTATGGTCAGGCAGATGTTGCGCTGCCGCGCATGAGTCCCTCTGCACGTGTATCTTTTTCCATTGGTTTTACGGATATTGATATCAGTTACTCCAGCCCGGCAGTAAGAAACCGAGCGGTTTGGGGCAACATTGTACCCTACAACCAGCTATGGCGTGCCGGGGCCAATGAGGCTACGGTTATTACGTTTAGTGAAGACGTAAAAATCAATGACCAGCTGCTCGCTGCAGGGAGTTATTCTTTTTTTGTTATTCCTCATCGCGATGGTTTTTGGACGGCCATCTTCAACAGCGATACAGACCAGTGGGGTGTCAGGCGGTATGACGAAACAAAGGATGCATTGCGGGTGAAAGCACCGGTGGATACACTCTGCGACCGGGAGGAGCGCCTTCATTACTATATCTCTGACAATTCTCTCGATCAGGGTACGTTGTGCCTCCGTTGGGAGCACAGGCAGATGTGCCTGACGATTACTACTTTTCTGGAGGAGCAACTGCGGGAAAAAATTGCAGAAACCAACAGTACGTTGTCGCTTGATAGCAGCTGGATGACGTTCGCGGAGGTAGCAGAATTTCTCTCTTCATCGCCCAGGTATTTGGACTGGGCATTATCTTTTGCACTGGAATCAACAGCGCGTTATGACGCCTGTCGCAACTGGTGGATCAGGGCACAGATAGAGGCCCGGAAAGGGGACTATCCCACGGCGATCAAGAGCGCTACCCGTTCGCTTGACTCCGGCAGATCGACAACAGATGATGTCTTCTACAACAACCAGGAGCAAATCATCCGGGAGCAAATTAGCGAGTGGTCGCGGCATACGAAGGGATAAGAGCGTATTCGGCGTTTTTAGACGACTCAAAATGGCTTTTTACTTCGCCTAAGTTCGTTCCGTAGCAACTACGCGCCTTCAAAGGTGTGAAGCGCAGGAAAAAACGCCCCATTTTTGCCGCTGGCAGCTGTGCCCTGGCATGCCCGGGTGTTTTTGTAAAGTGAAAAAATCAATACCCGTAGCCGGCACTTTGTCTGTTGGCCCGGGGTACTAATAAAATATAAGAGCTTACAAATATGGCAGAAAGAACGTATGATGTAGTTGTGTGGGGCGCATCAGGCTTCACCGGGCGGTTGGTAGCTGCCTATTTGTATCAGCAGTACGGCACGGATAAGTCTCTTCGCTGGGCGGTAGCAGGCCGAAGCCGCGAAAAGCTGACAGAAGTGCTGCAGCAGCTGGGGTGTCCGGAGGTGGCTGTGCTGATCGCAGACAGTAGCAACCTTCCTTCCCTCAAGGCGCTTAGCGGTAGTACCCGTGTTGTATGTACAACCGTAGGTCCCTATGGTCGCTACGGCGATTTGCTGGTGGAGGCCTGTGTCAGCACGGCTACGCACTATTGTGATCTGTCAGGTGAGGTAAGCTGGATGCGGCGCATGATCGATCGTCACCACCAGTCAGCGCAGGCCGCCGGTGTCAAGATTGTCCACAGCTGCGGCTTTGACTCTGTACCATCAGATATGGGCGTATTTTTTCTGCAGCAGCAGGCGCTTGCCCGCTGGGGAGGGTATGCTGTAAAAATCAGTGGGCGCGTGAAAGCAGCTAAGGGAGGCTTCAGCGGAGGTACGTACGCCAGTATGAAGGAGCAGCTGCTTGAAGCCGCTGCAGACAAAAACATGCGCAGGCTGATGGGCAACCCCTATGCGCTCAATCCCGACCCTGCTTATAGGGGTGACGACCGCAAGGATTTGCGGGAGGTAGTCTTCGATAAACAGGCGAAAGCATGGATAGGGCCCTTTGTCATGGCGGGCATCAATACCCGCGTAGTACGTCGCAGTCATGCATTGGCGGGTTTCCCCTACGGGCCTCATTTTTGTTACGACGAGGCTGTGATTACGGGTAAGGGCTGGAAAGGGCGGCTTTCGGGCAACCTGATGCTGTTGGGGCTAGGGTTGGTAGCTAGTGCCCGTCCCGGCTCAATAGGGGGTAAGCTTCTCGACCGCTTCATGCCAAAGCCAGGAGAGGGGCCTAGTCCGAAGCAGCAGGAAGAGGGTTATTTTTACCTCGTTTTTTATGGAAAATCGGCTGATGGCCGGTGGCTGCGCGTAGATGTGAAGGGAAAAAGAGACCCGGGCTACGGGGCCACTTCGCGCATGCTGGCGGAGGCGGCGGTGAGTCTGGCACAAGATGAACACCTGCCACAGGTTGCGGGCGTGCTGACGCCCGCCATAGCTTTTGGCGAGGCGCTCATTGAGCGGCTGGAGCGTCATGCAGATATACGGTTTTCTGTTCGCGAGTAGCGAAGGTAAAGGCAAATTGCTTTCGTGTGAGGGTTGCCGGTTTTTTAAATACCTATCTAATCTGTTATGTTTGAACATCCTATCTTCGATATTGCCATTGGTCTTGTACTGGTCTATGCATTGCTAAGTATTATTGTTTCCATCCTCATAGAGATGTGGAACCAGTATCGGCAGTCGCGTGGCAAGCTGTTGGTTGTTGCCATCAAGCAACTGCTCAAAGATCCTTTAAATAAGCATTACGGGGAATTGCTGCTGGAGCATTTTTTGATCAAAAATCTGTGCAATCCCGATGACCGGCGGCCCCCGCAATACATTTCTGCTAACCTTTTTGCCGAGGCATTGATTGATATTATTGCCCAGCAGGCCCGGCACACTTTTGTGACGCTTGAGCTCCCTAAGGTTGGTGAGCGGGGTGTGGAGCTCTCTGTTGCAACCGACAGCTCCGAGCGGACAATCAACGAACGGGATTCGGCTGGCGGTGAGCGGGAGGCATCTGTTAAGGAGGTCATTCATCGCTTCAAACTCGGGCTGGAGGCTATGGAGCCCAGTCCGCTGAGAGATGCACTGTTTTCAATGTACGACAAGTCCGGTCAGGATTATGACAAACTCAAAACCCGGCTGGAGACTTGGTACGATGACTATATGGAGCGCGTGTCCGGCTGGTACAAACGTCGGCAGGGAAAAAATGCGCTTATCTTCGGATTTTTGGTTGCTATTGGGCTGAATGTCGACAGTCTTCACCTGCTGCACTCGCTGAGTATGGATGAGGGGCTTCGGCAGGAATTGAATGATATGGCTGTCAGGGTTGCCGATGATTATGAAGCGCTGGCTGATTCGTCAAGAAAGGAGGTGCTTGTGCTTGAGGCGTTGGTGAATGTCTACGGACCCGACAGTCTGAGCGATACAGATAAGTTGCTAATCCGCAGTCGTATACAACTACAGGATTCTCTTGCCAACAGTTACCTGGTGCGGGCAGACAGTGTGCTGGGGATATTATCGGATCTGACTGTCCCCATCGGCTGGTCGGCGCAATCAGCGCCCCTAAGCTGGCGGCGATCGGAGGACAGCCTGTCGGTTGCACCTGCTCCCCGGCAGGCTGCCGGCCTGTTGGCCTACAATCAGCGGCGCAACAGTCAGTGGAGTATTTGGTACTTTATAGGTATTGCCATCACGGGATTTGCGCTCAGTACGGGGGCACCATTTTGGTTTGATGTTTTGCTGAAGCTTGTCAATATCCGTCGTGCGGGGGGGAAGCCTTCTGCGAGTCAATGAAGGTTGCCCGGGATCGCCAGGAACTGGTAGTGCGTGCATTGGCTGCTGACCAGCACATACGTCCCCTCTCTGATTGGGTCACCGAGCAATCAAAATACAACCAACGGACGAGCGTTTTTACCTCACAAGCAGGAATTACTCCATGGAAAAACCTTTCACGAACGTGCACATGCACGTTTTCAATACAGATTGCGCGCCGGAGCGCTTTTTTCGCATCCTCTCCTCCGGCCTTGTCAACCCCATAGCGGGGCCAGTCAAGGGGCTTATAGAATCGAGGGCTGGGCGTGCCATACTCAGATCATTGCACCAGATGATGGGCAGTAGGGATGAGCAGCGGCGCATGGCCAGGCTGTTGTCATTTGTGCAGATTGGCAGCAAAAATTCGCAGTTAGAGATATTTCAGCTTGCCCTGGAGGCTGCCAATCAGTTTGATTCATCAGCAAGGCTTGTTGGACTGACGATGAATATGGATTATATGGATGCTCACCAGCATCTGCGCCGGTCTTTTGAAACGCAGTTGGAAGAGGTTCGCGATATTAAACGCTACTACCCCGATCGCTTTTTTCCTTTTTTGGGCGTTGACCCGCGTCATCGCTCAGGAAGAGAGCTGCGCGACTGGGTACAACACAACTTCGAAGCCGGCTTTAAGCATCGCGGGAGGGCATATCCCTACTTTTACGGCATCAAACTCTATCCTGCGCAAGGATTTTTCCCTTTTGATCCACGGCTCGAAGAGACGCTGGCCTTTGCCGAAGAGCATGATATTCCCATCATGACTCACTGCACCCGCGGTGGATCTATTTATGTAGGCGACAACATACAGTCGCTCATTCCCCGGGAGCCGCTGATGATTGACCGGGCAGGCAATCAGGCCACGGAGGCGGCCCGTGCCCGTGCCTATGAGCGCATAGCACGCTATTATGAAGCAGGACATGTAAAGAACAACCGCTACGGGCTCAATGGCGCTGCCTGCGACCTTTTTAGCCATCCGGACAACTACACGCCCCTGCTGGAGGCTTTTCCCCGCCTAAAAATCTGCCTTGCGCACATGGGTGGCACCACGGAATTTATCGATGCGGAAATTGATAAGCCGACCACCCAAGAGGCAAAATCATTGATCTCGAAAGAAGGGCAAGCGTTGAGAAAGCTTGAGGGGGGAGCATTGTGGGTAGATATCATTGCCCGCATGATGCGGCAGTACCCACAGTTGTATACCGATGTTTCGTATTCGGTGAGTGATTTTGATAAAGAGGTGGTCATAGAAAAGCTCACAGCCTTTTTAGGAGACCCTGCCGATGAAAATGCGCTGGGTCGGCGCGTGCTTTTTGGGACTGATTTTTTTATGACGGAGCAGGAGAAGCAGGAGGTGGATTTATATCGACTCATGCTTGGCAATGAGCGGCTCAAGCCTTGGCTTGCGTTTATGACGCGTGAAAACCCCGCCAACTATCTGAGTAATATCCGGGATGTTGTATGATGGCAAAAATCCGCAATGCAGGTTTGATAATTTTTTCGCTGTTGGGCTACCTTTCATGGGGCGGCGGCAACAGCACCTTTCTGTGGGAGGCTGAGTGGGTGGTCATCAGCAAGCTGCTAACAGATCCTGTAGCGGTACTGCATCCCATGACACTGCTGCCGATGACGGGTCAGCTGTTGCTAATAGGCACGCTTTTTCAGGCTAAGCCTGGTCGGTTGCTGACGTATGCAGGTATTGCGTGTTTGGGATTGCTGTTGGGGCTTATGCTGTTGGTGGGTCTGTTGGGAGATATGTGGGTTGCTCTTTCTACCCTTCCTTTTTGGGTGCTGGCGATCCGGGCAGTGTGGCAATTTCGCGGAGACAGGAGTAATCAGGTCGAAAATCAAGGACACACTTCTACGCCCTCCGTATAAGGCAATTAAGCTTGGTTTAATCGTATAGGAGGTGTAATTAATACAGTAGGCGTGAAAATAATTGGTGTAACCGTGTGCCAACAGGGTCCGGGCGACCAATAGTTGCCTATTTTTGCCATACCCGGTACATATTGACCAGGGGTGACCGTAAAATGCAGAAAGATGAGAACAATCGTCCTGACGTTAGTTGTGACAGCCTTACTGAGCTGCCGGCAAAAGGAAACTACCGCTACCAACTTTGCCAACGACACAGATTACATTTGTGGGATGGCGGTACGGTCGACCTTCACAGATACCTGCACCCATGCGGGCAAGACCTATGCTTTCTGCTCCGCAGGCTGCAAGGAGGAATTTTTAAAAAACCCCGACAAATATCTGGCAGGCCAATAGGCCGCCGGCTGGGATTTTGTCCGCATCCTCAGGGACCGGAGAAGATTCAATCGCCTTTCAGGAGGCGTGGTTTGGGCTAATTAGACAATTCTTTGGCGGTTAAGGCCGCCAAAGAATGTCTTGATACGTCTTTTTGCCTGCAACCTTTTTTCCAAAGTCTCGTCCTTGTGTTGTAGAATGTAGCATATCTGCCGGGTGGTTTGGTATTTCCGGGCGGGCTTTATTTTTACAAACAAATGATTAAACATGAGGAAGGCTAAGTATCTGTTGGCGATGGTTTTATTTGCTGTCGCGCTGTTGCCGCTAAGCGCGCAGCGATGGGGAACGAACAAGGGCATCAGCGGAGAAGGGGCGTTGGTACGAAAAACGCTGGACCTGGCTGCTATAAGTGGTGTCGAATTGGCTGTTTCAGGTAATGTATATGTGCGACAGGGCAACAGTCAGTCTGTGGAGGTGGAGGCGCAGGCCAATATCATCGAACTGCTTAGCAGGGATGTCAGCAATGGCAACTGGAAAATTCGTTTCACGCAAAATGTGCGGGATTATGGCCGCCTGAATGTCTATATCACGGTGGTTGACCTAAAAATGCTGGCGGTGAGTGGCTCCGGCAATTTGCGTACGGAAACACCCATACAAGCGGAGGAGGCTGTCAAGCTTATAATCAGCGGCTCGGGGGATATCGAGGCGACGCTGGAGGCTAAGTCCGCTATGGCTGTCATCAGCGGCTCCGGTGGCATTGCACTGAAGGGTAAGGCGCAAAATTTTGAGGGGGTAATCAGCGGCTCTGGTCATATCGATGCCTTTGGCCTGGTGTCGACGGAGGCGCGGGTAACGCTCAGTGGCTCGGGCAATTGTGAGGTCAATGTTGCGGAATTGCTGCAGGTAACTTCTTCGGGTTCCGGTAGTGTTTATTATTCCGGCAGCCCTCGGATTAACTCCCGTATCAGTGGTTCGGGCGATGTTGTGGCAAAGAACTGGTAGTATTATCTCTGATTAGAGCGTATTCGGGTTTTTTACCACGGACAAAAACGGGGTGTCTTTGTGTGTTTTCACGTTTTTGAAGGGCCATGTGACTACAAAAGGTGAAAGCCCACGGGAAAAATCGTTTGAGATCTGGTAAGAAAACCCCGAATACGGGCCCACACTGTGTCATAGACCGCCCCAGTAACTTTTATGATGAAGGGGTTAAAGCATAGATCCTTTGGGGATTTTTGACTGTTGGCCAGTACCCGGACCAGGCATGCGCCATTGGATAATAAGCGCTGATATGAGCGTGAGGGTACCAATGAGCACAATAGCAGCAGCCAGTCCCAAAAAATCAGCGGTAATTCCCGAGAGCAGGGCGCCAAATACATACCCTAAGTCCCGCCACAACCTGAAAGTACCTATGCTTTCTGCCCGTTGTGACGGGCTGGTTGCCTGGGCAATGACCGACAAAAAAGTCGGGTATACCAAGGCTGTACCAATGCCCAGCAGGGCTGACAGGCCTGCCAACAGCACGAAGTGACTGCTGCCAGCTATACACAGAATGGCAATTCCTTGCAGTAACATGCCCCCAAACAGCATTTTTTTGTGGCTGTAAAGATCCGACATTTTACCGGTAAATAGCTGTCCAATACCCCAGATGGCCGGATAGATGGCTGTGATGATGCCTGTCTGTGCCTGGTCATAGCCCAATCCAATGAGGAACATAGGTAGTAGCCCCCAAATCATGCCATCGTTGAGATTGTTGACAAAGCCGGCCTGGGTGACGGTGCTCAGGGTTTTGTTGTAAAAGCTTGTCTCCCCGAATATATTGCGAAGGGAAGGGCTTAAGTTGGTAGTACTTTCCTGTTGTGCGTGCGTGCGTGTATCTTTTACCCAGATAACAGAAAGCAGTAGTCCAATGATCGAAATGGCAATACCGAGATAGAACGGATAGGGTGTAATACCGTAGTGGCTAGCCACGTAAGCGCTCAAAAAAGCTAGCAACCCTACGGCCAGATAGCCGGCAAACTCGTTGAGTCCCATAGCCAGCCCCCGATCTTTTTCTCCGACCAGATCTATTTTCATCACTACTGTGCTGCTCCAGCTTAGTCCCTGACTGACTCCCAGCAGGATATTGGCAGCAATGACCCAGTTCCAGCTGCTGGCATAGATGAGGAGCAGGGGTACGGGTAGTGCCAGCATCCAGCCAGCGACCAGCAACTGCTTGCGGCCGAAACGGTTGGCAAGGCGACCGGTATAGTAATTGGCTATTGCTTTAGCCAGACCGAAAGCCATAATGAAAGAAAGTATGGCAGTACTGGAACCAATCCCAAATTTTGTTTCTGCAAATTGAGGAAAAATGGAGCGCTCGAGACCAACCATACCACCTACAAAGGCATTGATTATCAATAGTAAGCTGAATTGTTTCCAGTTTTCCTTAAGACCCAGTTGCACGCTATCCATAATATCGCTGTTGATGGATCAAAATTCGGTCTCTTGTCGGCCAGATGCTTTAACAATTGATAAATAATGCAGTGCGCAGGTGTTTTGCGTTAAAAATGCCCCTACCTGCCGCAGGCAGGGCGGGGCGGTGATTTTTTCTCATGTTGCCGCCTTTCGCTATAAAATAACAAGGGCCTTCCGGGATTTTACTCAAAATCCCGGAAGGCCCTTGTTTGCAAGACTTGTGTCGGCAGCCTCAGCTGCCGACACATTTATTTAAACCCAAACAGCAGGGGGAGTAAAAAGACAATAATGGCGGTCCAAAGCCCATATACAGGCATATAGTTGGCCATGCTGCGTTCCACTTTTTCAATCCCCTCCCGGCCCCTCAGCACGTTGCCGAGTTGATAAGCAACCAACAGCAGGTTAGCGAGTATGAGCAGATTGCCGCCCATAACAGCTATCCGGTTGGGCGTGAGGCCATATTCGAGCAATCGGAAGGCGATGGCGGAGAGGGCGATGCCATTGTCGATGATGGCCAGCACAGAGAGACCAAAGAGGAATAAAAGATTGATTCGCTGCCCTGTTTGCCGGGTAGCCTCGCCCAGGGAGAAGAGAATGAGCGCCATCACGGCAATAAGCAGGAGGTTGAAGAGCAGCAGGAATTCACGGTCATTGTAAGGATCTTTGCCGCTGTAGATGACTGCTATCAGAAAAATGAGCAGCGTCAGGAAAACGAGGGGCGTGAAGATTCGGGCAATGACCGGGGAAATCTTGCTGACGAGCTGTGCATTGTTTTGTACGAGAAAAGTACCCACAATGGGTACGGCGGGTAGCCCCCATACAGCTATGTAGTTGAAATAAAATTCTTCAATATCGATGTCGATCAGGTGAAATAAACCTATGGTTATACCAGTGAAGAGCGCCCCTGAGAGCGCAATCACTGCCGACATGACGACCAAATCTCCATTGAAACGCAGAAAATCTATCCTTTTGGCAGGGCTGTTGTACTGCTCACCGAGGTAGGCATAGCCCATGATGACCCATAGAAAGAGAGGCAGGTGGATGCAGGCCAGTATGAGGGTATCACTGTTGTCGTTGTTGGGCAGTAGGTTTATGTAGACAGCAGAGACGGCGGTGGCGATCAGAGGGACAAGCCATTGACGCAGGTTAAGCTGCTGTCGCCAGCTAAAATAGGCAGCCAACAGGGGTAAGACAATCAGGGATATGTTGCGGGGGAAGAAAAAATCTTCGTCTATGCCAGCGAAATTGGGAATCTTGGCGATGAAGCCGGCAATGATTATGGCAATGACAATGAAAGTACGCTCGTGGTTGCTGCCCCAGGAGATTTCATCTTGCCGAAAATTGAGGCGCTCATACCAGGTCTGTGCAATAGCGTGCTGCCGTATGTCGGGGTATACTATTTTGAATGCGCGCTGAAAGAGCGTCTTGTTCTGTCGATAGAGCTGCTCAAGTTGTGCGGGTTTATCGAGATTGTCCAGTATGGTTGCCTGAAGCAGATCCACAGCTTCGGCAGTGGACGGGTTTACTGATTGCATAGACATTGATTGATAGAATGGTAAATTGTGATACGATTAATGCTTTTCGGGATTTATTGCCGGGGGCAGCGGGATGTGTTTTTAGTGGATTTCTACGTTTTGAAGCAACACAGAAGGCAATTACGCGATGAAAAAGGTGAAAATCCACAGGCAAAGACCTCGTTTTGGGGACTGGGCAGAAAATATTGAACACCCTCTTAGACAGATTTGCTGATGAGTTTCTCAAGTGCGTCCAGGTGTTCGCTAAAGGCCTTTTTACCTGCAGGGGTAACGGAATAAGATGTATTAGGCTTTTTGCCAATAAACTGCTTTTTTACCTGTATGTAGTCAAGCTTTTCAAGGGCGGTAATATGGCTGGCGATGTTCCCATCAGTAAGCTGTAGTTGCTCCTTGATAGAGGCAAAGTCGACGGTTTCATTGACCATGAGAATTGACATAATCCCCAGGCGTACCCGACTCTCAAAAGCCTTATTTAAACCTTGAAGGAGATTGTTCACTGCTCGTATTTGAAGTAGATGGTCAATCCGTAAATGATATGTAAAACACCAAAACCAAACCCCCAGAATAGCAAACCGTAGTCGAGCCAATAGGAAGCCAGTAAGCCTGTAGCCATGTTGAGTAATCCCAGATAGCGGACATCGTCAATAGTATATTTGCTGGCATTGATAAGCGCCAGCCCATAAAACAGCAAAGTTACCGGTGGCAACAACTCAAAATGCCCGTGGTAGAGAAGTGAGAGACAAAAAATGCCACCAGCGACCAAAGGAATGAAAAGATTGCCTGCCAGCCGTCTGGCTGTCATGTCCCAGACGGGTTGCTGTTGTTTTCGGGCTTTCTGCGCGGCCATAGCTATGCCGGTGATCAGCGAAACCAGCAGTACGATAGCAGCATCTGCAATAAAAAAACGCATGAAGACAAAATCAAGGCTGCCGTCAGCCGTGGTAACAAGCTGCCGGTAACCACCGGCTGTCAATGGCAATTTCATGAAAATATAGGCAGCTGCTACACCTGCCAGGGCAATGATGCCTACTACAACACCCGCAAGTCCACTCAAAGCTTGAAATCGCGAGGAGCGCTCCATCAGCGTCCTGATCTCACGAAGGGTATCTAAATGATCTGGTTGCTTACTCATTAAAGTTATTTTAAAAGAACTTTGAGTTGCAAAGTTAATGCTTGCGTACATACTTTGCAAGTAATTGCAACAACTTTTATTTGTTCATCTAAAAAGCAGGCAGGGACTCTGAGGAAGGCCGCGAAAATTGTAAATCTTGAATTGGCAAGTAAAAACAAAAAAGGAGCCAAGTAAAACTTGACTCCTTTTGCGGACCGGACGGGACTCGAACCCGCGACCTCCGGCGTGACAGGCCGGCATTCTAACCGACTGAACTACCGATCCGTTTTGCTGCGAACGCTTAGTGCGTTCTTAGCGAGTGCAAATATATGGCAGGTTTGATTTCTGTGCAAGATCTTTTTAAAAAAAATGTAAAAAAAGTGTGCTGATATGCGCTACTGCCGCCAATGTATTAACTTTGCTGTCCCTCTTCGGTTGGTTGCCGGAGCGTAAAACATTGATGGCTATGGTATTTCTGGAATTCGAAAAGCCGCTGGAAAAGCTCTATGAGCAATTGGAGAAAATCAAGCAGGTGGGAGAAGAAGGAGATGTGGATGTCTCGGAGATGATCAGAGAGCTGGATCAGAAGATCAAGAATACCCGAAAGGATATTTATACCAACCTGACTGGCTGGCAGAAAGTGCAGCTTTCGCGCCATCCGGAGCGTCCCTACACACTTTATTACGTTGGCCAGATGTGTAAGAAGTTTGTAGAGCTGCATGGCGATCGTTCTTTTAAGGACGATAAGGCGATCGTCGGAGGGCTTGCCAATATCGACGGGCAGAGCGTAGTCATTATAGGCCATCAGAAAGGGATTAATACCAAGATGCGGCAGTACCGCAATTTCGGTATGGCCAATCCTGAGGGATATCGGAAGGCGCTGCGGCTGATGAAAATGGCTGAACGCTTTAATTTTCCTGTTGTTACGCTGATCGATACGCCTGGTGCCTATCCGGGGCTTGAAGCTGAGGAGCGCGGACAAGCGGAAGCTATTGCCCGCAATTTGTTTGAGATGGCGCAGCTTCGCGTGCCCATCGTATGCGTGGTAATCGGTGAGGGTGCTTCAGGCGGTGCCATTGGTATTGGTTTGGGTGACCGTGTATACATGATGGAAAATACCTGGTATTCGGTGATTTCACCTGAATCCTGTTCGTCGATTCTATGGCATAGCTGGGACTACAAAGAGCAGGCAGCGGAGGCGCTGAAGCTCACACCGGATCACATGTATGAGTTTGGGCTTATCGACGGCATCATCAAAGAGCCGCTCGGTGGTGCGCATGCAGCACCCGAAGAAGCAGCTAAGTTGTTGAAGAAGCAGATCAAAAAGGCATTGTCCGAAATTCAGGATATGTCCCCTGAAGAGCGTATTGAGCAGCGAATTAATAAATATGCCAACATGGGTGTCGTTAGTTCTGTAGACAACTCAACTGAAAAGTAAGACGGCGACAGCCGGCCAATCTATGCAACTACTGGAATATATTCGGCAAAGCGTTTATGCGCGTACGTTGCGCAAACGCCAGGCGGCTGTCAGCCGTCAGCCTGCGACGGCTGAGTTGCGCTTTGCAACAGCCGTCACCGTGGGCTTGTTTTTCCATTTGCCGGATGAAAAAACGGCCCTGGATTTCGCTGAACGCCTTGGGCGTGATGGCAAAAAGGTCACACTCTTAGCCTGGCAGCCCGACGAAAAAGCAGTACCGTCTGACTATCCTTTTCCCGTTTTCGGACCCAAGGAAGTTGATTGGTATACACGTCCTAAGAGTGAGCAAGTACTGCAATTTATGGATCAGCCCTTTGATCTGTTGTTTTTTCTCAATACCCAGTCCGATCGCCTGTCTGATTTCATCACCGTAGGCAGCAGAGCTTCCTGTAAGCTGGGGCCGCTGTCGGAGCACCCGGCAGCCTACGATCTCATGATAGACGTTGCTCCCGGTTCTGAGCTGCGCGCTTTTATCCAACAGATCATGGCAATACTGGAAAAAACCAATGTTCAATACCACCAACTCAGTTGATTTCAGCGGCGCCGGGGTGGCGCTGGTAACACCTTTTTCACAAGGCAGGGTTGATTTTCAGGCGCTGGAATTGCTCATTGAGCATGTAATCAAAGGCGGGATTGATTATCTTGTCTGTCTTGGTACTACGGGGGAGGCTAGCTCGCTAAGTGCTGTTGAGTGCCGACAGGCGCTCCGCTTTACGGTTGGGGCTGCTGCCGGGCGTATACCGGTAGTGGCGGGTTTTTTTGGCGGCAACAACACCGCACAGTTGGTAGAAATGGTGGGTGCTTATGATTTTGATGGCGTAGCAGCTATTATGTCCAGCAGCCCTGCCTACAATCGGCCTACACAGGAGGGACTCTTTCAGCACTATATGGCGCTGCAGGCGGCTTCTCCCCTGCCGGTCATTATCTACAATGTGCCTAGCCGCACGGCTTCCAATGTGGAGGCCGATACCGTACTTCGGCTGGCGGAGGCCAGCAATAAATTCGTAGCAGTCAAAGAAGCCAGCGGTAACTTGTCGCAGGTCATGCGACTACTTAAGTATCGCCCTGACCACCTCCGGGTGCTGTCGGGGGATGATCTGTTGACGTTGCCTATCATGGCGTGCGGGGGCGATGGTGCCATTAGTGTTATTGCCAATGCATTGCCTGCTGCTTTTTCGGGTATGGTGCATGCCGTCAGGCAAGGCAACCTGCCATTGGCGCAGGAACTCAATGCCAGTATGCTGGATGTACATCCATGGCTTTATACAGAGGGAAATCCCGCAGGTGTCAAGGGGGCACTTTCTCTGTTGGGGTTGTGTAGCACTGAGTTGCGTCTGCCTTTGACGCCGCTTTCGGAGAAATCAATGACAGGGCTGCGGAAGGCGATGCAGGCCTGGCTGTAGCAGCCCACATCAAAAGGTAGGGGGTGATAAAAATCAGGCCTACAATTGGCTGCCTTCCTTAACCAATTGGTATCCCGGGGTGTTGTATGAAGGATTTTTCATCTAATTTGAAGCCAAATGGAATACATTTCTATGTCTGTGTGGAATCAGGCGTTTACCTACCCTGCTTACCGTGAGCTGTTGGATAGCCTGTTGGCTGAGGGCAAAACTACCGGTGACAACCATGCTGCTGATATGCTGGAGTATGCGCGTATGAATATTGTGCGCATGAACCGGCTCGATAAGACTGTCAGGATAACGGATGATATGCGGCGCTCATTAGAGACATACGCCAGGCCATTGCGTTGGCTGACTATTACTGAGGGTTGGTGTGGAGATGCTGCGCAGATTATTCCGGTAATTGATCAACTGGCTGCTGTCGCTCCTGCCATAGAGCATCGATTGATTTTGCGCGATGAGCACCCTGAGGTGATGGATGCCTTTCTAACTAATGGCGGCAGAGCCATCCCTATAACCATTGTCATGGATGCCTCAACCAATGAAGTGCTTGCACACTGGGGGCCGCGACCTGCAGGAGCACAGGCAATCATGAACGAGGCTAAGCCCCGCATGCTGGCGGCACAGACGAAAGAGGAAAGCGATCATATCTTTCACGAAGCCAAGGTGGATCTGCAAAAGTGGTATGCCGCCGATAAAGGGCGCAGCATACAGGAAAATATGATGGCCATTTTGGTGCAACTATATGTCACAGAGAAGGTGTAAACTACCTAGTTTATAGCTATACCACATCCTTTCGGTCCAAGATGGTAAAAGTAAAGGCGTATTCATTTTTTTCATTGGCGGGAAAAGAGCCGGACTCGACGATGGTCCACGCTTCGGGGTCGATAGCCGGAAAGTGCACACTGCCATCAGGCGTACAGTCGACCTCGGTCAGGTAGATTCTATCCCAGTAAGACATGCTCTGCTGGTAGATTTCTCCCCCGCCAATGATAAATGCTTCTGTCTCATGGGCCTCCCATGCGATCTCAAGGGCCTGCTCCAGCGAGTGTGCCGTAAGCACATCCTTAGCCGTGAAAAACACATCTCGCGTCACAACAATATTTACCCGATTGGGCAGCGGGCGTCCGATACTGTCGTATGTCTTTCGACCCATGATGATATGGTGACCCGTAGTGATTTTTTTAAAAAGCTTTAGATCATCAGACAATCGCCAGGGAATATCATAGCCATCGCCAATGACACCATTGCGGGCAACGGCAACAACAGCCGACACTCGCATCAAGTGATTTTCATCCTGTAGCTGTGCATTTGTGTCAGGTGAAGCGTGCATATTGATTTCATTGAGTAAAAAAAGCAATTCAATAGTGTAGTTGTTATTTTCTCAGGGCGCTTCCGTTGCATATTTTTGGCCTTTGTCCGGTGAGTTGGCGTTGGCTATGCTCCAGGGAGCGTGTCAAGATGCGCAATCTACCTGATTTTTGGCCTACGGCAAAAATATAAAAGAAAGGATTAAGGCTTTTGGCGCAGCAGGTCAGCAGCCAGCATGCGTTCTTCCAGCCATATTCTCTCCGGCAGGATGCTGCCGCGAATGTATTTTTCTATCATAAGGCTGGCAATAGGAGCTGCATAAGTTCCTCCCCAGCCGCCATTTTCGATGTATACGGCGATGGCAATCTTAGGATTTTCCCGCGGGGCAAAGGCAAAGAATATAGAGTGATCCTTAGCATTCCGCTGGTTATTTTCGGCAGTTCCCGTCTTTCCGCAGATAGGAATATCCCAGATGAAAGCAGAGCGGGCGGTACCCGCAGTTACCACTTTTTCCATACCATTGATAACAGGGATGAAATGGCGGGTATCAACACCAGTTTCTCTTCGTTCCAGAGACAGAGGACTGTTGATGAACTTTCCGGACTGATCGCGCATGCGGCGCACCAGGTGTGGGGTAATAAAATACCCCTTATTGCCTATGATAGCCGCCAGATTGGCCATCTGTACGTTGGTCATGAGAAGTTCTCCCTGCCCGATGCCCAAAGAGCGTATCCAGACAGATTTCCAGCCGACTTCATTGCGAAACTTACGGTCGTAGTAGTCCACCGTCGGAAAGTGTCCGGCCTTTTCGGAGGGGATATCAATTCCCAGTGGTGCACCAATGCCAAAGCGTTCGAGATAGGTATTGAACGTATTGAGTCCTTTGCGAGGTGTTCGTTCATCGTATTGATCAACGAGCTCGCGGAAGGCTGTTACGAAGTAAGCATTACAAGAAAACTGTATGGCTGTTTCTACATTGCTGCAATAGGGGTGTGCGTGGCAGCCTGTAAGGCGCTGGCCACCCAGGTAGTAGGCTCCTCCGCAGGAAATACCACGGTTGGGGCGGAGCGTGCCCTCTTGCATGCCAATGAGCGCCACAAAGGGCTTGAACAGGGACCCTGGTGGATATTGAGCGATTACAGAACGATTGAGGAGGGGTAGCAAAGAGTCGGTTGCCAGCGCGGCGAAAGCCTTACCTCGCTGCTGCCCCACAACCAGCTGGCGGGGGTCATAGCCCGGTGTTGAGACCATTGCCAGGATTTCACCCGTAGCCGGTTCAATGGCAACGATACTGCCTGCCTTGTTGGCCATCAACTTTTCGCCGTAGGCCTGCAGATCAATATCAAGGGTTGTATACAAATCGTAGCCCGATGTGGGGTCGAGATCCCTGTTGCCGTCTTCGAGACTGCCAATACTGCGGCCCAGGTTGTCTTTAAGAACATAACGAACGCCCTTTTTCCCTCTGAGAAAATATTCATAAGATTTCTCCAGCCCTGCCGCTCCGATGTAATCGCCCGGATCATAGATGCCTGTTGAGTCGTTTATAATCCGGTTGTTTACTTCCCCAATATAACCCAGCATGTGAGGGGCATGTGCGTATCGATAGCTTCTTGCACTGCGCAATTGCAGTGCGAAACCAGGGAACTGAAACAGGTGCTCCTGGAAAGCCGCCAGTTGGGCAGGCGTGATTTTACTTAGAAAAACATAAGGTATAGACTTGGCATAACGACCGCTGCTCCAGTCTCGTTCGATATTCTTTTTAAAATATTCAACAGAAATACCGAGTAACCGACAGAAGCGCAGGGTGTCAAACTGAGCACTGTTTTTTTCAAACTGTCGGTAGGTGACGGTTAGGTCATAGAGCGGAGTATTGACAACCAGCAGCCGATTTTTGCGGTCAAAAAACAGTCCGCGGGCGGGGTATTCAGTGATCCTGCTCATACCCGCCGTTTTGGCTCGTTGTTGCAGGGAGTCGTCGAATACTTGCAGGCGCAATAACCAGCCGATGAGCAGGAGTGCAATCAGCACAAAACTCAGGCGTATGGTAAAACTGCGATTTTGGTATATATCGGCTACCGGCATTTGATCTGAGAAGATTTGAGCTGTAAAGGACTCACGATTTGGGATTGAAAGGATAGACCAGCATAAGCAGGAAGAGCATAGATCCCAGCCAACTGACCACTGTTTTGCCAATTATCTGCACAATATAAACAAAAGTAAAGGCTTCGACGGCAAAATAGGTGAATAAATGGAATGCCATGAAAATCGCACTGTACTGAAAAAACCATGCATCTCCCAAATAGGCTTTGGTAGGGCTTTGGGTATAATTATACCCCTCGCGTGGCTGGATGATGCGCAAAACCAACGGGCGCAACCAGGCACTGAAAGCAGCGGCAGCAGCATTAATACCCAGGGTTTCGTAGAAAATATCGACGGAAAGGCCCAGTAAAAAAGAGAGCAGAATGACCAGGCTGGGAGCAGTGCGCAACGGAAGTAACAAGATAAAGAGAGGGTACAACTGTATATGAAGGTAGTTGACCCCACCCATTTGCCAGTCAATGAAACGAAGTATGAAGATCTGGGCGGCTCCGAGCAGCAGAAAGCGAAGAATATTGTTGACAATCGTTCTGTTCATCGTCTTGGGAGCTTAGTCGGTTGACTGTTGTAGTCGGTTGAGGTCTTCTTTTTTGAGGTCTCTCACTACATACACATGCCTTACGGAATATAAGTTTTGGAACAGACGAACCCGCAGATCGTAGTTGTTATCGCCTGGTCGTATACTGATGTGATCGACGGTACCAATAACGATGCCTGAAGGGAAAACATTAGAAAATCCGGTGGTCTCTACAGTATCACCCAGCTCAACAGAGGCAAATTCGGGGATGGCAGTGAGCTGCATATAGCGGCTGTCATCACCTTTCCAGACAAGGGATCCAAATGGATCTTTATTGCGTAAGCCTGCGCTGAGTAAAAAATCCTGATGCCAGGCAGACAGAACGCGGGCATTCTGCGCAGTTACATCAATAACGATGCCGACGACCCCCTGATCAGTGACTACGCCCTGATTTTTTTCTACTCCGTGAATGTACCCGCGATCGATAACGAAGGTGTTGCGCAATCCCTGAGGAGATTTGTTGATGATATTGGCTGACAGGAAAACAAAACGCTGCCGACGCAGGCTGTCCTGAAAGCTTTCTACAATCAGGCTGTCAGCATAGCCGGCCAGCGGCAGCTGGCCCATCAGACGTGCATTTTCCTGCTCCAGCCTGCTAATCTGCTCTTTGAGATGCAGATAACTGACTGTGGCGTCGTAGCGCTTATTGACCCTGTTGGCATACAGAGACCAAGTCTCAAGGGCAATAGCCTGTTGTGGACTGTTGAAGTTGATTATGAGGTAGAAGGCTATGCCCTCAAGCAGCATAAGCACAATGAAAGAAGCACCTCTCGACAACAACCATTGCAGCAGGCCATCCATAGTTCAGTTGATGTGTTTCCGACGACAGGCACTTATACGCTGCGGCGGTCAATAAGAATGGAAGCGTATCGATCGGTATCGCTCAGGGCTTTACTGGTACCCCGGACAACGGCCCGCAGCGGATCATCTGCTACATGCACATTGAGCTTGGTACGCTGAGAAATGCGCTTGTCAAGCCCGCGCAGCAAAGCACCCCCTCCGGTGAGGTACAGCCCCGTACGGTATATGTCGCTGGCCAGCTCCGGCGGTGTTGCCTCGAGCGCACGCAGAATCGCCTCTTCGATAGAGGTGATTGACTCATCGAGTGAGTGCGCAATTTCCTGGTAAGAAACTTTGATCTGGCGCGGGATACCTGTCATCAGGTCGCGGCCGTGAACAGCATAATCTTCGGGCGGACTGTCAAGCTCATGCAAAGCGGAGCCGACGTGGATCTTGATTTGCTCTGCTGTGCGCTCGCCAATCAAGATGTTGTGCTGGCGTTTCATGTAGGCCGTGATGTCTGCAGTGAGTTCATCTCCGGCGATACGGATAGACTGATCGGTGACGATGCCCGACAAGGCAATAACAGCAATTTCTGTTGTGCCGCCACCAATATCGATGATCATGTTACCGATAGGCTCTTCCACATCCAGGCCAATACCAAGAGCAGCCGCCATAGGCTCATAAATCAGGTAGGTTTCCTTGGAGTCTACATGATCGGCCGAGTCAAAAACAGCCCGTTTTTCTACTTCTGTAATACCTGAAGGAATACAAATCACCATTTTCATGTGATTGAAAAAGCGTCGGCGGTGGCCGATCATCTTGATCATTCCTTCAATCATATTTTCAGCCGCCTGAAAGTCGGCAATCACACCGTCCTTTAGCGGGCGTATGGTCTTAATATCTTCGTGGGTTTTCTCATGCATCTGCATGGCTTTGCGACCAACCGCGATGGTTTCCCCCGTGCGGCGATTGACCGCTACGATTGAGGGCTCGTCAACTACCACTTCTCCGTTTTGGATGATGAGTGTATTGGCGGTACCCAGGTCAATTGCCAGTTCCTGCTTAAATAAGTTGAAGAATTTCATTCAGTATTTTCCTGTCTTTTAGGAAAGGTTTGATTATTGTAGTGCAGACCGTAGATAGAACATGTAACAGACACGGAAAAATTATTCCACCGGTGCTGACAAAGTCCAATGCTCACATTTTACGCAAACACGCTGCAAAGTACGGCTTTTTTTGGGTAAAAATAAAGTGACTTTCAATTAATTCTTTTGTCAAATACTATCCTCGGGATGTCCTTGTAGTATTTTGTTAACCAATTGAAGATGCGGAAAATATTGCTGCCGGCAGCGGTATGATTTTTGGGCTTCGCTGCTGAAGTCAGCTGTTTTTTACAAAGCAGGGCGTAAAAAAAATGGTGAAAGTATTGCGCAAACCAAATCCCCGCTTTATATTTGCAGTCGCTAAGCAACAAAGACAAAACGATGTCAGTTGTCAGCTAAAAGGGTGATTAGCTCAGTCGGTTCAGAGCACCTGCCTTACAAGCAGGGGGTCGTAGGTTCGAATCCTACATTACCCACTAAGAAAGCCGGAAAGTCTTTGACTTTCCGGCTTTTTCCGTTTACACAGGCTGTGTTTTATTTTTCCCGGAAAAAACTGACATGGCTGTATTTTACCGCAAAGAGCGGAGGGAGGAGCACGAAAAAAGCCCGCGCATGATTTTTATGCAAAAATCACGCGCGGGCTTTTTTCGTTGACCCTGGGCATCGATCGATGCCCAGGGTCAACGAATAGCTACTTCGTGTACCGGGTTTTCAAGCTGAAGATATCTGCAAACTGGCAAAGCAGCTATGAGGGGCTATGCTTTATGGATGTGTATACAATTGAATACAAAAACTGAGGGCGAAAACGATGATAGCGATAATAACACCGATCATAAACACATTGTAGCACATGCGCAGCAGTTGAAATTTGCGCCCCAGAGACCGACCCAGGAAATAGAGATCTCTTTTGATAGCACTTTCGAGATTGGAATCCTGCTGCAATACCTGATCCATACCCGACTCAAATTCCTGCAGGCTCATGGCAAAAAAATTGCCAAAAAAGAACAAATTGGCCTGGCCGGCTGCTATGTCTTCCTGCTTGGTATAGCCCTGCATACGCATAGGCCGGGTAGCTAAGGTAGCAAAGATCATGGAACTCAGAGACGCCAGTAGAATAATGACCAGTGCGGGCAGCATGTAGTTGTGTTGCAGCGTCTGGCTAAAACCCAGCGGCATGGCTATGGTAATGATGAGTGCATTGACGCTGAGCATCATATTGGCCTTGTTGTCAGCCAGATTACTCAGATCAATATGGTTGCGGAGGGCCGTTTTGAACATCATCTGCGCGCTGCGGCTGTTGACGATGCCGCCTGAGGTGCCGTCAGCAGCTTTTTTTTCTTTTTCCCCCGCTGTTTTTGATAAATCTTTGAGGAGTCGCTGGTTTTGGCGGCGAGCGTCATCGTAGCGTTCGCGAGCGGCATAGGTGAGGTATTGGTGATTTTTGAGAAACTGGTGATTAAGCTTGTACCATTGAGCCTGGGTATAAGATTCGTTGCGGAAAACGATCCACTCGTGGCGGAGCGTCTCAATAAAATTGACATAATCATTGCGTCCAAGGTGGCTTAGATCAGCATCTTTGACAATCTCGTGGAGTCTGTGTGAAGGAGGGGTTCCAAGAGCAGTAGCTTGTATACATTGCAGGACGGGCTGGATTCGGGCGGCGGGATAGCCATTAGCGGAGAGGAAGGTTTCAGCTATTTTGCAACTTTCCGCTTCGTGATTGTCGTAGCAATGGACGAAGCCCGTATCGTGAAAAAGCGCGGCCAGTTCCAGTGTTTCCAGATCATCATCGCTGATTCCCAATATTTTGCCAAGCACAAGACATTCATCGCGCATGGACAGCGTATGTTCGAGATTGTGGTAGCGGTGGTCGGTCGTAAGTTGTTCGCGCAACAGACGAGCGATATAATTTTCGCTCAGCGTGATGATATGATTGGTCATGGCCTGTATTTTCGTCGGCTTGTTGTGGGGTTAAGTAAAAGACCGCTTTACAGCCTGCGTCTAGCGTACGTTCGGGGCTTTTTCCGTGATTTTTTACTTTTTTCAATCAGATAGCGCTGGCTATGCTTCTTTAAAAACGCAAAAAGCGCGCGAAAAAATACGTTGGCTTTTGCCTCCGGCAGAAAATCCCGAATACGCTTTTAGGCAATTGCTGTACAGCCCACAAATATAACGGATAACTGCATATTTGTAGCAAAGGTGCTATTGTTGTGCGTACCAGCGAGCATAATCTTTGGCCAGGTAGGTAAGGATGATGTCAGCACCGGCGCGGCGGATGCTGATCAGTGTTTCGGGCATTGCCCGCTGATAGTCCAGCCAGCCATGCCGGCAGGCGGCGAGCAGCATGGCACATTCACCACTCACGTGATAAGCAGCGACAGGCACATCGGAAATTTCTTTGATACTTCGGATGATATCAAGGTAGTGGAGAGCCGGCTTTACCATGAGCACATCCGCACCTTCCGCCAGGTCGAGGGAGGCTTCGCGTATGGCTTCGGTGCGGTTGGCGGGATCCATTTGATAGGTTTTTTTATCGGCGGGTATATCTTCGCCTTCACGCGGGGCACTATCGAGGGCAGCGCGGAAAGGACCATAGAAGGCGCTGGCATATTTGGCTGTATAGCTGAGAATGCCTGTATCAATATAACCTGCAGCATCCAGGTCTTCCCGCAGAGAGGCTACGCGACCGTCCATCATATCGCTGGGGCCGATCATATCAAAACCAGCCTCGGCCTGCGCCACTGCCATACGCCCGAGTATGGGGAGTGTTTCGTCATTGAGAATGCGGCCGCGGTCGACCAGTCCGTCATGGCCGTCAATGTTGTAGGGATCCATGGCTACATCACTGATAAGCCAGCAGTCAGGAAATTGCTGTTTGATGGTACGGGCAGCCCTGAGGTAAAAATTGGCCGGATCATAGCTGTAAGTAGCTGTCTTATCTTTCCAGTGGTCGGGAACTGCGGGGAAGAGGATAAAGCTTTTGATGCCCAGTTGCATACTTTCGTCAATTTCCCTGAGCAGCGCCTCCAGTCCCAGCCGGGCATGTCCGGGCAGTGAAGGGATTTCCTGCCGGGTGTTGCCGGGCTCAGCAGCAAGGAAGAGCGGCAGCACCAGGCTGGCCGGGCTCAGGTGCGTTTCCTGCACCATGGCGCGCAGGGCGGGGCTGCGGCGATTGCGGCGTGGACGAGATAGCATAGGTTTTTTTTCCGCAAATATACATGAAAATATAGTCAACATGGGGGGAAACGAATTGGGCTGCAAGCTGCAGCCCAACCCGTTTTCTTACAAACCCAGTGCCTGATCGAGATCGGCTATGATGTCATCAGGATGCTCAACACCTATAGAAAGGCGCACAAGGCTTGGATTGATGCCCAAGCGTGTTTTGTCGGAAGGATCCATGCCTGCATGTGTCATGGTAGCAGGATGCTGCGCCAGGGACTCCGTGCTGCCCAGGCTCACCGCCAGTTTAACCAACTTAAGCCGGTTGAGGAAAGCAAAAGCAGCAGCCTCCCCTCCCGGGACCTCGAGGGATAGCATGGCACCTGGTCCGGTGCATTGCCGCTGATAAATTTCGTATGCACGCCCGTCGGAAGGCGTCAGCAGCCCGAGGTAATGCACATGCTGCACGCCTTGGCGCGAAGCCAGCCAGGCAGCAACAATGCTCGCGTTGCTGGCCTGCTTTTCCATGCGCAATGCCATGGTTTCCAGGCTTCGCAGCAGCAGCCAGCCCGTCCAGGCATCAGCCAGATTGCCGAGGAAGGTACGCAGTTCACGGATGGGCTTCATCAGTTCTTCGCTGCCCAGGCATGCGCCGGCGATGAGATCGCTATGCCCGCCGATGTACTTGGTAGCCGAGTAGAGCACCAGGTCGGCACCATGCGCAAGCGGGTGCTGCCAAAGCGGGCCCATGTAAGTATTATCGACCATGACCAGCACCCGTCGGGAAGCCGACGAAAATCGGTCGGCCAACTGTCGGCAGACAGCCAGGTCAAAAAGATCATTGGTGGGATTGGCAGGCGTTTCGATATAGACGATGGCCAGGCGGTCGGCCTTACCTGAGGCGTGCAGGCGGGCAGCTATGTCATCGGCAGTCTCCTCGGGTCTGAAGCCCATGATTTCAACGCCAAAGCGAGAAAGCACGTGTGACAGGTAGTGAATTGTACCACCATATAAAGGTTCTGAATGCAGGATGACATCACCCGGCTTTGCATAGGCTGTCAGTGCTGTGGTGATAGCAGCCATGCCGCTGTTGAATACCGTACAGGCTTCTGAGCGATCCCACAGACACAGTCGATTTTCGAGGATCTCGAGATCGGGATGGTTGAGGCGGCTGTAGATCAGACCCGGTTTTTCACCCGCTGCCGGCTGCCGCAAGCCATAGGCAAGTTCAAAATAAGCTTTACCTTCCTCTGCTGTGCGAAAAACGAAGGTAGACGTCTGAAAAATGGGACACTTGATGGCACCTTCCGACCAGTCGGGCCGATAGCCGTAGGACATCATCAGGCTGGCAGGGTGCATGTTTTGTTCTTGCATACTTGTTTTATTTGGCAGGTCATGAAAATATATAACACATGCTCAAAAATAAGTACTTGGTGGATTATTCTGTTTGGCGGGCAATTTTTTAGAAAATAAACATTATATTGTAACTAATTTAGAAAAACAATCTAAAATGAGCGAATGTCAGTTCGCCTTTCAGAAAAGCATTCTTCATGCGTGCATTAGACGAGACGGATCTTCAGTTGCTGGCCCTACTCCAGCAGGATGCTAAGTTGACCCATAAAGAACTAGCTGATCGGCTGTTTCTGAGTACGACGCCTGTTTTTGAGCGCATTAAGCGCCTTGAGCGGGAGGGTACGATACGCGGCTACGTGGCAGTGGTGGAGCGCACCCGGCTGGGGTTGGGGCTTATGGCCTTTTGTGATGTATCACTGGAGGCACACCAGCAGTCGTATCTGTTGCAGTTCGAGGAGGGGGTCCGCGCCTTGCCGGAGGTGATTGCCTGCTATCACATAGCAGGACAGTTCGATTACCTGCTGCAGGTGGTAGTGCCTGATATGGCTGCTTACCAACGGTTTATTACCCAAAAGCTGGCAGCGCTGGCGCACATCGGGCGGGTACAGAGCTCATTTGTGATGACAGAGATTAAGCAGGAGCATCGCCTGCCGTTGTTGTAGCGGGTGTCTATATAGCTGTTGGGCGACGGCCAGCCGGATCATCAGGCTGTACCGCTATGACCATTTTTTTGATGTGCTTTTGGGAGAGGTTGTTGGTGTCTTACCACAGGATTGGTATGTATTTATTTTATGACCACTCTTTTTCGGTGCGGAAGACCGTTCCTTTGAAAAGAGCGACGAGCTGTCCTTCGGCATTGGAGACTTCGACCCGGTAGACAGCGATTCGGCTGCCGAGGTGCTCTTCGGTGGCGGTGGCGGTGATGAGGTCGCCTGTGCGGAGGGGGCGGGTGTGAGAGATAGACGTTTCGACCGATACCGCTTGTCGGCCGCGGCTGTTGGACGCAAATGCCAGGGCGCTGTCTGCGAGGGCATAGGTGATGCCTCCGTGAGCAATACCAAAGCCGTTGAGCATTTCGGGGCGTATGCTCATACGCAGTATGCAGCGTCCCAGACCATCTTCGATTCGTTCAATGCCTAGCCACTGACTAAAGGCATCGGCGGCCATCATCTGATCGGTAATCTGTGCTGGTGTCATAGTGTAAAAATATGCAGCAGGTGAAAAGTTGGCACGCGGCTGTGCCGGTGCGCCAGCATAAAAGTAGCATTTTACCGGCAGTATTGGCGAGGCTTGGGAGCCTTTTATTTCGCTGTGCAAGGGCGCAAAAAAAGCATGAAGATTCTCGCGGGCGGCATCAGCCGCTGAGGGAAATGCCACACTTTACGCTGTCCCTCTTTTTTTCCAAACAACAGGTAGCGGCAGCCAAGCTGCCAGGCCCAGCAGGGCGATATAGAGGATATGGAGGGGTTCTGTAAGCCAAAACCAGCGCATGGACTGAGGCTGATGCAGGCTGTGTGTGGCTGTCCGGAGGAAAAAATAGTCGCTGATGTATTTAATGGCCAACGCGCCTATGCCGGCCAGGGGCGCCAGCAGAAGGGCAAGTATGACCGACCATGAAAATAAAAACACAAATCCTTGAAAAGCAACTAGTTTGTAGTCTGTGTAGGCGGCCGTCTTAGCGGCCCAGCGCAGGCGCTGCTGCCACAGGCTGTGCCAGCTTAGCTGTGGCGCTGTCGTAGCTGTAGCGGCCGGGCCGGGTATAAAACCAATACGTGCATGGCCGTCTTTGAGGATTTTTTGCAAGAGGAGCACATCGTCGCCGGAGGCGATGTGGTCGATGCCGGCATAGCCGCCTACGCGCTCGAAGAGTGCGCGGGAAAATGCCATATTGGCTCCGTTGGCAAGCATGGGGTGGCCGGCACTGCAGGCGGCTCCGGTGAGGAGCATGGTGCCGGCCAGGTCCAGCGCCTGAAAACTTGTGAGCAGGTGGCCCGTGTCTCGTATGCGTACGGCTGCACCCAGGAAAGTATAGCCCTGCTGCCAGGCAGCAGCCATGCCAGCCAGCCAGCCGGGTGGCAGCTCACAGTCGGCATCGGTGGTGACAATCAGCTCGCCTGCCGATTGCGCAATGCCCCAGCTGAGGGCTGCCTTTTTATAAGAAGCCAGCCTGCGTCCTTGCAGGTGGCTGGCCAGCGACAACAGGCGCAGCCTGGGGTCATCCATAAATTGCCTTACAATGGCGGCAGTACCGTCTTCCGAATGGTCATCGATGATCCAAAAGGTTGCCTTATCGGCTGGATATTGTTGCTTCAGCAGCGAATCAATGCAGGCGGGCAGCAGTAATTCTTCATTGCGGGCGGCAATTATTACGTCTATGTGCGGCAGTGGTGGTGTGGGTGGGAGCATTTTCCACAGCGGTAGCCGACGCCAGTAGTACACGATGACTGCGAGCAGGGTTGCGTAGGCTAGAGCGCCTGCAACCGGGAGGTATGCAACAGGAAAGAGCGCGGACACTAACGGTCAAAAAGCTGGTCGTATCGATTGTCGTCCTGCCTCGGCTGTGTGTCTGCCTGTAGTTTTTCGGAGGTATCGAGGGTTCGCGTCTCCAGTTCTTCATAGTCAACCTGCTCTGACTCCCGGGAGTAGCTGCCTGACCGATAAGGGTCGCTATTCGCTGTTTGCGCCATTTTTTTGAAAAGCAGCGCCTTGAAAAAGAGCCATGCAATGACAATCGGGAAGGCAAGCAACGTAAGCGCCAGCCGGAATAATCCGCTGGGCCAGTGGCGACGGAAGGATTGGACCAACCCCTGGAAGTAATCAAGCACAACGCGGTAGTTGATGACTAAGGTAGCTATAAACAGAACGGGGGCAGCGTACAACAATAGTTTGATCGCCAGACCAACAGCCATAAAGAGGAGGTAGATAATGCCTGCAGTGATGAGCAGGGCGATAATCATGCCGAGAGGGTTGCCGGAGCTGCGATAAGAAAATACTCTGTTCGAGTTCATATAAAAAGAGTTAATGAAAGCAGTCTTACCATTGGCAGGTAAGGTAAAAAACATATACAATGCAACCGATTAGGCTGTCAAACAGTTCTATGATAGCAAGATTGGTTCGACCAATGTATACAAATATGGGATAATTGTCGTTTTTTTACGATCAAAATATCGTGGCTGCAATCATTATTTTCACTTTTACTTTGTAAATATGTTCAAGATAAGCCTTAGGCGAGTAGGCGTCGTGGCCTTTATGGCTGTTGCCTCGCTGGCCAGCGCACAACAGACCGTGTCCGTGGGGGTGCAGATGCAACACTGTGCAACGCCTCCCAAGCTGTATACCTTTGATGGCCTGCAGTTTAAAGAAGTACAGCAGGCAGTAGGTGATGCTGCGAGGTATCGGTTTGATTTTCAAGGAAGAGAGCATAAGTTTTACTATGTAGGTACAGATCCGAATACGCACACGCCCATGATTTTGGGTGCGGAGGACAACGTTCAGCTGGTGGGCGACTGCAACAACGGGCGGGCTATTGCCATCAGTGGTTCGCCAATCAACGAGCAGTATAACTCGCTCAAGGCTGAGTTTGGGCGTCTCAATGGTATGGCGCAGCAGGCTTCCATGGCTTATCGGGCAGCGATGAGCAACCCGGCAGCTATGCCGCAGGCGGTACAGTCATTGGGTAAGGTCGATGTATTGCGCCAGCAGCTGCTCGACTCACTGCAGCGTACCAACCCCTTTTTGGCGCGGGTCGCAGCGCTCAATACCTATCTGAGCTTCCCCAATCACGGACAGGGTCGGTATCCGGGCGAACTTGAATACTTTGCCGCAGAATTTTTCCGCTTTGTCAACTGGCAGGATGATGGTTACAATCACTTGCCCTGGGTGTTTGAGTCCTTCAAATCCTACACAGCGACCTTATCTGATGTGCCCAATTTGCCGGAACAGTTGCTGACCAAGTTTTTGGAAAAATCACTGGAGACTATACCGATGGGCAGTGGAGCGCGCCGGATGGCACTGGCAGGCATGATGACGACGCTGGAGTCCAAAAACAGCCCTTCTTTTGTTGCTGTTGCGGAGCGTTTCATTAAAGAGTACGGAGCCAACTATCCCGACGCGGCCAATGCTTTGCGCGGGGATATTCAGCGTATTGGCGGAATGCGTGAGGGAGCCCTGGCACCCGATTTTACGCAAAAGACACCCGAAGGAACGGATCTCAGCTTGTCGGATTTGCGGGGTAAGGTAGTACTCATCGATTTTTGGGCGAGCTGGTGCGGGCCTTGTCGTCGTGAAAATCCATACGTGGTGCAGTTATATAACCAGTATAAAGATAAAGGCTTCGAGATATTAGGTGTGAGTCTGGATCGCAACCGGGAGAGCTGGTTGCAGGCTATCAAGGACGATAACCTGACGTGGAAACACGTAAGCGACCTCCAATTCTGGCAAAATGCCGCTGCCAAATTGTATGGTGTGAGTTCCATTCCGCATACGGTGCTTATCGACCGCGAGGGTAAGATCATCGCCCGTGGGTTGCGCAGTGCGGAATTGTCGCAATTGCTGCCAGAGGTATTGGATTGATGCAGCTATTGTTTTTGCTTTTTGCAAAAAGCAAAACATTCTTGCCGGGCGTTATTTCGCTGCCAAAGGCAGCGAAATAACGCCCGATTAATTAAGGCTACCAGCTTCCGGTGGCCGGTAGAGCGCTATGATGTGGGTTACTTCCTGATCATCGGCCAGCTCGGGCATCCAGTCAAACAGCAGTGTGTGAACGGTATAGTCCTTAGCAAGTGCCTGCTCGAGGGTGTGTATGCCCGTCTTCCTTCTGTTGGTTTCGAAAAAACAGCAGGCCTGCGCATAGAGCAGCTCGGTATCGTCGAGCAGGTTGTCAATGGTTTGTGTCAGAATGGTCAGCGCATCTTCAGCCCGATCGGTTGAAAAGTAGAACCAAGCCAACTGAAGCCAGTGCAGGGTAGCCAGGTGGTCAAGTTCCAGTATGCGGAGGTAGTATATTTCAGCTTCTTCGTAGAGGCCCATGTAGAAAGTAAGATCTGCCAATGTATTGACAAATGACAGCTCGTAAGGATCGAGCTCTACGGCTTTCTGATAATAGATGCGGGCCTTGGGCCATTCAAGCTTGGTAGCGTAACATTCGCCGAGATGAAAATTGGCATCGGCATCGTCCGGACTAATGGCCAAAGCAGCATAATAGTAGTTGCGGGCAAGATCCAGCTTGTTTAGCGACTGGTGGCAAAGGCCAATAGATGTGAGGATAGAGGCATTATCGGGATCCAGCTTGAGCGCAATCTCATAATTTTCACAAGCTTTCTCAAACTGCTCCTGGTCGGCACACAGGTCTGCATAATCAAGATATGCATTGAGCTCATCAGGCTTAATGAGATAAGTATACTCGTATGCCTCGAGCGCTTCTTCCCATTGCCCGAGGGTTTCATACGAATGGCCCAGCTGATGCCACGCGTGATGGGAGTAAGGATTTTCGTCTATGATAAATTTTAGCAGATCAATGCTTTCGGCATGTTTTCCACTTAGTTCGACGGCCAGCATGATGCGCTCCAGCGCATCCGTATTGAATGGATTTTGCTCCAGTGATTGTTTGAGTGTTTCAAACATCTTACTATAATCCTGCTGGTATTCGTGTATAAGCGATTCTACGAGATAAATCTCACTTAGTTCCTGCGGATCAGCACTCGACCAAAAAGGGATAAGCGCTTTGAGTGCCTCTTCGTAGCGATCGGCAGCTGCCAAACTTTCTGCACGCAGGAGTACAACTGTGATATCAGCGGGTGAAACCAGCTCGGCCTGATCCAGGATATCAAGCGCTTCTGCATGTTGTCCAAGCTGGAGAAGAGCCTGAGCCTTGCGGAGGTAAAACTCTATATTGAAACGGTATTGTTCGATAGCGTATGAAGCTACAGCGGAAATGCGGCTGTAATGGCCAAGATCATCATAATAATCCAGTAAACGGGAGAAAGTATCTTCGGACAACAGGGGCGTATCACCCTCTTGGAGAGCTTGTTCATAGGTATCCACAAAAGCTTCGAAGGAGCGGTAACCACCCCATTCGTTGTAATCGTCCATAATTGTCCGGGCTAATTCCTGAACAATATACGCACAAACATCAGGAGAGAGATAAAATAGGGTGTTTTTTTATAGACAATAGCGCGGGTAGATTGTTTTTGGGCGGCTGATGCCGCCCAAAAACAAAGGATAACTTACAGCAGCGGAGCGATAACGAGTGCTACGACAGACATAAGCTTAAGCAGGATATTGAGAGAAGGACCGGAAGTATCCTTGAAAGGATCACCAACGGTATCACCTACAACGGCTGCCTTGTGGGGATCAGATCCTTTGTAGTATGTTTTTCCTTGGATATCAACACCTTCTTCGAACATTTTCTTGGCATTGTCCCAGGCGCCGCCTGCATTGGACTGGAAGATAGCCATGAGTACGCCACTGGCTGTTACGCCAGCCAGCAGGCCACCGAGCATTTCGGCACCACCCAGCATACCAATGATCACAGGAGAGCTTACAGCCAACAGGCCAGGGATAACCATTTCGCGAATAGACGCTTTCGTAGAAATTTCTACACAGCGACTGTATTCTGCTTTCCCGTCCGCTTTGTGGAAGGTATCGCGATCGGCCTGGCTCCAGTCGTCCATATCTTTATCTTCATTTCTGCGCATAACGTCCAAAGCCGCCTTGAGCTCAGGAATGTCCTTGAACTGGCGACGCACCTCCTGAATCATATCCATGGCAGCCCGGCCCACAGCACCCATAGAAAGTGCGCTGAAGAGGAAGGGAAGCATAGCTCCCAATAAGAGACCTGCCATTACAACGGGCTTAGAAATATCAATAGAGCTGATCTTCGCCGTAGACATGAATGCGGCAAAAAGTGCGAGAGCGGTGAGAGCTGCCGATCCAATGGCAAAACCTTTGCCGATAGCTGCCGTGGTATTACCTACTGCATCCAGTTTGTCTGTACGCTTGCGTACTTCTTTGGGCAGATCACTCATTTCGGCGATACCCCCTGCATTATCAGAGATAGGGCCGTAAGCATCGACTGCCAGCTGGATGCCACAGTTGGAAAGCATACCTACTGCAGCAATGGCGATACCGTACAGGCCGGCTGTCTCATGAGCACCGATAATAGCCATTGACAGCACCAGAATAGGCAGCGCTGTGGACTTCATACCCACGCCAAGACCTGCAATAATATTAGTTGCCGAACCTGTAATAGACTGGTCAACTATACTTTTTACAGGCTTGGTGCCCGTACCTGTGTAGAATTCTGTGATGTATCCAATTGCCAGACCAGACAGCAGACCAATGATAACAGCATAGAATACACCCATATTGGTATAGTCTGTACCGTTGTGAGACCAGCTGGAAGGAAGCATCCACTGTACGATCAGGTAAGTGGCTGCCAGCATGAGCAAGCTTGAGAACAGTTCTCCTCTGTTAAGTGCTTTTTGCGGATCACCGCCTTCTGCCACACGAACGAAAAATGTTCCAATAATAGAAGTGACGATACCAACGCCGGACAGGAACATAGGCAGTAAGACTGCATTGAGACCACCAAATTCGTTGGTATTTTCAAAGCCTGCTACGCCGATAAACACGGCACCCAATACCATAGTACCAACGATAGAGCCCACATAAGATTCGAAAAGATCTGCACCCATACCAGCTACATCACCTACATTGTCGCCCACGTTATCGGCAATGGTTGCCGGGTTGAGCGGGTGGTCTTCAGGGATGCCAGCTTCAACTTTGCCCACCAGGTCAGCGCCTACGTCGGCTGCCTTGGTGTATATACCTCCGCCAACACGTGCAAAAAGAGCAATCGAAGAAGCACCGAAGGAAAAGCCTGTGATAACTGTAATCACTTTGTTGATATCCCATGCCATATTGGAGTATATAACAAACAGTGATCCCAGACCCAACAGGCCCAGACCAACAACGCCCATGCCCATGACGGAACCGCCGGCGAAGGCAATTTCAAGTGCCTTACCCAAGCTGGTACGGGCGGCATTGGTCGTGCGCACGTTGGCTTTGGTGGCAATCTGCATGCCAAAGAAGCCTGCGAGTGCTGAACATACAGCTCCTACAACGAAAGAGATAGCAACCATCCAGGAAGACGTCTCTGCGTTGGCCGTTACAGCCAGCAGCACTGCGACAGCCACCACGAAGACGGACAGCACGCGATACTCGGCTTTCAGAAATGCCATTGCGCCCTCGGCAATGCTCTTAGCAATACCAGCCATGCGCTCATTGCCAACTTCCTGCTTGCTCACCCAGGCTGAGCGCCAGAACATATACAGCAACGCCAGCGCTCCAAAAACTGGAATAGAGTACGTAATTGTTTGACCCATGATTAATTAGTTTGCATTTTGGCTTTAGCTTCAGCAAAAGAAGCAATCTGCCGCTTTACGAATAATATTGATAGTCTTTAGCTGTCCCGATAGCTTGCATCGACGGGGTCGTACACATGCCTGCGGGCAGAAGTTGTCGTCATTTTTTTCAAATGCGTCAAAGTTAAATCAATTTACTTGATACGCCAACAACCTTTGTTTTTTGATTCTGTCAGAGCGCTCAGGTTTTGTTTTGACCTGGCCGGCAGCAGGTGTATCAAATATGCTTTGCCGGGTTATTCTCCGAACCAGCGGGTTTTGTCGGCCAAAGGTTTTCTTTCGCCTGCAGTAGCGGGCAGGTCGTACTTGCCGATGTAAAAAAAACCCAGGCATTGCTGACCGGGTTCCAGCGCCAGCAGGGTCGCAGCATCCTGTGCTGCGGGTGGGGTGCTCCAATAGCTTCCCAGTCCGTACGCTGTGCAGCTAAGCCACATATTTTGTACGGCACAGGCAACGGCTGCAATCTCTTCCCATTCGGGTACCCGCTCTTCGGGATCCCGTTGCATACAGATGGCTATGATGGTATCGGAACGCAGTGGGTTGACCTGCATTTTTTTGTAGCGGACTTCCGAAAAATCTGCTGCCGGTGTGTGGGACTTGTACCACTCTGCTAAAAAATCAGCCAGCATGGTGCGGGCCTGACCGCGAAATACCCGAAAGCGCCAGGGTTCCGTGCGCCGGTGGGTAGGTGCCCAGTTGGCGTTCTCCAGTATTTCTTCGATAATATGTTTTTCAATGGGTTCGTCTGTATAGACAGGCGGAAAAACCGACCGGCGTTGGCGTATGAGCGCCGATACGGATGCAGGAAGTGGTAACTTTTCGGACATGGTTTTACTTTTTGGTATGTAAAGGTAGTGTATTTGTGAGGGATCAGGGGGGGGATACCGCATTTTTGCCGGAGGCAAAAATGCCTGAAGGCGCTCCAAGCAGGTGCATGAAAATAAATCAGCTTACCTTTGGTGTCGTGAGTATCGGATTTTTTTACGCAACAATCAGGAAATGCAATCAACGGGACTAGCAGCTATGTACAGGCAGCGGGCTTCGGTTTTCGGGCAGCAGGCGCTTGCCATCCGCAGTCGTTATGATCGGCTGAGCTGGCTTCGGTTAATCGTATTTTTAGTAGGGGTAGCCGTTTTTTTGTTGCTGGCGGGCTACAAAGGATGGATAGCTGTGGCCTTTGCGGCAACTTTTCTGTACGGATTTTATCGCTTTGTAAATTGGCACCAGCGGCTGCTGCGGCAGGCGACACATTTGCAGGCGCTTGAAAAATTGAATATGCAGGAGGCGCTGGCGGTGGAAGGACAGTGGTCTTCCTATGCAGACGGTGCCGAATATGGAGACTCACGGCATCCTTATGCTGCTGACCTGGATATTTTCGGTCCCTATTCACTTTTTCAATACCTCAACAGGACGGTTACCAAGGGGGGCGGCAGTATGCTGGCCGACTGGCTGGCCGGGCCGGCCGAAGCGGATGAAATAGCGGTGCGGCAGGCTGCTGCTGCGGAGCTGGCAGCAGCCCTTGAATGGCGGCAGCAGCTGCAGGCGCTGGGCGACGGGCTGCAGGAGCCTTCCGGGCGTGTAGCAATATTGGGCGACTGGCTGGCTTCGCCGGCAGTGGCAGCGGGTAATCCCCGGCTGGGGATCGTTCGCTGGCTGGCACCTTTGTGGTTTGTCGGCATCATGCTGGCCTGGGTATTGTGGATAAGCTGGCCGGCTGTTGTGCTGCTGCTGTCGCCTGTCGCCTGGCTTTTATGGACAAAACGCGAGGAGATTGACAGGCTGCAGCGACAGACGGAGAAAGTAGCGGGCATACTGGCTTGTTACGCGCAAATCATTAAGCTGCTTGAGGAAAGTGCCTTCGAGCAGCCGCACCTCAGGCAGCTGCAGCGGGCGTTGGCGGAAGGAGAAGGAGGCAATGCTTCTGCAGCCTTACAAAAACTGGCCTATTACCTCGGGCAGCTGGATGTGCGGAATAATATTTTTGCGGTTGTCCTGCAGGTATCGGTGGTGTGGGACCTGCAGTGGGTGTGGCAGATTGATCGTTGGAAGATGCAGTACGGTGACCGCCTGCCGGGCTGGTTTGCGTCCATGGCGCAATTTGAAGCTTTGGCCAGTCTGGCCAACCTGCGCCACAATCAGCCGGACTGGGTGTATCCGCAACTGACGGAAGAGACCCGACTGGAAGCGGAGGCACTGGGACACCCTTTGCTCCATGAGCGCAAACGGGTTACCAATGATGTTGTCATTGGCTCGTCTGTAAAAATGCATCTTATTACCGGGTCCAATATGGCTGGTAAGAGCACCTGGTTACGAACGCTAGGAATTAACATAGTGCTTGGGCAGGCAGGGGCGGTTGTTTGTGCTCGTCGTATGCAGTTGTCTCAATGGCAGGTGTTTACGAGTATGCGCACGCAGGATGATCTGCAGGAGAGCACTTCCGGATTTTTTGCGGAGCTCAGGCGCCTGCAGCAGCTGATGCTGGCGCTTGATGCTTCCGGGGCGCCCGGGGGGCGTCCGGTTTTTTACATACTGGACGAAATTCTCAAGGGTACCAACTCACGCGACCGCCACGCGGGTGCGCGGGCGCTGATAGGTCAGCTCATACGCAAAAACGGAGCGGGTCTGGTGGCTACGCATGATCTGGAGCTGACAGATATGGAAACTGAAGCTGCCGGCCTCATCGAAAATTGGGCGATGGAGGTGGCTATAGAGGGGGATGAACTCCGATTTGATTACCGCATTCACAGGGGGGTGAGTCAGAGTTTCAGCGCTAGTTTGCTGATGAAAAAAATGGGTCTGCTGGGGGCCTAGGCCGCTTGGAGGCTTTTCGGCACAGCGGCCGCGTGCCGCCGGCCGGGCTGCCGGGGCTTTTTTTAACGAACATCCCTGCCCGCCGCAGGCCACGCCGCTTTGGCTTTTACCGCCTGCAGACCCGCCCGCTCGGCGGGGGCATAGCAGAAATAAGCAGTGACTACCGGACTGAGGAGCAGCCAAAACCCTATGCAAAGGCTGAGGCCGGGCAAGAGATCATCTAGCCGAAACCAATTGCCCTGCTGCTGGTACAGCAGCCCCAGGCCCAGCAGGCTTTTTGCACCCTCCCACGCCCAGGCCGACGGGCTGTGGTCCATGTTTTCCGCAAAAGCATAGATAGATAAAAACAAAAAACCGCCGTATGTGAATATGTCCGGGCTGCCGATGTCGGCTATGTGGGCAAACAGCCACGACATTAGTAAAAAGGTGAAGATAAACTGTGCCGCTGTCCATGCTGTGCGTGCCGGCGAGCTGCCTGTTTCGTATTTTTCAAAATCATAAATATCGTCAATGTAATTGACGGGAAAGCGGGCGGCAGCGTCAGCGGGCCGCCAGCCGGTGGGCATCCACCAGATTCGCAGCTTATCGCGCCAGCTGTTGGTATACCATGCATCGCGGAGTAGCAGCCATAGGTGCTGGAAATTGATTCTGATGGGGTTCCAGGTGCGCACGGGTTTGGTGATGCCGTAAACCGGGGGGTGATCAGGCAGCTCTTCCTGAAAGGTGCCAAACCATTTGTCCCAGAAGATGAATATGTTACCGTAATTTTTATCGATGTACAGGGGGTTGATGGCATGGTGTACCCGGTGGTGGGAGGGCGTCACGATGATGTGCTCCAGCCAGCCCATCTTGCCTATATAAATGGTGTGATACCAAAATTGGGCAAACAGGTGCAGGGGGGCTACGATGGCTATAACCGCCACGGGTACGCCCAGCAGGGCGGCGGGCAAAAGCAGGAAGGTGAAAAGGTGCACAAAAACAGAAATAGACTGCCGCAGGGCACAGGCAAGGTCAAATTCTTCACTGCTGTGGTGAATCAGGTGGCGATTCCAGAAAAAATTGACCCTGTGTGAGATACGGTGAACCCAATAACCCGAAAAATCAAGTGCCAAAAAGGCAATGATATACATCCAAAAGCTGTCGCGTGTGCTGGTTATCGCCAGATGCTCAACCATCCATTCATACGAAATCACAGAGATGCTCAGCCCCAGCACGTCCTTGAGCACGTTGGTGAGCCCGGAACTCAGACTGGACAGGGTATCCATGATGCGAAAGGGATGCCGCTTGTACCACCAGCCGTAAGCCTTTTCAGTCAATACAAATACCAGAAACACCGGCATGGCAATGTTGAGGATCTGACCGTAGGTTTCCATGGAGGTCTGTTTTACACGTTTAGTACATATTGGTTTTTTTAGCAGGTGCAAAACGGTCTTTTTCCGCAGGTCTTACCGTTTTTCAGCCAGCTGACGATCCCAAAACGCTACAACGTACGAACCCGTTTTCGTCTCCGGCAAAAATTCCCGGACAAGCTCGTGGCTGAGCTGCCATTTTCTTCCGAAAGATAGTGTGTTTAGGAATATTTTGCATCTTCCCGGGGCTTATACGATGCGAGGAGGGATGAGCTTGTATACGACCGGTGTCACTATGCGCGACAACAGGGTAGAGCTTATGATCCCTCCTATGAGCACCAGTGCCAGCGGGGAGTACAGGGGATTGCCTTCCCAGGCGATGGGCAGCAGGCCGCCGATGGCTGTCGCTGCCGTGAGCAGTATAGGCACAAAGCGTATTTCACCCGCTTCGCGTATAGCGTCGTCCAGCGCATAGCCCTCCGCGCGCAACTGGTTGGTGAAATCTACCAGCAGGATGGAATTTTTGACCTCTATACCAACGAGGGCAATGAGGCCTACGACGGCTACGAATGAGAAGGTATTGCCTGTGAGCAGCAGGGCGAGAATTGCTCCGATGACACCCAGTGGAATCACAGAAAGCACAATGAGTGTGCTTTTGAATGTACGAAACTCCAGAACCAGTACAGCTATGAGCAGGAAAGTAGTGATGATAATGATGGTTCCCATGCCGCCAAATGACTCCGACTGCGCTTCCAGTTCGCCGGCAGCTATGAATCGGTAACCAGCGGGGAAGGGGAATTGATTTAGTTGATCTACCAACGATAGGTTGATGTCCTGTGCGAGGTAGCCAGTCTGTACAGCTGCTGTTATGGTCACGTAGCGTTCCTGGTTAAAATGGCGGATGACAGGTGGTGCTGTTTCGAGTTCAAGGCTGGCCAGCTGTCGCAAAGGGACTGGCTTGCCGGCAATGTTACTGACCGTAAGCCCGTCAAAAATTTTCATCACTGCCTGTTCGTCCCGGTCAATACGCAATACAATCGGGAATTTATCACCATCGGGATCATTGTACTGGCTTATCTCCAGGCCGGCGACAGCCAGCCGGATGCTGCGATCGATTTCGGCCGTGGGCACGCCCAGCATAGCGGCTTTGTCTTTGTTGACGTTTACCCGCAGGTTGGTCTTGAGGCTCTGCAGGGGGTTGTTGACGTACAATGTGCCAGGGGTCTTGCGGAGGATCTCTTCCACAGCAAAAGACAATCGCCGAAGGCTGTCGAGCTGGTTTCCAAAAATGCGGATGGCGACAGGAGATTCTATAGGAGGACCTTGCTCAAAGTCGCGAACTTCTATGCGGGCGTTGGGGTAGCGTGTAAATCGCTGTCGCAGGCTGTCTATCAGCTGCGTTTTTTCATCAGGCGTGGTATTGGTTTTTAGCTGAACAAACAGCTGTGCAAATTCCGGGTCGTTGTCGGCCGGGATGACATTGTAGTAGATGCGGGGGTTGCCGTGACCTACATTGGCGGCACACCATATGATTTGATCAAAATCGCTCAGTTGGCTTTCAACCCACCGGCTGATTCTGTCGGTTTCCTGCAGGTTGCTGCCGGGGGCTGCTGTTATGTTGATTAGAAATTGCGGTTTTTCGGAGCGGGGGAAGAGGCTGAATCCTACGGCAGGTACCAGGCTCAGTGCACCCACGAACAGCAGAGCGGCGACTGTGAGCGTTGTTTTGGGGTTATCGAGCCCCCGGGCCAGCAGTCGGCTATAGGTAAGGCTTATCAATTTTTTTAGCAGCCGCAGGAACAGATTGCCTTCGGCGCTGTGTGGCTTGCTTAGCAGGCGGCTCGACAGGAAGGGTATGATGGTAATAGATACCAATAGTGACGCCAGTACCGTAGTGATCACCGCCAGTGGTAGGCTTCGTATAAAATCGCCGGAAGCTTCCGGTAAAAAAACCAGCGGCAGAAATGCCAGTACGAGGGTAGCTGTACAGCCTAATACGGCTAGTCCTATCTGCTTGGTGGCTTCTATGGCTGCTTCCTGCCGGGCTAATCCCTCACGCATCCAGCGTTCAATGTTTTCAACTACAACAATGCTGTCATCAACAAGTATTCCCAGCGCTACAACGAGTCCCACGATACTGAGCTGGTTGATGTTGTAGCCCATGATGTCGAGTATGGTGAGTCCCATGGCCAATGAGAGCGGGATCGAGACCATGACAACCAGTGCTGCACGAAAACCAAGGGGTAGTAGTGTGACAGATACCAAAAGGATGGCAATCAAGAAATCGCGGCCAAGGCCTTTGAGCCGTCGGCCTACACTCTCCGTCTGGTCAAAGTGCTTGACCAGCTTCATGTCTGCGGGGAGGCGGGCTGAAAATTCGTCAAGGACAGGCTGAAAAGCTGCCTGAATTTTGGATATGTTTTCGCCTTCTTTTAAGGCGGCCGTGATCCATATACCTCGTTGGCCATTGAGGCGTACGAGGTGAGTTTCTTCGGCATAGCCCATGCTTACTTGCGCAATATCTTTGAGGTATACAATCTTTTGTCCCGAAGAGGCAATAACGGTGTTGCGGATTTCCTCCAGCGCTTCATAGCTTCCGCTCGTTTTTACGTTGAATTTGCGTTGACCTGCCGACAGGCTGCCTCCCGGGAGGTTGATGTTTTCGAGTTGTATGGTCTGTAATACCCGACCGAGCGGTATACCCAACTGGGTCATTTTGTCGAGTTGCAGGGATACTTCTACTTCCTGTGCAGGCATACCGGCGATGCGAACATTCTTGAGTGCCGGGATTTTTTCGAGGGCTCGCTCCAGCTGTCGGGCTTGTTCTTCCATGTTTCTGTACGAAGCGGTCTCGGACAGCAAGGCCGCTTGCAGGATGTTGACATCCGACGGGCGGAAGCGACGTACTTCCAGCGAGTACAAATTATTGGGAAGTTCATCGGCCAGTCGGTTGATTTCGCGTACGACTTCCTGGTACTTGTCCTGTACGTCGGTGTCATAGCGAAAATCAATGCGGGTGACGGAAACCCCGTCACCAATGTCTGAGATAATTTGTTTGACTTCTTCGAGCTCGCTAAGGGATTCTTCGACAGGATCGGCAACCAGCTTTTCCATGTCTTGCGGGCTTACTCCGGGATAGATGGCAACGACTGCGAAGAAGGGGGATTCCAGATCGGGATCCTCGCTGCGGGGCATGTTGAGCAGAGAGTTGGCGCCCAGCAACATGACCATCACAAAAAGGATGAGGGTAAAGGAGTGGTTTTTTACCGAAAAAGCAGCAATTTTCATTTGGATGGCATTAAAAAGTGAAAACGGGCAAAGCTGGGTGGCAGAGATTTACTGATTTGTACCGGGGATGATTTCGATGGGGCTTCCATCGGTAAGGAAAGCTGCTCCGGCAACGATGACGGAGTCGCCGACGGTCAGGCCGGAGGCAACAGCTATACAGTCGGCATGAATGAAAGCAAGCTGTACGGACCGTCGGCGGGCAGTTTTGCGGTCAGTTGTCACAAAAACGCTGGCCTGCTTGCCATTGCCTTCGTGCAAGGCAGCTACAGGAAGGCAGATAAGTGCATCGCGGCTGCGGGGGCGTAGTTGTACTTTCGCAAACATACCGGTGGCCAATGGAGGCAGGTCTGACTGAAGTTGGATCTCCAGCTCAAATGAACCTGTAGCAGGGTCGGCTGCTGCTGCTTTTTCAACAATATGAGCATGAAAAACCTCATTAGGCCAGGCATCGAGAGTCACTTGCGCACTGTCGCCAACAGCGAGCCGCGCCCAGTCGCGGTCGGCAACGCCGACGCGTACGACCCATGGTGTATTTCCCTGCTTGTCCATGACGAGAACGGGTAGCCCGGGACCCGCTATTTCTCCCTCGTTGGCGAGCTTACGAAGGATACGACCCGTATGGGGCGCCAGGATTACGGCATGTTCGCGGTTGAAGCGCGCAATGCGCAAATTTTCGTTGGCAACAGCGAGTGCTGTTTCTGCATTCTGCAATTGCTCGCGTGTGCCGGCCTGTTCTTTCTGTAAATTGCGTATGCGCTCAAAATCCCGGCTCGCTTTGTCAAATCCCTGCTGCGCCATGGCTAGCTGGGCATCAATTTCGGTAGGATTGAGCGTGGCCAGCAGTTGGCCCTGTCTGACCAGCTGCCCCTCTTTGACTGCCAGGCGGCTTATAATGCCGCCTATTTTAAAAGACAGACGTGTTTCAGCACCTGAATAAATGAGACCTGCAGCGGTGACGGGCTCACTGAATGTAAGGGCACTGACAGCCTCAAGGCTGACAGGCACCCGATTGTCTGCCTGATCGGGTTTGTCTTGTATAGGTGACTGGCGGCAGGCAGCCGCCAGCAGCAGTAGTAGTGTGGCGGTAGACAGATGGCGGAGACCTGAGATTGAGAACATATGGCGGAGTTGTTGTTATTGTTGAAAAGCTTGTTCGAGCGCAGCGAGGTTTTTCCAGAGCTCAAAATCGGCAATGCTGCGTCGCAGTTGCGCCTGCGTGAGCTGTTTGCGGGCATCAAACCACTCGATATATGATCCGGCTCCTTCCCGGTAGGCGACATCGATGAGCGTGAGGTAGCGTTCGGCAGCTGTGACAGCCTCTTGAGCAGCCAACCTGCCGGCCTGTGAGGCACGGGCATCTGCCAGCGCAGCAGTTTGCTGTAGAATGATAAGCCCGTTGGTTTCTTCCAGTTTTTCCTGCAGTTGCAGCCCTTTGAGTTCGGCTATGGCCAGCTGCCGCTGGTTGCGGCCACCCGACCAAAGAGGCCATTCGAGCTGAATTCCTCCCAGGACGAGGAAGGCATCGCTGGTGAAATTATTGAGGAAAGCCTGGGGACCCATATCTATGAAAGCATTGAGGCGTGGCCGGTGGAGCTGACTCGCCTGCTGCACGCTTAGCTGACTGAGGGCATAGGCTTGCCGGACTAGCTGCCCTTCCGTGCGCTGGCTCGCGTCCGGCTGCCGATGCATCCATTCCTGCCAGCTGGTCTCGGGCGATGGCATGGCAACTGTGGGGATGAACGTATCCGTTGGATTGTTGAGCAACTGATTGAGTCGTGCACGCGCTTGCGTAAGTAGCCGCTCACTGCCAATGAGATCTGCCTCAATGCCTGCCAGTTCAGCGCGTGCGCGTAGCAGCGGCGCTTCATTGATGAGGTCATTGCGCAGCAAAAGATCACTGGTGCGGTATTGCTCCTGCACGCGTTCGCGCGCAGCCTGGTATATGCTGACCGCTTCAGCTGCCTGCAGGTATGCAAAAAAAGCCTCCTTAATCTGCGCCTGCAACGCACGTTCAAGCTGTCCTATTCTCAGCTCCTGCATGGTCAGTTGCTGTCGTGCCGCATCCCTGCCCAGTTTGAGGTCCGGATTGATGACCGGCATGCTCGTACGGAGCTTAAGATCGATAAAATTATTGGGTGTAAATTGTTCTTCGACATTTTCTATGGATGGAAAAGAAGAACTCTGTGTCAGGTTGTTGAGCGTTGCATAGACAGGATTGAGCAGCGTTCCTATGGGTAGGTTGATTGACCGTCCTCCCCAGGCAAGCGTATAGGTGCCCAAAACGCCAGCAGAAGGATAGTGCAGCCGATTGGCAATTTCCATCTCTTTCTGTCGTATCGCCAGCTCCGTGCGTTCCTGCTTAATGCCGGGATTATTGGACAAGCCCAAGGCAATCAGGCTGTCAAGCAGCGGATGCTGTGCCTGTATTTGGGCACACAGAGAAAGAGAGAAAAGTAAAACGGCGCAGCCCGCAGCCAGGGGTGAGGAAATTCGGGGATGGTTGATATTCATTGGACCGTAAATTGACTAAAATGGAAAGAGGCGTTTACAACCTGGAAAGTGTCTCGTTGAAGTAGATTCGGCACATCTCCATGTAGTCGCCCTGTGGTAGCTGCATGCGACTGCATACCCGTGTACGATGCCTGATTTCGAGCGATACCAGTCCGTGCACAAAAGACCAGCACATCAGTGCGACCTGCAAGGGATTTTTTTCTGCAAATCTCCCTTGCTGCTGGCAGGCAATGATGACGTCTACAAGAAATTTAAATGTTCCCTCGCCCTCTATCCATGCTTCATCCTCCTCGAGATAGTTCATTGGGGCACTGAGGATAAACATAAGGTCATACATTTCAGGGTGATTCAGTCCAAAATCAATGTAGACTTTTGACAGAGCCATGAGTTTTTCTAAGGGATCAGCTATGTGTGCGATGCTTTGCATCTGTGCATGTAATATGCGGAACCCTTCCTCGTGCAGGTGGTGCAACAATTCGTTTTTATCCTTGAAATACAGATAGATGGTAGCCGGACTGTACTCGATCTCTTCAGCGATATTGCGAATGCTGACAGACTCAAAGCCACGTTCTACGAATAATCGCATGGCTGTCTGCAGGATCAACCGGCGCATTTCCTCCTTTTCCCGCTGCTTTCGTTCAGAGATGCCCATAACGATGGTTTTAATATTAACTATGCAAATTTAGTGAACACTGTTTATTTTCAAAGTTTTTTCAGATATTTAAGTGAAAGGAGGGTAAAAATTGTTGCTAAAGGATTGAATTGGGTTTTGCGTTTTATCTTTGGGAATTCAGACAACAAATGCTATGATAGTGATTCGATACATTGTGTGCCTTGGGCTTGCCGGCCTGTTGCTCACCGCATGTCAGGAAGAAAAGAAGCCTGCAGCAGCAGCTGAAGCCCCCACAAAGACGGTAAAAATACCTGCCTTTGTGGCAGATTCGGCCTATGCATACATTGCCAAACAGGTGGCATTTGGACCGAGGGTGGTCAATACATCGGGTCACAAAGCTTGCCGGGCGTGGCTGGTAGGCCGGTTTAAAGAATTTGGTGCGACAGTTACAGAGCAGCCGTTTGATGCAAAAGCTTATACCGGAGAGACACTGAAGGGTGTCAATATCATTGCTCAGTATAATCCGGATCATCCCCGGCGCATTGTGCTGGCAGCGCATTGGGACACACGGCATATAGCCGACAGCCCGATCAGCACAGAGCGCCGCGATGAACCCATTTTGGGTGCCGATGATGGTGGCAGTGGTGTGGGTGTTCTGCTGGAGATCGCGCGGCAGTTGCAGGCCAATCCCATAGATCTGGGGATCGATATTGTACTCTTTGACGCTGAGGACTATGGAGATACAGAATCAGAAAATCCCGGCTCCTGGGCGTTGGGGTCGCAGTATTGGTCGCGCAATGTCCACACAGCTGTCAGGCCACAGTATGGTATACTGCTGGATATGGTAGGTGCCCGAAATGCCCGTTTTCCGGTTGAGGGTTTTAGTTATCGCTATGCACCGGCGCTTGTCGCAAGGGTCTGGAAACTAGCCAGCCAGATGGGGTATGGGAATTATTTCGTCCTGGAGGACGGTGGTGCTGTAACCGATGATCATTATTTTGTCAATACGATTGCGCAAATACCGATGATCGACATCATCAACCTGCCACCTTCGTCTGGCAATGGTCGTTTTGGAGATCACTGGCACACACACAATGACAATATGGACATCATCGATGTACGTACCTTGAGGGCGGTAGGCCAGGTGGTATTGGCAGTAATTTACCGCGAATCGGGGGGGCAATTCTAATACTACGGACTTTATTATATGCTTAATTACATAGACGGCCAATTTGCAGCGCCTGTTGAGGGGCAGTACATCGATAACTATCACCCGGCCTCCGGCCGGGTGTACGGACAGATTCCTGCGTCTACTGCTGCTGATGCGGAGCAGGCCGTCAGCGCTGCTGAGCGAGCTTTCCCGTTTTGGTCAGGATTGACCGCCCAGGAGCGCAGCCTCTGGCTGCTGCGCATTGCAGACGCCATAGAGGCTGAGCTGGAATTTTTTGCACGTACAGAAAGCAATGACAATGGCAAGGCACTCAAATTGGCGCGCACGGTAGATATTCCGCGAGCAGTGAGCAATTTCAGATTTTTTGCTACCGCTATATTGCACAGCAGTACAGAGGCGCACCCTGTGCCGGGTGAGGCCATCAATTATACGCTCCGACAGCCTCTGGGTGTTGTTGCCTGTATTTCTCCCTGGAATCTGCCGCTCTACCTGTTTACCTGGAAAATAGCACCTGCATTGGCCGCAGGCAACTGTGTAGTGGCCAAGCCCAGTGAGCTTACGCCGGCTACGGCCGACTTACTGGCGAAAGTATGTGAGCGAATCGGCTTTCCGGCAGGGGTACTCAACATTGTGCACGGCCCGGGCGGGCAGATAGGCCAGGCGATGGTGGAACACCCGCGCGTTAAGGCTATTTCGTTTACGGGGGGCACTGCTACAGGGCGCCAAATTGCAGCTACAGCAGCGCCTATGTTCAAAAAATTGTCGCTGGAGCTGGGGGGCAAAAATCCGGTCATCGTTTTTGCGGACAGCAACTGGGAGGAGGCGATAACCACCACTGTACGCTCTTCTTTTGCCAACAACGGGCAAATATGCCTTTGCGGCTCGCGGGTCTTGGTGGAAAAAAGCATCTATGCTCGTTTTAGGGATGAACTGGTGGCCAGGGTGAGTCGCTTACGTATAGGAGATCCGCTGGATCCTGCTGTTGATCAGGGGGCTTTGGTGTCGGCAGCTCATCGAGATAAGGTAGAGGCTTATCTGTCACTGGCGCGTGAAGAGGGGGGCACCGTCCTTTGTGGTGGCGAGCGTGTACAGCTCGAAGGTGAGCTGGCCGGGGGATATTACCTTAGACCAGCGGTGGTGGAGGGACTGTCCAATAGTTGTCGGACCAATCAGGAAGAAATTTTTGGTCCGGTGGTGACGTTGCAGTCGTTTGATACTGAAGAGGAAGCACTCTCACTGGCCAATGATAGTCACTACGGGCTTGCTGCTACGCTCTGGACAGGAGATCTGGGGAGAGCCCATCGGCTGGCAGAGCGTCTGGAGGCAGGGATTGTATGGATTAATTGCTGGATGTTGCGCGACCTGCGTACGCCCTTTGGAGGGGTAAAGCAATCGGGTATTGGGCGCGAAGGCGGGTGGGAGGCGCTTCGTTTCTTCACCGAACCTAAAAATATATGTATCAAATATTGACAAACCTTAAAGACTACTTTCAGAACGTCGCAATTGTAATGATTCTGCTGGCCGGGTATGGGCTGGGCGCGCAGATACCGGGCAGCTGGCTTGTCGATTCATTGCCGGCTGGCGTATGGCATTCACCGGTAGCAAGTCCTGACGGAGGCTTCCTTTTTCTGGTAAATCAGGGAAATCCCCGCAATATGGGGACGGCCAATGCCAATGATATATGGATGCTGCAGCGCCAGGAGGATGGCAGCTGGGGTGATGCCTTGCATCTGGGAGCTACCGTAAATAGTCGCCTGACAGACGGTATCGCTGCTGCAGGGCCTGCTGCTGGCTGGTTACTCCTTTTTAGTCCTGAAAAGGGCGTTGCCCCTCGCATCGCAGAGCGTACGGGGCGCTCGTGGCAGCTCGCCGATTCAATTTACATAGCAGAGATCAGTGACTGGACACAAGTCAGCTACTGTTTTCTGGATGCTAACAGGACTGTATTCCTGTTTAGCGCTGACTGGGAAGGAGGTTTTGGAGGACAGGATATTTACAGATCCGTTCGTACAGCAGATGGCTACTGGTCAAAACCACAGAATCTGGGGCCCGGCATCAATTCGGCTCAGCATGATATAGCTCCCTTGCTGGCAGCCGATGAAGAGACACTCTACTACGAGTCTTATGATGGCGGTCGCCGAATATTGCGAATGGGCCGCATGAATATTCGCACAAATCAGTGGGAGCGGGCGACGGAGGTAAAAATATCGCTACAATCACTTAACCCCCGGGGGTCGCGTATAGCTCTTTTTCCGGATGGAAAAAATATTGTGACGATAGAAACAGACAGCCTGGGCAATACCAGACCCCAATGGCGGGCACTACCGGATAATGCAACGGCCAGGCCTGTGCAGGTGCTGAGAGGCAGTTGCCGAATGCCTGAATTCGTTGACAATAAGGATGTAGAAGTGTATATGCGGGAGCTGAAAACAGGTCAGGTAAAACCCTTATATGTCGATCATAAGGGGAATTTTTGTGCGCTACTGTCAGTGGGAGCTGTCGTGAGTGTGGAGGGACGAAAACCGGGTTATTTCAGTGATCCTGTACTGCTGAATGCTGAGAAAGAGGTGGTAGACCCGATCATAAACTGGCGGCAGCTGGGCTCACTTCCTACAGACTACTACCAAATAGAAGATACGATAAGGCTTAAGCAGGAACGTCTCCTGGAGGTGGGCAGACAGATATCGGTATTGCGGGAGCGGTATGAAACCAGGGTACATCAACTGGCTCACAGGGTACGGGAGATGTCGACGCACGAATGGGATGATAGCAAGATTGGATATTACAAGGGGGGGTATGAAGATATTGATCAGCGTCAAATGTCCCCGGACAGCTTCGTCAGATTCATTCATTTGCTGGAAGAAGATAGCGTTGTAACCAATTTGATCGATAGTTTTCTCAACGACCTGAGGAGGGGACGATCGCAGCAGTTGTATAGCAATCTTGGTGCAGGCGACTGGGATAAAATTGCGGCTATAATCTTCACAGATCTGACAGGCAGACAGGAATCTTCCGAAGTGCAGTTGATGAAAATGTCCGAAAAAGAGATAGGCATAGTGAAAGAAGCCATCATGAACTTGTCTGTTCCGTTGGATTTGCTTTCTGATCAGGGTTTTCAAAACATGAAAGAGCTCACGGCAGAAGCTGTGGAGCTCTACAGGCATGACATAGCACGCGAGCAACTGGAGACGCAAATACTAAGCCGTGCGCAAAACCAGGCGGATAAGGATGAAAAGCTTACCGATCGGGCAGAAAGCAGGGAAGATGGTCGATTCTCAGGTGATGACGAAGAAATAACCCAGCCGTCTACGAAGTTGCAGCAGGTAACACTTACTTTTGAGCGGATTTACAAAGGTGCGCGTTTTGTAATTGACGATCTTTATTTTCACGAAAACGGTACAGAACCCGGCGAAAGAGAATTAATGATTATAGCCTACTTGCAGTGGTTGCTGCAGTCTCATCCGAATGTGCGTATACAGGTATGCTGCCACACACATAGGAATATGCACCATTCTAAGGCCATTGATCAAACTATTCAGCGGGCGCGAAGCATACAGACAAGCCTTGTAGATATGGGTATCGATCGCCTCAGGGTGATACCCAGAGGGTATGGAAAGTCACTGCCGAGAGTGGTGGGCGACAGTCTGAGTAGTTTGTTGACTAACCAACGTACGGAGATACTGGTTGTGTCCACGATGTATAGGTAGTCTTATATTTTGTTTGATAATAAATCAATTACATATATGGTTCAGGAAACCACCATAGATCGGGTTGTAGACATCTTCAATGAAGACGAAGCTGCCCTTGATCAGGCGCTGGCAGCGCTCGAGATCCAACAGCCATTGTTATACAGTTACCTGTTGGAATCTGAGGAATTCGAAGCTTTTACGGATGCAGAACGCGAGTATCTGTTATTTCTGGCGCTGGTAGTATGGAGATCTGCAGAAGAACAATACGGAAAATGCCCGGAAATAACGGAAGAGCAACTCAGTGCTGCTGAAGAAAAAAACTGGGAGCAGTTGGGAGAGTTGAGTGAAACGCGTTTCCGCGAGCGGATGAGTATGTTTTTCATGGACTACAAGGAAGAAGACTTGCTGGCTTTTATAGAGGATGCACTGTTGGAAGATGATGATACGCCGGTTACCAAGGAAGGTAGGGAGGCGTTGTTTATAAGTCTTAAATCAGTCATCGATGTTTTAACCGGCAATCGACAGTAAGCATTTATCGCCTCATTTTTAAAGTGATCGGCAAGCTTATGGCTACACATCGGTATTCTTATCCTTCACGTATTTACCGGGATTTTTTCTCGATATCCCCCAGTGATTATCATGGGATCATACGTTTTTTTGAAAGGAATGAGGAAGCGATCAACCGGCTTGCATGGGATGAGCACCAGCAGCTGCTGGAGAAATACGCGGGGGCATTGTTTGCTGTCGGCGAATATCGCAAATATTTACTGCTGGCAGATATCTTGATTGAGGCGGCATTGGATGAGGCGATGCCTGATGCGCCACCTTTTGAACAACTTCTATTCCGAAAAGCGGCTTCCTATTACCAAATTTCGGCATACGAAGAAGCAAGTCACGTTCTTGAGGAGCTTATTCGCATTCGCCCGGATCACCAGGATGCAAGGTTGTTTTTGCTGAAGGTGCTGGGGAAAAAGCAGCAGCAGTTCAGAGCCAGGTACCTGGCCCTGGCGGTTATACTGGCTGCCTTTGGCAGCCTGCTGTACAGCACTGAATTGCTGTTTGTGCGGCCCTTCTATGCTATGTATGCTGCCAAAGTCGGGCAATTGCGTATGCTGGTATTGGCTGCTTGTCTAATGAGTTGGCTGGGTGGCAGCGTATATGTTTACCTGAAAAGTTATTACAAAGTAAATTCTTTCATTCTGGCGCAAAAACGCAGAAAACACAAAAGTACGTCGCCGGAAGGATGACGATTTTCTGCCGAAAACATTACATTAGCATGGATGCAGCCCGGGCAACAGCAGGGAGTAGCAGGGTATACGTGCCAAATAAACGTGCCAATATAGTGAGGGGTTTGATAGTTTTTGAATACCTTCGCAGAGTATACAGACGCTGCCCATTTACGTCAGACTAGATTAAATTGTATGCAACCAACACTAGTTATTCTTGCTGCCGGTATGGGCAGCCGATACGGAGGTCTCAAGCAGGTCGATGGGGTGGGTCCACACGATGAAGCCATCATCGAGTATTCCGTGTACGATGCTATCCGAGCGGGTTTTGGCAAAGTAGTGTTTGTCATTCGCAAGGATATTGAAACCCCTTTCAGAGAAAAAATTGGAGATATCTTTGAGGGTAAGATAGCACTCGAATATGTTTTTCAAGAAAAAGACAGCCTCGTGCCTGCTGGTATCGATGGCTTCAGCCGGGAAAAACCATGGGGTACGGCACATGCTATGCTAGTGGCAAAAACGGCTGTACAGGAACCTTTTGCAGTAATCAATGCCGATGATTATTATGGTGCGCAGGCCTTCCGTACAATGTATACATTCCTGACAGAAGAATGCAGTCCTTCGCTCTTCTCTATGGTAGGGTATATCCTTAGAAATACCCTGTCTGATCATGGGGCTGTCAACAGAGGTGTTGCAGCCGTTGACGAGCGGCAGTTGCTTACGCAGGTCGACGAACGTTTAAAGATAGAGCGCCAGGAGGATGGACAGCCTGCATATCTGGGTGAAGACGGTAAGCGTTATCCGCTGTCTGAGGAAAGTTATGTTTCCATGAATTTTTGGGGCTTTCACCCCTCAATCTTTGAGGTTACCGAACGGATGTTTGCCGATTTTTGCCATGCCGCGCAATCGTCCGGTAAGGCTGAGTTCTTAATTCCTTCAGTCGTGGATAGCATGATTAAGGATGGGACGGCAAGCGTTAAAGTACTGTCATGTGAAGACCGATGGTATGGAGTGACCTATCGGGAGGATAAGCCCGCTGTGGTGTCAGCTTTCGCAGAGCTGGTTCGAAAGGGGCTGTATCCTGAAAATCTCTGGACGTAGTTGCTGCCGTTAGCAAGCCCAAAATTGTCGGTTATACAACAAATGAATGCAATCAACTGATAGTTAGTTTTTTGTACATTAAGCTATGTATCTCGGGATGCATGAAGAATCCAACATATCGATATTTGGCTATCGAAATGATCGGTGTTTTGTTTCTGGCAACAAATTTTATTCTATTTTTGAACCAATTTGAAGTAGGGGTGTCAGTCGGTAATTTTTCATAGGAATTCTCGATGCGAGCTGATGTCCCCAAAAGATCATTTTCATCAGCACTTATTTTTTTCAAAATCATCAGTATGCGAAAATTATTACTCCTTCTAGCGGCTTTTCTGCCCGTTCTGCTTTGGAGCCAGGCTCAGCGCATGGTATTGATTGAAGAGTTTACCAATGCATCCTGCGGCCCTTGTGCTTCTCAGAATCCGGCTTTCAACGCTTTGTTGGCAGCCAACACGGACAAAGTGATTGCCATCAAGTACCAGGCTGCATTCCCGGGCTTCGACCCCATGAACGTAGCTAACCCTCAGCAGGTTAGTACACGTGGTAACTACTATGGATTAAATGGCGTGCCAACGGCCTGGATCGATGGCATTTTGCCTGATAACAATTATGGTGGTGGCGTAGGTGCCTGGAACATCACGTCAACCAGCGGATATGCCGGCGGTCCTTACGGTTACAATCAGGCAGCAATGGACTATGCTGCTAACCAGCCAACGCCCATCAGCATCCGGCTTTCACACAGCCTGAGCGCTGATTTGAGCACTGTAACCATCAACGCAGTGGTAAAGAATGTCAGCAGCCAGAATTTCGCTGTTACCGGCGGACGTTTCCATGTGGTATTGATGGAGCGTAACATAGAGTTCCCTATCGCGCCGGGTAGCAACGGAGAAACCGAATTCTCCAATGTAATGCGCCGGATGTACCCGGATGCAAACGGTACACAGCTCAATACACTGGCAGCTGGCGATAGCCTTATATTCAACTTTACAGAGGCAATCCCGGATTATCTCTACGATCTTCGCGAGATTTCTGTAGCAGCTTTCCTGCAGGACAACACTGACAAGCGCGTCTATCAGGCAGCTTACAGTGAGCCTCAGGAGATTGAAGGTTCTCTGGACGTTGCTTTTGGCGAAAACCTGACAACACCACCTACCTCGCTCTGCGGTGCAAGCATTACGCCTACGGTTGAGGTTTTCAACAATGGTGGCGATGCTATCACGAGCATGACAATAGGTGTTAACTTCAATGACGAGCTGGCAGCTACCGAAACATGGTCAGGACAGCTCGCTCCGGGAGCAACTGTCGAAATTGCTTTCGATGAGGTTAACCTGCCGGGCGGCTCAACACGCGTTTCCTTTACGGTCGTTGATGTAAACAATGGTGCTACCGACCTCAACCGTCTCAACAACGAAACACCGGTAGTTACCTACTCTTCTATCGCCGAAGAGGTATACGGTACCAATATTCAGGAGGACAATGAAGGTTACATCGGTACGTATCCAACCATCGCAGTCGTAGAAGAGCCCATCCCTAATGGTTCTTTTGGTGATGGTACTTTTCTTTCACTGCAGCGTTCCGATCTGACAAGCTCCGCCGGTGATCCGGTGGGTGGCTACGGACAGAGTGCGCGCTCACTGTTTGTCAACTTTTATCAGTGGAATCCGGCAGAGTCTAACGCACAGGCTGCCGGTACAATGACGTATCCAAAGCTTGACTTCTCTACACAGACGAATGTTCACCTGAAGTTTGATCGCTCGCACGCTCGCTACCAGACATCCAACGATCGCCTGCAGGTATTGGTTTCTACTGACTGCGGAGCTACCTGGACAGTTGTATATAACAAGGCGGGTGCCACTCTGGCTACGCGTCCTGCACAAACGAACTTTTATGTTCCGCCGGCCAACGGCTGGGCAACAGACTCTATCAGCCTGGCTGCGTATCAGGGTCAGGGAGAGGTCAATATTCAGTTCAAAGTGCTTTCTGACTGGGGTAACAACCTGTACATCGATAATATCAACGTACTGGGTACACCTGTAGGAACCAACGATCTTGAGAACTTGCTGGCTGGTAAGGTAGCGGTGTTCCCCAATCCTGTCAGCGCAGTTGCCAATATCGAATTCGAGCTGGTGGAAGCTACGCCAGTGACGATTGAGATTCTCAATATCAACGGTCAGGTGGTTACGGTGCTGGATCAACAGCGTGACTATGCAGCCGGTCAGTATATTCGCAATTGGAATCCTGAGAATGCAGGTGTTTACTTTGCACGCATCCGTACTAAACTTGGTGAAACTACCAAGCGTATCGTGGTGACGAAGTAATCGTCCTCATGTGACAGAAGTACGATCAAAGCAAGGGGGGGAGCGGTGTAAAGCCGCTCCCCCCTTGCTGTTTGGGTTGAGATGGCTGTATCGGGCTTATACATATATCGGCAGTCGGCCAACCGACGCTCCAAGTCAATTGTTGTGGTAATGAGAGAAAATTCATTACTTTTACTGTTGGAAATTCAATTCTTTACCTCAAAGAAGTAAACATGAGAAAAAATATACTCCTTCTGGCATGTTTGTTGTTAACGGTGGTATTAGGGGCACAGTCTTCACCCATTGTCATCAACCCCAATCCGGTCGTTGTTACAGGCATCACTCCAGCCGCTTTCGAAGGTGTTGGCCATTCGTTTGCTATCAATAATACCAATACAGGCTTTGTTGCTCGCTGGAGGCGTACGGTTGTGCAGATGACAGACGGATGGCAGAGCGCTATTTGTGATAAAAATGTGTGCTATTTTCCTTCCGTGAGTACCCAGACGTTCCAGTTTAATCCCGGAGAAGAGGCTCGGGTTGACGTACATGTGTACCCAGGGGGTGTGCAAGGTTCTGCCCTGATCGAAATTCAGGTGTTCAATACCACCGATACAACACAGTCTGCGGTGGGTGTATACTATTTCAACCAGTCTCCGACAGGTGTAACCGAGGTACAGCAGGATTGGGTGAAAGTCTACCCCAACCCGACAGATGGCTTGTTTACCATCGCGGGTGCTGAGGAGGTTGGCCGAGTGGATATTTTTAACCAGGCCGGACAGCTTGTACGTCAGTTTGTATACGGCGAAAACCAATGGTACTCGCTCACGGGACTGCCGCGGGGATCTTACACAGTGAGATTAATCTCTACGAGCGGACAGGCAGTTGTGACGCGTCTGATGAATAAATATTAATATGGGGCAATCCGGCAGCACTACAAATACATGGGGTCTGCGGTTGCGGGCAACATTTTTTTGGTCAGTGATTGCCGCCGCTTTTATAGGTCCCGGTACCGTGACCACAGCAGCGAGTGCAGGATCCAACTTTGGGCTGTCGCTGTTGTGGTCACTGCTTTTTTCGGTATTTGCCACCATTGTTTTGCAGGAGACAGCAGCCCGGATTTCTCAGGCATCGGGTATGGGCTTAGGAAGCCTGATTGCAAAGCGTTATGCGGGTAGCGGTCGCTGGTTGTCGCGTATGTTATTTGTAGCGATTGCAATTGGCTGTGCGGCCTATCAGGCAGGCAATATGCTGGGTGCTATGGCTGGACTGAAACTGTTATGGCCTGTTCAAAATCATTGGGCAATTGTGCTCGGAGGCCTGGTAGCGGGTCTTTTGTGGTCGGGCAACCATAGAAAAATTACTTTTTGGCTGGGTATTGCAGTAGCGTTGATGGGCATGGCTTTCATCGTTGTTGGCTTCGGTTCAGGGGTTCGTCATGAAGAAATAATGGCTGGATTGGTACCCGGCGTAACAGATGAAGTGGTGCCTGTTGTTATGGCACTCATTGGCACTACCATTGTTCCGTACAATTTATTTCTGGCTTCAGGCTTGCGCCATCGCCAGCAACTGAGTGATATGCGCTGGGGTATCGCATTGAGTGTGATCTTTGGCGGGATTATTACTTTCGCAATTTTGTTGGCGGGCAGGCAGGTATCGGGTAGCTTCAGTTTTGAGGCACTGGCTGCAGCTGTGTCCGGGCAGCTGGGTAATTGGGGGGGGATTGCTGTAGGGTTCGGCTTGTTGGCTGCCGGCTTTACATCTGCAGTAACCGCTCCGCTGGCGGCAGCCGTAACGGCGCAGGCACTTTTTGGGGATACAGGGACGGGGAGCTGGTCGGGGCGGTCGTGGGCATTTCGGTCTGTGTGGATAAGCATACTTCTGATAGGTACCGTTTTGGCCTCTCTACAGATTAAACCTATACCCGCTATCATCGCTGCTCAGGCGATGAATGCTGTTGTACTTCCTTTGGCTGCGATCTTTACATTTCTGGCAGCCAATGATCATAAATTATTGTCAACAGCCGCCAACGGGCCTACTGCCAATGTTCTTTCAATCGCTATTATAGGGCTAACCAGCTTTTTGGCGTTGTATCAACTGCACCTGGCCGTTGCCGCTGTATGGCCACAGCTAAAACCTCAGCAGTATGAAGTCCATGCCGGTATTGCTTTTATTGTCGCAGTCGCATTGTGGGTAAAAATCTGGAAAACTGCTAAAAAGGGTATACAAACTATACAGTAACGGCACTTGCTCTTACAGAGCCTGAGGTTGCTTTACCATTCCGCCGATTTCTTATCCAGGTAGTGAATACAGCGCTGCTCAGGAAAAGAGATTTCTCGGTGTACTTGCTAGTTGCGTTGTATGGCATTTTCCCTTATATTGCGGTTTTGTTGTGCAGGCCTGCCAGACTCAAGGCTCGTTTTCTGTCATTTTTTTGTAACACAGACAGGCATTTACACGTATGAGAAAAAAATGTCTGCCCTATTTAACTTTTCGACAGCTAAAACAGTTATTAACGGGTGAATTAAAGGGAGGTGACAATGCTTACAAGTAATAATAATTACCAGTTGCTCATCGAGAAGCTGGATCAGTTTATACGCAAATACTATATAAACCAGATTATCCGCGGTAGTCTGTACAGTATAGGTTTGGTGCTGGGACTTTTTCTCCTGGCCAACCTGGTAGAGTATTTTTTTTATCTCTCTCCTCTCCCCCGACAGTTGATGGTATACTCCTTTTCCGGAGTCAGTATGTTGGCCTTGTACGGCTGGCTTCTAAAGCCAACAGCCAATTATTTTAGGCTGGGAGATGTCATCAGCCACGAGCAGGCAGCTTCCATCATCGGAACGCATTTTGCGGATGTACAGGATAAGCTGCTAAATATCCTTCAGCTCAAAAATATGGCTGGGCAGGTTTCTGAAAAGGACTTGATTCTGGCCAGTATAGAGCAAAAATCTGAAGAAATAAAACTGGTTCCCTTTCAGGCAGCTATAGATTTGTCCGTCAACCGAAAGTATGTCAAGTATGCGCTACCTCCGCTTTTGCTGCTACTGGCTCTTTTGGTGGCTGCACCCAGCATCATTCGCGATAGTACCAACAGGTTAATCCACGTCCGACAGGAGTTTCTTCGGCCGGCACCTTTTCGTTTCCTGATAGCGGAAGAACAGTTGAAAGTCGTACAGTTTGGGGACTATGTGCTGGAGGTGAAAATTGAGGGCAATGAGTTACCCAACGAAGTATATATCGATGTAGATAATTATCAGTACCGACTTGTTAAGGAGGCGGCAGATCGTTTCACATATCGATTTAGTAATGTGCAGGAGTCTGTTGATTTTCAGATTTTTTCAAGTGGTGTAGCTTCAGCCGAGTACGAGCTGGAAGTGCTGAAAAAACCGAATATTGCTAGTTTTGAAGTAAAGATTAATTATCCTGCTTATACAGGCCGGGCAGATGAGACGCTCAATAATATCGGAGACCTGACTTTACCCGCGGGAACAGTGGTTGACTGGGTGTTCAACGCCTTTTACACGGATCGTATAGAGTTGCGGTTCGATGGGGACAATAAAACGGTAGATGCACGTCGCTTTGCAGCAGAATTGTTTGGCTATCAGCGCAAAGTGATGAGAGATGAATCCTATCAGCTGTTTGTTTCCAATGGTAGCCTTCCTCGTGCTGATTCGGTGGCTTACCGCCTCACTGTTATACCTGATTTGTATCCTGAGATTAGTGTTGAAAAAATACAGGATAGTACGGATCGTCGACTGCTTTATTTCTTAGGGGATGCTTCTGATGACTACGGGCTTGTAAGTCTCTCATTTAATTATCAGCTTACGCAGGCCAACGGAAAAGCAGCTCCGCTCGCTAAAGTTCCGCTTGCCAAACCACAGGGGCGGCAGCTGCGCTACAATCATACGTTTGATATTGGTCAGCTTGGCCTCAAGCCGGGAGATGAGCTCACGTATTATTTCGAGGTATATGACAATGACGCAGTCAGCGGCAATAAACCCTCCCGCACGGGTACTATGACCTTCAGGATGCCTTCGGTGGAGGAGTTTGAAGCAATGAATGAAAAGAATGAGCAGCAAATCAAAAAAGAGCTTGAAAATGCACTCAATGAGGCGCGCAAGCTCCAGAATGATATGCAGGATCTTCGGGATGAGCTGATTCAGAAAAAAGAGCTGGATTGGCAAACGCGTAAGGAGATGGAAAATCTTCTCCAACGACAGCAGCAAATTGAGGAACAGTTGCAACAGGCCCGGGAAAAATTTGAAGAAAATCTGCAAAACCAGTCGGAGTATCAGGAAATGGACTCCCGGATTCAGGAAAAGCAGGAACAGCTTCAGAAATTATTCGAAGAGGCCATTAGTGAGGAGATGAAGGAACTCATGCGCCAGATTGAAGAGTTGATGCAGGAGCTCGAAAAAGATCAGGTACTGGAAATGATGGATCAGATGGAGCTCAATGATGAAGAATTGGAGAGCGAACTCGACCGACTGTTGGAGCTGTATAAACAGCTCGAGTTGGAGAGCGAAATGACCCAGACCATCGACCAATTGCAAAAATTGGCTGAGCAACAGGAGCAGCTCAGCGAGCAAACGCAAGAGCAGTCCAAATCTCAGGAACAGCTACAGCAGGAGCAGGAACGCATCAATGATGCCTTCGACCGTCTTCAGGAGAAGATGGATGAAATGATGCAGAAAAACGAGGAACTGGAGAACCCCCTCCAAATGGACGAACGTCAGGAGGAACGCCAGGAGATCGAAAAAAATCTGGAACAAAGTCAACAACAGCTTCAACAAAAGCAAAATAATAACGCCAGCCGCTCGCAGAAGAATGCCGCTCAGAAAATGAAGGATATGGCCAATTCCATGCAAAATCAAATGCAGTCGGGCGAAATGGAGCAGATGGAGGAGGACATGGCTTCGCTGCGACAGTTGTTGGAAAATTTGGTGGGTCTTTCTTTTGAACAGGAGGACCTGATGAAAAATATTCAACGTACGCAGATTAATACGCCGGCCTATACAACCTTGACGCAGCGGCAGTTTAAACTCAATGATGATTTCGAACTTATAGAGGATAGCTTGCAGGCGCTCGCCAAGCGCGTTATGCAAATCGAATCTTTTGTAACCGAAAAAGTGACCGAAATCAAAGGGAATATGCGTGCATCAGTGGGCGAACTCGAAGAACGAAGGAAACCACAGGCAGCAGATCGCCAGCAGAGAACAATGAAGAATGTCAATGATCTTGCCCTCATGCTTAGCGAAGTGATGAACCAGATGCAGCAGCAGATGTCCGGAATGATGTCTGGTAATCAAATGTGCAACAAACCCGACGGCAAAGGGCAGGGACGAAAGCCTACCGATAAAATAAGCCAGGGACAGCAACAGCTCAACCAGCAACTACAGCAATTGCGCGAGCGTATGCAGCAGGGCAAAGGAGCACCGGGAAGCCGTGAATTTGCAGAAATGGCCGCACGACAGGCTGCGCTCAGAAAGGCACTAAGAGAAAAGCAGCAGGAGCTTCAGCGACAGGGTAAAGGTGATCCCGGACTCCAGCAAATTGTCGAAGAAATGGATCGCGTGGAGGAGGAACTTGTCAACAAACGACTCTCTAACGAGATGATGCGTCGCCAACAGGATATCCTCACGCGACTGCTCGAACATGAAAAGGCTGAACGTGAACGCGAACTGGACGATCAACGCAAGGCAGAATCGGCACAACAGCGCGAGCGCCCGCTGCCTCCTGCAATCCAGGAGTACTTAAAACAACGGGAAGCAGAAATTGATCTGTTTAAGGCCGTCAGCCCTTCTCTCAATCCTTACTATCGCTATTTGGTAGATGAGTATTTTCAGCACCTTAGAGGCAATTAAGGCCATAGGGGAATTGTTTACACAAAATTACTACTATCGCATACTTCTACTATGATCAGAATGAACAGTCACTACGCAATGCTCCAATTACCCTCACAGCCGCAAAATGTAGCGCAGCTGGAAGCACTGGTAAAAAACTTGGTTGGTAAGTATAAACTTAGTAATGAAGTTTCTGATAATATATTGATTACGCTTACAGAAGCAGTTAGCAATGCTATTATTCATGGGAATCGTTGCGATTGTTCGAAAATGGTGATAATCAAAATGAAAAAGCTCAAGGACAAGCTGGCTATTCAGGTGTCTGATCAGGGGTGTGGCTTTACTTATGAAGAACTGCCTGATCCTACCTCCCCCGATCATATACACAGACCCGGCGGCAGGGGTGTCTTTATTATGCAGCGCTTATGCGATCGGCTTAGCTTTCAGAATGGCGGTAGTACTGTCGAAATGCAATTCAAACTTTAATCAAGGTATACTCAATTTTTGTGGATAATTTCCCGGATTTCCCCCAGTTCGCTGATGAAGAGGAAAACTCTTCTCCATTGCTTTTTGATTTTGAAGACGTAGAAGTGCTCTTGCCTGATAACGAGCCGCTGGAGGCATGGATCAATGCAGTTGCTGCCTCGCATGGGTGTACTGTACGCCAAGTGCAGTATGTATTTTGTTCTGATGATTACTTACATCAAATAAATGTTGACTATCTGCAACATGACACACTCACAGATATTATCACTTTCCCTTATGCAAGTCCTCCGGCTATTGAAGGGGAAATTTACGTGAGTGTAGACCGGGTGAAGGATAATGCACAGGATCTTGAACTCCCGTTTCAACAAGAGTTGCTGCGGGTGATAATTCATGGTATACTACATCTTTGTGGTATCGGAGATAAGACAGCGAGTCAGGCAGCAGTTATGCGCGCTCAGGAGGATGCTGCTTTATTGCTTTGGGCAAATGAGTTTGAACAGAAATAACAATACCCATGATCTTTCCGTACCCGGTATCTGTCACCGAGCTGGCTGATAAACTACAGGCGACTCTTATAGGCGACGCCGGCTTATTGGCCACAGGAATCAATGAATTGCATAATAGTGGCCCTGGTGATATTATCTACGTAGATGTAAGTAAGTATTTCGAGAAGGCACTCAATTCAAAGGCCTCTGTAATACTTGTAAACGAGGCAACAGATTGCCCGACAGGCAAATGCCTGTTGGTAGTGCCTGATCCTTTCGCTGCCTACAATGCTATTGTATGGGAATTCAGACCTCTGCAACCTATTATTCAGTCCGTCAGTGCCAGTGCTAGTATTGGGGAAGGAACAATCGTGGAGCCGGGGGCTGTTATCGGGCCCAATGCAATCATTGGGCGGGATGCCTACATTCATGCCAATGCTTACATTGGGGAGGGCGTCCGATTGGGAGACAGGGTCGTTGTACAGCCATGTGCTGTGGTTGGTTCTGATGCCTTTTATTTCAAAAAAACGCCGACAGGCTTTGTGAAATGGAGGTCCGGAGGCACGGTGGTTATTGAAGATGACGTAGAAATTGGCGCTAATTGTACAGTCAACAGGGGTGTTTCCAGCGATACGTTTATTGGTCAGGGTACAAAACTTGACTGCCAGGTGCAAATAGGTCACGATGTAAAAATTGGCCGCCACTGTTTGCTGGCTGCCCAGACGGGAGTGGCGGGGAATTCGGTGCTCGAAGATGGGGTGATCCTTTACGGACAGGTTGGTATCGCCCAAAATCTGCGAATAGGTGCCGGGGCAGTGGTATTAGCGAAGTCAGGTGTTAGTAAGAGCCTTGAAGGTGGAAAAACGTACTTTGGCTATCCCGCACAGGAAGCAAAAGAAGCTTACCGGGAGCTGGCTGCGCTGCGACACCTGCCTGATATTTGGCGCCGTTTTTCACAATAGTCTTTGTGCTGCCGCAGCTGCAGGGCTGGCAGTGGGTTGAAAATCCGGTGAGCCACACACCTTAGTATTTGGCAGGCTGGGGAAGAAGTGTTTTATTCAATATTAATATTGCGAAGGCAGTCAGTGGCTAAGCTGCACTTGTGCAGGGATTGCCCGTCATCGTGCTGCTGTAGATCGCCTAATGGTATGGAAATTAATTTGCAAGTGCCAGCCTGACTCTCGGATTCATGATTTTAAACCATAGTGGGGGCAGCAACGACAACAAGATGGCTGCAGGGTAACCCACGGGTAGTTGAGGGCTTTCATCAAAATGCCTGAGTATTTGGTACTTCCGGGTAGACTTGTAGTGATGATCGCTATGGCGGGTGAGTTCATAGAGAAATATACGCCCCAGCTCGTGATCACTGTTCCAGGAATGTTTGGGCAGAACTGCCTCGTACTTGCCCGAGTCCAGCTGTCTGCGCAGCAGACCATAATGTTCGATGTAATTAACACTTTCCAGCAAGAGAAAACCTACTGCAGCGATTGCGATGGCCAGTGCTAACAGCTTGCCTCCTCCTACTGCGGTAATTATAGCAAGATACAATAGCTGGATTAGCTGAAACTGCAGCATTTGATTATTGGGTCGAATGGACGAAAGCCAGGAGGAGCAACCAAGTCGCTGCTGTTCAAGTTTCCACGCGTTAAGCCATCCACCGGTTACGGAGCGAAACCAAAAAAAATAAATAGATTCATTGAGCCTGGAGGTTGCAGGGTCCAGGGGTGTGGCGACATGCTTGTGATGCCCTCTGTTGTGTTCAATGAAAAAATGCATATACAAACCAGACAGCAGCAACCCCTGCGCCATTCGTTGTTCGTAGATTTTTGTCCGATGACCAAGTTCATGCGCTACATTGATACCGATGGTGCCTACAACCAATCCAACATTGAGGGTCATTCCAATGAGCTCAGCTGTGCTGAGCTCCCGGTTCAGTATGGTGTAAAAGAAATACCCAATGAGGCCCCAGAGCAAAGGAATGTTACAATACAGCAGCCAGTCGAATAATCGATGTTTGCTTCTCTCCTCTTCCTGTATTGCCGGATGATTGGTTACAGAAAAAGGCAGAAATAATTCCAGCAGAGGGATAGCCACGAAACCTACGTAGATGCTGCCCGGTGAAGCCCACCCACCTGTATAAATGCCCCAATAACCGGCCAAAGGGGCAAGGTAGGCAATCAGATATTTGGAGTCTCGCCACATAAAAGTTGAATATAATTGGTAACTGGCGGATGTTTGGTTTTTTATGTGTGACTTTTGTCTTGATGCCATACGAATGGCTGCCGTAAAGATAACGAATCGTTTGTTCCCTAAGTTCGATAAACTTTCCTTTTACGGCTGCATTGTTGTAATTTTGCCAACGATCGTCCCGAGGGAGGTGGTCAGCCATTGTCAAACGCATCAGCGCGATATACTATGCTGAAATACTTACAAAATGAGCAGTACACAGTTTTATGAATTACGCATAAAGGCGGTCCGCAACGAAACAGCGGAAGCCGTCACGCTTGTATTTGATGTGCCGGAACACTTGAAGGAGACATTTGCCTACACCCAAGGACAGTACCTTACTTTGCGCTTTCATATTAAAGGGCAGGAGGTGAGGCGAGCATACTCCATGTGTTCCAGTCCGCTGGAACCTGATCCGGCGGTTACGGTCAAGCGCGTACGCGGTGGTCTGGTGTCTAACTTTATCAATGACCATGTGGAAGAAGGGTATATGGTAGAGGTAATGCCGCCCCAAGGGCGCTTTTTTACCCCTCTCAAGCCCGAGCAGCGAAAGGATTACTACCTGATCGGAGCGGGCTCGGGCATCACACCATTGATGAGTATTCTAAAAACGATACTCGAAGAAGAACCACAAAGTACCGTCAATCTTTTATACGGCAACCGAAGCGAAGACAGCATACTTTTCAAGGAGGAGCTGGATCGCCTGGCCGTGCGCTATGAGGGACAATTTTTTCTTCAATACATTCTAAGCCAGCCCAAGCGCGAAAAATCGTCGGGGCTTGCAGGTTGGTTTAGCAAGGGTACGAGTAACTGGACCGGCTGGGTAGGGCGTATAGATCGCACGGTGATGGCGCGTTTTATGGCGGCTTATCCACAGCGTGCCAGAGAAGCAGCTTATTTTGTATGCGGGCCCGGCGAAATGATCGATGTTGTAGAATTGGCTTTGCATGGTCACGGAGTTGATAAAAAAGCAGTACATACGGAGCGCTTTACGACGGCAGCCCCGGCGGAGGGGGCAGCACAAGCCGATGCTGCTAATGCTTCGCTTGTAGTGCATATTCACGCAGATGTGTACAAGCTCGAGCTTGCTGCGGGAAAAACGATTCTGGATGGGTTACTTGATAAAAAAATTGAAGTGCCTTATTCGTGTACCTCGGGAGCCTGTTCAACTTGCATGGCCAGGATCAATAAGGGCACGGTACGAATGGATGCTTGCTACGGGCTTGATGAAAGCGAAGTAGCCCAAGGGTACATACTTACCTGTCAGGCACATGCCACTTCCCCGGAGCTTGAGATTACCTTCGACCTATAATTGTAATATTTGCTACTTTTGACCGGTTAAAAGAATAGTCATGTCGACAACCGCATTCGAGACAGTGAAAGCACTCATAGCCGAAATAGCCACGGCTTATCCGGCATCTGCAGAAGAACTGGAACAATTTCGTATTCGTTATCTGGGCTCCAAGAATATCATCAAACCACTGATGAGTGAGATTCGCACGGTACCCAACGAGCTTAAAAAGGAGTATGGTCAGCTGTTGAATGAGGCCAAGGGCAAAGCGGAGGAGAAATTTGAATCCCTGAAAGATCAGTTTGATCGGACCAGCCAGCAGGCTGGGGATGGCCAGCAGGATCTGAGCGCGCCCGGAGAACCCGTGGCATTGGGTGCACGTCACCCTATCGCAGCCACGATGAACAGGCTTATCCGGATCTTTGAGCGCATAGGGTTTGTTGTGGCTGAAGGGCCGGAAATCGAAGATGACTGGCATAATTTTACGGCGCTCAATACACCTGATGATCACCCGGCAAGGGATATGCAGGATACGTATTATTTGAAAAACAGTACTAATATGCTGCTGCGCACACACACATCTTCAGTACAGGCGCGTGTGATGCAGTCGCAGAAACCACCTATCAGGATTATCGCTCCCGGCAGGGTGTATCGCAACGAGACCATCTCGGCTCGTTCTCACGCACAGTTCCACCAAATTGAAGGATTGTATATCGATGAGGGTGTTTCGTTCGCAGATATGCAACAAACCTTGTACTATTTTGCCCGCGAAATGTACGGACCGGATACCCGTATACGCCTGCGACCTTCTTTTTTTCCTTTTACGGAACCGAGTGCCGAAATGGATGTAACATGCTTTATCTGCAGCGGTAAGGGCTGTAATATCTGCAAGCATACAGGGTGGGTAGAAATTTTAGGTTGCGGCATGGTAGATCCGGAGGTACTCAATCGCTGTGGTATCGACAGTGAAAAATATACCGGCTATGCCTTTGGTATGGGGATTGAAAGACAGGCGATGATGCGCTACAACATCACGGATATTCGCCTGATGTTTGAAAATGATATCCGGTTCCTGCGCCAATTTTCATCTATTTCTTAATTATAGTGCTTCATGCAGATAGGTATTCCGGAAGGTACGCGGGATTTCAGCCCCGCTCAGGTAGTCAAACGCAATTATATATTTGACACCATACGCAGGGTTTTTGTCAAGTATGGCTTCCAGCCGCTGGAAACACCAGCTATGGAGCGCCTGGATACGCTTACGGGAAAGTACGGCGAAGAAGGAGATCGGCTGCTTTTCAAAATCCTGAACAACGGCAACTATCTTGCCGATGTACCTTCAGATTTGCTGGAAAAGCGAGATTCTTCGGGGCTTACCTCCCATATTTCCCGTCGTGGACTGCGATATGATCTCACAGTGCCCTTCGCCCGCTACGTATCTATGCATTTTAATGAGCTGGCCTTTCCTTTTAAGCGGTATCAAATTCAGCCGGTATGGCGGGCTGACAGACCCCAGCGAGGTCGATACAGAGAATTTTATCAGTGTGATGTAGACGTTGTAGGTGCCAATGCGCTTATGCACGAGGCGGAGCTTGTACAAATTTACGATGAAGTATTCGCGGCACTTGGTCTGGGAGTTGTTATTCGCATCAATAACCGCAAAATTTTGGCCGGCATGGCAGAAACTGCCGGTATTGCTGACCAGTTGTCTCTGATGACAATAGCCATAGATAAGCTCGATAAAATGGGGATAGCGGGGGTGAAAGAGGAACTTGCTCGTCGGGGAGTTCCTGCAACAGCTATTACGCACCTCGAGTCCTTGCTGGCCATTAGTTCGCTGGATGCGTTGAGAGCTGCCTTTGCCAAAAGTGATTTGGGCTTACAGGGAATTGATGAGGTGGAAGAAGTCCTGGGCTACCTGGCGGACTACCCTGCCAGCAATGTGGTGAAATTTGATATCAGTCTGGCACGAGGGTTAGACTATTACACAGGCTGTATTTTTGAAGTCGTAGTTGATGCACAGCGCCATCCTGACTTAAAAATGGGAAGTATTGGGGGTGGTGGTCGTTACGATAATCTTACGGGTATTTTTGGGAGACCCGGTCTGTCGGGCGTCGGGGTATCCTTTGGTGCAGAGCGCATCTACGATCTACTGGAAGAGAGCGGTCTTTTCCCTGCGGAAGATCCCGCTTCGCTCAAGCTGCTGTTGCTTGCTTTTGATGAAAAATCTCATCGTTTTGCTTTTCGCTGTTTGCGGGATATACGTGCAGCGGGCATCAATGCGGATTTATACCCAACGGCAGAGAAACCCAAAAAACTCATGAAATATGCCAATACGCGGCAGGTGCCATTTGTCGTGCTCATTGGAGAAGAGGAATGTAACAGCGGGATGCTTAGTGTAAAAAACATGCTGAGTGGAGAGCAGTCAAAAATGTCTCTGCAGGCGCTGCTGGCTATGTTTTCCTGAATACGAATTGGAGCCGGCTAAGCTGTGGTTTTTCACTGCAGCGGAGGGGGTTTTCACAGATAATATGCTAAATAAACGTTAAAACAAAACGGAAAGAGCAACTAAGTTGGCTCGAATATCGTCTCTGAGATATAAGTGTTTTTTCATACGAGTCCGTTTTGTGAAAGTTGCCTTGTTTATCACAGGGCAACTTTTTTTGTATCTACTCCAAGCATGCAAGGAGAGGTGGCAGACAGGGTGATAAGATGTGCGGAAGAATATCAATTTCAGGCCGAATGTGCAAAATACCAGTCATTTGACAGTGTATGTGCCTGAATTACCTTATTTTTGCCAAAGAGCCTGAAGGCTGTGTCATCTAACATCATGCGGCATTACCTCGTTTTTCATTTAGTTATCACTGCCTGTATTCTCTTTGTACAGCCTGTCCGTGCACAGACGATTGTAGGTATCCTGCCGCAGAGTAAAAATGTTGTTTTGGAGGAGTTTGGGGGGATCAATTGCGTTTACTGTCCCGAAGGCCACACCATCTCAGCTTCATTGGCTGCCAATAACACTAATCGAATTGTATTACTTAACTATCACACGGGACCCTATGCTCAACCGGGTTCCGGAGAGCCTGATTTACGCTCGCCTTTTGGGGCTGAAATAAAACTGCAGACGGGCCTGACAGGTTATCCTGCAGCCACCATCAATCGGGGGATATTTCCGGGCATGGAACAAGGCAGTCAGGGGACAACAGCCTTGGGCAGAGAGCATTGGGCCCATGCGGCTCAAGAGGTGCTGGGGCAACCATCGCCTGTAAATATTGCTGCAACTGCAACGCTTGACGTTGCCAGTAGGGAGTTATCTTTATTTGTAGAGTACTATTACACGGATAATGCTTCACAGTTGTCCAACTGGCTGCATGTTGCAGTACTACAAAACCATATATTGGGACCACAACTGGGCGGAAATCAGGGTGATTACTACCCGCACCAGCAGGTAGTACGCGACTATCTGACAGGCCAATGGGGGGAGCTAATCACAAACCCCGTTGCCGGGCAGTTAGGGAGTCGTTCTTTTACCATTGTGTTGCCCGAATTTTACCAAAACGTCGCTGTTGATCCCGCAAATATAGAACTGGCGATATTCATATCTGAGACGCGGCAGCAAATTCTCAATGGTATTAGGGTCAGACCGCTTCTGGTATCTCCCTACCTGCTTGATGCACGGCTGTTGGCAGTCAAGACAGAGCCTGTTATTTGCGGCGAGGAGGTATCTGCGGTAGTTAAAATCAGGAATGATGGTCAGCAGCCAATAGGCAACCTGTCTGTTACCTATGGTATTGACGGGGGTGCCACGGATTCACTTAGTTGGCAGGGGAATTTACAACCATTTGAGATTGCCGAATTTGTACTCCCTTCCTTACCGATTGAGGCAGAGGGTAATCAGGGTTTATATGTCATTCTTGAAAATCCTAATGGACAAGCGGATAACAATCCGGTCAATAACCAGCGGACGAGCACATTCCGTACAGCGAGCATTTCTGCACAACAGATGGTACGACTCGATCTCAGAACCGATGACTACGGGTATGAAACATATTGGGAAATTATAGATGATATCGGCACTGTGTGGGCGAGCGGGGGCAACGAGCTGGTAGGACAAAACGGAGGAGGTCTCAGGATAGCGGCATCGTCTAATCCGGGTGCTTACGGCAATAACCAGTTCATAAGTGAGGTTGTTTCGCTGCCTGCCGATGGTTGTTATGTGTTGCGCCTGCTGGATGATTTTGGGGATGGTATGTGCTGTGATTATGGGAACGGGTTTTTTCGACTGCGTCAGCAAGGAGGAGCCGTACTTATTTATGGCAATGCTTTTGGTTCGGAAGAAAAGCAACCTTTCAGGCTGCGTACGACTATCGTATCTGTAAATGAGCCTTTTGAGGCTGAAGCACAAGAACTTATGGTTTATCCTAATCCGCTTCGGTCGGGAGAGCTACTCATGCTGACGGCAATTCCGCAGTCATTGCTGCCTGTTCATTGGCAGTTGGTGAGTAGCTCGGGCAGGAGGGTTGCAGAAGGAAATTTGCATGATATACCTGCCTCTATACCGACATCATTACTTCCGCCCGGGTATTACTATCTGGGGATTAGCGGTGCACAGGGGAGTTTGGGGCACTACCCTGTGTGGATATTGCCAAATCGTTAGAGAAATTGTAAATGTTAAGATGATAAGGTTTTATAAAACAGTCTACAGAATAACTGTTTTTTTTGTTTGATTTGCAGTATTTATATGACCTATGAATCTCTTGCCCTGCGCTCAATCCTTTCCGAGGAGCCATAAAGGCATTATTTGCAAAAATGTGAAAAGAGGAGGAGTATGAAGCCAGCTGTACGGTTTGCCATTGTCCTGTTGTTACTTTTTCCATTGCATACAGCACTGGCACAGGCACCTTTGGCTTTGGAGCCGGCGGTCGTCCGAAAGCAGGTAACGGTTTCACCGGTGGGCACAGTGTATGAGGAAATGGGAAAGGTGAGTGTGCGTAATACTACCAACCGCCTGCTGCGTGTTCGTTGGGATAAGGTGATTGTACGTCTTCCGACGGGTTGGGAAGTTTATGTTTGTGATAACAATGCCAGCTACCCGCCACAGACAAATACCAATTACGATCCGCTGCGAGGTATCAATGCGCCCATGGTAATTGAGGCGGGAGGATCCGTTGATATATACGTCCATTTCCAATCTCCGGGTAAGGCTGGAGAAGCTACGGTGGAGTTGCCCTTACGACTAGTTGGAGGTGTGTCGGGAGAGATAGTTCAAAGGGCTGTTTTTCATATCAAAATTGAAGAACAGCCACAGGCATCTGCGCTTGTGTTACCTGCTGCTCGTCCTGCTGCGCCCACCGGCATCCGTATTTTCCCCAATCCTGTCGAGGACAGGTTTTATATCAGCAACGCTCCCCCACTCGCGCGTGTAGATCTACACAATGCTATTGGCCGAAAAATTCGGTCATTTAATCGGCCGGACGTAAATTTGGGCTTGGATGTCAGTGACTTACCTGAGGGCGTTTACCTTGTAAGTCTTATTGATGAAAGAGGTAAGACACTAAAGACGCTGCGAATGGTCAGACGCGGGTTCAGACCCTGATAATAACCGGGCCTATGGTTGTCAGGCAACTGTAAACATCCAGACTATAGACCGACGGCATAGCCAATCAATACATGAAAACAAAGCGTGAAAGAGGAGGAGATAAGGCTGGAGCGCTTATCCGGGGCATATTGGTTAGCAGCCAATGGATGATCATAGGCTTGCTAGTTTTTGATTTGGGATTTAGTCGCAGTGGAGAGGTACGAGAGCTCATGGGACTGTGCTACTTGCTCTCGATGCCGCTATTGCTGCTAATGACACTTCTCCGGTTGTGGTTGATTGGTAAAAAAGACAACAAAGCTTTATTGCAGATTAGTGCTATTCTGCTGACCGTTTTGTTGCTGCTAAGCTTTGTAAGTGCTTTTCATTTTTCAGGTGGTTGGGATTTCATAGGCGTAAGGGCCTTGAGTATTCCCGGATTGCTGCTTTACTTATTCCTGCAGCTCCTGCCTTCTGTACGCAAATTGTACCATGCTTTTTACAATCCCGCTTTGCTGTTTATAGCGAGTTTTGCCACAATCACGGTTTTCGGGGCCATTCTGCTCAAACTTCCGAAAGCAACTACAACCTCAATTTCGTGGGTAGACGCGTTTTTTACAGCCAGTAGCGCAGTGAGTGTGACGGGTTTAGCTGTGGTAGATACAGGAGCTGCATTCACGCGCTTTGGTCAATGGGTGATCCTGATTTTGATTCAGTTTGGCGGGCTGGGAGTGCTTACATTTACCAGCTTTTTTTCCTTTTTTTTCAAGGGAGGGAGTTCTTATCGGGAAGGGTTGTACGTCAAAGACTTTTTGAGTTCCGACAATTTATCGAATGTATTAAAATTAGCTGTCAAAATTGTCGTATTCACATTGGGTATTGAGCTATTGGGGATGTTTGGCATTTGGTGGTTTACTTCGGAGGTGCAAAAAGGAATGGTACTGAGTGATCAGCTGTTCTTTTCCTTTTTTCATGCTGTATCAGCTTTTTGTAATGCCGGCTTCTCATCACTTTCGGCAGGCCTTTACGATCCGGCTTATAGATTTTTATACGGATTCCATTGGATTGTTGCCAGCCTGCTGATATTGGGCGGGTTGGGCTTCAACATTGTTTTCAATTTTGTTGAGTACGTAAAGATCTTTTCGGGAAAAATCAGTCGATGGACACGTGCTGGTGGTCGTCTTGTCAAACCAGTACGGGTGATCACGCTGAATGCTTACTTGGTATTGGTTACAACAGCTATTCTGCTCGTGGGAGGTACCCTGTTGATGTACCTCTTTGAGAAAGACAATATATTAGCAGAACACAGTAGTTGGTGGGGGAAATTTACAACGGCCTTTTTTTGCGCAGCCAGTCCAAGGACGGCAGGATTCAATTCTTTTGACATGACAGCACTTTCGATGCCCAGCATTCTGCTGATGCTGTTGTTAATGTGGATAGGAGCCTCGCCCGCATCAACAGGCGGTGGTATCAAGACCAGCACTTTCGCCATTTCTATGCTCAATATTTTAGCAGTTGCCCGTGGGCGCAATTTTTTGGAAATAAAGAACAGAGAAATTGCAGATACGTCTGTCAAAAGAGCCTTTGCAATTATCAGCATCTCTTTGCTGATCATTGGTCTGGCGGTTTTTCTTGTCTCCTGGTTTGAACCAGGTAAAGAGCTTATGCCAATTGCCTTTGAGTGCTTTTCTGCTTATAGCACCGTAGGTCTTTCGCTTGGGCTCACGTCCCAGTTAAGCGATGCGAGCAAAATCACCATCATGCTGGTCATGTTTGTAGGGCGTATTGGTACACTCAACTTACTAATTGGCCTCATGCGACAGCTCAATGGGCGTCATTATCAATATCCACAGGAGAATATTCTGATCAACTAGCAAAATTTATCGCCGTCATGAAAGTAATAATTTTTGGTCTCGGCAACTTTGGTCATCCTTTGGCGATCAACTTGACAGAGACAGGCAATGAGGTGATTGGTATTGACCTGAAGATGGATAAGGTTGAGCGATTGCGCGATAAAATTGCGCATGTAGTATGTATGGATTCCACCAATGAACTTGCCTTCCAGGCATTGCCCATTAAAGAAACAGATCTGGCGATTGTGGCCATTGGGGAAAATGAAGGCGCTGCTATTATCACCACGGCTATCCTCAAAAAACTCAATGTTTCCAATATCATTAGTCGCTCATTGTCTCCAATCCACGATACCGTGTTGCAGGCCATGGGGGTAGATCAAATTGTTCATCCCGAACAGGAGGCTGCAGACAGGCTTACGCGCAAAATTAACTTTCGAAATGTCATTGATAATTTTAAAATAGATGACAGTTATTCGGTATCGGAAGTCAAAGTCTTGCCCGCATTCGTAGACAAACAGCTTTCCGAAATCCAGTTTCGATCTGCATACAACCTGAACATAGTCACCATCATTCGAAATAAGGAGCGTACAGGACTGCTCGGGCGTAAAATTTATGTTCGGGAATCACTGGGAGTACCCAAGCCAGAAACGCAACTTCAGGCAGGGGATATTCTCGTTGTCTTTGGACAGGACAGGCACATCCGCACTTACTGTGAGCAGGAATAGATTGCGTTACCTGCAGTTTGCAGTTGTGTACACATCATGCCGGCAGCTGGCCGGTAGCATCAAATAGTCAGATGATTATGTATCGTACAGAGGAGGTTGGGCCTAGCCGTATGGCCATCGTTGTTGTCTCATTGGTATTGTGGTCTGTGATTTTGCGGTTTTTCTCATTTTTTCCGGCTGTGATCAGCCACGACGAGTCAACTTATCTGGTGATTGCCCGCGGTCTGCTTGAAGGGAAAACCTACTTTGTTGACCTTATCGACACCAAGCCCATAGGCATATTTGTACTGTATGCCGCTATGTTGTGGGCGGGAAAAACCATTTTCATGGTGCGGCTTTTTACGGCTGCATGGATCGGCCTGACGGCTGTTGGTATTTATCATCTCATGTGGCGGGTGGGCAAAAATGAGCGTGCCGCCTGGGCGGCAGCCCTTATTTATCCGCTCATCACATCTATATTTACTTTCTATGGGGTTGTTCCCAATACGGAACTGTATTTCGTACTTTTTAGCGTATGGGCGCTTGTGCTTATTTGGGAAAAAAAGGCCAGTTGGCGCTACGCGCTGGCGGGCTTGCTGTTGGGGCTTGGTTTTTTGCTAAAATATGTGGTGTTTTTTGATGGGCTGGCTTTTGGCGCGTTCACCCTTTGGATTGCCTGGCGTGAAGGTCAATGGCAGAAAGCAGTCCTGCGGCAGGTGCTGCCAATGGTGATTGGGGCAGCACTACCGTTTGCAGCGCTGGCGTATGGGTATGTGCAGGCTGGATTAGGGGACGTATTTTACTACTACACCTTCACGGTAATGGGAAAATATCCTGTTGATAAAGTGTGGTGGAAATCCGGATTGTATGTGCTGGATTTTTTTGGCCGCTTTTTTCCCGTAACCCTTATGGCGCTCTGGGCTGTGCGCAAGCTGCAGCCAACAACCAAACAGCTTTTTAACCATCTACTGCTGTGGTGGATGCTTTGCGGACTGATGGCCGTACTCTATACCGGCAAACTATTTGGGCACTATTTCATCCAGCTTATGCCTGCACTCTCCATGCTGGCAGCAGGCTTTTACTACCCGGACTGTCAACGGCCGGCATGGGCGGAGAGGCTGGGGATGCAGTTCTATCGCAATTTGCTGGTAGCCATTATGGTACTCATGACTTTGCTGCAATATGCAACCTATTATGTCAAAAAGGATGAGGCTAGAGAGGTAGCAGCCTGGCTGACAACTCGATTGGATGAAGGCGACCGCCTGTACACAGGCGATTATCACCAGATTTTGTACCTGCTGCTCGATCAGCAAAGCCCGACACCTTACGTTCATCGGTCCTTGGTTTGGGATGAGCACCATCGCTACGCGCTGGGCATTTCAATTGAGGCAGAAACGACGCGGATCTTGTCAGCCAAGCCTAAGTATATCTTGCTGCAGCCTCATGCACCCCTCAATACACTCAAGGAGCGAATCCTGCAAGAATATCAACGCGTACATTTCTTCCCCTTTGGCGTAGAGGTTTATTTGCGCAGATAGTCAAATGTAAAAAGCAATGCTCAGCACAAGCTAACGAAAATATTTGCGCAGCATCAGGAGAAAACGTATATTTGCACCGCTTTGGGCCCATAGCTCAGTTGGTCAGAGCAGCGGACTCATAATCCGAAGGTCGTAGGTTCAAGCCCTACTGGGCCCACATAAGGCGCGACTCGCTTCCAATAGCGGGTTGCGCCTTTTTATTAAGACAAATACCGACCCACTATAGGCAATCTACGCCCCATGCCAAAGGCCTTATTGCTTACGCGCAGCACGGGAGCCGTTTGGTAGCGCTTAAATTCATTGGTATTGACCAGTCGCAGAATGCGGGCAATCAAAGCCGGGTCATAGCCCTGTGCAATGAGCGCCTTGGGACCTTGGCACTTCTCAATGTACTGAAAAAGGATCGGATCCAGGACATCGTATTCAGGAAGGCTGTCACTGTCCTTCTGATTGGGTCTGAGCTCTGCACTTGGCGGTTTTTCGAGCGTGGAAAGCGGGATGATCTCCGTCGTCCGGTTGAGGTAGCGCGCCAGCGCATAAACCTCCGTTTTGTACAAATCACCAATGACAGAGAGCCCGCCGCAAAGGTCGCCATAGAGAGTGCCATAGCCTACGGCCATTTCGCTCTTATTGCTTGTATTGAGCAGGATGTTGCCAAATTTATTGGAAAAAGCCATCAGCAGCATGCCGCGTATACGCGCCTGCAGATTTTCTTCTGCCAGCCCCTGCGGGAGACTGTGAAAAGGAGCCGCTAATGCCTGCTCATAGGTTTGGTAGAGGTTTTCTATGGGAATAATGTCGTATTGTATGCCCAGTCGCTGCGCCAGCAGCCGGGCATCGTTGACTGAGTGGTCGCTGCTGTGCTGCGACGGCATGAGAAGTACCCGCACATGCTGCGGGCCGAGTGCCTGCGCTGCCAGCACGGCTACTACGGCAGAGTCAATACCCCCCGACAGCCCCAGCACTGCCCTGCTAAGACCTAGCTTGCCAAAATAGTCGCGCAGCCCCATGAGTAATGCCTGATGAATCAACGCGAGCTTTTCCTTAGGTTGCTCATTGCCGCGACCGTGGCCGCTCACAACATCGGCCAGGTCATAGGTGCGTACAACTTCCTCAAAATAGGGCATTTCGTCGTATACCTCACCGTCAGGGCTAAGGACAACGGAGCCACCGTCAAAAATTATTTCTGTTTGAGCACCAACCTGGTTGGCGTAAAATAGCGGCAGTCGATAGCGCTCGACATTGGCCTTAAGCACCTTGAGCCGGTCTTCAGCGTGATCGTAAGCAAAAGGAGAAGCCGACAGGTTGAGTATAAGGTCGGGTTCCTGCTTGATGAGTTCATCCAGCGGAGAAATGGTGTACAGCGGATTTTCGTTGCCTACATTCCATAAATCTTCGCATATCGTAATTGCCAGCCGCTTGCCTTGGTACTCAACAATCTCCCAACTGCTGCCAGGCTCAAAATATCTGTATTCGTCAAAAATATCGTAGTTGGGGAGCAGTGTTTTGTGCTGCACAGCTTTGACTTCACCATCGGCCATGAAAAAAGCTGCATTGTAGAGATCCTTTCCCTGCGGTTGTGGATTGCGGCAGGGAGAACCTGCCACAATAGCAATGCCGCTGGCAGCAAGGGCTAGCCGGTTTATGGCAGCTTCTGCCCTGTCAATGAAATCAGCAAAATCCAGGAAATCGCGTGGGGGGTATCCAACAGTGGTCAGCTCCGGAAAAAGAACCAAATCTGCTCCCTGTGATTTAGCTTCCTCCACTGCCTTGAGCGCACGCATAGTATTGCCTTCAAAATCACCTATGTGCGTGTTGAGCTGCGCAATTGCAATCTTCATGCCGGAATATTTAGGAGCAAAGATAAGCTTTTCTGCTAATCCCCTCTAACAGGCTTCTTGTGCGCCCTTTTGTAGGATTCTGCGCTCCTGTCGGATGTTCAGTAATACAGGGCAAAGTAATGAAATATTATTTTAAATTGAAAAAAAATGAACCGTTTTGAAATATTTTGTATTGTTTTTTACTAATTATAATAAATTTAATTTTTCAAAAAACAGACTAAGCGTTATCTTGTTGGTGTTTTGCTAGATGTTCTACGCGCTCAAAATAATAAACATGCTGATCAAATCCTTTGCCAGCGCCGTCCAGGGCGTTGATGCACGCACCATCACCGTGGAAATTAATACAGGGGGGAATGTAGGGATCGACAAACCTATGTATTCATTGGTAGGTCTGCCCGATAATGCTGTCAGGGAAGGTATGCAGCGGATAGAGGCTGCCATCAACAACAGTGGCTTTCGGGTTATCCGCCTTAAGACAACCATCAACCTGGCGCCTGCCGATATTCGAAAGGAAGGATCTGCATACGACCTGCCTATTGCGCTTGCGTATTTGTCGGGCACACGGCAGCTCGAGCCTCGTTTTTTGGAAGAGTCTCTTATCATCGGAGAGGTTTCACTTGATGGTAGTCTCCGGCCTATCAAAGGGGCGTTGCCCATTGCTATTCAGGCTCGAAAAGAACAGTTTAAGTACTTAGTGCTTCCCATGGCCAATGCACGGGAGGCAGCTATCGTAAATGATCTGCAGGTGATAGGCGTCCGTACCCTGCAAGAGGCTGCAGACTGGTTGTGCGGCCGAACGGAGATTGCGCCGATGGTGGTGGAGACGCGGGACGAATTTTTTTTCAATCGCAACAAGTATGAAGTAGATTTTTCTGATGTCAAAGGACAGGAAAATATCAAACGTGCACTGGAAATTGCTGCTGCCGGCGGCCACAATGCTATACTGATAGGTCCACCGGGTGCCGGCAAAACGATGCTTGCACGCAGGCTTCCTACGATTTTACCTCCGCTGAATCTGTCAGAAGCATTAGAGACAACCAAAATTCACTCCGTCGCCGGCGTACTGCCTGTGGGTTCTTCTTTGTTGACGACTCGTCCGTTCCGGGCACCGCATCATACTATTAGTGATGTAGCCCTGGTAGGTGGAGGGGGGAACCCCAGCCCGGGGGAAATAAGTCTGGCACACAATGGCGTGTTGTTTTTGGATGAGTTACCCGAATTTAAGCGGACAGTGCTGGAGGTCATGCGCCAACCCATGGAGGAGCGGAGAGTAACGATTTCCCGGGCAAAGATCTCCATAGATTTTCCGGCTAGTTTTATGTTGATCGCTTCCATGAACCCTTGCCCCTGTGGTTTTTTTAATCATCCTGATAAAGAGTGTGTCTGCGCACCCGGTGTGGTCAAGCGCTATTTGAGCAGAATCAGTGGTCCGCTGCTCGACAGGATAGACCTGCATGTGGAGGTTACGCCGGTGAGTTATGGTGAACTGACCAAAGAGAGCCCTTCGCTTGACACAAGCATCGATATTGCTCAGCGGGTTGTCAGGGCCAGAGAAATTCAGGCAGAGAGATTTCGCAACATGTCCAATGTACATTGTAATGCGCACATGCAGAGCCGGATGGTGCGTGATTTGTGTACAGTCAGTTCAGCTGGTGTAGCATTGATCAAACGAGCCATGGAAAGACTGCAGCTGTCTGCCAGGGCTTATGACCGAATTCTAAAGGTAGCCCGGACTGCTGCAGATTTGGCGGAGAGTCCTTCCATTGAACTGGAACACCTGGCTGAGGCAATACATTTTCGCAATCTCGACAGAGAAGGGTGGGCCGGGTAGCGTTCATTAAGTGTGTATTCAGGATTTTCTTTGCGGAAATAAAGAAGCTTTTTTGTGAATTTCATGATTTGTCACCAGCTATAAAGGCTTGCGAAAATACCTCGTTTTTGTCTCCGGCAAAAATTCCCGTATAAGCACCGGGATCTATGGCTTTTGCCTGTCAGGGTTTGGTGGAACAGGGTCGTAGCCGTGTCCGCCCCAGGGATGGCAACTGCCAATGCGTTTTAAACCCAGCCAAAGTCCTTTGAGTACGCCCCACTCCTGTATAGCGCCGACCATATAGTGTGAGCAGGTCGGCTGGTAGCGGCACTTGGGACCTAGCATCGGGGAAATGCCCCACTGGTAGATACGTATAGGGAAAATAAAAATCCACTGGAAAAAACGCTGTATCATGAACTGTACTTAGTAGGTTAAGGACTGTACCGACCTGTGTTTTTCGAAAAGGAGGGTATTCTTTTTGCCGGCAGGACCGAGGATAGTGAGTATATTTTTCTGATCATCAAAAAGGTCGGTTAGCAGACTGTTCTGTATGCGCAGGTCTCGAGGGAGAGCCACCTGTTCAACCAGCAGATAGCACCAAATGGCAGCCATATCGTCTGTAGTTTCTTTGCCAAGAAATTGCAAGTTCAGCTTGTTGCCATTGATTGTCAGATTGAAATGCTGACGTAGGTAGGCTGCCAGCCGTTCATCCGTCTGTGCGGCTTCTTTATCTGTACCCAATTGCAGGCCTTTTATACCCTGCAACGCGAGTGCATCTTCAAGGTCATCGATAAACAGATGAAGCATGATTTGGAGTGACTTTTCCGCGGCTACGTATTCAATCTGCCCCTTGCTCATATGGAAATCATGCTCAGCAGGCGCATTCGAGAACGAAACCAGTAAGGCAGGTAACAAGCAGACAATCCTGAGGAGAGACGACAATCCTAAAGCAGAACTCATTGCGACAACGCTTTGAAGAATAACGTTGCAGCAGCCGGGTTGGTTGCAAGAGGTATGTTGTAGACATCACATAAGCGCATGAGCATATTGACATCTACTTCATGTGGGTGCTTGCCGAGAGGATCTCTGAAAAAAATGACCATATCGACATTGCCTTCCGCAATGCGGGAGGCAATCTGGGCATCGCCACCCATAGGGCCACTGGCCATTCGGATGACTTGCAGGCCTGCACGCTCCAGGTGGGATCCTGTGGTGCCTGTAGCAATAAGCTGAATTTGTTTTTGTTGGAGCAGAGCGATATGGTCTTTGGCAAAAGCAACCATATCTGCCTTTTTACCATCATGTGCAATGATTGCAATTGTCATTTAAACTAAGCCGTTTATTGATGTGTTGATAATCCGACGTTTGTATGGCAACAGTTAATAGCTCGTTGCAATCAGCTGTCTGTATTTATAAGCTTGCAGCAGAAAAGCAGTGGCCTCGGCCTATTGCCGTATCTTTGTGAGGTAAAATTGTCTAATTTTTATATTAAAACCAAAGTTTTCATGAAAAAGCTAGTGCTACTCAGTATGTTGATGGCGTTTGTCGCCATATCAGTTAAGGCGCAGATTCGCACGCCTGCTGCCAGTCCGGGCTGTGAGTTCAAGCAAACAGTTGGACTTACGGATGTAACCATCAACTATTCAAGACCCAGTGCAAAAGGCCGGGTAGTGTTTGGTGAGGGTGGTATTGTTCCTTACAATGAAATGTGGCGTGCAGGCGCTAACTCAGCTACCAAAATTACTTTTGGCGATGCTGTTACGGTAGGTGATCAGAATCTTGCAGCGGGTTCTTATGCTGTACTGATCAATCCAATGGCTGCCGAGTGGCAGGTTATGTTTTACAGTTATGAAGGAGGCAGCTGGGGCAGCTATGTTGAAAAAACAGCTGCTGCCAAAGTAATGGCGCCGGTGAATCGTACGGCTGCCGTCGAGACATTCACGATTGCTATCAACAATCTGCAGACCAACAGTGCTACCATCGATTTTTCATGGGGCGAAGCCATGGCTAGCGTTCCATTGAAGGTTGAGGTTGACAAGCGCGTGATGGCGGACATCGATCGCGTAATGAGCGGGCCTTCAGCCAGCGACTATTACGCAGCAGCTTCGTATCTGCACGACAGTGGTCGCGACCTGGAACGTGCACTGGAGTATTGCTCGAAGGCCAATAGCATGGGCGAGCCTCGTTATTGGATGCTTCGCCGTGAGGCACTCATCCTGGGGGATCTGGGTCGCTATCCGGATGCAATCAAGGTGGCTACGCGCTCTATGGAAATGGCTGAGCAGGCTGGCGATATGAACTATGTGCGGATGAACAAAGCTTCTATCGCGGGCTGGCAGGCTAAGCGATAAGCACAGCCTGCATTCGTGCTGGTTTTTTTATCGGAAAAACACAAAAAGAAGCGGTGCGCAAAGCGCGCCGCTTCTTTTTTATGCCAATTACAGCCCCCAAGGGCTCACGGGTGGTACTTGAACAGACTCACCGAGGCAGGTCTGTTTTCATCACCCTCGTTACTTATATAAAGATCTCCGTTGCTGTCAAACCACATACCTTCGGGTTGCAGGTGGACGTCTTTGCTTAGTCTTTGCATGTACAGAATTTTTCCGTCAGCTTGCATGATGATGAGCAAATTGCCATTGGCTGCACTAATATACCAGTGTTGGCTGATGGGATGGATGGCAATTTCGGATGGATTAAAAGGGAAAGGCTCCATAAGGTTGCTATAGCGTGCGCGGAGTTTTTCTAATCCGGGACAGTCTCCGCATTGTTTGAAGTATTCGTTAAATGCCTGTCGTCGGATGGTCGCCACTGCCTGGGGCAATAGAGAACTTTCTGACAAGCTGTAAGCAAAAATATCTCTTTCATCGGATCTGTTTGCATTAGGTTGTGCCTTGGCAACCATGAGCAGTCTGCGTTGTACCGAGTCATAAGCCATACCCTCTATGTCATATTCATATTCCCAGGCGCGGCTGAGTCTTACAACGGTGTGTGCTGTATCTCGCTGCCCGGGAGGAATCATATAGAGTGATCCATTGCTCTTTGCGATGTACAGGGTATCATGGACGCTGGCGATGGCTTCAAAGTCACCCTTTCCGGCAAAAAACAGACTATCGGTAAGCTGTCCGTCGGTTTTGCGAATGTAATACAACACACCGCCTTCATCTTGTACGGCTATTAGGTGCGGACTGTCGTACCGGGAGGTAATGCCAGATATCTCTAACAGCGCGGGAGCTAATGTCCAGGTATTGGCAGGGGAAGAGAGGTCGTAAGGAAAGGGCGTTGATGGTGTATAGGTACGCTGGCAGGCAACTTGCCCCCAGCCTGTAATAGCAATCATTATAATTACCAAAAACCTGTTGTTCGACCTGGGATAAAAGCAGCAGAAATTACAAGTTGACATAACAGTCTTGTTTTATTGATAAAAATTATTTTAACAATTATTTCAGGCAATAATATTGCTTGTATCAAAAATATCTATAATTTAGCACTCGGTTTTGTGCTATAAGCGAAGATGATTTTTGTTATTTCTTTGTGTATTTTGTGTAACAAAATATTTTTTTTGTCGTAGAGAAGCTAAAGTGCAAGACTTGTGTAGCGAACTAATAACCCAAATGTAAAAAATAGGGTCTCCGATTTGCCCCAAAACTTCCTCTTGAATCCGTATCTGTCCGTGTGTAGAAAAAAGTAATGACGACCTGAATACTTCGTGTATTTGGGCACATATACGTGTTTTATTGTATTTGATTAATAATAAATTCATTAGACGGATGAAAAAATTTACTCATTTCATGCAGCTGGCAAAAGGTGCGCTAAGCTTGTTGGCTTTCGTTGGCTTCGCCAGCAGCAGCATGGCACAGGCTCCAGCAAATGACCTTTGTGCGAATGCAATTCCGATTTCCTGTGGCCAGACGGTCACAGGCAGCACAACTACCTCAACGATTGACGTGGCACCTGCTTGCGGACTGAATTTCCCCCGTTTCGGTGTATGGTATGTATTTGCAGGTACGGGCCAGTCAGTAACCCTGTCTACCTGTAATGCCACTACCAACTACGATTCTCAAATCGGTGTTTTTTCTGGTAGCTGTGGCGCTTTGGTGTGCGTAGCCGGTAATGACAACGCTCCTACCTGCTCAGCGGGTGGCCGTAAGTCAACTGTTACGTTCACGACAGCGTCTGGCACAAACTACTACATTTGGGTGACAGGTGCGGTGAGTGCACGTGGCAACTTTGCCCTGTCAGTAGCTTGCACAGGTAGTGTTGGTATTAACTGTGCAGCTGCGCCGGTAATGGCTTGCGGTACACCGGTTACGGCTACAATGTCCGGCTCCGGTGCTGGCTGGAACGTATCAGCTTGCGGCTGGTCTACGCCCGGTCAGGAGCGGGTTTATCGCTTCACAGCACCTATGAATGGTGTTTATACCCTTCAGGTACTGGCAGCTTCAGGGGGATACGTTGATTATTTCTATAAGCCTGCCAATGGTACTTGCGATGCTACAGGCTGGATTTGTATTGATGATATCTTCTCTCCCGGTACACGCACACTTAATTTGACAGCGGGTGAATATTATCTCCTCATGGATGCAGAGGGAACAAGTTCTCGTACGCATACGTGCCAGATTTTGTGCCCAACGGCACCTCCGCCACCTTCTGACAATGATCTCTGCTCTGCCAGCGTTCCACTACTCGCTTGTGGTGGCTCTGTTTCAGGAACGACTGTAGGTGCTACGCCAGATGTGGTACCCACTTGCGTGACTACGCTCAGTTCGGCTCCCAGCCGTTGGTACCGCTTTATTGGCACAGGACAGAGTGTGACAATCACAACCTGCAATGCCGGCTCCAACTACGATACCAAGCTGGGTATCTTTACGGGCAGCTGCGGTGCGCTGACTTGCGTAACGGGTAACGACGATGCCAGCTGCTCATTTAGCTTTCTACGTTCAACAGTTACCTTCTCTTCTGTCAGTGGTACTACCTACTATGTGTATGTAACAGGCTTTAGCAGTGCTGCGGGTAACTTCCAGGTTACAGCAACCTGCAGCCTGAAAGAGGATGACACTAGCCTCAACGGCCTTGCAGCGGGCAACGCAGCAGATCTCGGCAGCGATATGGTGGGTGAATTCTTCCCCAATCCGGCACAAAGCGGTCAGTCTGTGCTGAGAGTTGTTTCTACACAGGACAGCGAGGCGACTATCACATTGTTCGACGCACTGGGTCGCGCTGTTCTGAACCAGCGTACAGGCGTTGTTGCGGGTAACAACCAACTCGAACTCAATGTAGCGGGCGTACCAAGCGGTACCTACTTCGCGCTTGTTCGCATGAATGGCCAGCAATACCACAAAAAATTGGTGATTGGCATATAATGACAGCTCGCATTTAGAAAAATCTTGATTTTTTTTCTAAAAATAGCATTTTGTCAGGTAATAGCCGAGAAAGAAGAATTTCTTTCTCGGCTATTTGCTTTTATTACTATTTTGATTTACCTTCGTCAGATGATACGTTTTTAACGTGATTGGTGCTTTTAGCAAAATTCTGTTTTGTGATGACATTGTAATGCATTTCCAATGCATTTTGTGATTATTAACTGCTTGTGGCTGCCTTGTTTCAGTGGAGGTGAGATGCAGTGGATGTTATTTCGTATACTTTCTGCTATTCCTTCCTGATAATTTATGGATGCTATGATTTTTCAGCCCTCTGGCGGGGCTGTGTAGTCTGTTTCGTACCTTCTCTGCTTGATGGTGCGCTACCTATAATTTTGGTTATACTATTCTTCAATAAAACAAAAACGGATGAAAAACTTTTTCAAACTGACGACAGCGTTGGCAACGCTGATGGCCGTACTCGCATGGGTAAATACAGCCAATGCACAACTAATGTCCAATGATTTGTGCGCCAATGCTTTGCCAATCACTTGTGGCCAGACAGTGACGGGTAATACCTACAATTCAACCATCGATGTTGCACCGGCTTGCGGACTCAACTTCCCTCGGTTTGGTGTTTGGTATGTGTTTACAGGTACCGGACAGTCGGTAACACTCTCGACGTGTAACACAACTACCAACTATGATTCACAGATTGGGGTGTATTCCGGATCTTGTGGCGCACTGGTATGTGTGGCAGGTAATGACAACAGTTCGACCTGTACGGCAGGCGGCCGTAAGTCAACTGTTACGTTTATGACAGCATCGGGCACCAATTACTACATCTGGGTTACGGGTGCAGTGAGTGCGCGTGGCAATTTTGCACTGACGGCTTCTTGTGCCGGAAGTGTAGGTATCAACTGTGCGACAGCTCCTCAGATTAGTTGTGGTACACCTGTAACTTCTACCATGTCAGGCTCAGGTGCTGGCTGGAATGTGTCAGCTTGTGGCTGGTCTACGCCTGGTCAGGAGCAGGTATACCGCTTCACAGCACCAATGACGGGTGTTTATTCTGTCCAGATTATGGCGGGTACAGGGGGCTATGTTGATTATTTCTATAAGTCAGCTTCCGGCAGCTGTGACGCAACCGGCTGGACATGTATTGATGATGTCTTTTCTCCTGCGACGTACAACATTTCACTGACAGCAGGTGACTACTACTTCCTGCTTGACGGTGAGGGCACTAGCAGCCGCACACACACTTGGCAAATTAGCTGCCCGACAGCACCACCGCCACCGTCTGACAATGATGCATGTTCTGCTGCTACGCTCATGACTTGCGGACAAACATTGACAGGCACGACGGCTACTGCCACCATTGATGGTCCTTCTACGGATTGTACGGGAGGTAGTGTAGCGGCGGATCGCTGGTATCGCGTTGTAGGAACGGGACAGAGCATCACGGCTTCTCTTTGCGGCGGCACTTCGTATGATTCAAAAATTGCCATCTATACAGGTACTTGCGGTTCACTGAGCGCTGTTGCCTGTAATGATGACTTCTGCGGTCTGCAGTCTCAGGTTACCTGGGCATCGGCTTCCGGGGTTACTTACTATATCCGCGTTCATGGATTTTTGGGGGCCACTGGTTCGTACTCACTTAATGTGAGCTGTACAACACTGACGGGCGATACAGGCTCAAATAGTTTCGCTGCAGCCAATAATACAGACCCGGGTGTGGACATGATTGGTGATTTCTTCCCTAATCCAACCAATAGCCTTGCTACTTTGAAAGTTATCTCTACGCAGGATGGCGAAGGATTTGTGCGTTTATTTGACGCGCTTGGTCGCGCAGTGGTCGAGCGCCGTGTGGGTTTGGTTGCAGGTAGCAATTTGGTCGAACTGAATGTTAGCGCATTGCCTGCAGGAACTTACCATGCATTGGTGAATTTCAACGGACAGCAGTTCCAGAAAAAACTTGTGGTTAGCAAATAGTAATTGCTCTTGTATGGCCGGTATGAATCATTTGCTACGAAGCGATTGATTAGCCGGATACACAAGGCTGTTTTGTTAATCCGTCTAATGTTTTTATGTTCGCGGCGCCCCATGTGCGGGGCGCCGCTTGCATTTTAGCGTGGCAGGCAGGTCGGATTAGCCCACTACAGGCATCCCGGCTTCAAGTTTTTGTGCGAATGCATTGACGGGCTTTCTTGTACGAGGCGTTGTCTCTCTGGACCTGAAAGGTTCTTCCAACTGTTCGGGCTGGCCCGGGTATCCCAATGCTATGAAAACTACGGGCTCGATATCGTCAGGGAGCTGAAAAATCTCGCGGGTTTTATCATAATCAAACCCTCCCATCTGATGGCCTGTGAGTCCATGTTCTGTAGCCTGCAACATAAGATTGGTGTTGGCTGATCCCGTGTCGTAAAGTGCATGTCTGTTGATGGCACCATTGGCCGCAAATGTCTTTCTGGCCAGGCTGAGGATGAGTACGGCGGCATGCTGAGCCCATACAGCATTACCAGAGAGCAGACAGTCTGCAAATTTTTGAAAGTTACTATCTTCCTTATGGGCATAGTAGTACAGCCACGGTTGCTCATTCATACTGCTGGCTGCCCAGGAAGCTGCTTCAAACATCCCCAAAAGCATTTGTTCCGGTATGGGTTGAGCCGTAAATGCACGGGCACTCCAGCGATCGGTAAATAGCTTATTGATGGGGTGTATGGTTAGTGGTATCTTTGGATTCGTCATTTCTTGTAGCTTGGTATTCGTTTTAATAAAAATGAATCTCGTTTAGGCAAACAGCGCGGAGGGGGCTGGTGTTCAAAGCGGAAACGTTATTCTGATCTATTATTACGCAAGCTAGCGACCAACAAAAAAACCCGCTCCTGCAGGGAGCGGGTTTTTTTCTTAACGCACAAATAAGAGAAATGAAGCCCTTTACCGAGGGTTATTTACCCTCTTCGATCCAGGGAGACTGACTTTGCTGCTGTTGTTGTGCCTGTTGCTGGGTCTGCTGCAACAATTGCTGCTGTTGCTCAAGCAACTTCTGCTGTTGGGCAATTTTTTGTTGTAATTGCTGCTGCTGCATTTCGAGCTGGCGCTGCTGCTCCGCTTCACGCATACCGTCCTTCAACTCACTCTCCAGAGAATTGCGTGCTGCGTTGAATTCTCGTATGCCACGACCGATACCCCGCATCAGTTCAGGAATTTTTCTGCCACCAAATAAAAGAAGAATCGCGAAGAAAATGACAAGCATCTCCGGACCCAGAAAATTGAAAAGGAGCAATGTATCCATTGTATTGCTTTCTGATTAATGAAGAGAAAATAGCCCGCGGTTCAAATGAACTTAGTTCTCAAGCATTACTGACCATAACGTCTCGCAGTCTACTGTACAAAGATAAGGACATTTGGAATGTAATGTAAAAAATATTCAAGCTCACATAAAGGTGAAAAGCTCATCATTACAGGGCAGCTATGATTTTTTAAGACCGATTTCCCGTAGCCGTTCGTCGAGGTATGCGCCTGCAGTAATGGATTCATACGCGACGGGTCTGTCGTGGGTTACACATGAGGGTAGTACGCTCAGATCCATATCAGGCTTGGGATGCAGGAAAAACGGAATACTCAATCTGGGTAAATGCCACAACTCTCTGGGAGGGTTGACCACGCGGTGCGTAGTAGATTTGAGGTAATTGTTGGTAAGTCGCTGGAGCATGTCGCCCACATTAATGACAATCTCGTCATCTTCTGGTACAATGTCGAGCCATTCTTCATGCATGTTTAGCAACTGAAGCCCACCGGCAGAGGCACCTACAAGCAGCGTAATCAGGTTAATGTCCTCATGCCTTTCTGCTCTGATGGCAGAGGCTGGTTCCCGGCTGATAGGCGGGTAGTGGATAGCACGCAGAATGCTGCTGCCTTTGTCTATTTTGTCCTGAAAATAGTCCTGCGGAAGATGTAGGTGAAGGGCAATAGCCTGTAGCAGGAGACCTCCCGTGGATTCGAAAGCGCGGTACAGCTCTCTGCCATATTTCAGAAAATCAGGCGTTTCTTCAACATCGGGATTGTCCGGATACAGCTCGTGCAGGGGGTCATTTGGGCCAACTTCTTGTGCTATCTGGAAAAACTCCTTCAAATCGGCAACCTGTGAATCCTTGGCGTGTTCGCGTCCAAAGGAAGTATAGCCCCGCTGACCGGCGCTGCCCTCAATTTCATACTTCTTTTTTACCTGTTCGGGGAGTGCAAAAAAGGCCTTGGCAGCGGTATAAAAATTTTCAATCAGATCCTTGGAGATACCATGGTTGGTAACACCCACGAAACCGATCTTATGGAATGCATCTCCCAAAGATGCTACAAAAGCGGCGCGAGACTGTGCATCACCTTGCGCGAAGGTTGATAAGTCTACCAAAGGGATGGTTCGCATAGCTGTCATAATCTTATTTTGAAAATGTGACCATTGTTGTAATACGGATAAGCTGAAAACGAATATTTACCATTGCTAACCCGACCAATCAGGTTTATATTTTGAATCATCTAGTAGCTTTTGTGAGTCCCGCAGCTTGATAAGCTCTGGTAAAGTTGTCTGGGGAAATCGGCGCATATAGGTTTTTACAATTTGCCAGCCTACCCAATTAGCAGAGCGACCAGGAGCCTCGGGGGGCATGCCGGGCGAATTGGGGCTGGGCTCTACCAGCTTGCGTATGTCTGGCCAACTGCTGTTGTACAATAGCTCTTCTTTGAGGAAATGAGCCCACATCTCCCGCTCATTATTCTTCAACCACTGCAATTGAAGGGGAGTAACTTCCATAATAACAGTGTCGGAGGTATAAGGGAGTAACTGCTCCATAATATACAATTTTTTGCCATTATGCAGCATGAAATCGAGAAGTCTGTCGCCAGGGGGCTCCATGACGAGGTCGTTCACCAACGGGATGAGTGTTTTGGCTGTCAGATGATCCCGGTTGTAAGTGCGGATGAGGTAATCCGAAAAATTGGTATTGCCCGGATTGTACTTTGCGTATGGATAGGTTGCACCTAAAAACAAGTCGAGGCCCACGGCAAGTTCGTTTTGTCCATATATGAAGGCTGCCAGAGAGTATTCCGCAATGAAAGTAGTTACGGAAGTTGGCGCTGGCTGCTCAGGGAAATAGTGTTTGAAGTAGCGGACGGCATCGTCGAGTTCTTTTTTGTAATCATCGAGATTGGGATAAGTGGCCTGTACGCTGTCACATAAATTTCTGAGCGCCGGAAATTCAATGAATCCTTGCATGAATGCTGCTTCTGTCTGCGCATTTTTCGTGTTTTCTTCGCCTGCCCGAATATTTAGGACATAGCGAAAGAAAACATCCGTGAACGCCGGATTTCGCTGTTCCAATGCTGCCAGCTCAGCAGGTACGGACAGACTGTCCATACCGAAAAGTTCCTGCTCAAATCGTTTAATGGAAATATCAGAGGTAATGGCCGAAACATCTGGGGGAGGGGGACCATCGTCTTCGGATCTGCATCCGCTTGCCAGCATAATAGCAGCGAAGACGCCAAGGCTAGTCATTATTTTGCCAATACAATTCATACATCTGTTGTATTTGTTCCCTCAAAAGTTGCTTGTCGACTCCCTAATAACGCGCTTAGGTGTATGAATAGTTGTGGTTTTAGTTTAGAATAAACGAAATGGGTGATGATATCTTCGGTATCAGGCGAATCTGTAATCCCGAACCATTGAGGGCCTTCAAATGGATTGAGTGAATTAGATTACATGTATACCAAATAAGCCTGAATCGGCTTACCTTTGCAGCAAGGGTGTATAAACCGCAGATCTGTGCGCCATTTTTTAACCCAACATTTTCAAAAATGAAAAAAATATTTTTGGTCTTCAGCATTTTACTCTTGGGTGTGTCGGCCTGGAGCCAGCAGTCCCCCCGGTTTGGTTTTCAGCTGAGTCCGGTGGTGAGTAGATTGACAACTGATAACAGCCGTATTGCCACCAACGGTACAAATGTAGGGCTAAAATTGGGAATGATTGGTGAATTCGGCTTCGGACCGGATAACAATTACAGTTTCACGACGGGCATCGGATTTCATTTTAATGCGGGAGGGGCGTTGCTGTATGATCAGTCGATCGACTCTGTGCAGATTTGGCAGGAAACAGATATTCCGGGCGTTTCTTCATTTTTTAAAGGGGGTGCCAATTTTAAGTATAGCCTGCAGTATGTCGAAATTCCGCTGGGGCTAAAGATGCGCACCCGGGAAATTGGTCATATTCGTTACTACATCGAGCCGGGCATGGCAGTGGCCGTTCGTAGCCAGGCCAGAGGAAATATTACGAATATCAGCGGGATAGATCCTGCAGAAAAATTTAATATTAGCAGTGCGGTCAACCTGCTCAACCTGTCATGGGGACTGGGTGCCGGTGTTGAGTACGGCTTGTCGGAAAATACTGCGCTCATAGGGGGGCTTGCCTTCCAGTCGGGATTTCTGGATGTCAGCCGCAACAAAGGCACTACCTTAGTGCAGAGTGGTGAAAGTCGGGAGGAGAGCTCGAAAGCTAAGTTGATGGTTCTGGCATTACGCATTGGAATAATGTTTTGATAAAGAAAAATTATGCACACGGAATATATTAACCCGGGCGAGGCTTTTCCGGAAGATTTTGAGAAAGAGCTTGATAGCTTTATCAGGCTTGCTCTTGCTGAGGATGTTGGTGACGGTGATCACACGTCTCTGGCATGTATTCCGCCTGCGTCCAAGTCTAATGCCCGCTTACTTGTGAAGGATGCAGGCGTAATTGCCGGGGTTGCTATCGCCCGGAAAATATTCAGGCTTGTTGATCCTCAATCAATTTTTGAGGAGCGCATTGTGGATGGTAGTGATGTATCTGTAGGAGATGTTGCATTTGTGGTGTATTGTGATACGCGGGCACTGCTAAAGGCTGAAAGGGTAACCCTTAATATCATGCAGCGGCTTAGTGGTATTGCTACGCTTAGCAGTCGCTTCGCTTTTGAGGTGGAAGATTTGCCGGTAAAAATTCTAGATACCCGTAAAACTACCCCCCTTATGCGCTTTTTAGAAAAATGGGCGGTGAAGCTGGGTGGTTGCGAAAATTATCGGTCAGGGCTGTATGACCGAATTATGATTAAAGATAATCATGCTGACGCTTGTGGCGGACACAGGCAGGCAATAGAAAGCGTGCACGCATACCTGCGGGATCAACAGCTGAACTTGCCTATCACGGTTGAAGTACGCAACTTGGTGGAACTTCAGGAAGTGCTGGATACAGGAGGTATTCAGCGAATCATGTTTGATAATTTTGAACTTCCGTTATTGACCGAGGCAGTAGCACATGTAGCCAATCGATACGAAACGGAGGCTTCCGGAGGTGTCACTATTCATACGGTAAGACGCATTGCTCAAACAGGCGTAGATTATATATCCGTAGGGGCGCTCACGCACTCTGCAGCCAGCTTTGATCTAAGCCTGAAAATCATCAAGGAGTGATGTTACCCGGCGCATGTTCGGACTTTTTTACCAGCGGTCGATACGAATCGCCCTCCCTTGGGTTTTGCATTTTATAGAGGGAATGTATGATGTCACCTGATCAAAAAAATTGAAGCAAAAGAACCGTTTTGGGGCTTGTGATAAAACCCGGAAGTTCAGGAGATTTTCTGTGATCAATGGTGCGCAAGCTTTCCCCTCGCCCTACGATTCTACATTTGTCTGAACGGCGGCCGTAGTGGCTATTACTCCTTTCCGAAAGCCCTCTACAGCGCTGTGTACGTCCAGATAATGATGATCCATACCAATCTTTTCCAATAAATGATTTTTCTGCAGTATGTCTCTGACTGGTCCAATTGTGCCTGCCAGGTAGAGTGCTATGTTCTTTTCTTGCAGAAAACGAATGGATTCAGATAACTCGTGTATACCGCTGGAATCAATATCGTGTATGCCTGAAGCATCCAATATGACTACTCTCAGCTGATCACTTTCCTGATTGACAAGATTTTCGAGTGTTTCCCGGAAGTATACAGCATTGCCGAAATAAAGCTGCGCATCAAAACGAATAATGAGAATTTCGTCATATTGAATGGCCTCTTCAAAGCGGTCAATATTGCGATAATGGGTTGAGTCAGGCAACTGTCCGAGGATGGCAACATGGGGTTTGGCATTTCTGTAAATCATTAGCCCCAACGATAGAATAACACCTGATAGCACACCGTTTTGTATGCCGAATAAGAGGGTTGCAGAGAAGGTAACCATCATGGCCAACCAATCGCGTTTATCGGTTTTCCACAGATGTGCGGCTGTAGGATAATCTACCAGAGAGAAAACTGCCGCCAGAATGACCGACGCCAGCACAGCCTGAGGGAGGTAGTAAAAAAGAGGCGTGAGTACAAGCAAAACAATGCAGATAAACAGCCCACTGATAATGGAAGCAAGGCCCGATTGTGCTCCGGCATCGTCATTCACCGCTGAGCGAGTGAAACTTCCTGTTGTGGGGAAGGCCTGAAAAAAAGCACCTGCAATTTTTGCCAGCCCAAGTGCAATAAGCTCCTGATTGGGGCTTATTCGATAGTATTTATGTCTGGATTCAAGGGTTTTGGCGATGGCCAAAGATTCGATAAAACTAATGATGCAAATGGTAACAGACAGTGGGAGTAGTTGGGCGATTGTTGCAGGCGACATATCTGGCCAACGGAAATCCGGCAATCCGCTGGGTACAAATCCCAAAATGGCCACCCCCCTGCTGTCAAGTCCGGCAATCCATACCAGTAGTGTTGACAAAACAATGGCTAGCAAACCCGACGGATACAATTTGTTGAGCTTGCGAAGGTACAGAATGAGGAGAGTACTACCTGTACCGATTAGCAAGGTAGGCCAGTGGGTATGGGTAATGTTGAGTGCAATATCCTTAATCGTCGTTACAAAGCTGCTGCCTCCTTTAATATTGAGACCCAATAAATACTTAATTTGGCTGAGGCCAATAATGAATGCTGCAGCAGAAGTAAAACCCGCTATGACCGGATGGGATAGAAAATTTACGAGAAATCCCAGCCGCGTGATACCCAGCAGCAGTTGTATGACTCCTGCAACCAATGCCGTCGAAACCGCCAGCATGATGAACGTCTCTGAACTAACCGCAGCTCCCTGTTGGCTTATGCCAGCAATGACAAGCAGGGAGACTAAGGCCACGGGTCCTACAGACAGCTGGCGGGAAGTTCCAAAAATTGCGTAAATAAATAAAGGAACGATGCTCGCATACAAGCCATACACAGGCGGCAGCCCCGCTAATAAACCATAGGCCATTCCCTGCGGGATGAGCATCACTCCAACGGTGATTCCTGCTAAAAGATCTCCCCGAAGCCAGCGGCGCTGGTAGTTGGGCAACCAATCAAGTATAGGTATATATTGTTTTATCATACTTCATACTTGTCGGGTTTTTAGGTGTTTTTGCAGTTTATATTGTTTCGTGCGTAAGGGTGTGTATTGAAAAAAATACGAATGGGAAGGCTGTCCACACCATTGGATAGGTATAGACAGCCTGTTTTAATTTTCTTTATGAATTAATTTTTCAAAGTAGATGGACACACATAATCGGTCGTAGGTATACTACTGGAAGCAATATCCTCAAAGTTGGCAATTACGTTCACCAGCTTGTCAAAGCCTCTTGCTTTTAAGATAGATGCCGCAATGGTACTGCGGTATCCGCTCCGGCAGTGCAGGAAATACGGCTGATCACGATTCACTTCAGCCATGTTTTCGTTGATGAAGTCCAGCGGGAAATTCTGTGCATCAGCAACATGCTCACTACCATACTCCGATGGCTTGCGGACATCCAGTACCTTCATGCCAGTTCCGTTGTGGGATAGCCGGTTGGCAAAGGTGGCTACATCGATGCTCTCAACAGCGTCTGTCTCTTTGCCAGCTGCCTGCCATGCTTCAAACCCACCTTTGAGGTAGCCCAATGCATTGTCATAACCCACCCGGGCTAAACGCTTGACGGTTTCTTCTTCGCGACCGGCAGGCGCGACGACCAAAATAGGCTGCTGTAAGTCCGGAACCAAAGCGCCTACCCATGGGGCAAAGGTGCCGTCAAGTCCTATGAAGATAGCGTTGGGGATGAAACCCTGCACAAAATCTTCCTTATTTCGAACGTCCAACACAAGTGCTCCCTCTGTATTGGCAACAAGCTCGAAAGCTTCGGGGTCAAGTGCTTGTGTTCCGCGCTCCATTACCGTGTCTATGCTCTCATAGCCAGTTTTGTTGATTTTTGCGTTTTTGGCAAAATATTGCGGAGGAGGCATAAGACCATCGGTCACTTCTTTGATGAACTCTTCCCGCGTCATGTCTGCTCGCAGCGCATAGTTGAACTTCTTCTGATTACCCAGCGTATCAAAGGTTTCCTTGCTCATGTTTTTTCCACAAGCAGAACCTGCTCCATGTGCAGGATACACAATAACATCATCGGGCAGGGTCATAATTTTGTTGCGAAGACTGTCGTACAACCAGCCAGCCAAATCCTCTTTGGTGACTGAACCCGTCTTTTGTGCCAGATCCGGACGGCCCACATCGCCAATAAATAAGGTGTCACCCGTAAATAGCGCATGTTCCTTGCCATTTTCATCCAGTAAGAGGTAGGTAGTACTCTCCGGCGTGTGACCCGGCGTATGGAGGACGCGAATCTTAATATCGCCAATCGAAAATTCCTCTCCATCCTTGGCAGTGTGCTTCTCGTAGGCAGTCTCTGCCATAGGGCCATACACAATAGCTGCGCCAGTCTTCTTGGCTAAGTCGAGGTGGCCACTCACAAAATCAGCATGAAAATGGGTCTCAAAAATGTACTTGATCTTACTTCCGTCAGTTTCTGCCTTCTTTATATAAGGCTCCGTTTCCCGAAGAGGGTCAATAATAGCTACCTCCCCTTTACTCTCAATGTAGTAAGCCCCTTGTGCAAGGCAGCCCGTGTATATTTGTTCAATTTTCATAGCTGATGCTGTGCTTTGGTTTTGAAATATCTTACAGTTAAAAAATTTGCGTTTATAAAAAAGGGCAATGGATAGTTTTGCTACAAGGCTTGTATACAAATGTATGAAAATAATTTCATGTAATAGGTTGTTGTGAATACTCTTTTTGAAAAACAGCTACATCTTTCTTTAGGTTGCATTCACATAACGTAACTGCTGATCCGAGTCCCGCCAACACATGACCCTTACACATCTTTCTTTAGGTTGCATTCACATAACGTAACTGCTGATCCGAGTCCCGCCAACACATGACCCTTACTGACTGGCCTCGCTATACAAAGATGAGTAACAAAAAGCAGTCAGGTCAGTGATAAAAATCACATATAGCTGAATTGAAAAAAATGGCTGAAATCATAAGTTTGCATTTGGACTTTTTCAAAACAAGGCGTACGGTTAGTCCGCAGGGGGCGATCATGGAGATATGGGGTGGGCATACATATCGTTAGGTTAAAAATGCAGGTCACAGTTTCCGCCCAATGCCTCCACGAGCTCCTTTGAAGGAGCCTATGCAGCACATTATCATTCCTGAAACCTATTAAATCAGCAAGAGGTGCCTGCCTGATCTTTCAGGCAGCGAGAGGCACAAAAATATTTAATTTAGAAAATTGTTTCTAAATTGTGCGATGTAGTACGACCAACACTCGCTGGAAGGAAACGCAGTTCGAAACAGAAAGCCGTTTGCAAAATGAGTTTGTACCGGTTGAGGAAATTCATTTCACGCCGGGAACACCATTTTTTGCACGACTGGCATTTACTCTTTTCTTTTAGTAACTTATGGCAACAGCTGAAAGGAAGAAGTCGTGTGATGCGGTATAAAAGATAGACGGTGATGGTTCATCTTTAAAATAAACCATCGTCTATCGACAATGCATGTAGGCCACATCAACCACCAATATATGTTCTTGTCTCAGACAGGAGAAAACATATATTAAATTAAGGGAGAGCGATTACTTGGTAAAAGCAGTATTAATAATTCGGCTATGATGGATAAGATTAAAATGCAGTTGCAGTGCCCTATGCCCAAGCTTGATTTTGATGTCATTACTATGGGGCATGGAAGTGGTGGGTTGCTCACTAACAGGCTGCTGGAAAGTGGTGTCTTCGATTTACTTAAAAACGAGTTGCTTGACGAGCGCCATGATGGGGCAATTCTGGCGCAGCCCGACACCCGACTGGCTTTCTCAACAGATAGCTTTGTTATCTCTCCTATTTTTTTTCCGGGCGGAAACATCGGAGAATTGGCGGTCAATGGCACCGTCAATGATTTGGCGATGTGCGGTGCTATCCCCCGCTATCTCTCACTCGCCTTTATCATAGAGGAAGGCCTGTCAGTGAAAGAATTTTGGGATGTGCTGTTGGGAATTAAATTTGCTGCAGAACAGGCAGGTGTACAGATTGTAACAGGCGATACCAAAGTAGTTGAAAGAGGCAAAGGGGACAAAATTTTTATCAATACGAGTGGTGTAGGCTTCCTGCACCCTCGCGCGGATACAGGCCGTGGCCGGCTACAGGCGGGGGACAGAATTATTGTCAGTGGTTCCATAGCTACGCACGGTATGGCCATTATGAGTGTTCGTGAAGGACTTACTTTTGAAACCAACATCGTCAGCGATACTACCTGTCTCAATCATACGGTGAGTCGCCTGCTGGATAACTGCGGAAGCGGCGTTCATCTTTTGCGGGATCCCACGAGAGGGGGTATTGCCACTGTACTCAACGAACTGGCCAGAGATACCGGACTCGGCATAGATATATTCGAGAAAGATTTACCTGTCATGGATGAAGTGGGCAGTGCTTGTGAATTATTGGGCTTAGATCCTTTGTACGTCGCCAATGAAGGTATTTTCCTTGCCTTTGTCGCCGAAGATGAAGCAGAGGCTGCACTGGCGACCCTGCAGACTGATGAAAATGGTCGTCAAGCCGCTATTATTGGCACAGTGACCTCTGATCACGCACGGCAGGTGTTGTTACATAGCCGCATCGGAGGGCGAAGGGTCGTCAATATGCCTATAGGGGAACAGTTGCCAAGAATTTGTTGATTGCCAGCATAGTGTAGCCCCACAATAGTGAAAAGAAGCCTTTGGTACACACGCACCCAGGAGGTAAAGCGCTGCCGGCATGCAGTAGTAACTGTACTTCCCCAGCAACTACGCCGACCCCAACAAAAATGCTGTTGCTGTCGAAGATGGTTATTAGGAGTAAGTTTGGAATCTTTTACCGGATCCAAAACGGGGGCTCTCCGCGGGTTTCCAATGTTTCAGTCAGGGACATCAGCTAAACCTTTTTCCAAACGAATGATTAGCGGAAAACACGTCATTTTATCTTTGAGGGAGAACTCCCTAACGGGCCATCTGCCACTATCACTATGCAGCGACAGAATCACGTGCGGCAGCTTCTTTAACCCTGCGTATTAACTCCGGTTCTTCGTTCTGTACAGAATTCAGCAGATCTGTTCCGTCCTTGTCATCAAGTAATGTGAGTTGCATTTCCTTGGCCAGCGTAGCTGCCAGGTCTCCCATTTGACACGCAAAACGATCTGTCTTGCCAATAGCCATGAAGAGGTCAATGATACCGGCACGTATTAGTTCAATCATGTTCGAGTCCGGGTGCGGGAAGTGTAAATCTGTGCATCCGCCTTTTTCGATCGTCGACTTGCGACGGAGACGCGTACGAAGTTCAGCCGGCGCATATCCTAATAATTTAGCGCGATACTCCCACCAATGCGCAGCAGTACCTCCATTGAGTATTTTATAACGCTTGAGATGCTCTCGTTCGCTAGCCTCCTGGCAGCTGATTCGGCGCATCGCTTTCGTTAGCTCAACCAGGTGAGTAAATTGCCGGGCAGTGAACATTCCCTCAGGCGTTTCACTGCGGACTTGCATTTCGATCCAACGTCCTACCTTCATTTTGGTTTTACTCGCAGAGTGCAGCACAATTTGTTTTGCAAAGAACAGGGATAGGTAATAGTCTGTCTGTGCGTTCTTACACCGTGCATTACACACTGCATATTCCTGCATTCTTACGGGCCGCCTTATGCCATCCGAAAACTGATAATAATCAAGCAACCAATGACGTATGGTTTTGCTATACTGCTTTACCGGCAGTTCTAAAAACTGATAAAGTGCGGAAGCTAATACAACTTTGGTGCCCTTTTTGCTTACGTAGACGGTTGGTTCCATGACAGTAAGTTTAATTAACAACACAAAAATAAATATTTGTTTTAATAAAAACAATAAAACAACAAATATTTTTAAAAACAAATACGCACTAATTTATTCCGGGCATATATTGTGAGCGCAATACGGCGCATATATGCTATCATACGCCTATTTTTATGAAAATAATTGTAGTGCGATGGTATTTGTACAAAGGTTGTTCTTTTCATTATTCTGTGCATTGTGGTTGACACAGTTGGCGGCGCAGCCCTACGAGCCTGGTCAGACGTACTTCGGTACGCAGTCGTTTACAGAATACGTGGCTGGGAATCTACCGATTATCATTGTGGCACCTCATGGAGGGTTGTTGAGTCCCGCGCAGATTCCCGACCGCAATTGCAGTGACTGTGTCTATGTGAATGATGCTAATACACAGGATCTTGCCCGCCGACTTGCGAATGCTGTTTTTGTGGAAACGGGCTGTCATCCGCATCTCATCATCAATCATCTGCACCGTCGCAAGCTGGATGCCAACCGGGCGCTAGACGAGGCCGCTGACGGCAATACACTGGCAGGTCAGGCGTGGGAAGATTTTCACTCCTTTATCACTGCAGCTAAGGCATCAGTGACCAATGACTATGGCAAAGGGCTGCTAATTGACCTGCACGGCCACGGGCATGCCATACAGCGCCTCGAGTGGGGGTATTTATTGTACGAAGATGAGCTTGCACTGCCCGACCCTGTGCTTAATTCAGAGGAGTATCTCGGTTACAGCAGTATCCGCCGGCTGGCGCTGGCAAATCTTTCAGGTAGCCTGCATGCTGCCCTGCTGCGGGGTCCATGGAGTCTTGGGCAACTGGTCGCCAACCTTGGATATCCGGGGGTACCCAGCGCAATCCAACCAGCCCCGGCACCTGGAGATCCTTATTTCAGCGGGGGGTATAACACCAATCGACATGGTTCACGTTTCGGTGGAGTTATTGATGCAGTACAACTGGAATGCAATATGGAGGGTGTGCGCGACACACCGGGCAATCGACAAGCTTTTGCAGATATTATGGCCAATGCGCTCACAGAATTTTTGCAGCTACACTATTTTTCATCCTTTGGTACAGGCTTCTGCCAGTTGAGCAGTACACAAACACCCGGCTCTTCCCTGCCCCGCTTTATTATAACACCCAATCCGTGCTCGGGACAGATACAGATCATCTGTGAAGAGCCAATTCCAGCGGGAGCTATTTTGACATTTTTCACACTTGATGGTCGCAGGCTGGCATCCTCCCCTTTGCCTGAACCATCATCATTGGTTTCTATACCTCAATCCGGAGCACTATGGATATGCGTGCAATGGGGTGGCAAACTGCTGCACACACAGCTGGTTTTTTGCCGTTAAGAAAAGCCAGGTGCTGAGGATAAGAATGGGGCACCCATTGCAAATAATCAGTGCCGGGTATTTATAAAATGTATTAACTTGCCTGCTACCTACTATTGATTATATACAAGAGCTAAGCGCTATGAAAATAAAATTTTGCGGAGCAGCACGGGAAGTTACCGGAAGCGCTCATTTGATTACACTTGAAGACGGCTTTACCATTCTGCTCGATTGTGGTCTTTATCAGGGGAGTGATAAACATATGCGCGATTTTAACTGGAGCTGGCAGTTTGAGCCTTACCGAATTGACTGTGTGGTGCTGTCCCACGCTCACATTGATCACAGCGGCCGGCTACCCAGGCTTGTCAAGGATGGTTTTTCGGGCTCCATATATTCCACGCATGCTACTCGTAGTCTCTGCGGTATTATGCTGCTGGACAGTGCTATGATACAGGAGCGGGATGTAGATTACAATAAGCGTCACGATCAGGAGGGGAACAAAGAGAAGGAGCCGCTCTATACAGCCAATGATGTTCACAAGGCGATGGAGCTTTTTGCTTCCTTCCCTTATAACAAATGGTTTTCTATTCACCCGGATGTTGAGGTACAGTTTAGGGATGCGGGGCACATTCTGGGTAGTGCAAACGTGACGCTGCGTATTCGGGAAGATGACAGAACGATACACTTCGGTTTCACAGGAGATATTGGCAGACCTGACAGGCCCATTTTACGAGATCCGCAGTCTATGCCGGCGGTCGATTACCTCATCTGCGAATCGACCTATGGTGATCGTCTGCATGAAGACGGGCCCTCTGCTAAAGAGCATTTTTTAGAGATTATGCGGGATGCCTGTATAAAGCGTAAGGGCAAATTACTCATTCCTGCCTTCAGTGTCGGGCGTACACAGGAAATTGTGTACATCATGGATCAGCTGGTAAATGAGGGGCTTATGCCGCCCGTACCCGTATTTGTTGACAGCCCCTTGGCTATCAATGCAACGGCCGTGTACGGATCGCATCCGGAGTGCTACGATGAGGAGCTGGAAACCTATCTGTTGACAGATGAAAATCCCTTTGGATTCAACGGGCTTAAGTATATCCGAAAGGTAGATGAGTCCAAAAGACTCAACTACTATCATGACCCTTGCATCATCATCAGCGCTTCCGGCATGATGAATGCCGGGCGGGTTAAGCACCATCTTTTCAACATGATTGATGATCCGCGGCATACCATCCTGCTGGTAGGTTATGCTTCTCCGGAAACACCTGGTGGTAAGTTGCTTGCAGGTGCAGAGGGACTCAAATTGTTTGGTCACTATAAACCTGTACGTGCCCGTATAGAAACTATCGACGCCTTCAGTGCGCATGCCGATCAAAAAGAAATGCTCGACTATCTTCGACCATTACGGCAGCATGTCAAGAAGCTTTTTCTTGTTCACGGTACAATCGAACGACAAGAAATTTTTCGTACCAAGCTACAGGAGCATCAGTTTGAGGAGGTCATCATCCCCGAGCTGGGCGATGAATTTGAACTGGCCTGATAAGGATACCACTTACTTTTGTGCCTTGGTGACTAACCAGAAAGCCAAGGCGCCAAAGAGGAGGTTGGGGAGCCAGATACTCAGCAGCACCGGCAGGGCTTGCCCTGCTGCAAAAACGATAGCAAAGCGCGAGAGTAATAAAAAAATAGCACCAATAAAGATGCCGGTAGCGAGGTGTATGCCCACGCCGCCCCTTACTTTTCTTGAAGCGACTGCTAAGCCTATGAGAGTAAGAATCAGTACGGTTACCGGTTCTGCGCTACGCCGATGAAGTTCTGCTTCGTATTTGACCGTATTACCTGCCCCTCGGGCATACTGTTTTTGTAAAAAACGATACAGTTCGGCTGTTGTCATCATTGACTGCTGCTCTTTGAGGTCGGTAAAATCATCAGGGTGAAGATTAATCAGGGTGTCTATTGTCATGCCCGGTCCTAGTGTTATCTGTTCCTTCATGCCATCGAAGGTGCGAATTTCGTAGTTGTTGAGTTCCCATTTACCGCTATCCTGCTTCCAGCTGGCCCGGCTGGCTTTCAGCATGCTTACAAGTTCCTGGTTGTGGTATTGCTCAATCCGTAGGTCCCGAATGCTACTGTCTCGCTTGCGGTAGCTGCCTACATACACCTTGGTACCGGGTTCGAGGAACATGTGCACGTGCTGTGTTTTTCCCTGATCAGCATCACTCACTTGTGTAATGTACTTGTATTCTATGTCCAGCCTCATCTCATTGCCTTTGGGTATGAAATAGTGGTTACCTGCAAAATGGAGCAGGGCAATGAGTCCACCCCCTACCCAATAGGGGCGCATCAGTCGCCGGAAACTCACGCCTGCATTGAATATGCTGATAATCTCGGCATTGTTGGCGAGACGGGCAGTAAAAAAGATGACAGCAATGAGGGTGAATAAGGGAAAGAGAAGACCGTAGATGTTTACGATAAAACCAGGATAATAAGTGAACAGGATTTCCGAACGAGTAATGTCTTCCTCCACAAATTTTTCGACCTTTTCGCTGAAGTCGATGATTACCGTTATCAAAGTAAAAATCAGCACAGTGAAAAAGAAGGTGCGCAAAAACTTATCAACGATGTATCGGTCGATTTTTCCCAGCAGCATGAGGACATACCTTTTATAACCTGCGTTGCAATTTTTCAACCATCTGGTTTTTCCAGTTGCCGAAATTACCTTCGATGATATGCCTGCGGGCTTCTTTTACTAACCATAAAAAGAATGATAAGTTGTGCAGTGAGGCAATCATTGCCCCCAGGTATTCCTGGCTGTGAATGAGATGTCGCAGGTAAGCTTTTGAGTATTGCATACTGCTGTTGCAAACACCGCTATCGTCAATAGGACTAAGATCGGCTTTCCACTTGGCATTTTTGATATTGATAATACCTTCTGCGGTGTACAGCAGTCCGTGGCGTGCATTTCGCGTGGGTAGTACGCAGTCAAACATATCTACGCCCAGCGCAATACACTCGAGAATGTTTACGGGTGTACCTACCCCCATAAGATAGCGAGGTTTGTCAGCGGGCAGAATTCCGCAGACCAGGGCTGTTGCCTCGTACATCTCTTCCGTAGATTCTCCTACAGAAAGGCCTCCGATGGCATTACCGGGCTGATCGGCTTCTGCGATAGCTTCTGCAGACGCCCTGCGCAGGTCACCAAAAGTACTGCCCTGTACAATTGGAAACATAGTCTGCCGGTAACCGTAGAGTTCCTCATGCGTTTTCAGATAGTCTATGCAACGATGCAACCAACGATGGGTAAGATCCATCGAATTGCGTGCGTAGCGGTAGTCGCAAGGGTGTGGCGGGCACTCATCGAAGGCCATGATGATGTCAGCGCCAATACTTCGCTGAATAGCCATTGATTTTTCAGGACTGAAAGTATGTCGCGATCCGTCGATATGAGACTGAAAAGTTACACCTTCTTCAGTGATTTTTCGCCGATGACTCAGCGAATACACCTGATAACCACCACTATCTGTAAGGATGGGCCTGTTCCAGTTGATGAAGCGATGCAGTCCACCGGCCTGTTCCAATACTTCTGTGCCGGGCCTAAGATACAGATGATAGGTATTACCCAGAATTATCTGGGCTTTCACCTCTTCGGATAATTCGTGCTGATGGACTGCTTTAACGGTGCCGGCGGTACCTACCGGCATGAATATCGGCGTCTCAATGGTGCCGTGCCCGGTATGAATGGTACCTGCTCTTGCCGATGAAGCGGGATCCGTATGTGTGCGTGTAAAAGTAAACATGACTGTTTTATCAAGTTGTCAGAGGCAGTCTCAAAAACATTTGGCCACCCTTGGGTGACAAAATACATTTGTCGGTCAGCACACGTCCCGGGAGCAGAGCCAACCGAAGCGTACACTGAGAAAGCTTCCGTAAATGAGACCGCAAAATTAACGATTTTCGCCTTCTTAGACTTATGCCATATTTAAAATGGAAGTTTAGGAGCTTTGATTCGCCCCCGGTGCTTGTCAAGTTTCAGTAAAACGGCAATCAGAAGGGTAAACCCGAACAAAGAAGACCCTCCTTTACTAACAAAGGGCAACGGAATACCGATGATGGGTAGTAATCCCATCGTCATACTGATATTGACAGCAAAGTGTACAAAGATGATACCCGCTACACCATATGCATAAGCCCTTGCAAAAGTCGTTGGCTGTCGCTCAGCAATAAAAGAAATGCGCATCAGTAATGCGAGGAACAACAGTACAACGGCTGTACTGCCAATAAAACCATGTTCTTCACCAATGGTGCAGAAAATAAAATCTGTTGATTGTTCAGGAACGTGTTTGCCACGGGTAAGTACGCCATTGAGTAACCCTTTCCCCTGTAGCCCGCCGGCACTAATCGCTAGTTTGGACTGCATAACATTGTAAAGAGAACCGCGGGGATCACATTTGTCAGGTTGCAACCACACATTGATGCGCTCTTTTTGATGGGGCATCAGCAAATTGTTGAAGCCATAGTTAGCTCCATGGGACAACAAAGCACCCCATACCAACAACCCGCCAAGTAGTATCGCCAGCTGTGCCTGCCTGCGTACGTACTGCCAATAGCTGAGAACTACAAAAAACAATGCCATCACACCCGAGGCTATGGCTGCATAGCCCATTGGGATTACCCAAAGTTGTAAAATAGCCGCCAGGCCGATCATCGCCGACAATACAATCACAGGTCTTGAGAAAGTAGCAGCGTGGATAGTGCCTGCCAGCCACAAAAGCCATAGCAGGATAACTGTGGGCTGGACAACAAGGCCTGTTGTGAGCACTATAGCAGAGAAAATGGCGATTACATACAACATTGCCGGCAGTCCCTCCCGAAAAAAGACAACAAAAAAGCCTAAAAATACCAAGGCCGAACCCGCATCCGGCTGCAGCAAAAGCAGCCCCATGGGCAATGACAATAGCCCCAGCACAATCAACCTACTATTGAGCTGCCTGAGATCTGCACTCCAGTGATTGAGGTAATTGGCAATGGCCAGCGCAGTGCCAAATTTTGCAAGCTCAGCGGGTTGAAAAGATACACCACCAAAGGAAAACCAGGCAGTAGCGCCTTTAATCGTCGACCCTACAAAAAGAACCAATACCAGCAGAAAAATACTCAGCCCGTATATCAGGTAGGCAAAAGTGGGCCAAAATTTATCTCTGAAGCCCATGGTGATAACACCCAGCAACATGAAAGAGATGAATATCCAGACGGTTTGTTTACCGGCAGACGTCTGAAAAAAATCCGCCATAGTATTAATTTCATCACCCTGTTGAATATCTACAGAGTAGATAGCCAACCAGCCTATACTCACCAAAGCGAGATAAAGCCCCAGCGTAATGAAATCAATGTTGACAAAATAAGTCTGTTGAGCCGGACGCATAGATTATTGGGTAGAAAAAGCAAGAGAGCCCATGAGCAGGAATCAAAATGTCTGCAGCAGATCCCGTCGATTGATAGCCTCATCCCGCACCAGATAAATGCCGTCGAAATCAGCCTCCAGCAGGTGCTTCATCCGAAGAGCCTCCAGCTTGTTGGTAAACGCACCGACACGAAGTTGGTAGTATGGCCTGTTGTGTACCCAATCAGCTGGATAATTGGGATATAAGCTGATAAAACGCATACGGATACGCTCCAGCTCATTGCGGTCAGGTGTAGCGATTAACTGTAGCCTCCAACCAGAAACAGTCTGTTGGCTTCTGTTGATGGATACAAAACGGCTCTCAAGTTGTACAATTGCCGGACTCGCATTGACCTGAACGGACTGGGCGGAAAGCTGCCCCCAATAAGTCAGAAGCGTGGCAGCAGTTAACAGAAGGAATCGATTGGCCATAATAACGGATAATTGAAGTCTACAACAACCGGCTGATTGGTATCACACTTCTTGTTGGTGATACCTGCTAATGAATATTCAGCAAAGCTGATTAACAACCTCGGCTGCTGCATGTACTTTACTCCCCACAAATCATATCCCTTAGCCGCCGCTGTTGAGTTGTTCGATGATTTGCACACTGGATGAACTGCCAAGTCTCACGGCACCCGCCTCAATCATACGCCGGGCATCTTCCAGGCTCCGAATTCCGCCGGAGGCTTTAATTTTAATACTTTTATTGAGATGAGCCCGCATGAAAGCAACTACTTCAGGCGTTGCACCTCCCTGCGTGCCCGTGGATGTTTTCACATAATCAACGCCCACCTCGTTGCAGATATCACATAAGTGCTTAATCTCGTCCTCTGTGAGCAGGCTGGTCTCAAAAATCACTTTGATGACCTTGCGCTTACTGTGTACAGCCATGGTCATACTATCAATATCGCTGCGAACGAAATTGAAGTTTCCGTTCTTGACAGCACAGATATTGATCACGGCATCTAGTTCGTCCACGCCTTCATCTATTGCCCGCTTAATCTCTTCCACTTTAGCAGGCGTAGCCGCGTAGCCCATGGGGAAACCAACAACAGTTGCTACCTTAACCGCCGGATACGCCTCCAATGTTTGTACGGCCTCTGCTACAAAGAAAGGAGGCACACATACAGCAGCAAACTTATAATCGATGGCTTCGGCACACAAGCGCCGAATATCCGCAGTAGCTGTATCTGGTTTAAGCAGGGTATGGTCGAAAAAACTGGCTAATTCCATAAATTTTTTGTCGGGTTTGTGCCAACAATGCTTTGTTCTACAACAGTGTAGTGAGCGCCCACTGAATCAAACCACAGAACTTACTGCCCCAAAATACCTAACCCTCTAACAGCGCAACCCTAAAAAACGCGTTCAGGTTTTGCTTAAAAACAAAGGTGTTTGTAGTTAACGCAGGTATACCCGGATATTATCACAGCTTTTGAGTGTAAAGCAGGCGACTAGCCGGGGATTTCCCGGGAGTCAGCATCTGACATTATTACGGCACTCAAAGCCAAAAACCCATGGTCAGGACGTTACCAATTTAAGTCAGGACATATTGTTCATGGAGATTCACGACTCAGCTCCCTCAGTACGAAAGTGCCTGCAATATACAGCAAAAGCAGTAAATACGCGGGAAAAAAACAAGATAAGATATACGAATTTTACTAATCTTTTTAATGTCGCGCTGTTTATCAGCCAGTAGCATCGGCTACCTATCTTTTAGATATTTTATTGAGCGTAATTTGGCGCTGTCGGCTACAGCGAAATCTGTCTACATCTTCCTCCCGGAGGTGCAAATGCTTGGTCTTTCTGCCTTGCACCCTACTCCGCCAGTTGCGCCAGCTCTGTGGTTTTAGTTCTCTTCTCATGAGTGCAATGGTCTCTGCTTCTGTCAGCCCAAATTGCTGCTCTATGGCCTCGAAAGGGGTTCTGTCTTCCCAGGCCATCTCGATAATGCGGTCAATTTCCGCTTCCCCCAGCGTATTCTTTTTTTGCATTTTCATATCTTTGTTTTAACCATTAAGGCCTTATTTGGTTTACATAAAAAAGTATTGGTTTTATGCTTACACAATCAATGATGGATGCGCTCAATCGTCAAATAGCCCTGGAAGGTTACGCATCTTTTCTATATCTTTCTATGTCAGGCTGGTGTGAAAAAGAAGGCCTCGCGGGCTGTGCAGCTTTTATGCGCCGACAGGCAGACGAGGAGCGTGCCCATATGTTGCGCATTTTCGACTACCTGCACGAGATGGACGCTCACGCATTGACGCCGGGCATCAACCAGCCGCCGCATGAATTCGGGAGCATCAAAACTCTTTTCGAAGAGGTGTATGCACACGAAAAAAAGGTGACCGCTGCTATCAACCAACTGGTCGCACTCAGCTATGAAGAGAGAGACCATACCACACTGCAATTTTTGCAGTGGTATGTAGCCGAGCAGCGGGAGGAGGAAGCCCTTATGCGAAACTTGCTTGACAGAATCCGCCTTATTGGTGACGGACCAATGAGCCTGTACTATATAGACAAGGAGGTGGATGCCATCAACAAGGCAGAATTGTCCGCTGAGGGAGAAGCAGAAGAGGCCTGATTGGGTAGATAAGCACTTGCTGTCTGTTATTTGGCGGGCAGCAAGTGCTCATCGCTACTTTTTCCATGGATCGACAGTTACCTCCAAATCCCAATTGGCGCGGAGCTGTTCGAGTGATGTTATCTTGACCGGCTCCGGCTGAATGCCGGCATCGTAATCACCTCCGTCCCAACGACCATTGCGATTGCGGTCGTGAATGAGTTCCAATTCATACGCACCCGGACTCAGGGACGGTAAGCTGTGTCGGTAATTTTTTTCTCCACGCAGCACAAACCTGCCCGACTCTGCTCCTCCTTTCTTTTTGATGATGGCAATAAACTGTTGATCAGGGTCATAGTCATTAAATTCCAACAACAGGTTGCCAAAATTTTTGCGGCTGTCGGTAGTGAAGGATACTATGAGGGTATCTGTGTTGCTTGTGCCAAAAAGCGTGCTCACTGCACCGGGGAATAATTGTAGTTGGTAGGGGGTATTGTCGCCCCAGCCGGCGCGAATCTCCAGCGTCCGTATCCTGTCCGGCGCAACAGATAAAACAAAGGGAGTTTCTTTCTGCATACTATCGGCTAGCAGGCGCACCCGGCTGCTATCCAATGCCGCAATGGGCAGGTTGTAATTGAGTCTGAGGGGTAATCCGGGATTGTGCCTGTAGTTGACAGGCATTGGGATGGCTTCCGCCACAGGAGCTTCCCCCTTTGTCGGGGAAAAAATCTCCAAAGTATCCGTACGTGCAGCATCAAGCTGCACGCGCAGCTGCCAGCTGCTGTCTGTATTTTTCCAAATAAAAAGGCTGTCACCCGCCCGGTCAGTGTACAACTCGGTCGTCAATGAATCCACCAGGAGGAGCAGATTTGCCGGAGGGGGCTGGTTGAAGACGAGCTTACAGCGTCCGTACGCACTGGTGTCGGCACTCAAGATGCGGAGAGGCAATGGCTTGACGGACAACAGCATGAGCAGGCTGTCGGAGGGTTCAGGGCCAATGGTAAGCAGGCTGTCGGAAAAAGCAAAGGGTTCTGTAGGCTGGTTATACAGGTAATTGGCATCGGCATCTAAGAGTGCTGCTACCTTGAACTGTCCTGCTTTAACATTCGATATGCTGAACTGTCCCTGTTTGTTGGTAATACCGAAATAGAACGGACGTTCCTTTCGGACAACCGAATCGGCCACGTTTTCGTACAAAAGGAAAAGGGCATTCTCTACAGGAGCGGCCGTATATGCATCAACCACTCGCCCGGCAACGGACAAGGAATCGATCTGGTCACCGGTAGAGAACACAAAACGAAGATCTTTGGCTGCATTGCCTTCCGTCAAATCTTTGATGGCCGTGCCAAAATTAATCACATAGGTGGCATCGTCGCGCAGCTGTTCGCGGTCGTCAAAAGCAAGGATAACTGTGCGCTTGCGGATGCTCACGTCAAACCGGTGCTGTAAGGGGGGCGAAATTATGATTTGCTTGTAGGGGTCCTGCACCTTTACCCACTCATTGAACGTCAGCTCGATTGCCTCAGGCCTAAACCTGACCTGTTCGCCGGGCGTCGATTCGGCAGTTATCAGGGAGGGGGGGACTTCGTCACGCGGGCCGCCGGTGGGGGCAATCGGATTAGCGCAGCCTGCCAACAGCATCAGGGCTGCCGTGCAACCAATGAAAAGAAGCCGTTTCGCTATTCTTAGGATACGCACATGTACCAAAGGTCTTGGTCTCCTCTCCGTACAAACCAATGGGACGGTTTTTTCAAGATATGTATACACGCTGGCCTGATTTGTATGTTGTTCATCACGAACGGGCAACTTTGTGCTTGGGCAGCAGCAGGAAGCTGCTGCTGCTGTCGTCAGATGCCGACAGTCATCGCCACAAAAATAAAGCTTTCCCTCTCTTTTTGTTATATTATCATCAGCACACCTTCTTTTGTTATCGGCAAAGCCTATCTTTGTAGAGGTTAAACCAAATAGTTGTTTGTGTTAAGAATATTGATTAAATAATAAATTTGTTTTATGGCTCTTCAGGAAAAATATCGCGCCGTGCTTCGCCTGGGCGAAGACCTTAATGTAACCGACGGCTATGTTGAGGAAAAGGATGGCAAACTTCGCATCGGGGGTACGACCCAGACCCAGTATGAGAAAAATCTCTTATGGGACAAAATCAAAGAAATCGGGGGAGACAACCCATCAGATGTTGCAGCAGATATCAAGGTAGCCCATACCGACTACTACCACAAACACACGGTAAAGTCAGGTGAGTCGCTGTCTAAAATCGCTAAGCATTATTATGATGATGCCAATGCATACATGCTTATCTTCAATGCCAACAAAGACATTCTCAAAAACCCTGACCTGATTCAGCCCGGGCAGGTGCTTACCATTCCCAACAAGTAGTTCGATCCTTGCTTGTTGAGCGGTTGTCGCAACATTTTTGCTGCCTGCCCGGGCAGGCAGCAAAAATGTTGCGACAACTTTTTTCATTGGCAGCCTCCGGCTGCCAATGAAAAAACGGCTTTTTACAACGCCTGTACACGTATCCCTAAGCTAACCTCATCAGAGAGCTCAACTTGGTTGTCGGGCAGCGAGTCTGCCCATGCCAGCTCTTCTGCCAGTACCTCGCCCCGGATATAATCGCCAAACTGTGTGACAGCGGCCATGACGGCGGGATGCTGCTCAATCGCTACCCGTATGCGGTCGGTGATATTCAGGTCCAGCTCTTTGCGCAGATTTTGGATTCGGTTCACCAAGTCACGCGCCGTACCCTCTGCCAGCAGTTCTTCGCTGAGGGCCAGATCGAGCGCTACCGTCAACTCCCCGTCGGAGGCAGTCTTCAGGCCGGGCAGGTCTTCCGTGCTGACCAAAATATCTTCCGGACCTATTTCGTAGGTTTTATCGTCGACCGCCATAGAGAGACTGCCTGTTTTCTCGAGCGCATTAATCTCCTCATTGCTGAGTCCTGCAATCCGGGCAGCTACCTCCTTCATGTCTTTGCCGAGCTTCGACCCCAGCGTTTTAAAGTTGGCTTTGGCCGATTTTTTGAGCAAACCGGAAGCATCGGTAAGATACTCAACCTGCTTGACATTAATCTCTGATTGTATCAGCTCCTTCACGCCCGATACTTCGGCGATGAAAGAGGCATCCAGCACAGGCAGCAGCAGGGTGCTGAGCGGCTGCCGGACCCTGATTTTTTCCTTTTTACGGATGCTAAAGGCAAGCGAACAAATTCGCTGCGCGTAGTCCATACGCTTTTCAAGTGCCAGATCGATATGCGCAGGTACAGCCCTGGACAAGTCAGTGAGATGCACAGAGTCCCTGTACAGGAAACCTTCGCGTTCTCCCTGCTTTGCCCGTACGGGTTCCGTCAGGTTGCGATACAGCCAGTCGCCAAAGAAAGGCGCAAGGCTGGCGATGAGTTGGCTGGTGACGGTCAGACATTCATACAGCGTCTGGTAAGCCGCCACTTTATCAGCACTCAGCTCTCCCCGCCAGAAACGACGACGTGACAGCCGCACATACCAATTGCTAAGATGCTCATCAACAAATGTTTCTATCAGTCTGGCAGCCTTGGTAGGCTCGTAATCATCCATGGCTTCTCCATAAGCGGCCACCAGGCTGTTGAGCTTGGAGATAATCCATCGGTCGAGTTCCGGCCTTTCTGCAACTGCTATCAACCCTTGCTCATCCATCACCCAGTTGTCCAGGTTGGCGTACATAGCAAAGAAGTTGTAGGTATTGTAGAGCGTACCAAAGAGCTTGTTACGCGTCTCCATGACACCGTCCAGGTCAAACTTCAGGTTGTCCCAAGGCTGTGCATTGGACAACATATACCAGCGGGTGGCATCGGCGCCATAGGTGTTGAGCGTACTAAAAGGATCAACGATATTGCCTTTCGACTTGGACATCTTATTGCCCTGCTTGTCGAGTACCAGACCATTGGACACTACATTGCGGTAGGCCACTGAATCAAAGCACATGACAGCGATGGCATGCAGGGTATAGAACCAACCGCGTGTCTGGTCAACGCCCTCTGCAATAAAATCTGCCGGATAACTCTTGTCAAAAGGTGCGTTGAAGGGCCGTTCATCCCCCCGGCGCAATTTTTCCAGGTCCAGCCCCCACTGCGCATACGGCATAGAACCGGAGTCGAACCAAACATCGACCAGATCCGTCTCCCGATACATAGGCTGACCATCCTCACTCAGGAGGATGAGCTGATCGATGTAGGGCCGGTGCAGGTCAAAAGTTGGCTGCTCAACCAGTCGGCAGCCCTCGGCTATGGCTGCCCGTTCGGCAGCCGTCAGCCGGCTGCTGACGGCCTCAGCCTGCAGCAGCGCTGCCGTTGCTGCTGCCGCTTCGCGCAGCTCCGCCATGCTGCCGATGCAGCGCTCAAGGCTGCCATCGGCATTGCGCCAGATCGGCAGCGGTATACCCCAGTAGCGCGAGCGGCTCAGGTTCCAGTCCTGCAGGTTCTCCAGCCACTTGCCAAAGCGGCCCTCACCCGTGGCCGCCGGCTTCCAGCTGATCGTTTTATTGAGCTCAAACATACGCTCCTTGGCCCTGGAAGCGGCAACAAACCACGAATCCAGCGGGTAGTAAAGGATAGGCTTGTCGGTGCGCCAGCAGTGCGGATAAGCGTGCACGTATTTCTGTACGTTAAAAGCCTTGCCCTCCGTCTTCAGCTTGATGGCTATATCGACATCTACCGACTGGTAGTCAGCTTCATTTTTGTAGTTCTTTACATAGCGACCCGCAAACTCCCCCACTTCGTCCGTAAACTTGCCCTGACGGTCTACCAGCGTGAGCGATCCGATGCCATGCTGGCGGGCAACTTTCATATCGTCAGCACCAAAAGAAGGGGCGATGTGCACGATGCCCGTACCATCCTCCGTGGTCACAAAATCGCCGGTAATTACGCGAAAAGCATCGCCCTCAGCCGGCTGCACGTAGGGCAGCAGCTGCTCGTAGCGCAGCCCCGACAGGCGGCTGCCGGCAAAAGGCGCCGACTGCCCTTCCGCTTCCGGCTGGTTTTTTCCCCCCAGCCATTTGCTTACCAGCGCTTCCGCCAGCACAACACTTACCGCCGCTTTGGTATAAGGATTGTGCGTCCGGATTTTGACGTATTGTATATCAGGACCCACTGCCAGCGCAGTGTTGGACGGCAGCGTCCAGGGCGTAGTCGTCCAGGCCAGTATCCGCACATCCTCCTCATCATCTTCAAAAAGCCAGGCGGAATCCTCATTACGGATAAGCTTGAACATACCCACTGCGGTAGTGTCGGTGACATCCTGGTAGGTACCCGGCTGGTTGAGCTCGTGCGTACTCAGGCCCGTACCTGCGGCAGGGCTGTAAGGCTGTATGGTGTAGCCTTTGTACAAATACCCCTTGTCGTAGAGACGCTTGAGCAAAAACCATACCGTCTCTATATACTCATTGTGGAAGGTCACGTAAGGATGCTCGAGGTCAACCCAGTAACCCATCAGGTGGGTGAGCCGGTCCCATACATCTTTATAGCGCATGACCGTCGACCGGCACGCCTGGTTGTACTCGTCGACCGTGATTTTGTGGCCAATGTCCTCTTTGGTGATACCCAACTCTTTTTCCACCTGCAGCTCTATGGGCAGGCCATGGGTATCCCAGCCACCTTTGCGCTCTACCCGCCTGCCTTTCAGCGTCTGGTAGCGGCAAAAAACATCCTTGACGGTGCGCGCCATCACGTGGTGAATGCCGGGCATACCGTTGGCAGAGGGCGGCCCTTCGTAAAAAACAAAGCTGTTGGCAGCATCCCGCTGCGCAATGCTGCGCTCAAAAACGGATGCAGATTCCCAAAACTGAAGAATTTCCCTGTCTATACCGGGAAGATCGAGTTGTTTGTATTCCTTGTACATGCCTGTATAGCTGTTTTTCGCCTTTTGGCGGCACAAAGTTAATACAAATTGGCCTGCATGCACAGGGTTTTGTGCCGCTTTGCGCAGCGGCACATATTTTGCCGGAGGCTGGCGTAAAAATCCCTTCGAGCGGCATTAGCCGCTCAAAAATCCTTGCAGGCGGCTATGCCCCTGCCCGCTTTTTACGCCTGCGGCCAAAAGCCCCTGCCTGCTTTTTACGCCTGCGGCCAAAAGCCCCTGCCTGCTTTTGCGCCTACGGCAAAAAAGCCCCTGCCTGCTTTTGCGCCTACGGCCAAAAGCCCCTGCCCGCTTTTGCGCCTTTGAAGGCGCCCGGCCACCGCCGCAGACGGCGCCCGCGGCGCAACCCCGGCACCTATTGCAGCGTCTTCCGGTAGTTCCACACCGCCCAGCTGTTGAAAAATATGCCAAACAAACCCATCGCCCCCAACTGCGGCCACATGTCCGACAGCTTGCTCTCCTTGAGGGCAATCATACGGATGGTTTCCACAAAATAAGTAGGCGGATTGAAGGCTGCCAGCCACTGTGCCCAGCCGGGCATCGATTCGACCGGCGTATACAGGCCGCTCATGAGCACGAAAATCATGACGGCAAAAAAACTCATCAGACTCGCCTGCTGCTGTGTATCTGCATAGGTAGATATCAACAGCCCAATGCCCAACACGCCGGGCAGGTATACAGCCGACACCGCAAACAAGGTCAACAGGCTGCCCCGGGGCCATACACCAAAAAACAGGTAGCCTACCACCAGCCCCACGCCCAGTACCACCAGCCCCAGCACCCAAAAAGGAATCAGCTTCCCCAGTATGAAATCGCGCTTGCTGATGGGCGTCACATTGAGCTGTTCGATGGTGCCCACCTCTTTCTCCCGCACAATATTGAGCGCCGTCAGGAAAGAGCCTACCATGGTCACCAATATGGCCAGTATGCCCGGCACCATAAAAGCTTTATAGTTGAAAAAGGGGTTGAACAAAAACAGCGGCTCAGTATGGATGACAGGCAGCGGCAACAGGCGGGTATCTCCCAGCACAGCCGACCGCTGCGCTTGTATGAAGGTGCGCAGAATGGCTGCCGCATAGGCACCCCCCAGACTGCCGCGCACGCCATTGGCTGCATTGGCGCTCAGCGAAAATACAGGCTTTTCGTCCCGCAGTAGCTGTCGCTCAAAACCAGCAGGGATCTCAAGGATCACATCTGCTGCATCTTTCTCCACTACCGCCAGCGCTTCAGCGTAAGTACCGGCGTACTCACTGATGCGAAAGTAGTTGGAGGCAGCCAACTGCCGTACCAGCCGCCCCGACAGCTCCGAACGATCATTGTCTACAACGGCCAGGTAAATGTTCTTAACTTCATAGTCTGCAGCCAACGGCAATAGCAGCAGCTGCATGATCGGGACAACAAAGATGATGCGCAGTATGGCCGGATCACGGAAGATCTGGATGAATTCTTTTCGCAGGACAACTAGCAGTACTTTCATGGCATGGGTTGCTGTGGGGGGGGGTAAAAAAAATGCACACAGGCTTACAGGCTACTCCAGCCGGAGCTTGAACCGCCGCACGCTGATGGCCAAAAACAGGGCAGCCATGCCCGCCAACACCAGCGCATCGCGCCAGACAGCCGACCACCCCAGCCCCTTGATCATAATGTCCCGCACCAAATGGAAAAACCAGCGCGCCGGCACTACATGGGAAATGACCTGCATCGGCCGCGGCATATTCTCAATCGGAAACATAAATCCGCTGAATAGCAGCGTCGGCAGCATCAGCCCGATGAGCGAGACAAACAGGGCCACCTGCTGGGAGTCGGTGATGGTAGAAATCAGCAATCCCAAAGCCAAAGAGCTGATCAGGTATATGCCGCACACGAGCAGCAGCAGCACCAGCGATCCCCGCAGGGGTACTTCCAGCAGGTAATAACTAAGCAGCAGGATATTGGCGAGGTTTACAAAGGAGATCAGCAGGTAGGGGATCATCTTCGACAGTGCAATCGCCAGCGGCTCGGCCGGCGATACCAACATGACCTCCATGGTGCCCAGTTCTTTTTCCCGCACAATAGCAACAGCGGTCATCATGGCGCTGATGAGCATCAAGATGAGGGTCATAACGCCCGGTACAAAAGTAAAAGCGCTCTTGAGCAGGGGATTGTACAGCATTCGCGTCTCTATGCCTATGGGAAAAGGGAGGCTGGCCAGCCCCTGGAGCTGCTGCTGGTAGTCGTTGATGATGGCGGTCGCATAGGTGTTGAGGCTGCTGCCCAGATTGGGGTCGGAGGCGTCGGCCATCAACTGCACCCGTGCCGGCTCACCGCGCAGCAGGGCCTGCTCAAAATCAACAGGAAAGATGACTGCCAACTGAATTTCATTGCGCCGAAAATAGCGATGCCCTTCGGGCAGGTCATTCAGGTTATGCACAAAAGACAGGTAGGGGCTGGCATCGAGCTGCCGGATGATAGCGGCAGCATGGCTGCTGCCCGACTGGTCGAGTACAGCAAACGGCGCTTCGCGGATCTCATTGCTCAGCGCAAAGCCAAAAATGATCATCTGCACAATCGGTAGTCCAATCAAAAAGGAAAGCGAACGCCAGTCGCGGCCGATGTGCTGAAATTCTTTGCGTGCAAAGGTGAAAATCTGAAACATACCTGCTGCGTTGTGGGGTCAGTAATTATAGGATGCTGGTGCCGCGGGCGAGAACCTGAAACACGCCGTCAATGCTGGACTGTCCATAGGCGGTTTTGATTTCGGCAGGGGTGCCCATAGCTCTGATCTCTCCGTCCACCATGATCGACAATCGCTGGCAGTACGATGCTTCGTCCATATAGTGAGTGGTGACAAATACCGTGGCGCCAGCGGCCGCGGTGGCATAGATCATCTCCCAAAACTGTCGGCGCGTTATGGGATCTACCCCACCCGTTGGCTCGTCCAAAAAAAGTATGGCGGGCTCGTGCAGCAGTGCCAGTGAAAAGGATAATTTTTGGCGCCAGCCTAAAGGCAGCGCCTTCACGGGTTTGTGGGCTTCGCTGCTGAGCTGCAGGCGGTCGAGCATTTCTGCTGACTTGCGGGCTATGTCGGCTCTCGACAAGCCATAAATACCGCCGAAGAAGCGAATGTTTTCGAGTGGGCTCAGGTCCTCGTAGAGCGAAAATCGCTGGCTCATGTACCCAATGTGGCGCTTGATGTCTTCTGCCTGGGTATACACATCAAAGCCGGCCACCCGCGCATAGCCGCTGCTGGGCGTGAGCAGGCCGGTGAGCATTCGCATGGCGGTCGTTTTGCCGGCACCATTGGCGCCCAGAAAGCCAAAAATTTCGCCTGCTTCCAGGCTGAAAGTGATGCCTTTGACGGCCGTAAATGAGCCAAATTTGCGGGTCAGATCGCGAACTTCTATGGCCGGGGTTTGCATATTGAGCTCATTTTATGGTTGGACAGGCACGGTCATGCGTGCCATGAATATGTCTTCAATGTCGGGTGTAATGCGCTCATAGCTGAAATCGCCAAAGCCTTCGCCTTCGAGATAGGTAGTCAGTGCCGCCCAGGCACTGTCGTCATCGCCTACCAGCCCCAGGTGGTGCGCTTCACCGAAGGGGTACACGCTCTCTACGGCAGGATGCCGGCGGAGCGCCAACAGCAAAGGATACATACGGGCATGGCTGATGCGCCAGCGTTTATGCGGAAACTGGCTCACAATGTGCGCCGGACTGTCGACCGCCAACAATCGGCCGCCTTGCAGCAAGGCTACCCGGTCGCACAGACTGGCTTCATTCATGTAGGGAGTCGACACAACAATCGTGATCCCCTGAGAGCGGATGCGTTGCAGCATTTCCCAGAACTCCTTGCGGGAGACCGCATCGATGCCGGTCGTCGGCTCGTCCAGCAACAGTACCTGCGGCCGGTGAATCAGGGCGCAACTGAGGGCAAGTTTCTGCTTCATGCCGCCCGAAAGAGCTCCTGCAAGCCGATCAGAGAAAGGCTCCAGCTGCACAAATACATCGCGTATGAGGTCGTAATTGGCCTGTATGGAAGTGTTGAAGAGTTTGGCAAAAAATGACAGATTCTCATGTACACTCAGGTCCTGATAAAGCGAAAAGCGTCCGGGCATGTAGCCGATGTTGCGGCGTATTTCCCGAAAACCGCTCACCACATCCCATGGCCCCAGCTGGCAGCTGCCGCTGTCCGGCAGCAGCAGGGTGGCCAGTATGCGCAGCAGGCTGGTCTTGCCGGCGCCATCGGGGCCAATGATGCCGAAGAGTTCCCCGGGATGAATATGCAGACTGATACCCTCCAGAGCAAGGGTTCGGCCCTTGTCGTAGGTCTTGCGAAGTTGGTTGATGGTAATACCTGCCATGTTGCGACGGATGTTTATAAAAAGGATTGTTCAGAGCCGCAACTCACCATACATGCCTATCTTGAGGTAGCCGTCCTTATTGGGGACCCGTACTTTGAGCGCGTACACCTGATTGGCGCGTTCATCTTTGGTAAGGATGGTGCGTGGCGTAAATTCGGCACTGGCAGAAATCCAGTAGATTTCGCCTGTATAGGACCGAAATCCACCCTGACCATCGTCTACAGCTACTTGTACGCGCTGGCCCAGCTTGACGGATGCAAGCTGGCTGCCGCTCACATAGGCGCGCAGATTCAGGTTGCGCAGGTCGGCAATTTTGTAGAGCGCCTTGCCCGGGGCGGTCATTTCACCGGCATGTGCATACGTTGTCAGCACGGTACCTTCAATAGGGTTGATGATACGGCTGCGGGCAATCTGTTCTTCTACCTGCCGGATGCGCTGAGCGTTAGGGCCTCGTTCGCTGAGGATAGCCCGGTTTTGCTGGTGTTCCTGCTCGCGCTGAGCAACTATCTGGCTGCTGATGACATCCAGCTGTGCAATCGCGGCGGCCAGCTGTTCCTGCTGACTGCGATACTGTCCGATGATGTCATCGAGCTGTTTGGCCGGCGCCGCTTCAGCGGCTACCAGCTTTTCAAACCGCTCCTTTTCACCTGACAGCCATTCCAGCTGGGCCTGTTGTGCTGCGATGAGCCTGCGCTGTACCTGCAGTTGCTGTGCGAGCACCTCAATCTGTGGGCGACTGTCGAGGCGCCGTTCATCCAGTGCTGCGTCTGCTGCGCGAAGTTGGGCCTGCTGTAACTGTAACAATTCCGCATCGATGCTGCCAACGGTGTCGTTGCGCGACAACAGGTCGCCTTCCCGCAACTCGAATGTAAGGATGCGACCGGCTGCTTCGGCAGAGACGATGACTTCTTCCGCCTCAAAAGCCCCCGAGGCATCGGCGGGGGCAGACGCCTGCTTACAGCTGCTGAGCTGAAACAGTATAACGATGAAAAGCAAGTAGCGGACTTTCATAGTTGGATATAAACATAAAGTGAAAAATTTGTCGACCGATATACAGGGTTTTGGCAACTTAATGGGTCAGTGGAACCAGGCTGCGGGCTTTTGGGTACTCCATCACAAGATTTGTTCGTATGGTTTAATTTTTTGGTTAATATTGGGATAAAAAATTTTCAGCATGCGCTCGCTTAAGCAACCTGCATCATCACTGTGTTAATGCCTGGCGTACGAATGCACAAACTTCTTGCTTGCGTTGCTCTATGAGCTGTTCAAACTGGAGCTCATCCAGCCGCATAACGCGCATGGCCATGGGGCGGGCCATAAACGGGAAAATACACATCGACATGATATTGAGCAAAATGTGAAAGGGCTGCACGGGGCGAATCTCTCCGCTGCCGGTGGCCAGCGCGATTTGCAGCATAAACTGCTGTATGTAAGCGAAGTCTTGCTGTTTTTTCTGCAAAATTTCAAGCAGCCTGCCGTCGGGATTGGTGCGCAACTCTGTGAGTACAAAGAGGGGCAAATCCGGATTTTGCTTCACAAAATCAATGTAGCTGTGTATAAACCGGTCTATCTTATCCAAAATGGGTGCTTCGCTGACAACAATAGCCTTGACTTCAGGGATTAGCTGCCGGCTCATCAGCGTGAAAACTTCCTCAAAAAGAGTCTCTTTGTTGCGAAAGTAGTAGTGGAGCAATGCTTTGTTGATGCCTGCCCGCTCTGCAATGGAGGCCGTACGGGCACCTGCAAAGCCTTTCTCCAGGAATTCCTGCTGCGCTGCCTGTAAAATCCGCGCTTCTGTTGTGTTAATCTCTTCGGACATTGTTTTTAACCAAATGGTTAATGCAAAGGTAGTGCCTTCCTTTCGTAAAGTCAAATCCATCAGGAATGTTTTTTGTCATTGACCTCAAAAACAATTGACAGTTATCCACGGATATTATCGACTGTCAGGCGTTATATAGGGTGTGGACAAGTTTTTGCCTGAGATGGTCTGCTTGGGTGAAGAAGCTGTCAGGTGTTATTAGGTGGTGTGAATTGTGGCTGTAGCGTGTAGCTGTTGTATTGGCCAGGTATGATGTACTGTGTCAGTTCACATCCGATTACATTACCAAAACCATATCTGTCATTGTATGCGAGGGAATATACTATTGGTTATGCTGCTGTTGTGCGGACTTACAGGCCGCACGCAGCCTTCGATTGCGCGGGAGTGGAACGAGTTGCTGCTTTTCGCCATAGAGAATGATTTTGCCAGGCCCACGGTGCATGCGCGCAACCTTTTCCATGTATCTGCTGCCATGTATGATGCCTGGGCGGTGTACGACAGTCTGGCTGATACCTACTTACTCGGGAAGACAGTCCATAATTACCACTGTCGGCTCGAGCAGTTTCCTGTGCCTGCCGATCGCCGCAGGGCGCAGGAAGAGGCTATCAGCTTTGCAGCCTACCGGCTCATTCAGCACCGCTTTCAGCGGGCGCCGGAGCGGGAGAATATTTTTACACTCATCAACCGCCGCATGCGCGACAAGGGCTATGATCGCTTTAATACCTCAGCCGATTATCGCTGTGGTCCGGCGGAAATGGGCAACTACATTGCGCAGTGCTACATCCGCTATGGCTTGCAGGACGGGGCCAACGAGCCGGAAGGCTATGCTGATACGCACTATATGCCGGTAAATCCGCCCCTGGAAGTAGCCGGCAACCTTTTTCCGGCCAATACGGATCTGAATCGCTGGCAGCCGCTGCAGTTGCGCGAAATCATTGACCAAAGCGGTAATCCACTGGCGGGCAATGTGCAGTCGGCTCTCACCCACGAATGGGGAAGGGTGCTGCCTTTTTCTATGCAAGCGAGCGACAAAGTGGTGTACGAGCGCGACGGACACACCTATACAGTTTACCACGATCCCGGGCCGCCTTTGTGGCTGGAGCCGGGTCAGCCCGATTCTGTAAACGCGCTTTGGCGCTGGAATCATTTGTTGGTTGCGGTATGGTCTTCGCATCTCGACCCTCATGACGGGGTCTTTTGGGATATTTCGCCAGCCTCAGTGGGTAATATTGCTGCTTACCCGCAGGATTTTGCGAGCCTGCCGGAGTTTTATGATCTCCTGGAGGGTGGGGATACTGGTCAGGGGCACCCGCTGAATCCTGCGACGGGCCGTCCCTACACGCCGCAGATTGTCCCCCGGGGGGATTATGCGCGGGTGCTGGCCGAATTTTGGGCCGACGGCCCCAGCTCGCTGACGCCTCCGGGGCACTGGTACGAAATATGGAACTACGCCAATGACCATCCGGCTATGCAGCGGCGGTTCAGGGGACAGGGGCCGGTGCTGGACCGGCTTGAATGGGACGTCAAGTCGTACTTTGCGCTGGGGGGCGCCATGCACGATGTAGCGATCGCTGCCTGGGGTGTCAAAGGCTGGTACGATACCTCTCGCCCTATCACAGCCATCCGGGGGATGGCCTCGCTGGGCCAGAGCAGCGATCCGTCGCTGCCCGGCTATCATCCGTCGGGGCTCCCCCTGCTGCCGGGCTATTGCGAGCTCATTGGGCCTGGCGATCCGCTGGCAGGAGCTGCCGGAGAGCATATTGGTAAGCTGAAACTCAGGGCCTGGCTGGGCAACGGGCGCATCACCAATCCGCGCAGCCAGACGGCAGGGGTGGGCTGGGTGCTGGCTACGGCCTGGGAACCTTACCAGCGACCTTCGTTTGTGAGCCCGCCTTTTGCGGGCTATGTCTCCGGGCATTCAACCTATAGCCGTGCCGCTGCCGAGCTGCTTACAGCCTTTACAGGAGATCCCTACTTCCCGGGTGGTATGGGTGAATTCAGTTGCCCGCGCAACGAATTTCTGGTGTTTGAGGACGGTCCCAGTGTTGACTTGCGCCTTCAGTGGGCTACCTACCGCGATGCGGCCGACCAGTGCAGCCTTTCCCGTATTTGGGGAAGTATACACCCTCCCATGGATGATATAGCAGGCAGGTGGATGGGTACAATCATTGGGCAGCAGGCACTGGATTATGCTGCGCAGTACTTTGTAAAAGAGCCGCAGCCGCTGCCGGCGATTGCCGGCCTGCGGGCTTTCCCCAACCCCACCCACTGTTGGGTGGAAATTCAATTCCCCTGGGAGGGTAGCCTGCAGGGACAGGTGTATGGCCGCGACGGCCGCTTGTTGCGACAGACAGAACTGGTTTTTGCTGATCAACGGTCGCTGCTGTCATTGCAGGGTCTGCCCGCAGGGCTTTATTATCTATTGGGAAGGGACGAGGGCGGAAATGTACTTTTTTCACATGAGATTGTGCGTACAGATTAGCCAGGAGCTTATTCAGGCTACTCATTATATACTGCAAGCCGCCTTGTCTTGGGCAGGGCGGATTACACGAGGCAGTGATGATCTGGTTGCAACGATGTGGACCAAATCTTGCAAGTGGCAGTGTGGCTTCTTTTCAGGGGACGATTTCCGTGTTCAGTCGGGTAGCGTTCCCTGAAAAAGCAGGCATGCAGCATGAAGACAACTCTTTTTTTCCTCGGCAGATAGCTTTCGGTATGTTTTCACCGACAGGCATTGTGTGATGAAAATCACTAATAATTGCCCAAAAGAGAAAGATATTAGCCTGTGATTTTCTGTTTTGTTGGGTATAAATCCGGGTTGCATAGTAGGGACTGTGTTGAATCAGGAAATAAAAATCAAATTATGAGGAAGTTATTGTGGGTATTAGCACTGATCGTGTCAGTCCGCAGTGCACAGGCACAGACACCTTTTTCAATAGAGATTGAGGCGGAGCCTTTCGCCGGATTTCCGGGCTTGCAGTCCTTTGCTATGGGGCAGTACGGAGGCAAGTGGATTCTCTTTGCGGGCAGGAAAGATGGCCTGCACCGCCGGCAGCCGTTCGCTGCCTTCGCCCCCGCCGGCGCCAATGCCCAGCTTTTTATAGCAGACCCTCAGCAAAAAACAGTACAGACGGTTTCGTTGGCATCGCTGCCTGTACCCTTGCAAGAGCAGCTGAGCGCTACCAATCTGCAGTACGCTCAGCGGGGCGAATGGCTGTACCTGATCGGAGGTTACGGATTTAGTGCAAGCCAGACAGAATTTGTCACTTATCCCTACCTAACGGCGGTCAATATGCCCGATCTGCTGGCGCTGGCTGCCGCCGGGCAGCCACTGCAGCCTGCTTTTTTAACCCTTACCGACGAGCGCATGCGCGTCACGGGGGGGTACTTGCACGAACTGGAAGGCAGCTTCCTGTTGGTGGGGGGACAAAATTTTCACGGCCGCTACAACCCTATGGGACCGGATCACGGCCCCGGCTTTTTTCAGGCCTATACCAATGCCATCAAGCGATTTGACATCGGGCATGTCGATGAACAGCTGCTGCTTACAGACTATGAAGAGGTGGTGGACACGGCACACCTGCACCGGCGCGATTTTAACCTGGCCCCGCAGCGATTTCCTGACGGCAGTCACGGGCTGATGGCCTTCTCGGGGGTGTTCCGCTATGATGCTGATTTGCCCTGGCTGGACGTCGTCGATATCAATGCCGAAGGCTATGAAGTGCGCACGGATTTTCAGCAACTCCTCAATCAGTATCATACCGCTTTATCAAGCTTGTACGATGCTGATGAAGACCGCATGTTTACCTTGTTTTTTGGCGGCATCAGTCAGTTTTTTCTCAATGCGGAAGGTGTACTGGTACAAGACAATAATGTTCCTTTTGTGAAGACGATCAGTATGGTAGAACGCACTGCCGACAACCAGTTGCGCGAGCACAAAGTAGGTGAGATGCCGGCCTTGTTGGGTGCCGGTGCTACCTTTGTGCCTGCCGGCGGTCTTTCACTGGATGAGCACGGCATCATCATGATGGATGAAAGTTTTGAGCAGCGCAGATTGCTGGGGTATGTAATCGGGGGTATCAGAAGTACAGCTTCCAATGTGTTTTTTACAGACAATACCGGCGACATGAGCAGCGCATCGCCTCAGGTTTGGCGGGTGTGGTACAATCCTGAAACAACATCAGCCGTGACCACGCCGGTTGCGGAAACCTACTTCAACGCCCGGGTCTTTCCCAACCCGAGCCGGGGCAAATTCAGCCTGCACTTTTCACTACCGGTGGCTGATGATGTCAAAGTTAGCCTGACAGATGCGTCGGGACAGGTGGTAGACAGCAGTGCCTGGACTCTTGCTGCCGGCAGTTACGAGTGGTCTCCTGCCAAAAACAAGCCAAGAAATCCAGGCATCTACTATCTGCGCCTGGGGGGAAGGCAATTTGCTATCACGCGGGAGGTTGTCATCCAACGCTGATAGCGGGGTCTGTTGTCCTGCTCTCGGGCCGTCTGTTAGTGCAAGTGATTTGCCCAATGAGCGTGTCCAAATACATCGGTTTGGTATGGCCTTTTGTCTTTTTATACGTTCCAATAACTGTGCCAAAATTTAGGATGTGGTAAAAATTGTTTTTCTTGTCTTTTAGCGAAATTTCGCTAAAAGACAAGAAAAATACTTGCCCCTGTCAGAATAAGTCTGTATTTTTATAGCGAATTTTCGCTACAGTATAAAATTACGGACAGATATGGCTACAGCAGTTGCAGAGGTCTTGCGGGGTGGAGAGTTCATCATAAAGGAGACGCCCGCCTCCTCCGTATTCATTCCCGAGGAATTCAATGAAGAGCAGCAGATGATACGGGAAATGGTACGGGATTTCATGGAACTCGAAATTTTTCCCAACATCGAAAGAATTGAGAAGCAGGAACCTGGTGTGACTGCCGGCTTGCTTGAGAAGATGGCGGCACAGGGGTTGTTGAGTACCCACATGCCGGCTGCCTACGGCGGGATGGAGCTGGACGAAAATGTCAACACGCTCATTTGCGACGTGTTGGGGCCCTCGGCTTCTTTCACGGTTTCGTATGCTGCTCATACAGGCATTGGCATGTTGCCCGTCCTTTACTTTGGTACCGATGCACAGAAGGAGGCGTATTTGCCTCGCCTCATGCGGGGGGAATGGAAAGCGGCTTACTGTCTGACAGAGCCCGGTAGCGGCTCGGATGCGCTGGCTGCCAAGACACGCGCTGACTTGAGTGCCGATGGCCGCCACTACCTGCTCAACGGGCAGAAGATGTGGATTACCAATTCGGGCTTTGCTGATCTGTTTATTGTTTTCGCACAGGTAGACGGGGATAAGTTTACCGGCTTCATTGTGCCCAGAGAGTCTGCAGGGCTGACGTTGGGGGCTGAGGAGGATAAACTGGGCATCAAGGGTTCTTCGACCCGTCAGGTCTTTTTTGAAAATGTGCAGGTGCCTGTAGAGAATGTGCTTGGAGAAATAGGCAAGGGGCACCTCATTGCTTTCAATGTACTCAATATCGGGCGCTTCAAACTTTGCGCCTTGTCGTTGGGCGGGGCCAAGCGGAGCGTCACCACAGCCGTTCGCTATGCGAATGAGCGGGTGCAGTTTGACCGGCCCATTGCCGGCTTCGGAGCTATACAATACAAGCTGGCACAGCAGGCCATACTACTTTTTGCCGGTGAAAGTGCTTTGTACAGAACTTCCAATCTGTTGCAGGAGAAAACCAAGTCGCTGCTGGACCAGGGTGTCGACTACGGTCGTGCCAAGCTGGAGGCGGCCGAGGAGTATGCGATCGAATGTGCGCTGCTCAAGGTCATTGGTTCGGAGTATCTCGATTACGTGGTAGACGAGACGCTGCAAATTCACGGCGGGATGGGGTACTCGGAGGAGGGGACGGCCGCTCGCGCTTACCGCGATAGTCGGATCAACCGAATCTATGAAGGTACCAATGAGATTAATCGCCTGCTGGCGGTCGATATGCTGCTGCGGAGAGCCATGAAGGGCAATATCGATATTGTCGGTCCTGCCTGGGCGGTACAGAAGGAACTGGCGTCCATGCCATCGATGGGGGGTGGAAGCACAGAGCCTTATGCAACTGAGCATGCGGCTGTCGCAGATTTCAAAAAAATGTTGCTCATGGTAGCAGGCGCAGCAGCCAAGCAGCAGCTCGATGGTCATCTCAATATGAAGGAGGAGCAGGAGATTATCATGAACATCGCAGATATGATGATGGACACCTTCGTGGCAGAGAGTCTGCTCTTGCGTGTTGAAAAGCTTGCCTTCAGTGATCATCTGTCAGAGAAGACGCAGCAGCAGTCAGTCTATGATGCTATCCTGAAGGTTTTTGTCACGGATGCCGGTACACGTATGTCCAAAGCGGCCTCTGATGCCATCGTCTCTTTTGCGGAGGGGGATTTGCAGCGCACGTTGCTGATGGGCGTCAAGCGGTTTGCGAAGTACCCGCCGGTCAATGTAAAAAATCTGCGACGGGAGATCGCGGCAGCGCTTATTAGTGCCAATGAGTATTGCTTCTTCAAATAATGCTGACATATAGTATCCTTTCAGATTAGTTCGGCCTGTTGACTTCGTCCGCAGGCCGAATTAACCTGAAATTTTGACTACCCTACACAGGTATAAACAAAAATAGCCCGGCCTGTACAGTCACCTTCTTCACTGTTTCGGGGCGTGCTTCGAGAAGCCTGCGGCCAGTGTTTCCCCCTTGGAACCCGTGGCATCTTAAGCTCCCCAGCCACCTCCCCCTGGCGTTTCTATGACGATGCTGTCGCCCGGCTGCAGGTTAACTGCAGCGATACCCGGCAGCTCTTCTTTTGCTCCGTTGGACCGAAGGATGTACTGCCGGCCGGGTTTACCTGCCCGCCCGCCTGCCCGGCCATAGGGTCCCTCTCGCCTCCGCTGCGTGAGCAGTGTAACTTGCAGTGGCTGTAGTGCCTCAACTTCCCTGATGAGTCCGTCGCCGCCACGGTATTGCCCATCGCCACCAGAGCCGCCGCGCAGGGAGAAGCGGCGCAGCCGTACAGGATAACGCCGCTCGAGTTCCTCAGGATCGGTAATGCGTGTATTGGTCATGTGCTGGTGTACGCCTGAGCGCCCGTGAAATCCGGGTCCTGCGCCGCTGCCACCACCCAGCGTTTCATAATACCCAAAATTTGCATTGCCCAGGAGGAAATTGTTCATGGTCCCCTGACTGGCAGCAGCCAGGCCAAAAGCCTTCAGCAGGGTGTCGGTCAGGCGCTGGCTCACTTCGGTATTGCCGCCAACGACAGCCGGACAAGCTGTTGCAGCTTCTTCAAAGCGGGGGTGGAGGAAAGAGTCGGGTGGCAGTACAATCTCTACCTGCCTCAGCAGCCCTTCATTGAGAGGGCTGTCTCCGCCGCACAAGAGTCGCAGTACATAGACAACAGCAGAATAGACAATACTTATGTTGGCATTCAGGTTGCCGGGATGCCGATCGGATGTCCCCCGGAAGTCGATGGTCATCTGCCGGTCGCTGAGCTGTATTTGCAACTGTATTTTGCGATGATCATCCATGTATTCTTCTGCCTGCAGGCACTGGTGATACCACGGGCGCAGCGACTGCCAGAGCCGCTCACCGGCTGCCGCCTGCAGTGCTTCCATGTAGTGGTGCAGGCAGTCAAGGCCGTATTGCTGTGCCAGTTTCCGAAGCGCCTGTTCTCCTGTCTGTAAGGCAGAGACGGCCGCATGCAGGTCAGCGATATTGTCATCGGGCATGCGGCTCGGCCACGGGCCGGCCAGCAGCCGCTCCCGCACTGCCTCCCAGCGGGCCTCGCCTTTTTCAAAAAGCAGCCAGGGCGCAAATACGACTCCTTCCTCCGCCAGGCAACCGGCGTCGGGGGGCATCGATCCCGGGCGGCTGCCGCCAATCTCGGCATGGTGCGCACGGTTGGTGACATAGCCAATCAGTTCCCCTGCATCTGTGAATACCCCCTTGAGCAGGGTAACATCGGGCAGGTGTGAACCGCCAAACATCGGGTGGTTGACAATCAGGATGTCACCGGGCCGCAGTGGTTGCCGCTGCAGACTCAGGCGCGCACAGATGCCCAGACTGCCGAGATGTACAGGAATATGCGGTGCGTTGACCAATAGCTGTCCGTGCTGGTCAAGCAGTGCGCAGCTAAAATCAAGGCGTTCTTTGATGTTGACAGAAAAGGCAGTGCGCTGCAACTGAGCACCCATGGCGTCGGCAATGGCTTTGAAGCGTTGGGTGAAAAGGGTCAGGGAAGCCGCCTCAGCCTGCTGCTGCCTGACCGCAGCTTGTGGTTGCAGGTTGCTTAGAAGGGCGTGCCCGCCGGCAAGGATGTCGAGCTGCCAGCCTGCAGGCAAGTAGGCGGTGCTGTGCTGGCCGGCCAGCACGGCCGGGCCCATTGTCCTGGCGCCGGGCGCCAGCTCGGGCCATAGGTACAGGCTGGCTTTTTCAAAACCCTCTGTTGATCCGGCGGCAGCGGCAGCGAAAGGCGGCGATGGTTCCGCCACCGGCCCCGGGGGCGGGGGCGTCAGGCATACCCACACGCGCATACTTTCCACTTCAATAGGATGGTCCTGTGGAAAATAACCATACTGCTCCCGGTATTTTACCCGAAAATTGTCGTACAGGCCTTGGTAATCCGTCGGTGAAAACGCTAACTCCAGGGCGGTTTCCTGCCCGCGGAAACGCATAAAAATGAACGCCCGGCCAATGCTGAGATTTTCGGGCGGAAAGCCCTCTGCCGACAATAGATCACCGGCCTCGCGGCAAAGTTGTTGATACAGGCCGGGTAGCTGCTCCCGGCAGTCTGACAGCAGGGAGAGCAGCTGGCGTTCGGCCATGCGCTCGACCGTAGCGTGCCCAATACCGTAAGCACTCAAAAGACCGGCATCGACCGGCAGGAGTACGCGTTCCATACCCAGCATAGCAGCTATGTCGCAGGCGTGCAGGCCGCCGGCGCCGCCAAAGGCCAGCAGGGTATAGCCGGCAGGCTGATAGCCCCGCGCAATGGAAATGCGGCGGATGGCCTCCGCCATCTTTTCATTGGCAATTTGCTCAAATCCCTTCAGCAGCGACAGCTCGTCTGTCCATCGACCTGTCTCTTGCAGCAGTTGCTGCTGCAGCTTGTGCAGGGCCTCGCTGGCTGCCGCATAAGAAAGGGGGATACCCATGAGCCGGGGGTCCAGCTTGCCCAGCAGCAGGTTGACATCGGTAAGGGTGAGGGGGCCGCCTGCACCGTAGCAGGCAGGGCCCGGCTGCGCTCCGGCGCTCTCGGGCCCGACGGCCAACTGGCCGTTGCTGACAGCACAGACGGAGCCGCCACCGGCGGCCACCGTCTCTATGTCGAGCGCGGGCGCCTGCAGCTGTATGCCATCAATAGCTGTCTGGAAGCGGTAGTCAAAATGTTGGTCGTAGCGGGTAGTGTCGGTGCTGGTACCACCCATGTCGAGTGTGATAACGGCCTGCAGGCCGCAAATGGCAGCTACCCGTGCAGCGCCGGCGGCTCCGCCGGCCGGGCCGCTTAGGAGGCTGTCGCGGGGCTGAAAACTTCTGTACGGACTCAGCGATCCGCCACTGCTCATGACCAGAAAATCTGCTTCGGCAAAAGCGGAGAGACGCTCAGCAATGCGGTCGAGGTAAGGGTGTATGATGGGCGCCAGGTAGGCGTTGACAAGGGCTGTCTGCATACGGCTGAGCAGCTTGACGGTCGGTGTGAGGCTGCTGCTGAGCGACAGGTAGGTGTGGCCGGCGGCGCGCAGCGCAGCGCCCAGCTGCTGCTCGTGCACCGGATTGCGGTAGGCATTGAGGAAAGCAATGGCCACCGCGGGCTGATCACAGACCTCAACACAGCGGGCAATTTCTTCGGGCTGCAGCGGAAGCAGCGGCTGGCCGTCGGCAGTCATGCGCTCGCGAACGCCCACAATCCGGGTCGGCACAAAGGTGGGTGGAGGTATGTCCAGCTGGAAAAGGTCGGGCCGCTGTTGATTGCCAATGTAGGGAAGATCCTCAAAGCCTTCTGTAACGTACAGCAGCACAGGACTACCCTTCCGCTCGAGCAGCGCATTGGTTCCTTTGGTAGAACCCAGCCGAAGCTGTATGTGAGGCAGTGGCTCCGACAGGGGCGTAGCCGTAGCCAGCCGGGCAGCCAGCACGGGTGCTTCTTCTCCGGCAGTAAGCTCAATGAAAGCGGGTAGCTGCAGCGCAAGGGGACGCCGGCTGTAAAGCAAACCGGCAGCCAGGTCTATGCGGGCAACTTCACCCAAGGGTGCTGCCGATGAGAGTAGACGAATGGTGTAGCCGCTAAAAATATCATGGCTAACGGGCCACCGGGCGGTAAGCCGATAACAGCAGTCGCCTTCCTCCGCTTCAAGCTGTGCCCGTAAGCAGCCAGTACTCAGTACCTTGAGCCGCCGACTGTCTCCCGCAGGAGAAATGGCAATGGCATCTGTAAACGTACCACCCGTATCTATCCAGAGTTTCCAACTGTTTTTCTTGCTCTTCATTAAACAAAATTACAGAAAAATCAGGCAGCTAGTGTAGCCACATACCGCACGGTCATCTGGTATCAAATAATCAATATTCGTACATTTTATATGTGTAAACGGCGAAGTTTATTGGCAGAACGGCCACCCGTACTGCGAACTGTATTGTGTGAAAAATGTTAATATTTTGATAAAGGTTCTGGACACTACTTGCACAATATGCAGAATCCCCTTATTTTCGACAAAATTTGTTCTTAATAATCCCAAGCTAATAGCTTATGAAGCACCTCTTACTATTCATTTTTTGTTGTTTTTTATGCACAGCAGGCCTGCTCGCACAGGTTCGGCCAACAGCCAACCCCGTGGCAGAAAAAGCTGAAGTCAGGGTATTCCCCAATCCCGCAGATAGTTTTCTCGAACTCAATGACAACGATAGGGTTGACGAAATCACCGTCTTTAATCTTGCCGGTCGTCAGGTGAGAAATTTTTTCTATACCAAAGGGGAGCGCTACTTCATAGGCGATCTGCCCCGCGGCATGTACTTGGTTCAGCTGTTGGATCACCGTAAAAAGGTTATCACGACTCAACGAATCAACAAGCTTTGATTTAGCTACAGCTAAGCTGCTGAGGGCAGCCAATAGCTGTCTGACAATATTTTTGGGGTTTCCCCACTCTCGGATGCGAAAAGTGTAGAGGTCGTTGTACAAAAACAACGGCCTCTTTTCTTTTTGCATGCAACTGTTTGTCCGAAAGTGCGTCTATGTTTTCAAAGCTTGCAGGGGTTTATCTATGGCGGACTCGATATCATCAGGGCGGGATGCTTTACCACAGGAAGAACTGGTTTTGCGTTGTCAGCGCGGAGACCGGCGGGCGCAGTCCATGCTGTACCAGCAGTATGCACGGGCTATGTACAATCATTGTCTGCGCATGCTGGGACGAGCCGAAGATGCCGAAGATGCTATGCAAATGGCATTCGTGGATGTATTTACGCACATAGATTCTTTTCGCTTCGAAGCAAGTGTAGGTGCCTGGATTAAGCGGATTGTCACCAATAGCTGTATCAACTTGCTCCGACAGCGCAAACTGCCATGGGAGGAGCTGGGTGCACAGCACGATGTAGCGGTTGCAGAGGAGGTCGCCGATGATCAGGCGCTGCTGCTGAGCGTCGATGCAGTCAGACAAGCGGTACAGCAGCTGCCGGATGGCTATCGCGTAGTACTCACGCTCTATCTGTTTGAAGGTTACGACCACCAGGAAATTGCTTCTATACTGGATATCAGCGAGGCTACTTCCAAGTCGCAATACAGCCGGGCCCGGCGCAAGCTGCAGGAGCTATTACGCTAATTTTTTTATGTCATATACCCAATTGAACAATGAATCGCGACAAACTTGAATCGTTCATTCAACATCATCGCTCCGAGTTTGATGATGCCAGCCCTCCGCCGGATCTCTGGGAGAAGGTGGAGCGGCAACTGCCGCGCAGCCGCCCCCGTATTTTCTGGCAGAAATCCTGGCTCAATGTTGCAGCCATAGGGCTGCTGATTATTGTAGCTGCAGGCCTCGGCCACTACTGGGGCTCTCATCGGCCAGTAGTTACCGATCGGGCACTACAAGCCGAACTCAGTCAGGCAGAACAATTTTACCGCGGTAATATACAGCAGCGGTATGTGCGTCTGAGTAGCCAGGGGGTAGATCCTGCACTGGAAACTGACCTCGCCGAAATCGACCGGGCAATCAATGAGATCAGGGCAGAGATGCAGGGCCTCCCACCGGGTACACAACGGGAACTGACGGAAAAATTAATCAACAACTATCGAATTAAGCTTCAATTGCTCGAATACATTCTGCAAAAGCAAAACCAAGCTAATCCTTCAAAACTTCATGAACATGAATCGTCGCTATAATATGTCCTGGCTGCTGCCTTTTCTTCTGCTCACCGCATGGGTTGGCCCGCTACAGTCGGCTGCTGGTACGATGACCAAGCAGGAATTCAGCCGTACAATCAACAAAGAGTTTTCCATCAGTGCAGATGGATTTACCGAACTACAGAATAAGTACGGTAACGTAACTGTCAAAGTGTGGCAGCAAAATAAGGTACAAATCGAAGTGATCATCAAGGTGAATGCCCGGGATCAGCGGGCGGCACAGGAGGTGTTCGATCGCATCAATGTAGTCTTCTCCAATACCGCTACAAGCGTACGGGCCATAACCGAGATCGAGCCCAACCGTTCCTGGTCTTGGTTTGGCAACAACGAAAATAATTTTACTATCCACTACGATGTCTACATACCCGAAAAAGGGTCACTGACGGTAGGCAATAAGTATGGGAACGTGGCTACGGCTATGACAGGCGGCCAGCTCAAACTGGATGTCAAGTATGGTGATATCCGGGCCGAGGGAGCTGTGGGTTCTGCGGTGGTGGCGCTGGCTTATGGCGATGGTACCATCGATAAGTTGAATGATCTCGACCTCAATATGTCTTATAGCAACCTCGTGATCGAGCAGGTTCGCAATGTCACAGGCAGGGCCCGATATGGAGAACTCGAAATCCGCAAGGGTGTCGATATCCGGCTGGATTCCCGTTACAACGACACAGAAATTGGGGAGGCCAGATTTTTTCAGACCAACTGTGGTTACGATAGTTACCGGCTTTCCAATGTTGGGACGCTGGTTGTGTCGGGCAACTATACGGATGTAAAGGTAGGGCAGCTTACACAGCAACTGACCGTCAACCTCTCTTACGGGGATATTGAGATTGACCGCTTGGCTACTTCCTTCGAATCTGTAAATATTACCGTCAATTATACCGATATCAAACTAGGCGTTAACTCCTCAGCACTTTACAGTATCGATTTTAATGGCAACTATGCAGATCTGGAGGTACCCTCCAACCTCACACAAATGTTTAGCGAGGAACGAAACAGCTCGCGCAGACTGAAGGCTCATACACAGCGTGGTAAGGGTACAGGTACCATCAATATCGATATGTCTTATGGTAACTGTAAAATTCAGCTCTCAGAGTAAATACTTATGAATTATTATTTTGGGGCGGCCCGAGCCGCTCAAAAATGCTAAGGAACGAGCCCGCAACTGCGGGCTCGTTTTTTTTTACCCAACACAAATAAATTATAAAAAGCTTCTATACGGTTTTTTGGCACGATTTTTTGATACTCAATAAGAGAAAGTTGGGAGAAAGCGGCATGTATGTATGCTTCACTTTCCCAACCAGTCACCCGGGTGAAAGATAGCCGACCCGCAAGGCTCCTTGTAGAGAGTTCTGGTGATTGCTGGATTCAATTTGGAATGCCAAAAACGAATGTATCATGCTTAGGATGAAGCACAACCAATCCCAGCCAGGGAAGAGGCTGACCAAAAGCCACGCTTTGCGGGCGTTTTGGCTGCTGCTGGGGATATGGTTCTTTTTGCCCTCCCTTTCAGCTCAGGGCCCTTGTACGCTGGGCTGTAACGGTACCATCGACGGACCCTTGTACGTAGGTATCGATCAGAATTGTGAAATATGGCTGTTGGCCGAACAGGTCGTCGCCTCCATGACGGACTGCCCCGGACCCAAGCAGATGGTAGTGAGGGATTCCCTCAGCAACCTGATTGCCCAGGGTGTTGATCAGGTGGGTTTTCAGGCGTCGGCCTATGTAGGGCGCCGCTTTAGCGTCACCGTCACAGACCTCAACACCGGCTTGTTCTGCAATGGGTTTATTCGCATAGAGGACGATATGCCGCCGACATTTGTATCCTGCCCCGATCGGGTGGTCTTCTGTAGTGAAGATCTCCGTCCGGTTAGCTTTGGGTTCCCCCTGGTGGAGGACAATTGCCGGGATACGGTAGCCCTGAGCTGGCAGGATACTTTTATAGCTGCCGATTGTCTCACGGATACAGCGGGCGTACTGGAACGCCGCTGGACAGCCAACGATGGCTTTGGGCAGACAGCCGACTGCACGCAGCGGATTACTATGCTCCGGATGTCACTGGACAGTGTTGTCTTCCCTCGTTCTGTTATACTGCCGTGCAATACCCGGCATCTGCATCCTGATAGTCTCGACTACACCTACGGCTGGCCACTGCTCGATAGTATGGCATTGCGCAATACAGGGGCTGACACGATTTGTTCTTTGGTGGTACAATACCAGGATGACACAACCCTGGTCTGTTCCAATATTAGCTGGGTGGTGCAGCGTACCTGGACGGTGACCAACAGCTGCACACAGTTTTCCAGAACAGCCACGCAAACGATTCAGGTTCTGGATACGCAGGGGCCTACCATCCTCAGCTGTCCTGATCCAATCGTCAAAGCCACAGATCCCGGAAGATGTACGGGTTCTATCCTGCTACCGCTGCCTGAGGTAGTGGACAACTGCGGGAATGGCGGCGAAATTGGTTTCGAAATAAGTACCTCCTACGGAGCCGTCGGCCTCGAGATGCATACCAATATCCCCAGAGGAACTCACCAGGTCGAGTACACGGCTATTGATGAGTGTGGCAACCGTACGAGTTGCCAGTCAACTCTCACGATCGTCGACAATGAACGCCCTACTGCTGTCTGTGATGATGAAATTTTGGTTGCGCTGCCGAATATGGGCCTTGCTGTTGCCAGTGCCGTGGATTTTAACGAAGGCAGTAACGACAACTGTATCCCGACAATTAGCTACAAAGTGAGGCGTATGGCTGTGGGTAGTTGCAATAACGTCAACGGTGACGACGCTGTCGATGAGCCGGGCATTCAGGAATGGTTCGATGATCGTGTCGTTTTCTGCTGCAATGACATCAATAACGACAGTATATTTGTCATACTGCGGGCGTATGAAGTAAATCCGGGTACAGGGCCTGTCAATCCTGTCAGAGAGCAAGTGGGTGGTGACCTGCACAATCGCTACGGTGAGTGTATGGTAAGGGTGCGCGTTCAGGATTCTCAGGCGCCTAGCTTCACTTCTTGTCCAGCCAACCGAACGGTCGCCTGTTCAGAGAACCTGACCAATTTGGCTGCTTTTGGCAGTCCGGCAGTAGTTGATAACTGTAGCTTTACGCTTACAGAAAATACCACCACTACCCTGGACGAGTGCCAGCGCGGTACGATTGTGCGCACATGGACTGCTGTGGATCCCCGGGGCAATAGCCGCACCTGCACACAGACAATAACAGTGGTCAATACAGTACCACTGTCACCCGATAGTATCATTTGGCCACTTAACTATACCACCAATGCCTGCGGAGCTGCACTCGATCCGGACAACCTGCCTCAGGGGCATCGCCGTCCTGTAATTAACGGGCAGGGACAGGGCTGTGGTTCAATAGCGGTGTCTTATCAGGACGAACTCTTTGATGATGCACGTCCCGCCTGCTACAAGATTATTCGTCGCTGGCGCATTATCGACTGGTGTCACTACGACGGCAGTTCGTCACAAGGAGTAGGTATCTACACCTTCAATCAGATGATCAAGGTGATGGACAACCAGATGCCTGTACTTACGGTGCCTGCCAATGTCACAGTTAATATTGGTGCTGACTGCCAGTTGGCGCAGGTTAATCTCGCGGCAGCAACGGCACAGGATTGCCAGACAAATATGCTGATTACCAATAATTCGCCTTATGCTACCAGCAACGGAGCCAATGCCAGCGGTCGCTACCCTTTGGGGGTTACCACGGTAACTTTCACAGCTTCAGATCGCTGTGGCAATGTAACAACTGCCAGCATGACGGTGACGGTTGTGGATAGCCAGGGCCCCGGGGTGATTTGCCAGGGAGGTGTGTCGAGCACACTGATGAATATGAACGGTACGCCTGTACTGATGCTGGATGTTGATGATTTTAGCTTCGCAGCATACGACAACTGCACACCTTCGCCCGAGCTTACCTACAGCTTACGCCGGCAGAGTTCCGGCAGTCAGCAGCGTTTTGATCAACTTACATTCGGCTGTGCCGAAAGAGGTTCTCAGCTGGTGGAGGTATGGGCTACTGATGCAGCCGGGAATACCGGTTTCTGTCTGACGTACGTGATTGTTACGGACAATGGCAATCTTTGCACTACTACGGGTAATGGCGGAGGTAACACTACTGGCGGAGGTGGTAGTGGAACGGGTGGAACCGTTACCAGTGCGATGATCGCAGGAGGTGTATTTACCGAGACGGGGAGTGAAGTAGAAAATGTTGAAGTACAGATAAGCGGTACCAACCCGTTTGCTGATGTGACTGGCCTGGATGGTATCTTCCGCCTTGAGGGTTTATCAGTCGGACAAGGTTATACAATCACACCTCGCCGCAACGATGACCTGCTCAACGGGGTGTCTACCATAGACCTCATCCTGATTTCCAAGCATGTACTGGGCTCACAACTGCTGAATTCTCCTTACAAGATTATCGCAGCTGATGTTGACCGCTCAGGGCATGTGTCAACCCTTGACATCATTCGCTTGCGAAAGGTTATCCTGGGGCTGGATATGCAGTTCCCCAACAGCAATACTTCGTGGCGGTTCATCGAGGCAGGCTATGTGTTCCCCAACCCACAGAATCCTTTCCTCACCTACTTTCCGGAACGACTCATCATCGACGAGCTGACCAACAATCGAACTGATGCCGACTTCATCGCTGTGAAAGTGGGGGATGTCAATGGCTCTGCAAGGCCTACCAACTTCGGGAACACCAGTGAACGCCACAATAGTTTGATTACCAACGGGCAGCTTGATATAGAGGTAGAAAGTAAGGCCTATGAGGCTGGAGAGCTGGTAGAAATACCTTTCTATGCCGAGTACATGAACGAAATCATGGGTTACCAATTTACCCTCGAATACGATCCGAACGCACTTGAATGGCAGGAAGCACAGCCCGGGGCACTACCCAACCTCTTCCCCGAGAATTTTGCTGTAATCAATGCAGCGGCAGGCTTGGTAACAACGGTCTGGCACGAATACGGAGAAGTAGCACCCGGGGGCAAGATAGAGCTGTTCAAGTTGGTGTTTAAAGCCAAACAGGCAGGTAATATCAAGGACTGGATCTTCCTGGGCTCTCGCTTAACGGTTGCAGAGGCTTACAGTCAGGAAGGAGATCTCATGGGAGTACAGCTGGTTATCAAGGAAGAAAATCAGGAAGAGGCAGGACGTTTTGAACTCTATCAGAACAGACCTAACCCCTGGAAGAATGAAACCATCATTCCATTCTACCTCGACCCCGGTGGAAAGGCTCGCCTGAGCATCTATGATATGGCCGGTAAACTGGTATATGAGACGGAAGGCACCTATGACATCGGCTACCATGAAATTGGTGTCAGTCGGGCAGATTTGCCAGCCGCAGGGCTCTTTTACTATAGCCTGCAAGCTGGCGAACGCAGAGCTACCCGGAAAATGGTACTCACAGAATAAGCTTACATTTAGTTATATTGGCAATAAATGCTGCCCTGCTGTTTTTGGCGGGGCAGCGTTTTTTTATATACCTCCCTCGCTGCTTTGTAAAATCCGAATCGCATACAGGGGATCGTCAAACAGTATTTTTACATAAGCTTCATAATGACCCGGGTATATAAAAAACTGATAAACAGCATTTAATACAGATTGAGTTGTGTGCTTGGGGTTTTCGGGGATTAATGGCGATGATTTTTTGGAAATAATTGTACCTTTCTTCCGTTGTATCAATGATTGTTTTTGTAAATATGTACCATGAAAAATCCAACCCTTGCAGGATTATTATTAGCGATGGCACTTATGCCTGCGCTTTTGTCGGCTCAGCTAGTTGGCCGCATGGACGACAACAGAGAGCAGGAGCTGGCCGAGATGGTGTCCCAATCGCCTACCTTTGCGAAAGGTTTCACAGGGTTTACACTTTATGATCCCGCGACACGTGCCTATCTGCATACCCAGCATGCAGATATGTTTTTTACGCCTGCCTCCAACACTAAAATACTCACCTTGCTGGCCAGTGTTAAGGTGTTGGGCAACGGTATGCCGTTGATTTTCTACGTTTCGAGCCGCGATACGCTTTGGTGCTGGGGTACGGGCTACCCGATGTTGCTGCATCCTGATTTTCAGGGTGTAGATGTGCTGCTTGACTGGCTGAAAGCCAGGCCTGAAGCAACCATAGTACTGTCTGATGCACATTTTATGACCCCTCGCTTTGGCGAGGGTTGGTCATGGGATGATTATGTGGCCGGTTATCAGTACGACAGAGCCGATTTTCCGGTCTACGGCAATCGGGTTGTATGGAAAAAAGGAGTTTCCAACCTGCCCACGGCCATCCCTCGCTACTTTGATCAGACCTTGGTCTACAGGCAGGAAATCAACGGGAATACGCCGGTTATCGACCGCGAGGAAACAGCCAACGTATTTTACTTTGGTCAGGGTGCGGTCAATAAGTCTGCCATGTGGGAAAAGGTTCCCTTTCATTATTCTGTGCAGCTGGCGGCGCAGCTGCTGTCCGACACCCTGCAGCGAAATGTGATCAGCAGCCGGCGGCCTTTGCCGCGCAAGGGGCAGTATGAGGTGGTACGCCAGCCTGTGCCGGATACGCTGTATCGCAAGATGATGCAAAGCAGTGATAATTTTCTGGCGGAGCAACTGTTACTGATGGCTTCGGCAGAGCGTTATGGCATCATTTCCATCGACAGGATTCTTACCTATGCAACCGATACTTTGTTGCGAAATCTCCCTGCAGCAACTGCCTGGGTTGACGGCTCTGGCCTTTCCCGATACAATCAGTTGACACCCCGAGGCTTGACCCAAGTGCTGGAGCAGCTCAACCAGCAGCTGGATCCCGAGCTGTTGCGCTCACTTTTCGCCATCGGCGGGCGGGCAGGGACTATTCGCAATGCGTATGCCGGTCCGGGGGGCAAGCCTTTCGTTTTTGCAAAAACAGGCACGCTCAGAAATGTTCACTGTCTCAGTGGTTATGTGCTGACGCAAACCAATCGGCTGCTCATTTTTACTTTTATGCACAATAATTTTCCCCGGCCGATTGATGAGCTAAAGCTGGAGATGAATCGCATTCTGCGCTGGATTCACGATGCCTATTGAGTTTGTACCCGGGATATTTTTCGGATAAAAAGGGCTGTGCCACCTGTGGGTTCTTACTTCTTTTCGGTCAGCCAGCATAGCTGTGTCCATACGTAAATGTGAAAATGCACGATAAGCTGTTTTGTTTCTGCTATCGGCACAAATCACTATGCCCTTTCATAGATTGCTGTTTCGCCGGTCTGCTATCTTCTTACGTTGATGAAAAAGACACCCGTAAGCATCAGCAGACCTGCAATAACAGAACGGCCACTGATTACCTCCCCGTTGAATGCCCAGCCCAGGAACATGGCGACGATGGGGTTGACATAGGTATTGGTGGCTACTTTTTCGGGAGACACTTTGGTCAACAGGTAGTTGAAGCAGGAGAAAGCCAGCAGTGAACCCAGCACAACGAGATAGACCCAGGAGTAGGCAACCTTGGGCGTGACCGCTGCCAGGGAAAAAGTGGAAGCCTCTCCGGTGAGCCAGCTAAAGATCAGCAGGCTGAGTCCTCCGCCCAGCATTTGCCAGGCAGAGCTGTGCAGGCGGGAGGAAGGCATGGCTACCCGGCTCACATAAATGCTTGCAATGGCCCAGGATGTCAAACTCAGTGCGATGACAATCAAACCTATGATAGCGTTTTCGCTGCCCAGTAGCTGGGGTTGGTCAATGAGTAAGCCCATACCCGCAATGCCAATGGCGGCTCCTGCAATGCTCATCCAGGCAGGCTTGCTGCCCAGCAGCAGCCACATGAGCAACATGATGAGCAGCGGGTCGAAGGTAACCAGCAGGGCGGCCAGCCCGGTATCAATATACTGCTCTGCCCACACCACACCACCTGTGCCAATAGACAAAAAAAGTATACCCATGCCGGAGGCATGCAGGGCTTCCCGAAGGCTGGGGCCACCAATGCCTCGCAGTCTCGCATACCCATAGAGCAGCATTCCTGCCGTGAAAAAACGACTACCGGACATCAGGAAGGGAGGTATTCCCTGAATAGCCATGTAGTTGACCAAGTAGGTACTGCCCCACACGAAGTAAGTGACAAAAAAGGAGCCGATGATTAACCAGCGTTCAGAAAGTTGGGGCAGCATAGCGCGTTTTTTTGGTCAGGAGAGCCTCTCCGAAATCATTTTTCGCGGCTTAGCCGCGAAAAATGATGCTGAATAATCTCCGGCACAAAGGTAATAAATAGGCGCTATAAACTGGTCGCTGCGTATGAAGGGGTATTTGTATGTATCCAGTCATATCAAAAAAAGCATTCAACAAAATATTCTGCTTACTTACTACCTTTATCAATATAATAGGTCTGACTACTTATGGATATTTTTTCGCAAAAATCAAGATGGAAGCTTACACTGTTGCTGATGGGCTTAGCCATCGTGGGATTCTCTGTAGGTTATACCCAGTTTCTGGCCGATCGCTTGTCGGTCGTTGAGCAGAATAACGCTCGCTTTTGGGTAATGGCGCAGCAGGATATCAATGATATCGATGACGAGACCTCCCTCTATTGCGATCTTACACTGCAACAGGAAATTCTTACGTCCAACACGACCATCCCGGTCCTGATTGTCAATGAGCAGGGCGGGATCGATGATGCCATCAATTGGGGGGAAGGACGGGATACCAACTATACGTATCTTCGGGGACAGCTCGACAGGATGATCAAAAACGGGGTTGAGCCTATTCAGAGCTTTGGCGTTGAGCTGTATTTTGGCGAATCCCGCGTGCTGCAGCAGCTGCGCTATTTTCCCCTGGTACAAATCATGCTGATCTTCGTTTTTGTAACATTGGGCTATCTCGGCTTCAACAGTGCCCGGCGGGCCGAGCAAAACAGGGTGTGGGTCGGTATGGCCAAGGAAACCGCCCACCAGTTGGGAACACCGGTTTCTGCAATCGTCGGCTGGATTGAGCACTTACGTGCCGCACGAGAGGAGGATGAGGAAGTACGGGATATCCTGGACGAACTGCAAAATGATGTGGGTCGCCTTGAACTAATCGCCGACCGGTTTTCGAAAATTGGCTCTATGCCCGAGCTTAAGTCGGTCAATGTGTATTCCGAGTTGCATACCTGCCGGGAGTATATGCAAAAGAGGGCGCCCCGCAAGGTGGTCTTTGATTTCCCTGCGCCGGATGCAGGCAGCCTTGAGGTATTTATTAACGCACCGCTGTTTGACTGGGTAATTGAAAATCTACTGCGCAATGCGCTCGATGCCATGGAGGGTAAAGGCACCATCACCGCGACGGTGTACGAGCAGAATCGCTATGTCTATATTGATATCTCGGATACGGGTAAGGGCATCCCCACCGGCAAGTACAAAACGGTATTTCAACCTGGATATACGACCAAAAAGCGGGGCTGGGGCCTGGGACTCAGTCTGGCTAAGCGCATCATCGAGGAGTATCACAAGGGGAAAATTTTTGTCAAAGCATCAGAAGAACAGCGCGGGACAACCTTTACCATAGCGCTGCCCAAGGTGCGATAAAAAACCGCTAAAGATACATGGCCACTCTCGGCTCAACATTAGCATTTTAAAATACTAATGTTGAGCCGAGAGTGTTTATTCGAGGGGTTGTACTTTGTACACAAAATAGGGCGAATCTCCTTGCCAGAAAAAAACCTTGTACCGCTCTTTGTAATACAGCTTTACCTGCTTGCCTTCCAGATTGGTGAGGGAACTGTATGTTTTTCGATCGCTCATCGAGAAATCCCACAGATTGCCTGTCAGACCGCCCTGAGGAGACGTCTGTATACCTCCCAGATTGAGCTGCCCCTCATAGGTCTTGAATATAACACCCTTGCGGGTAACCTTCACCAGATAGCCGGCGCGGCTGCCATCGCTGTATGTCCAACTGCATACCCACAGGTAGATGCCTCCCCCCAAAATGGCTGCCAGCAGGGCCAGCAGACCCAAGCGCTTGGTTTTTTTCCATACACTTTGCGCGCCACTGTTGATCATTGTCTGGAACTCGCTCATAGCTTACTTTTTTATAAGGAACGAAAAAATATGAAAATTCGTCTCAGGCGGTTTTTTCTCGCACAAATGACCACGCCAATCCGCTGATGCCCAGGCACACAGCGCAAATGATAAACAATACAGACTTGTCGTCGGCAGTCTGCAGATACCGGCCTACACTAAAACTGGCAACCAATTGGGGCAAGACCACCGACAGGTTAAACAGTCCCATGTACAAGCCCATGCGGGACTGATCAATCTGCTGCGACATGATGGCGAATGCCAGACTGACCGTTGCCGCCCATCCGATGCCAAGCAATGCCATGCAAAGGTAGATACTCATCGGGCTGCTGCCGAGCAGCCATAGGGCAGCATAGCCTACGGCCATGCTCAGTATACTCAGTTGATGGATTTTCACCCGGCCATACCTGCGGGTCAGTGGTTCGAGGGCAAAAGCAGGCAGTACAGCAGCTATGGCATTTAGTATTAAAAAGGAGGTAGAGACGATGGCGCCCATTTGCTCATCGTTGGCTTCCGGCAGGCGGTATTGTACATAAGAAAACATGTAGATAAACATGGACTGTATACCCACCCAGGTAAACGAATGGGCTGCGAGTATTTTTCGGAAACCAATACGGCCTGCTTCAACCGGTGTCTTCCCTTCCTCAGAAGTCAGCAAGGTGGACAAGGTGAGGACGACAATGGCGAGCAGGCAGATGATATCAATGTAGGTGGCCACTGCAGACAAATCAAACAGGCGTGAAAGGATGCCAAAAATTGCGTACATCAGAAATCCCCAAAGTGGCATAATATCTAACATGATTTTTCTGTAGTCGAGCTTGGCCGTGCTACCGGTATCTGCTGCCTGCCGAAGTTGCCGGGGCTCTTCGATGAAAAAGGGAGGAATGACTGATAATAAAAGCGCAATGATTGCGCCCAGATAAATGAGTGTAATATTGCCCAGCAGCACACTGATGAAATAAGCCATTACGCCCATAGTGCCGGATACCGTCTGCATCCAGGTGTAGCCTTTGGTACGACTTTCTCCCTCCGGAGTTACATCGGCAATGATAGAACGGGTGGGGTTAAAGCCGATATTGATCGAAATATCGAGGCTGAGTGCTACAGCAATAGCAACTCCCAGCAGCCCGTCGACACCCAAAGCGCTGCCCACGATGTCAAGGCTGGGTAGTGCCAGCATACTTAACGAAGCAAGTACACCTCCAATGAGGATGAAGGGTCGCCGCCGTCCTCCCCAAAACCACACATTATCGCTCACAATACCAAAGATAACCTGTCCTAAGATGCCCGCAATGGGACCTGCCGCCCATACCAAGCCTACTTCCTCGATTTTCAACCCATAGCGGGTGCTCAGGATCCAGCTCAGGGCAGCAATTTGTACAGAAAGGGCAAACCCCATGGCGGTAGAGGGCAGGCCCAGCAGCAGGTAAAAGGCATTGGACAGACGTTGTTGAATGGCCAGCATAGTGGTAGTCGTTGTGATGAGGCGCTAAGGTCGTAGCTTCTGTCAGCAATTTTCTGCCCCGGAAGGGATCTTTTGCATGTATTGTTTCGTCCTGGAAGCAGCATAGGTGATGCTATGCCACTGAAAAACCCATAGTATACACAAAAGAATCTTCATGAGACCCGGTGAAAAATCCCGAACTGGCTCTTCCTTTCTCGCGAGAATAAATATTGATTGTAAAGAACTTTATTGAACCAATATCATGGCGGAACTGGCAGGGACTGTCAGTCTGCCGCCCTGATGTGGACTTATGCCACGCTCATTAATGGTTTTGTCATTGGCGACAACCCGCCAGGAGGCTGTAGGAACGTCAATGGTTACTACATGCCGATTACCGTTGTAAACAACCAGCACTTGCTTCCAGCTATCGCCGACAGCGGCACCATCGATGGTATATGCCAGCACCAACGGGTCGCTGTGGTCGAGGAAGCGCAGGTGTTCCTGAATCTGCTCAGCCTCGGTCATGCGAAAAGCCGGGTGATTTTTGCGGAGCGCAATCAGGCCGCGGAAATAGTCGAAGACATCCTTGTACTTCGTTTTTCGGTTCCAGTCAATCTGGTTGATAGCATCGGGCTGGTTGAATGAATTTTCAACCCCCTGCTTGCTGCGCAGCATGTCGACCCCGGCATGCAAAAAACTAATTCCCTGGCTGGTTAGCACGATAGCCCCTGCCAGTTTGTGCATCCTGATACGCTCTGCTTCGGTGGCGTCGGCTCTGGAATTGAGCAACCGGTCCCAAAGGGTGTGATTGTCGTGACAGGAAACATAGGTGACGGTCTGGGAGGGTTGTGCTGCCCATGCACGCGCCGGATCGAGCCAGGCAACAGAATCATAGTGAACCTGCGGATGCATGATCGAGGCGACCACACCAAATTTGAGGGTCTCCTTCATGCCCGGCTTACCGCTGGCAAAGCCTGTATCATCATGTGTAAAGACATGTCCTTTGATGGCATCCCGGATATTGTCGCTGAAGGCAGCGATGCGGTCGAGGCGATAGGTATTGGCCTTGAGTGCCCGGAGGCTGTCGGGCAGCGGGCTGCCATTGGCGGTCCAGCCCTCCCCGTAAATGAAGATACCGGGTTCTATGCGGTGCAACTCTTTGCTGATGAGATTCATGGTCTCAATGTCGTGAATACCCATCAGATCGACCCGAAAACCGTCGATATGGTACTCTTCTACCCAGTAGCGCATGGATTCCAGCATAAATTTGCGCATCATCGGGCGCTCAGAAGCTGTTTCGTTGCCGCAGGCAGAAGCATTTGACCACCCCCCTTCAGCATTTTGGCGGTAGTAGTAGCCCGGCACCAGTTGGTTGAAGAGTGACTCCTCTGTAGCACCCGTATGGTTGTAGACGACATCCATGACAACGCGAATGCCATTATCGTGCAGGGTTTTTATGAGTTGCTTGAACTCGCGGATGCGCACGGCACCGTCATAGGGATCACTGCTGTAGCTCCCCTCCGGTACATTGTAATTTTGGGGGTCATAGCCCCAGTTAAACTGTGGCTGACTAAGGCGGCTTTCATCAATCGACATGAAGTCAAAAACCGGCAGTAAATGCACATGTGTAACGCCCAGCTCTTTGAGGTGGTCGAGGCCGGTAGCCAGCCCCTGCGGGTTGCGGGTGCCGGTTTCGGCGAGGCCAAGGTATTTACCTTTGTTTTGAATGCCTGAACTGCTATGAATACTCATATCCCGAAGGTGCAACTCGTATACTACGATGGCGTTGGGATCAGAGAGCGGCGGCCTGCGATCATTTTCCCAGCCGGGAGGGTTGGTCGTGCTCATATCAACAACCTGTGCCCGTTTGCCATTGACCCCCGTCGCTTTAGCATAAGGATCAGGGACAGGCATCATCCAGCGGCCATCAATATAGGTCTGGAAGGCATAAAATAAACCCTTAACATCTTCTCCAATGGTGGTAGCCCAGACGCCTGCTTCCGCCCGGGTCATCGTGAGTGCGCGCAGGGGATCTCCCCCCTCACCTTTTTCGTAAAGAAGTACCCTGACAGAATCAGCGACCGGTGACCAAAGCATGAAGGAAGAAGCGGCAGGCGTGTAAGTGAGCCCCAGTCCGCTACCTTGGTAGACAGGATAATCTTCAAATCGCATAGGACCTTCTTTTTCGGCTGAGGTATCGGTCTGGCAGCTGTTTACAAGCAAACAAACCGTAAATACTAAGGCAAGGCTGATATGCCGTATTACCGCCCAGGAATCGTACTGATAAACCATAAACAGTTATTTTGATGGAGTTGCGACCCTTGTTTTTCAACCGCAAGCCGTTGCGGTTGAAAAACAAGGCAAGCTGATCTCATCCGGTATTTTGGCGCCAGGGTGCCAAAATACCGGATGATGAGGCCTAAAGATAAGTTTTTTACAAATAACTGCATCAGGTTTTGGGCAAGGGCAGCGGCCGGATAATCCACAGATTGCATAAAGGGGAAAATACCTACTTTTGCAGCCTAGCTGAAAAAATTATGCAGACAGGCATACAGGATGATAAGCGGGGTGGTTGGATGATCTGGGCTTCGCTCATTTTTTTGATGGTGGTATGGGGAAGTACCTTCATTTTGGTGAAGCGGGGACTGGAGACTTTCAGTCCATCGCAGGTTGCTTCTCTTCGGATGACAGCAGCTATGCTTCCTCTCATCTATTGGGGGATACAGCATGCTTTTCTGGTACCGCGCGACCGCCTCAAGTACCTGTTTGCTTCGGCTATGCTGGGTGTTTTTATCCCTTCCTTCTTGTTTGCCAATGCACAGATGTATATCAACAGCTCGATGGCAGGGGTGCTCAATGCGCTCACACCGGCCATGACTTTTGTGATAGGGCTGGTATTTTTCGGCCAACCTTCCAGCTGGATGAAAATCTTGGGACTGTTGATTGGATTTCTGGGATCGTCCACCCTCATCATGATCAATGCGGAGGGAAAATTTGCGATCAATAATTATGCCTTTCTGATCGTGATTGCGACCATGGGCTATGGTGCCAATGTCAATGTAGTTAAGCACTATCTCCGGGAAATACACCCCATACATCTTACAACCATCACCTTGTCTATATGCGGACTGCTCGGCCTGGGATATTTTCTGACAACAGACTGGCCGGCAGACGCACTGACGACGGTTCAGGGCAGGCAGTCGTTGCTGGCACTTATGGCGCTGGGGCTTCTGGGTACAGCGCTCGCACAAACTGTCTTCAACAGGATGCTGTCTGTCACTTCTGCACTTTTTGCGAGTTCAATCACCTATTTTATCCCCATAGTGGCAGTAATGTGGGGTGTGTGGGATGGCGAAGTCATGTCGGTTTTTCACTACCTGGGGATGCTGCTGGTCATTATAGGTATCGTGATTCTCAGCCGTTTTGGGTAAAAAAAGCTGGCCCACCATGTGTGTGGTGAGCCAGCTTTTATGTCTGCAGCTATGCTGAGCGACTATACAGCCCGATTGGGGTCAAATGACTCCAGATAATCCGCTACGCGGCGCAGGAAGGATCCTCCCAAAGAGCCATCGACGACGCGGTGGTCATACGACAGTGAGAGGAACATCATGTGGCGTACAGCAATGAGATCACCATAGGGGGTTTCTACAACAGCTGGTTTTTTGCGGATGGCTCCTGCAGCCATGATGGCCACTTGAGGCTGGTTGATGATGGGCGTACCCATGACATTGCCAAACGTACCTACATTGGTCAGTGTGAAAGTGCCCCCCTGGATCTCATCTGGTTTGAGCTGATTCTTACGGGCTCTGTTGGCCAGTTCATTTACAGATTTTGTCAGCCCCAGCAGGTTGAGACGGTCTGCATTCTTGATGACCGGCACAATGAGGTTGCCGGAAGGAAGGGCCGTTGCCATGCCTATGTTGATATCCAGCTTGCGGATGATGCGATTGCCGTCAACACTTACGTTGATGAGCGGAAAGTCGATAATCGCTTTCGCTATGGCTTCGATAAAAATAGGGGTGAAAGTAATTTTCTCGTTGAATTTCTTCTCGAATTCACCTTTTATGCGATTACGCCATTCAACAATGGGCGTGACGTCTGCTTCTACGTAAGATGTCACGTGCGGCGCCGTGTGCTTGGACATGACCATGTGGTCAGCTATGAGGCGGCGCATACGATCCATCTCGATGATTTCAACATTGCCATCAATGACACCGCCTGTATTACTGCTGGCTGCTATCGGTTCATTTACCGCCGGCTGTGGAGCGGCCGGCTGGTAAGTTGGCGGAGCCATAGTTGACGTTGGAACAGGTTGCGGAACGGCTGCCGCCGGCTGCTGCCCTCGTTGCGCTACAAACGCAAGAATATCTTTTTTGGTGACGCGGCCGTTCTGCCCACTGCCGATGAGTGTATCCAGCTCGCTCAGGTGAATACCTTCCTGGGCAGCGATATTGCGCACAAGCGGGCTGTAAAAACGGTCACCGTCCGAATTGCTTATTTTTTCTGTCGCGACAGCCGCTGTGGCCGTTTCTACAAAGGGGACTTCAGCGATGCTGGGGCTCGCGAGTGGTTCTGCGCCGGCCTCTGTATCAATGACAGCAATTACTTTGCCGATGGGAACAGTATCATTAACCTGGTATAAAATCTGTCGGAGAACACCAGCTACAGGAGAGGGCACCTCGGAATCAACCTTATCGGTAGCGATCTCCAGTACCGTATCATCAATGTCGATTTGATCGCCAACCTGCTTAACCCAGCGCAGGATGGTGGCCTCCATGATGCTTTCGCCCATTTTGGGCATGACAAGTTCTACCTGTGCCATAAATTAACTGTTTGATTTGGTTATTTGGTTGTTTTGGCGGTGCAAAGGTAGGGCTTATTCGTGCGCTGTGCAAAAGATATTGAAAGGACAATGGTGCAGGGCATGAAAAAATGAACAAAAAAACCGGGTGACCAGCATGGCCTAAACCTATTGAAATGCTGTAAATCAAGCTTATAAGTCAGTCCGAGGGTGGTTTGCTGTTTTTAATAGCAAAATAAAACACTGAATGAATACTTGTTTTTTTGATTTTTTTCCAAAAAAATCAAAAAAAGCACCTTAGCCAAAATATTCTTTGAAGCATGCAGAGGTCGGGAGGCGGGTTGTTTAGGCCAGTACCGGCTGTTGGCAGCGGATATGATTGATGGAATGGCGGATAAACGCCGGGAGTATGGCATCGTGGGTACGGGAAATTCTGCTGGGGTTGCGCAAGTCGATAAGCATCTGGTGGTATTTGTCAGGGCCGTGCTCTTCAAGTATGGCCATACGGCGCTCTGGCTCAATAAAGTGGGCAATCATACCCCTTGGGTCTGCTTCAGGATGAAACTGAACCCCCACGATTTCGGGACTGAAGCGGATACCCATGATGGCTCTTTCGAGCGGTATATGCGGACGGATTTTTTCAAGCGCAAGCACCTCTGCACCCATCTCCTGCATAGCCTCCATATTGGGCTGTATGGCCTGATAATAGCGAAAATCAGCTGCCCAGAGCGGGTTGTCAAGCCCCTGAAAAATGCTGTCCTGCACTCCCGTGTCCGTCAGATGAATGGGGAAGGTCCCGAAAGACATACTCTTACGCGGTGTAATCGTAGCCAGATTGAAATAGTGGGTAGCCATTTGGAAAGAATGGCAAATCAGGAAGACAAATTTCTTCGCAGCTTCATAGCGATTCCAGTCATATACTTGCTGCAGCCATCGGTAGTAATGCAACTCCCATTCTCCGTCGCCTTGCAGCGGGTTGCCGGGCCCGCCACTGGAGATGAAAATGTCGTATTCCATGCCCGGGAGCTGCTTATGGGTACGCACATCGAAGACGTCCCACTCAAGCTGTACCCGAAAAGCATCTACGATTTCCTTTATACAGCGCATGCCTTGGTTGGGCGTGCCTTCATACAAATCCAGTATGGCCAGTTTAAGCTTGCTCATGAGGCGTATCCCCCGGTTTAATCATCTACTAGACAAAAGCAAACGGATAAAATCAGTTTTAGTTCACCGGAGCTGTCGGGCGCAGGTTCTGGCAGCTTCCAACTGCCAGAACCTGCGATAATCAGCCAGCCGGCTGTTTACTAAGACTTTTTGCGCCGACTCCTGGCGGGTGCTGCAGCTGTGGCAGCAGCAGCGACTGACTGCCCCAGGGTTGCCTGCCGCAAAAAGCCCCCCCAGCTGAGGTTATCCTGCCCTGGCTGCTGCATTTCGGCGCGCTCAATGGCATAGTTGGCAGCCGTTTCGACCACCCATTCAAAATTATCGGGCCCCACAGAATTGATATCAGCATCCGGCGCGGGATTACAAAAATCAATTGCATAGGGTATACCATCCCGAACGGCAAATTCTACCGTATTGAAATCATAGCCCAGCCCCTGACAAAGCGTGAGCACGTGGTTTTCGATGGTATCGCGCAGCGTCTGCGGGATGGCATGCCTGGCAGCATAGCGCAGGTGATGCGGATTGCGGGGCTCATAGTCCATGACGCGTACATACTTGCCACCAATACAATAGCAACGGAAATAAGCATCGAAAATAATCTCCTCCTGCAGCATCATCACCAACTGCCCCGTCTCCGCCAGTTTCTGAAACAGATCTTCAGCATCGCGAATCTTATACACACTCTTCCAGCCACCACCTGCGTGAGGTTTCATATAAGCAGGAAAACCCACATACTCGAAAATTCCTTCCCAATCGAGCGGAAAGTGCAGATTGGAGAAAGAGTCAGCGGTAGTATCCGTAGGATGCTCGCGCGAGGGCAGGAGAACCGTTTTGGGAACAGGAACCCCCAGACGGACTGCCAGGGCATTGTTGAAAAATTTTTCATCAGCGCTCCACCAAAACGGATTGTTGATGACAGCCGTGCCGGCGATAGCAGCGTTTTTCAGGTAGGCTCTGTAAAAAGGTACATCCTGAGAGATGCGGTCGACGATGACGGCGTAGCCGCTGCCCTCATCCTGCTTTACTTTATCGATTTTCACCGGCTCGGCAATGATGCCGGGAATATTCTTGCTGTTGACTCTTTCCACAAAAGCTGCCGGGAAGGATCGTTCCTGGCCGTAGAGAATTCCGATTTTCTTCATAACATCCGATGCTTTATGCGTTTAGCACGAAAGTAAAGAAAAGGAATGAATCCGCAATGCATTGGCCGCAATTAGCAGAAAAAAGACGGTTATTACGTATTGTTTTTGATGAGCAGCTGAAAACCATTGCCATGGATATTGACGATTTCTATGTTCTCGTCTTTTCGCAGGTACTTGCGCAATTTAGTGACAAACACGTCCATGCTGCGTGCTGTAAAATAATTGTCCTCTCCCCAGATTTTGTTGAGCGCCTCCGTGCGCGTCAGCACATTGTTGGCATTTTCGGCAAACATACGCAGCAGCTGCGCCTCCTTGGGCGATAGTTTTTCTTTGTCGATTTCGCCACTTTCGTGGCTATAGCTTAGGATGCGGAGGGGGTAATTGAAATAATAGCGTCCTATCTGAAATTCGCTTCGATCCTCTTTTTCAGTACCGCCGGACTGTGTGCGTTTCAGTATGGCGCGAATCCTCAGCAACAACTCTTCGGAGCTGAAAGGCTTGGTGATATAATCATCAGCACCCAGCCTGAGTCCCTGTACGACATCCTCTTTCATCGCTTTGGCAGTAAGAAAAATGATGGGTACAGAAGTATTGACGGCCCGTATTTCCCGGGCCAGCGTGAATCCGTCCTTTACCGGCATCATCACATCCAGGATACACATATCGAAAACATCCCGCTGAAAAGCATCAAACCCCTTTTGTCCGTCAGTTGCGAGGGTAACGTCGTAGTCATGCATTTCCAGGTAGGAGCAGAGTACATCGCCAAAATTTTGATCGTCTTCAACCAAAAGAATCTTAAAAGCCATACATCGCTTTTTTCAACCATTAAATGTTACGTCGTCTTCTACCTCCGCTGCGTCAAAGGCGCGATGACCGGCGGCAGCCTTACAGGGGAAGAACAGTATAAAACTACTCCCCTTACCGAGTTCGCTTTTGACATCGACATGTCCCCGATGAGCAAGCATCATTGCTTTTACGTAGCTCAGGCCCAGGCCAAAGCCTTTCACATCATGCCGGTTGCCGGTATGCACGCGGTAGAATTTGTCAAAAATGAGCTTTCGGTCTTCCTTTGTCATCCCGATACCTTTATCTGCAATAACGACCTCTACCCCATTGGCTGTGTTTTGGGTAGAAACTGTTATGTCAGGGGCATCAGCAGAGTATTTGTTGGCGTTGTCCAGCAGGTTATTGATAATATTGGAAACATGGGTCAGGTCAGCTTCAATCACCGGCTGGCCGGCTTGCAGCAGCATGTGCACTTTCCCCTGCCGGCGCTCGACCTGCAGGCCGATGTTTTCCACAGCGCCCCGAATCACGTCGTGTAAATCAACCTGACTAAACTTCAGCTTGAAATCGCTTCGGTCAATCAGAGCCATCTGCAGCACCTTCTCCACCTGACTATTCATACGTTTATTTTCCTGTTTTATTATATGAGCAAAGCGGGCAACTTTTTCAGGATTACCGGCTACTTTGGGGCTCAGGATGCTGTCGGAAGCGAGGGAGATCGTCGCTATAGGCGTTTTAAACTCATGGGTCATGTTGTTGATAAAATCATTCTTCATCTCCGATACGCGCTTTTGTCGGTAGATGACAATAATAGTATAACCAAAAAGCACTACGATCAACAAAGCAAAGACGAGTGCACCCGTGAAATCCAGCCAAAGGCTGCTCCACAGCACGCTGGAGCGGCTGGGGAAATAGAGCATGAGCAAGCCCTCAGGCTCGTTGCGGCTATTGGTAAAAAGCGTCGCCCGATACTTGGAGCTCATTACGGCCTCTGCATCCGGCAGGCGCTCTCCGCCCCGTCCGTCACCGACAACAAAGTTGCCATTGTAAATAACAAATCCCCTTTCAGCCCTGCTGTACACGCCATACAGGTAGTCGGTATGTATGCCATTGTTGTTGAGTTCCTGTTCGATAGCAGCGCGGAGATGCGAAATCTCTATTCGTTCAGCCACAGGAATGTCCGGGTCCCGATAGATATCTGCAGGAAAAAGCCCTCCTTTTTCGAGGCGTATACGTTTGCAATTGAGGCAGTTACAAGTATCTATGAGCTGAAGCATCTGCTGGTCTGCCAGTGGCTGCTCTGTGGCGGCAGCGGGATTTTGGGCTTCTGCGGTTTTGTAGTAGTTGACAACGAAACCATTCATGGAATAGTTAAAAAGGTTTCGTTGATCCGCTTCTTTGAGCCGGTTGGCTACGGCCGAGAGCGCTGTGAAAACGCTGTTGTCAAACCGTTTCTCATTTTCGCCAATAGACAAGTGTATCAGCCTCATCTGCATCCATACGAGGCTGATGACTGCTACGCCCAGAAGACTGACGATAATCAGTATTGTTTTCTTGCCCATGGTTGTTATGACCGCTTAGGTCTTGTTGTCGTATAACGCAGATTTTTTCGCTGTTGGTATATTTCGATCTCCGATTTTCGCAACCGCCTACAACAGCGGCAGCAGGCCGAAAGCGGCCTGGTTTTGCCGTGCCTCGAGATATTGGGCTGCCGTCTCCCGGATGGTCTGCTCAAGCGGTGTGTAGCTGAGCTGCAGTTGTTGGCACGAGCGCTCATTGTTGTAAGAAAAATGCTGAAAAGAGTTGCGCACCGTTTCTGGTGTAAGCAATGCCGGCTGCCGCAAAAGGCGGCTGCGGATGGCCTCGCCGACGAGCAGCAGGCGCGCCTGCCAGCGCTGCATGGGCAGGTGTGGAGCCCTGCGGCCAAGCGCATGGGCTATGTGTACCATGAGGTCGCGGTAGCTGATGTTGTGGCCATTGAGAAGGTAGCGGTCGCCATCCTGCCCCTGTTGCAGGAGCAGCATGACTGCCCGGGCAACATCGCGCACATCCACGACGCCATTGGCGCCGGGCGGATAGAAAGGCAGCTCGCGGTCAACATGCGAAAACATGCGATTGGTGCCTGTATTCCACCAACCGCTGCCAAAGATGAGGCTGGGATAGACTACTGCCACCCACAGGCCTTCGGCCTGTCCTCTCCAAATCTCGCGCTCTGCCTGAAACTTGCTCACGCTGTAGCGCGGGAGGGAGGGCGTAAACTGCCAGGCGGTAGATTCATCGATGAGCTCATTGCCTGACTTACGGCCAAGAGCAGCTACTGAACTCAGGTGGATGAATCGCTTCACACCCTGATAGAGCGCTGCATTGACCAGATTGGCAGTTCCGTCGCGGTTGATACGCACGAGCGCATTGCGATCACGTGGCGAAAAGGAGACCAGTGCAGCAGCGTGTATCAGGGTGTCGACGCCCTGCAGGGCATCTTCGAGGCTGCCGGGATCCAGCAGATCACCTTCGACCCACTCGACCTGCCCGGCGGCTTCTCCGGCCAGTTGTATACTGCTGCCGGATCGCCGCAACGCCCGCACGGAATATCCCTCGCGGATGAGGTAACGAAGAAGGTAGGAACCGACCAGGCCGGTACCGCCTGTTACCAGCACCAGCGGCTTATTTGATAAAGATTCTTTGTTCATATAATTTCATGCTGACAGCAACCGCCATCAATATTGAGTCCTAAAGATACGGCTGCAAAGTTATTTGCGCCAAATTCTGCGTACTTCGCTGCTTATTATCTGCGCTAAGTGTTTGTCCACTACATTATTTCATTACTTTAGCGATTGTTATTCCAAGACGCTTATGCTGCTTCACAAGCAGGCACTTTGCGCTTTTTTTTATCATGACAGCCGGGCCGCTGCGGCAGCAAGGTACTGCCAGTCAACTTAATGGGACTAATATGAAAAAAATCGGATTACTCTTGTTCGTCCTGCTGCTGCTGTTAAAGCTTCAGGCACAGGAGACCTTCCCCTACAACGGGGTCTACGACCACCGCGAGGGGTGGTATGCATTTACGGGTGCTACGATTGTCTCTCAGGTGGGGACGGTCATGAAAGATGCTACCATGGTCATCCGCGATGGCCGCATTGTATCGGTGGGGCCTTCGGTAAAAGTGCCGGCAGGGGCTGTGGAAGTTGATCTTAGTGGTTACTACATTTATCCTTCTTTTATAGACCTTTACAGCAGCTATGGTATGCCGGAAAGCCCGTCGGGCGCCGCGGCCGGCGGCCGGCGACAGCGCGGCGAGCAGCCGCTGACGTCCAAGCAGGGTGCTTATGCGTGGAATGAAGCTATACGGGCTGAATTTCAGGCGCATGAGGTTTTTCGCCATGATGAAAAAACGGCTAAGCCGCTGCGCGAGCAGGGCTTTGGCGCGCTGCTGTCGCAGCAGCTGGACGGTATCAGCCGCGGCTCCGCTGCTTTTGTGAGCCTGGGGGTCGGGGCCCCGCATACCAGCATTTTTATCCCCAGGGCTGCACACGGCCTGTCGCTGCGCAAGGGGAGTTCTACACAGGACTATCCCAGCTCGCTCATGGGGGTAATGGCACTGCTTCGGCAGACGTATTACGACGGACAGTGGTACCGCAACCAAAAGGAAGAGGTGAATTTTTCGCTCGAAGCCTGGAATGAATTGCAGACGCTGCCGCAGCTTTTCGCCATCGATAGCTGGCAGGATGCCCTGCGGGTCGGGGAACTGGGACGCGAGTTTGGTGTCCGTTACATTCTTAAGGGCAATGGGGATGAGTACCAGCGGCTGGAGGCACTCAAGGCATTGAACATGCCCTTTGTGCTGCCGCTCAAGTTTCCGGCTGCCTATGAGGTGCGGGATCCCTACGACGCACTGTCTATCAGCCTCGAGCAACTCCGCCATTGGGAACTGGCACCGGCCAATGCCGCAAAGGTGGCGGCGGCTGGTATCGAATTTGCGCTCACGGCCAATGGCCTTGACAGGCCGGCAGATTTTTTGCCTGCATTGCGCAAGGCAATGGAGCATGGCCTGACGGAAGAGCAGGCCTTGCGTGCGCTCACAGAAACGCCCGCCCGCCTGATCGGCGCTTTCGACCGCGTCGGTAGCCTCGAGGCGGGCAAGGCAGCCAATTTTATTGTTACCAATGCGAGTCTGGGAGCTAAGGAGATGGCCATTGTACAAAACTGGGTACAGGGTAAGGCGCTGGTTGTTAAGCCTGTAGATTATCCTGACTGGATCGGGCGCTTTGAACTCAAAGTGGCCGATGCTGCTTATGCAATGGTGGTCAGCGGTGAAGCTGCCAAGCCGGATATACAGCTGGTCATCAGCGATTCTGTAAAAGTGAAGGTGGCGTATACCTACGCCAACAACCTCATAAGTCTCAGCTATACGCCTCAGGGCGGTAAGGAAATGGTGCGCCTGTCAGGGTCCGTGCAGGGGCAAAAATGGTCGGGCCGCGGTCAGGACGGTCAGGGCAATTGGGTCAACTGGTCGGCTACTTATGTGGGTGAACCCGATTCTACTACCTCCAGACAAGGTGGCCGACAGGCAGCCGCCGCTGCGGTCGTATCGCGCATGACTTATCCATTTGGTGCTTATGGGCGCGAAAAGCTGCCTCAGGCAGCTACGGTGCTCATCAAAAATGCTACCGTATGGACCAATGAGGCAGGGGGCATACTCGAAAATGCAGATGTGCTGATTCGCGGGGGCAAAATCGCTGCCGTGGGCCGCAACTTGTCGGCAGGCGATGCTGTCATAGTTGATGGTACCGGCAAGCACCTGACACCGGGCATCATCGATGAGCACTCGCACATCGCTGTCATGCGGGGGGTCAATGAAGGTACGCAATCGAGCTCGGCAGAGGTGCGTATCGGAGATGCGCTGGATGCTACCGATATAGATATTTACCGACAACTGGCAGGTGGGGTGACTGCGGTGCAGGCGCTGCATGGTTCTGCCAATCCAATCGGGGGGCAGTCGGCTATCATCAAGCTGCGCTGGGGTGTGCTGCCACACGAACTCCTCTGGTCGGGCGCCCCGGGCTTTATCAAATTTGCGCTGGGGGAAAATGTAAAGCAGAGCAACTGGGGCGATGCAGCGGGTACGCGCTATCCGCAAACGCGTATGGGGGTCGAGCAGGTGTATGAAGACTACTTTACCCGTGCCCGTGAGTACGGTACAGCACGGCAGCAGGGCATGCCCGTGCGGCGTGATCTGGAGCTTGATGCACTTTGGGAAATTTTGCAGGCAAAGCGTTTTATTACTTGCCATTCTTATGTACAGAGCGAAATCAATATGCTGATGAAGCTGGCCGAAAGGCATAATTTCCGCGTGAATACTTTTACCCACATTCTCGAAGGCTACAAGGTGGCGGATATTATGGCGCAACACGGCGTAGGGGGATCGTCTTTCAGCGACTGGTGGGCATACAAGTATGAGGTGTATGAGGCTATCCCTTACAACGGAGCCATGATGCACGCTCAGGGCGTTATGACGGCTTTTAATTCGGATGATGCTGAGATGGCTCGCCGCCTCAACCAGGAAGCAGCCAAGGCCGTACTCTTTGGTAATGTGTCGGAAGAGGATGCACTCAAATTTATCACCCTCAATCCGGCCAAATTACTGCACCTGGATGACAAGGTGGGTAGTATTCGGGTAGGTAAGGATGCCGATATTGTCCTGTGGACCGATCATCCGCTGTCTATCTATGCCAAGGCAGCACAGACCTATGTTGATGGCGTCAAGTATTTCGACCTGGCGGAAGATGAGCAGATGCGTGCTGCTCTGCAGGCTGAGCGCAACCAGCTTATCCAGAAAATGCTGCAGGCAGCAGATCGGGGCGATAAAACGCAGCCTATGCAGGGGCGGCGCGATCGCCACTATCACTGCGAAGACCACGAAGATGAAGGAAACTGATTGTCGTACTCCAAATATTCATGATTTATGACTAAATATATATATACAGGGCTGCTGATGTTAGCAGGCCTGATGGTGCAGGGGCAGAATCCGGTGCCGGCACCGCCACAAAAAGGGCCTGTGGCCATCGTTGGCGCTAAGGCTCATCTGGGCAACGGAGAGGTCATTGATAATGCCGTAATCACCTTTGACCAGGGGATCATCCGCTCCGTAAGTACGAAGGACAATGCGCCTGATCTGGAAGGATACGAGCTGATTGATGCTACGGGCAAGCATGTATATCCCGGCTTCTTAGCCGCTAATACCCAGTTGGGGCTGGTTGAAATTTCTTCTTTTAAAGCAACGCGTGACCATACGGAAACGGGTGAGCTGAATCCCAACATCCGTTCACTTATTGCTTACAATACCGACTCGCGGGTAATTCCCACCGTGCGTGCACGCGGCGTACTGACAGCCCAGGTAACGCCCGATGGGGGTACGCTGGCAGGTAACTCCAGCATCGTACAGCTTGATGCATGGAACTGGGAGGATGCAGCCGTTCTTACCGATGACGGACAGCATTTTTACTGGCCAAGCCGCTATCGGTTCAACTGGAGTACGCAGACCGTTTCCAAGAATGAGCGTTATGATGAAGAGGTAGCAGCCGTAGGCCGCTTTTTGGGGGAGGCGAAAGCCTATTGCCAGCAGCCTGCTGCCAAAACCACCAATCTGAAGTTTGCTGCTTGCTGCCCGCTGTTCGATGGCAGCCGCCGCCTGTTTGTGCATGCCGACCTGGCGCGCGATATCGAAGAAGCTGTATTGATGGCTAAATCGTACGGCATGACGGTCGTGATTGTCGGGGGGCGCGATAGCTGGCAGATCGTCGATTTTCTGCGCGACAACAACGTGGCGGTTATACTGGGCAGGATTCATACCTTACCGACCGGCAACGACAGCGATATCGACCAGCCATACAAAACGGCAGCGGCGCTCTACCAAGGCGGGCTGCGCTTTGGTATCAGCATCGATGGCTTCTGGCAGGTGCGCAATCTGCCTTTTCAGGCAGGAACGGCAGTGGCTTATGGCCTGCCGTATGAGCAAGGTATCAAAGCGATCAGCGGGGGCATCGCTGATATCCTGGGCGTAGGCAATCGCCTGGGTACGCTGGAGGCCGGCAAGGCCGCAACGCTTTTCATAGCAGCCGGCGATATACTTGATATGCGCAGCAGCTTTGTCGATGTCGCCTTTATTGACGGGCGTCTCATCGATCTCAACAACGTACAGCGGCAGTTATACGAGCGTTTCCAGGAAAAATACGACAGACAGAAGGACTGATGCCAAAATGTGGCAGTCAACGGGCAGCGAAGCAATCCTTTCGCTGCCCGTTGCGTTTTATAAGGGTGTGCCGGAGAATTTATTGCCGCAGGCAAAAATCCTTCATCACATCTACAGACTTACAACCGTCGCGGGTTTCAGAATGGCGACGGATGACAACCAAACTTCCTATGAGAAGAATATATTTATTACTGCTGCTTGGCAGCGTGTTGGTGCCGGCCGCTCATGCGCAACAATTTGGGCAGACGCTGGTCAATGGCCAGTACTTTCCTTATGTGATTGATGACTGTGGCGATACCCTTATCGTGGCCAGCCTCGATGATGTGTCGGTGACCAGCCCCCGTCGATTTGCAGATGATGAAGAGTATCGCCGCTATCGCCGCTACCGCTATTATGCGGTCAAAGTGTATCCTTATGCAGTGGAAGCAATCAGAATCTTTCGCGAAACAGAGTATGTGACCGCTAACATGCGCGATGGCCGGCGAAGCCGCTATATACGGCGATTGCAGACAGAACTGAAGAACGAGTTTGCTGACCCGCTGCGCAACCTGAGTAAGACACAGGGTATGATCCTGATCAAGATGATCGAAAGGGAACTTGATACACCGCTTTACTATCTTATCAAAGACCTGCGGGGGGGGATTACAGCTACGTACTGGAATGCCATGGGTAAGCTTTTTAGCCACCAGATTAAAGAGGGGTATCAGCGTGGGGAAGATCCTATTTTGGATGCCGTGCTGGACGATTTTAAGGTGTCCTACCAAAAACCTGCACCGCCGTCCCTGGATGACTGACAGGCTGCGATCTGTTGCTGCTAAATCTCCACATTTCCCGTACCTTTGCCCTGAGGCAGGCTCACGGGTTTTCTGCCGCCCGCAGCGGCAGGAAAGTGCTATAAGTAAGGCTTATCCGGTCGGCGCCAGCCGACCGGATAAGCCTTCGGGCAGCTCCTTCATCACATTTCTGCCACCAACACGAAAGCTATTGAAATCCGCCTACCTGCCGTATGGCATCATACTGGTTTTGTTGCTGCCGGCCCTGCTGTTGCGTCTGGGCTATATGCCTCACATTGACGATGAGGCCATACGTGCCCTGGTGGCGCTGGAAATGCGCTGGTCCGACAATTGGGTGACACCTACCCTTCACGGAGACTACTACTACAATAAGCCACCGCTGTGGAACTGGCTGCTGGCGCTGCTGTTTGGAGCTACGGGCAGTGAAGCCGAATGGGTGAGCCGGCTGGGAGTGGTCTTGTGTATGCTTGGGTATGCAGCGACCATCTACTACTTCACACGGGCATCGCTGGGGCGGCGGCTGGCATTTGTCAATGCCATGGTTTTCATCACCTGCGGGCGCGTCTTGTTTTGGGACAGCCTGCTTGGGCTGATAGACATGAGTTTTTCGTGGATCATATTCAGCCTGTTTATGGTGGTTTATCGCTTTTTCGAGCGGGAGCAGTGGTGGAAGTTGTTTATTATTTCCTATCAGCTGATGGCCGTAGGTTTTATGCTGAAAGGCCTGCCTGCCATAGTTTTTCAGGGGATTAGCCTGTTGGCCTATTTCGTATACCGGGGAGAGTTTCGCCGGCTGTTTAGTCTGGCTCACCTGAGCGGGGGGCTGTTGGGACTGGCATTGCCGGCTATCTACTACTACAACTACCATCAGTACAATGATTTGGAGACAGTCCTGAGCACATTGCTCAACGAGTCGAGCCGGCGTACTGTCGTACACTTCGGACTGGGTGAGACGCTGGTGCAGATAGCGACTTTCCCTTTTGAGTTGCTCTATCATTTTCTTCCCTGGTCACTATTGATCGTCTTTGCCTTTCGGCCTGGCGCCTGGGGATTTTTGCGATCCGACCGGTTTGCCGGTTTCCTGGCCGTTTGTTTGCTGTTTAATATGCTACCCTACTGGACCTCTCCCGAGGTATATCCGCGCTACTTGCTGATGCTGCTGCCCTTGTTGTTCACGCTGGGATTATACTACTTCAGGCAGTTTGAAGGCAGCAAAAGCCCTTTTTACCCATGGTTTCAGGGCTTACTGCTGGGGCTGGCCGTAGTATTAGCCGCCGTATGGGTAGCCCCCCTGGTATCCAAACGCCTGCAGCAGCTACCTTGGGCAATCCCTACAGCGCTGCTGCTGCTGGTATGGTCGTTATGGCTGTTGGCAAAAGCGTGGCGCGAAGCGGAGCAGCGATGGCTGTGGGTCATTGCCTTGCTGCTGACATTTCGCCTGGGCTTTGACTGGTTTGTATTGCCGGACAGGCTCGCCAATGATTTTGGGGAAAAATGCAGGCAGAGCTCGCTGGCCGTCGGCCGGCGGTGGGCCGGAAAGCCTTTGTTTATCTACCACCACACCCTTATGCAGCCAACCAATTCCTATTACCTCGAGCGAGCCTATGGCGGTATTATCCCCCGCAAGGTACAAGGATTCAGCACAGACGAATACTACCTCGTCAACGAGGCTCAGTTCCCCGAGTCATCATTTGTAAGGCTGGACTCCTTCCTCGTCAGGCACGGGCAGCTCACCTATTATCTGGTGCAACTGACCGACACCCTGCCACCGGCAGCGGTGCTGCTGCCGGCAGAGTCCCTTACCCCCTTACCAGTACCCGACCGCCATTGATTCTGCCACCGGCAGCAGTGATATTGTTGGCAAAACAACTATCTTAGCGGCACAAATGAGCTTTTTTATGGTCAAACAGCTTGCCTGGGGCATATCCGTACTCTTTCATCCACTGCTGATGCCCTGTTATATGCTGGTATTGCTGATGCTCATCAACCCTTACCTTTTTGGCATCAGTTCCCTGGCAGAACCAGAAGGCCACCGCCTGATTTTGCTTATTTTTCTGTACACCTTTTTTATTCCGGCTGTGTCGATCACAGTCATGTACTTTCTGGGCATGCTACAGTCAATATCCATGCCCGAAAAGCAGGAACGCATAGGCCCCTACCTGATAACAGGCATGTTGTATATATGGATTTTTTACAACTTATATAAAAATGGGCAGGCGCCAATGGCTTATACCGGCTTTATGCTGGGGACAGTCATCGGGCTTTTTCTGGCTTTTCTCGTCAATATTTTTTCAAAAATCAGCGTGCACGCAGTGGGCATGGGCGGCCTGGTGGGCATGGTATTTATCAGTATGTTGTTCTTTAGCTACGGAACTTTTACCGTGGATATGCCCGGCGGAGGCAGCTATGAGGTGAGTGTTGTGCTGCTGTGGATGCTGTCTATATTGTTGGCGGGTATGGTGGGCAGCAGCCGCCTGTTGCTTAAAGCGCACGAGCAGGCAGATGTCTATGGGGGCTATGCCGTCGGGTTTATCGCTCAGGTTGCAGCTTTTCGCATCCTTTTTTAGGAAAAAAATGGCCTGTGGCAGGCTGCCCGCGCAGCTGCGCTTACGGCCGGGGGTATTTTTTAATAAAAGCAAGGCTGCCGCAGCGGCAGCCAAAAATACAATAGCTTATGTCTGCAACCATACATATTGCCGGAGCAGGACTGGTAGGTTCTTTGCTCGCGCGCCTGCTGGCAGCGCGGGGATATGCGGTAACGGTTTATGAACGCCGGCAGGATCCGCGGAAACACGGGTTTGCAGGCGGCAGATCCATCAACCTCGCCCTGAGTGAGCGCGGGTGGAAGGCGCTCGAAATGGTGGGTATGGCAGATGTCATCAGAGCTCAGGCGCTGCAAATGCGTGGCCGGATGATGCACAGCGTTGCCGGAGAACTTAGCTTTCAGCCTTATGGCAAAGAGGGGCAGGCGATCTATTCGGTATCGCGGGCAGGGCTCAACCTGGCGCTCATGGATGCAGCAGAGGCACTGGGGGTCAGTTTTAATTTTGGCCAGCGGATAGAAGAGGTTGATATCGACAAGCGGCGCTTGGTCATGCGGGATACACATACAGGAGAGCAGCAGACGGTGCCAACAGAGGTGCTGCTGTCTACAGACGGGGCTTACTCGGAGGTGCGCAATGCTATGATGCGCACACCCCGCTTCAACTACAGCCAACAGTACCTGGACTATGCTTATAAAGAGCTCAATATACCGCCGCGTGCCGATGGCAGCTACGCAATGGCGCACGATGTGTTGCACATCTGGCCGAGGGGCGCCTTTATGCTGATAGCCCTGCCCAATCCCGATGGTAGTTTTACAGCAACCTTGTTCCTGCCCTATGAAGGGGCAGATAGTTTTGCCAACCTGCAGACGGATGAAGCGGTAGAAGCGTTTTTCCAACGGTATTTCCCCGATACCTTGCCGCTGATAACAAACCTGACAACTGATTTCCGGGCCAATCCTACCAGCCACCTCATGACGGTGCGCTGCTCCCCTTGGCATTACGGACACAATACCTTATTACTGGGCGATGCTGCGCATGCAATCGTTCCTTTCTACGGACAGGGGATGAATGCCGGCTTTGAGGATTGTACATTACTCGCTCAGATGCTCGATGAGTATGCCGACGATTGGGAGGCGGTGATTCCTGCTTACAGCGGGCGACGCGTCGCTGATGGCCACGCAATCGCCGACCTGGCATTGCGCAATTTTTTGGAAATGCGCGACTGGGTGGCCGATCCGAAATTTTTGCTTCGCAAAGAAATTGCAGCAAGCCTGCATGACCGTTATCCCGACTTTATTCCACTGTACAGTATGGTGACTTTCAGCCATATCCCTTACAGCAAAGCACTGGCAGAGGCCAAAGCACAGGATGAAGTCTTTGCACAAATACTGGCACTTGAAGGTATTGCCGACAACTGGCGCGATAATCCCGAACTCATAAGGATTTTTGAGGAATGGTGGGCCGGTCGGCCGCGATAATAAGCAAAGCATGGCTGCACCCGCGCAGACGCAGCCATGCTTTAGCCGTCATCAGACACTCATAGCTTCCCAAAAGCCTCCCTGCTCTTCTATGTGCAGAAACTTTTGCCAGGCCTCGGCGGCCAGGGCCTGTGTAAGTGTATCCATATAGTAACTGCCGGCGGCAGGGTCCAGTACCTTGTCAAACCCGCTCTCGTACCTGAGCAGGTGCTGCACGTTGCGGGCAATGCGCAGCACAAAATCATTGGATATATCCGCTTGTGCGTACTGATCAGCCGGCAGCACATACAGTCGGCTGCCGCCACCAATAACGGCCGACATAGCCTGCGCCGCCGCCCGGATCATATTGGTGTGCATATCTTCAGTTTGCGATTCGTATTCAAAATGTACTACGATGGGTGGCAAGGCAGGGGCAGGAAGCCGGTAAGCCTCCAGCACGTTGGCCCACAACAATCGCAGCGCCCGGATTTTGGCAATGTTGGCAAAATAGGTATTGCCGATCGTGAGCGCAAACTGCAGGTGGGCATTGGTGAGGGCAGGAGCAATGCCTTCCTTTTCCATGAGATCAAGATAGGTAACTCCCTTCGCTATGGTGAGGGCAAGCTCGCGGCTGGTATGTTCAAGCCCTGCATCAAAGGTGCGGGCATTGACCTGCAAAACCTTAAACAGGGGTGTCTGCCGGCTGGCAAACCCCAAAATACGGGCTAAAGGCTTGAGCGGAGGCTCACTCCAGTCCAGCAAGGGGTCAAAATCGACAGAACCCCGGATGGCCGATAGCTTGTAGCTTTGCTGCCGGACGTAGTAAATGAGGTCGCGGTAAAATTCTGCAGGGTCTTTACCCGGATGCTGCAGGGCAAAGTGAACAGATAGCTCGTCCGGCACAATGCCATTGACCAAAATGGCCAGTTCTGCTGCCGTCGGCTCATGGTGCAACTGGAAAAGCGGCGCATTGATTCCGCTGGCAATGGCTTTGTGCGCCTGCTGATTGGCTGCTGCAAGATCGCGCACTTCGATAAGCTCTCCCACTTCCCAACTGTTGTCGGTACGGCCGCCGGCTACAGGAGGCTGCCGCGAAAGATCTTCGCCTGCGTACAAAGGCGAAAGCCGGATATGCTCTTCAACCTGCCAATCAAGGGATTCAAGGGGCTTTCCTTTGAGCTCCTTTTGGATCTGTCCAAGCCAGTCGGTTTTGGACGAGGCCTGGGTGCCGGCAAATAGATTTTCTCGCATGGTGGTTATTTTTACACTAGCTGCAATGTAAAGAAAAGAACAATGTCAGCGAGATAAATGACTTAATTTATCTAAACATTTTTAGATGATTTTCGTTACCTTTGCAATAGAATTACGTTGATTAGATTCAATCTAAATAAAAGCACTGCAATGGGCAAACTGATTTATCTCGACAATAACGCCACGACGCCGACAGACCCGCGGGTGGTAGAAGCTATGTTGCCGTATTTTTACGAAAATCCAGGGAACGCAGCCAGCCGTAATCACCCCTTCGGGTGGGTGGCTGAAGAGGCAGTCGATTATGCGCGTGAGCAGATCGCGCAGCTTATTCACGCGGACTCAAAGGAGATTATCTTTACCAGCGGGGCTACAGAGGCCGATAACCTGGCAATCAAGGGTGTCTTCGAGATGTATAGCCGCAAGGGCAATCACATCATTACGGTAAAGACGGAGCACAAAGCTGTTCTGGATACCTGCCAGCACATTGAAAAAATGGGTGGCGAGGTGACCTATCTCAACGTCAACGGCGAAGGTCTGATCGATCTGGCTGAGCTGGAGGCTGCGATTAAACCGACAACAATTCTGGTTTCGGTCATGTGGGCCAACAATGAGACGGGGGTTATCCAGCCTATGAAAGAAATCGGTGCTATCTGTGCTAAACACGGTGTCTTGTTTATGAGCGATGCTACGCAGGTCGTGGGTAAGATTCCGGTCAATCCCCGCGAAGTGGGTGTGCACATCATGGCATTTACAGCACACAAAATGTATGGCCCTAAGGGGGTAGGTGCATTGTATGTGAGCCGTAAGAATCCACGCGTAAAGGTGACGGCACAAATGGACGGTGGTGGTCATGAGCGTGGTATGCGCTCAGGTACGCTCAATGTGCCGGGTATTGTTGGCTTCGGTAAGGCGGCTGAAATCGCCAGACTCGAAATGGCGCAGGATGCTGAGCGGTTGAGTGTATTGCGCGATAAACTCGAGCAGGGGCTTTGCAAGCTCGAAGAGACTTATATCAACGGAAGCCGTGAGCATCGTATGCCGCACGTGACAAATATATCTTTCAAGCATGTGGAGGGTGAGGGTCTTATGATGACTTTCAACCAAAACATCGCCGTCTCTTCCGGTTCTGCTTGTACTTCGGCTTCTCTGGAACCTAGCTACGTACTGGTAGCACTTGGTCTGGGCGATGACCTCGCACATTCCTCGCTGCGCTTTAGCCTCGGTCGTTTTACAACAGAGGAGGATGTTGACTATACCATCGAGGCAGTCTCTAAGGGGGTCAATCACATGCGTGACCTGAGCCCTATCTGGGAAATGTACAAGGAGGGCATCGATCTTAATTCGGTGCAGTGGCAGGAACATTAATCAATATCAACCGGTAAAATATCTATTGCTATGGCTTATTCAGATAAATTGCTCGATCATTTCAAGAACCCACGCAACGTGGGTACGCTCGATAAAGCTAAGTCTTCTGTAGGAACAGGCTTGGTAGGTGCTCCCGAATGCGGCGATGTCATGCGCCTGCAAATCGAGGTCGATCCCGAAACCAATCGCATCGTCGATGCTAAGTTCAAAACCTTCGGCTGCGGTTCGGCTATCGCTTCTTCCAGCCTCGCAACAGAGTGGCTGAAAGGTAAGTCTATAGATGAGGCCTTGACCATCGACAATATGGCTATTGTCGAGGAGCTGGCGTTGCCTCCGGTGAAAATCCACTGCTCTGTTTTGGCAGAGGATGCTATCCGTGGCGCTATCGCGGACTATCAGACCAAAAACGGTTTGGAGGTAACAGCTAAATCGGCTGAGGCGGCTCACTAGTGGTCGTATAGGTGGTTTGTGTCGGATACATTTTTTCCGACACAAACCGCCACTTCATAGAATAATATACACGACTATGTTATTTGTTGCAGAAAGTGCCAAGCAGAGAATTCAGGACATACGCGCCAAAAACCAGTTGGGCGATGACTACTTCGTGCGCGTTTCGGTTACCAGCGGGGGCTGTTCTGGCTTGTCCTACAACATGGATTTTGATAACGAGATAAAGCCCAATGATCAGATTTTCAATGACAACGGAGAAACCGTAGTCTGCGATCTGAAAAGCTTTCTCTATTTGTGCAACACAACACTGGAATTTTCCGGCGGACTGGAAGGCAAAGGTTTTTATTTCAATAACCCCAATGCAGCGCGTACTTGTGGTTGCGGGGAAAGTTTTGCGGTCTGATAAGCGTTGATGTTTCTTTGGGCCGATACACGGGCTGTAGGTGATGGTGTCAGGCGGTTCCGCCGTTATGCAGTGCAAAATGTGTTAGCTTCCGTGTAGCTGGTGCGAAACGGCTAAACAGCCAGTGTTCCTGTCTGCCCACTCTTTTGTGCTTCCAATGACCTGTTCTGGATAATTTATCTTTTTGACTCTTCCGGGAAGACTGCCCAAATGGGCTTTACGCCCGGTCCGCCACAACTTACCTGTTCAAAAGGAGGGATATAAAATTGCGCTGCGGCGGCAATATCAAACTGATACCGCTCGAAGCTGCATCTGTCTGTGTCGAGGTTAAGTACCTTGCCACCTGTATTGTCTGCAAGACAGGTATATTCCGCAAAGGCTCCCCTGTTGTCAAGGCTGGCGCCCAAAAAAGTAAGGATGTTGATGGTTATGCCGCGAGCGGCCAGTCCTTCGCTCCACTGGCAGATATCCACGCCGGGCAGCCGACATATATTTTCGCCATCACTGATAAAAAAAATAGAACGCCGCCGCTCGGGCTCTGTACCAAAGAGGTCAATGGTTTGCTGTAGTATGGTGAGCAAGGGCGTGGTGCCGTCGGGCACGAGAAACTCCAATGCCTGCCGCAAATCTTCACGTGAAATTGCCCCGGGCGAATGCCACAATTTGGGGGTAGTACCACAGTCCCCGCCAATGGTAGCAATGCCCAGCTGTTGGCCTGCAGTGAGGCTGTCTAAAAAGAAAAGAGATGTTTCCCGCATGACCTCAAACCGGGTCTGACCCACACAGCTGACTTTTTCCATGACCATGGAGCCCGAAATGTCCAGCAATAGGACTATGTCGTCGTATTCCCGAAACGGGAGTACGGCACCCATGTCTACCGGCAGGCTTGCATAGCGGGAGGATACAACTTGCTCGTTGGGGCTTCGGTTGACGGGTTTTAGTTCTTCAAAAGCGGAGGGCATAGCCAGTGTGTCGCACAGCAGCAGGTAGTTGTACACAGCCGCAACCTGTGTAGGATCAATGCGCAGGGCTTCTTCAAAAATCAGGCGACTGCGCTCCAGGTTGCGGGTATGCAGGTGGTAATGGGGCTTACTGCCCGTACGATGGGGACCAGCACCCAGCCCGCGGTGCAAAAAGCGGGCATAGCCCAGCGTATTCATCATACTGGCCAGCAACTCGGGCTTATTAAGTGTCCGCTGTATCCGGATGGCAGATTCCAGGGGTTGTATGGCCAGCCGATAGCGCTGGCCGTAACAGTGGATAAGCCCCGTGATGTAGTGCCGCATCGATATTAGCTGGTAATACTCCGGATGTGCGGGCGAAGGCAGGTAATTGCTGCGGTTGATGAGCTTTAATCCGTCGTTGGACTTACCGTTGCGCCCCAGCACCAACGCAAAAGCAATGGTGAAGTTGTACTCATCCGGCTGGGCCTCATACGCCTTTCTCAGGTAGTTTTCTGCCTTGTCATACTGGCCCTCTGCAAAATAATAGGAACCCAGAAAATAATTTTTATATGCAGATTTTCCTCCTCCCCCGTACAAGGTGGCAACGGCCACCATACTCCAAAGTACTAATATATGTCGTCTGTGAAACATGATCTCTCTTGGCTAAAGTCAAACGCTCTCATGGCTCCAAGGGGGGGTGGAGCATGGAAAATCGGTGATGTGTCGCAAAATAACTTAAAAACGAAATCCTATGCCTGCCTGTATGGCAAGGTTTCGGTGCTGTTCTTCCCGTAGGTTGTATTGTCCGCTGTTGCGTTGCACCAGCGACACGTGCTGGCTGTTGCGGGTGATATCGCTCAGGCCGTAGTTCAGGCGACCACTCAGAAACAGGCCTTTGTTCATAAAAAACGACAGTTCGCCAACCAGGCCCATATCTATGCGGTTGAAGAGTGGTTTGTCTTCAGCCGTACTATCGTAGTAGGCGCCAACACTGGAGGGAAAATTGACAGCCTTATTGCTGAAAAAACGGCTCTCACCTTCTTTAATGGTAGCTGCCGCCCGGCTGTCGCGCAGGTAGTTTTCATCAAGGGTGACCGAAAAAGGAGCAACCGAAGACTCTGTAGGGGTGAAGCGCAGCCCGCCGGCGCCCTGGCTGGTGATGAGAAACCCCATGCTGACACCACCCGAAATTTCGAGCTTGCCCAGGCGGAAATATGCCTGTAACGGCAGGTCGAGATAGGTGTTGATGATGTTATTATCAACCCGTCGGTTTCCTGCCAGGGTCAGGGTTTCATTACCTGTATTGGGATTGTAAAAAACAAAATACGAAGGGCCGTCATAGACGTACTCCGTACCTTTCTGGCTGTACATGACATCGGCCTTGAGCCCTACAAGATCAGTAAACCCGTAAATGGCAGTAGCACCTATGCTGAAGCCGGTCAGGGAATTGAATGATTCGAGGGACTGGCCGCTGCCGTCCTGGGCTGTGGGGCCGTCAAAACGGCTGAAGTTGAGCCCGGCTCTGAAGCCTCCCGAAAATCCCTGAGCAGCAAGCGCCGAAGCGATGCCTGTGAAGAGAATGAGTACGAATGCCTTTTTCATGTGTTTGTCACTTTTATTCAAATACCAATGAAGGTTGTTGTAAGCCAGGCCCGGCTGACCTGCCGGCGCTACAGATTAATATCCAGCCATACAGGACAGTGATCGGAATGCACTACATCATTCAATATGGCAGCTCCCTGCAGTTGTGTGCGTAGATTGTCAGTAATAGACTGGTAGTCAATACGCCAGCCTTTGTTGTTTTGGCGCGCATTGGCGCGCATACTCCACCAGCTGTAAGAAACTTTGTCGGGATGCAGGCTGCGGAAAGTATCTACAAAACCACTTTCGAACCAGCGGCTCATCCACGCGCGTTCCTCGGGCAGGAAGCCTGTTGTATTTTTGTTGCGCACAGGGTCGTGAATATCTATCTTTTCATGTGCGATATTATAGTCGCCAACGACAATCAGCCGGCTGCGCGTCTGCCGCAGCTCATGGACATAGGCAAAAAAATAGTCCAAAAATTGCATCTTGACGCCCTGCCGCTCTTCTCCGGAAGTGCCGGAAGGGAAGTAGCAGTTGAGGAGTGTCCAGTCGCCAAAATCCGTGCGCAGCACCCGCCCTTCGCGGTCGTAGAGCTCATGGCCACAGCCGGCAATGACTGCATCCGGTTCGCGGCGAGTCAGGGTTAAAACACCCGAATAGCCTTTCTTTTCAGCAGTATGCCAATAATGGCGATACCCCAGATCTTCAAAAGCACGCATATCGACCTGCTCTGCCTGTGCTTTGGTCTCCTGTATACACAAGATATCCAATGACTGCGTAGCCAGCCAGTCGACCAGTCCTTTACTGATGGCCGAACGTATGCCGTTGACATTGTAGGAAACAATCTGCATAGTACTCGTGCTTACTTAGCTGCCGTCGGGGCAGATAATCCGTAGACAAAGATAGGACAACATTCTTGGCTGACAGGCATACCGGCCGAAAATTCCACGCATAGAGTCTTTTCGAGATTTTCGCTTCAGGCCCGGAAAAGCTTTTTTTATGTGTTTTTACTTTTTTGCAGGCTTAGATATTGACTATGCTGACGCAAAATCACAAAAAATTCCGCATTCCACTCCTGGCTGACAGGCACGAACAGGCGCTTATGCCTGCACTTGCCGGCCTGGATCGGCCCAAAACAGGTCGGCAGCAATAGCATCGGCAATGAGTTTGCCTGCCAGACTCAGGGTGAAAGTCTGGTCAGCATCCATGCGTACGCTGCCATTGGCCAGCCAGGGTTGGATCAGGTGTATAAAATGATCTGCAAAGGAGGAATCCATGGCAGCTATATCCGACAGCTTACATCCCCACTGGGTTCTGAGCCGGGTGAGTACATATTCATTGTATCGGTCTGCTGCACTGAGAATTTCCTTTTCAAAGAGGCTGCCCTCACCACTGTCGGGGGAGCTTTGGAACAGCCCGGGCGCTTCGAGCAGTTGCAGGTAGCGCGCATTGTTGGCAATATTCCACTGCCGGCTGTATCCGTTGTAGCTATGCGCCGACGGGCCAATGCCGAGGTAGTGTGCTCCCAGCCAATAGCTGCTGTTGTGCCGGGCATGCCTGCCCGGTTGGGCAAAATTGCTGATTTCGTAATGCTCATAGCCTGCCGCCGCCGCGGTCTGCATGAGGTGCTGAAACTGCCTGCCCGCCTGCTCTTCGTCGACAGCAGCAGATTTGCCCTGCCGTACCCGGTATTCAAGGGCAGTGCGGGGCTCTACGGTGAGTGCGTAGCAGGAGAGGTGGGGGAGCTTATAGCTGAACGCTATATCGAGGTTGGCAGCCCATTGTTCGTCACTGGTAGTCGGTGAGCCGTAGATGAGGTCGATGGTGAGATCATCAAAACCTGCCGCCAGTGCATCTTCTATGCATTGGCGCGCTTGTTGGGCATTGTGCGCCCGGTGCATGTATTGTAAATCCGACTCACTAAATGACTGTATACCAATACTCAGTCTGTTGACTGGAGCGTCGGAGAGTGCAGCCAGGGTTGCCGGGCTCAGGTCGTCGGGATTGGCTTCAAGGGTTATCTCAGCGCCGGGGCTCAGGTCAAAAAGTTGGTCTATAGCCGTGAAAAGCTGCGTCATCTCTTCCGGACTCAGCAGCGAGGGCGTCCCTCCTCCGAAGTAAATGCTGTCGAGTTGCCGGCTGTCGAGGTAGTCGGCACGCCACTGCAACTCCCTGATCATGGCAGCAACCATTGCGGGCTGTTGTCGCCGGGAGGTACTAAAATGAAAATTGCAGTAGTAGCAAGCCTGTTTGCAAAAAGGAAGGTGTATGTATAATCCTGCCATGTTCTTCCGTTATCTTCGCGAAGTGTGTATCGCTTCGCTGCGTCAATGCATACTGTGAGCGTAAGATTTGGTGTGTAGTATTGCGATCGGATTACCTAAATCTTTGGTATTCCTGTAATCTCACTATGCCCAAAAGCGCAACAGCGCAAAGTATAACAAGCCGGGAAGGCTTGTGGTTGTCGCAGCGGCTGAACTGCATGACATACAAAAGCTCTCGCACTGCTGTAGGGGGCGCATTACACAAAGCTTCGTCATGGCTGTAGGGGGACAATATCGCACGGGTTATGTGGCGGCCGACGACCAGAGAGTCGGTATGCGTTGCTGTGTGGTCAGGTGGGCGCAGTGCGGTGTTGTGCCTGTTGTTGCCCTGTGGTTGCTGTTACTTATGGCTTCCTCCCTCGGCGCCCAGCCGGCATCCTGGCGGCTGGAGGTACACAGACTCGATACCTCCATCGGCCGTAAGGCCGGTGAAGCAGCATTGTCTGCATCTTATCCCGACAGTCTGCTGTTGCTGCAGTCGCTTGGCGACAGGCTGCAGCAGCTACGGGCGGCAGCTTTTCTGGAGGCTTCTTTTGATTCCGTGGCCTGGCATCGCGATACAGTCCATGCATGGCTGCATCTGGGGCCCCGCTACAGCTGGCTGTCTCTTACTGCTGAAGGCCTGCCCGCCGACTGGTTGCAGCGTGCGGGCTTTAGGGAAAAAGACTACAGCCTGAAGCCCGTTGTGTGGGAGGCATGGATCGCACTCAGAGACCGGCTGGTGGCTGTTGCGGCCGACGACGGCTACCCTTTTGTCCGCGTATGGTTGCAGGCACGCCCCTCTTTTTCACCCCAACTGGCGGCTGCCATACAACTGGATAAAGGGGCATTCGTACGCATGGGTCCCTTACGACTACCGGGAGATCCTCCGCTGAAGTCGTCATTCCTCGAGGCGCACCTGGGGCTGGTGCCGGGGCAGCCTTACAATGCTTCGAGGGTGAGGCAGATTGGCAACCGCCTCCGTGAGCTTCCCTATGTCGCACTGGCTTCGCCTCCGCAGGTGCTCATTGCCAACGATGAGGCACGTATAGAACTGCCACTCAATGCCCGGCCGGCGAGTCGATTTGATTTTATTCTCGGAATTTTACCCGACAATCTGCGCCCTGACAGGCTCATCATCAACGGTTTTCTCGAAGGAGTAGTGTACAATACCTTCAAGCGCGGCGAGCGCCTCGCTGCTCGCTTTGAGCAGCCCCGGCCGCTTACGCAGGAACTGCAGCTTGCGCTGGCATACCCCTACCTGCCTTCCCTGCCGCTCGGCCTCGAGCTGTCTATGAACCTTTACCGCCAGGATACGCTTTTCATCAACATCGACGGGCGTATGGGTTTTAGCTATCGACTGCCCGACCAGGGGCAGCTGCAGCTGGTTTTCGACCAGCAGTCGACCAACCTGCTGCAAACCGACAGCCTTGCCATTGCCGCTCGCGGACGATTGCCGGATACCCTCGATCTGAGCCGCCGCTCGCTGGGGCTGGTCCATGCGATGCAGCGGCTCGACTACCGCTTCAATCCGCGCAGTGGCTGGGAAATCGAGATTCAGGCGGCAGCAGGCTTTCGGAGCATCGAGCGCAATGCGCAACTGCTGGCTTATGGCTACGGGCCGCTCTACGACAGCCTGCCCGGCCGTACCGCTCAGTACCGGTGGCAGCTGTCGGCAGCGGCCTACCTGCCGCTTGCCCGACAAAGCACGCTTAAAGGCGGGTTGCGCCTCGCTACGCTTTATTCGGCGGGCAAGATTTTGACCAACGAGCAATATCGCGTCGGGGGTAACAGGCTTTTCAGGGGGTTCGATGAGCAGAGTATCTTTACCGATGGCTATGCGCTGGCGACAGTCGAATATCGTTTTCTGCTGGGGCAAAATAGTTTTTTTTATGCTTTTGTCGATCAGGGTATGCTGTGGGCTGAGGGCAGAGACTATCCGACGGGCCTGGGGGCAGGGGTATCCTTTGAAACGCGCGCGGGCATGCTGGGCCTGAGCCTGGCGCTGGGGCGGCGACAGGGACAGCCTTTTGATCCGGGCAGCCCCAAAGTGCACCTCGGCTATGTGAGCCTTTTTTAAAAAAACTTGCAGGCCGCCTTGCAGCTGCCGGCTGCGGCCTGTTTTTTTATAAAAAAAATGGCTTCGGCTGCCTTGCAGCCCGCCACAAACTTACAGCCCCTCCTCTCGCAGCATGCCCAACAATTCTTCTGCAAAACGGCGGTGGTTGGCGAGCTTAGGGATTTTATGCTGTCCTCCCAGCTTGCCCTTACGCCTGAGCCAGCGGTCAAAAAAGCCTGTTGGCAACTGAATCACCTCAAGGGGGTCAATCGCAAAATTGTTGCTGCGCTTCTGGGCGTAGTTGGAATTTTGGCGCTGCATGGCCTTGTCGAGTTCCTCGGCAAAAACCGCAAGATTGGCAGGGGGCGTCTCAAATTCGATGAACCACTGGTGGCGGCCTTTTTCGCTAAGCTGGATATAATAGGGCGCTACGGCATAATCGCGCACCGATGCACCCAGCAGCCGACAACTGGTCATCAGCGCCTTTTCGACATTGTCGAGCAGCAAGTCTTCTCCAAAAGCGTTGATGTACTCCTGCGTGCGGCCTACAATCTTGATGCGGAACGGATTGGTAGCCGTAAATGCTACAAGGTCGCCCATAGGGTAGCGGTAGAGACCCGTATTGGTCGTGATGAGCATGACGTAGGGAAGGTCTGTCTGCACGTCCTGCAGTGGCCGCGCATCCCAATTGTCCGCCTGATAGTCGTCAAAGCGGATAAACTCGTAGTAGATGCCGTTCGACAACAAGAGCAGCAGATCATCCCGGTCCAGCTTGTCCTGTATGGCAAAAAAGCCTTCGGAAGCATTGTATACTTCCAGGTAGAGGAAATGCGGACTGGGAATCAGCGCCTTGAATTGCTCCCGGTAGGGCTCAAAGCGCACACCGCCATGGATATAAGCCTGCAGGTTAGGCCACACTTCCAGGAGGTTGTGGGCGCCCGTGATTTCCATGATGCGCCTGTATAAGGTGAGGTTCCAGGTTGGAACTCCGCCGAGCATGGTGATGCCGGATTCCCTGGCCGCCATATCGGCAATGATACTCACCTTGGTCTCATAGTCGGGTAAGGTGGCTGTACGGACATCCGGAATGTAAAAAGGTCGTATTACAAGCGGTATATGTTGAATGAGTATCGCAGAAATGTCTGCAACAATCGCAGATGAACCCGGGTAAGGACCGTAAACCCCTCCGCCTATAAGCAGGTTTTTTCGGGAAAAAATTTGCAGGTTTTCGTTGTGGGCGTGCAGTGCCGCCAGCGTGAGCCAGGAAGCTTTGTGATGGCAGTCTTCGATATTTTCCTTGGTGATGGGGATGAACTTGCTGGTGCCGCTGGTAGTGCCCGATGTCTTGGCAACCCAACGGGGACGGCTGACCGTCAGGGCAGGCTCATCCTGCAACAGGGCTTCCTGTATGTAAGGAAAAAGCTGCTCATACGTGTGTACAGGCACTTGTTCGGCATAAGCTGCTGCAGTAGCAATGCGCTCGAATTGGTAGCGCTTTCCAAAGGTGGTAGCTGCATTGGTCTTGAGCAGGCTTCTCAAGAGTGCCGACTGAAGTTCAATCGGCATCTCGTAATACATGCGCAACTCCTCCTCGTATTTTCGCAGATGCAGCTTGAAAATACTGTTGATCAGTTCTATCATGGCTGTAACTCCTGCCTGCAGTACGTATACGGCATCTATTCTCCAGGCTTTAAAGGGTTCTTTTCTGGCACATTATCGTTTGTTTGTCGTATCATATTGCTATGCTTCTTCAAAGACATGAAAATGTGCGAAAAAAATCGTTCCTGCCTCTCGTAAAAATACCCAAATACGACTCAGGCGCGTAGGTTTATGAATGCAATAATACTCTAATTTTATCTTTTATTTGTAGCAACTATAATCGAGGCCGCCAGGCAAGCCGGCTGGCCGCTAAGCAGATAAATGTTTCTTAGAACGTATGCGGGCATTTCTGCCGCAACCCCAAAAAGCTGCCCGTTGGTGCGTTTTCAGGTCTTTGAAGGATCACCGCCGGCACTCAGGAATCCAGAAAGCGAAAGCAACAGGGAAAAAATTGATTGAACCCTGCGCAAAAATTCCGGCAAATTTCCGGGCGGTTTGGCAATCGGCAGCTTGTAGCACATGAACATCGGAGCAGCATGAATTTTGGATATTAGCTGCGCGTATCGCCCGATAACCAGGCAGAGAGGAGTTGCCGGCTTCTCTGCATGCTTTCGGGTTTCATCCATAGGCCAAAACCAACAGCTGTAAAAAAAGAAAACATCGCATAGACCAGTGCCGGTTTCAGCATGTCTTCATTGTGTAAGAATACACTGGCAATGAGAAAAGCCAGCGAGGTGTTCTGGATGCTTACTTCAATACCAATGGTTGCCCGGTCATCGACGGACAGGCGCAGGTGTTTGCCGAAAAAAAAGCCGGACCACATGCCAGCTGCGTTGACAATGAGAGAAAAAGGTAGTATCATCCACACTTCCGCCCAGCGTATGCCGGATCCTCCGTGTTCTTCACCCGCAAAGAATTTGATCATGAACAGTACGGCCAGTAGTACCACCGTCACCCATTTTAACCGGCGCTCGATGGTCTCTGCCCACGCTCGCCTCCACTGGTGCAGCAGGATGCCCAGGGTGACCGGAATGATGGTGACAATAAATATCTGCTGCATAGTGTCAGTAAAAGATAGCCGCAGGTCAGCTTCCGTGCCCATCAACAGCGATAAGGCCAGGTTTACCCAAAAAGGGATGGTCATAAGCGCCAGTACACTGTTGGTTACGGTCATAGAAATAGACAATGCTGTGCTGGCATTGACCAGGTAGGTTATAAAATTGGAAGTCATACCTCCGGGACAGGCGGCCAGAATCACGAATCCAACTTTTACTGCGGCAGGAAGGTCGGTCAACAACATTAATCCCAGTACAAAGAGCGGCAAAAAGAACAACTGTAGCATCAGACCCGTAAAAAAGGATTTAGGCTTCGCAAGTGTTCCCGAAAAGGACTTCAACTCCAGGGACATGCCCACATTGAGCATAATGATGAATAATATGCCTGTGATTAACCCGTCAAGATAGTCCATACGCAATCCTTTTACACTAGCCACGATGCTGTGGTAAAGATAAAAAATAGCATGTATTCATTCGATGACGGCTTGATTTGACTGCAAATTATTCCAATCCCTGGTCAGCCGCGACTTTTGATCAATCCGGTTGGTCTTTACAGGGGTAAAGGTGGCTGCCAAAGTTGTATAAGTGCGAAAATGTACATGCACAGTAAATCGTCAGCCTGCCGCAGCGGGTATGTGTGATGATGATAAACAATGAAGTTACGGCCGCTTTTACCAGAAAACGTCTTATTGACAGTGGGTTGGTGACAAAATGTCAGTTGTTTTTGGTTTTGACTGCCGTTTTGTCACTAAAATTGAACTGGCACAAGTTTTGAAAATTTGTTTAGTGTAACCAAAAAACAAACAACCATGATCGTTTCCAAAGTTCTTCCTGCTACACAAAGACCTACGCATAACCACTGGTCAACATTTGACAAACTGGTGGCAGATTTGCTCCGCGATGTTGCGCAGCCCACAGCTAACACCCAGCTTCCACCCGCCAATATTATTGAAACCGATAGCGGCTGGCGGATCGAGCTGGCAGTTCCCGGCCTTCGCAAGGAAGATCTGACCATCGAACTGAAAGACAACCAGCTGACCATCTCGGCACAAAAAACCGACGAGAAGGCAGAAGGCGAGAAAGTGCGACTGCGCCAATTCAATATCCTGCAGTTTACGCGCCGCTTTCAGCTACCCGAAGCTGTTGATCAGGAGCAGATCGAAGCGCGTTGTGAGGCAGGCATTTTGACCCTGCATTTGCCTAAGCGCGCTGAGGCGCTGCCACAGCAGCCACGCCGGCTCGAAATTGCCTAAAGCGTGCCGGGTATTTTCTCGCCGGATACAAAACGGTTCTTTTTTCATCGGGTTTCGCTTTTCTACAGTCACATAGTACCCGCTATGTTGCCTCAAAAATGCAGAAATACACAAAAAAATAACCGTCTTTTCTCCGGCAGCAATACGCCAACACACGCTAATCGCATGATGAACTACTCAATGCATACGAGGCGCAGCCATGCCTTCGCCTTGTATGCACCGAGTAGCCGACCAAGAGGATTTTTTTAGGCAAGCGCAAAAAAATGTTTGCACAATTAAAAAATCCGCTATACATTTGCAATACTTTAGTGAGTAGCTCTGTTACAAGAGGTATTTAGCAAGAAATTGACTTAAATAGCATGTCTTTTGGGACGGCTTGTATATAAAGAAATAAAATGCGAAAGCATTTTAAAGATTGTTAATAGGGTTTTAGGTGTTTATTTTGGGACCGGCGACGACGATTGCCGGTCTTTTTTTTTGCCCTCTCCGGCCTGCTCCGCCAGTCCGGAGGTTGCGCCATGTCATCAGATATTACTGTATTTAACGCTAATCACATCCTATGTCCGCTCCTGTAGTTGATTTCTGGGCAGCCATGGAGGAAGCTGTTGCAACGGCTTCCTTTGTCAAACTTACCTTGAGCAAGCCTACCCGGCAGCAAAAGGAGCTGCAGCGGATTCATATTAGGCCGGTATTGATTAAACAACAACTGCAGCTTTCTGCTACCCTGCAATTTGAGCGGCGTGATGAGACTCGCAATTTTCTGCCGGAGGAGGGTATCCAACAGGCTGCGGCCTGGTTGGGGGAGCTGTTTATGGAGGCCAATCTGTTTACAACCAGCCGCCACTGGCTACTCTCACTCAACAAAAAAAGAGAGGGCCGGCTACAACAACGGCCTGCCGTACACAGCCAATCTGGCCCGTTGGTGCACAATCATGCGAAAAAACATGCACTGGACGTACAGGCTGATATGCACTATCTCATGTCACTGGGGATCATGGGAAGTGAAGGGCAGATTCTGCAAAAAAGCCAGCGCAAGTATCGGCAGATACAAAAATACATAGAGATTATCAGCCATTTGCTGACAGACCATCCGCTGCCTGCTCATCCAAAAATCGCTGATATGGGCTCAGGCAAAGGATACCTCTCCTTTGCACTTTATGATTTTCTGCAGCGACAGTTGGGACTGGCGCCTGCTATGGAAGGTGTGGAAATTCGGCCTGATCTGGTAGATTTCTGCAACGAACTGAGCCGTACATCCGGCTTTGACGGGTTGTCGTTTGTTGCAGCCAGTATCGAAGATTATTCGGTGCCGGCACTTGATATGCTGATTGCTTTGCACGCCTGCGATACCGCCACCGACCTGGCGATTGCTAAGGGTATACAGGCGGGAGCAAAGCTCATCGTGGTGGCTCCCTGCTGCCATAAGCAGCTGAGACGGGATATGAAGCCTTCGGAAGTGCTCATGCCTATGCTAAAGCAAGGTGTTTTCATGGAGCGGCAGGCCGAACTCCTGACCGATAGTCTGCGGGTGTTGTTGTTGGAGGCCCATGGCTATGCTGTAAAAACTACAGAATTTGTCGGACCGGAAGATACGCCCAAGAACGTGCTGATTATGGCTGCCAAAGCTTCCCCCAACCCCAAGGCTACAGCGCAAATAGCTGCGCTCAAGGCGTTGTTTGGCGTGCGCAGGCATGCACTGGAGGATTTACTTATGTCTTAGTTGTTGAGAATTTTATCGGGGACATAAATGCGCTGTCCTGAAGTATAAGAGCATGTTCAGACATGGCTGCCAGCGGTAAATATGAGCTGCCTTTTTGCGCGTTTTTATGTTTTTGGAGGTGTGAAACCAGTACCAGGAGACTTAAAAAAGGTGAAAAACCGTGGGGAAAGAGTTGTTTGGGGGCTGTTAAGAAAATCCCGGATGCGCCTGTAAGCCGCAGTTGCTGCAATGGGCGTCAACAGTAAGCTTACTATTGAAACTGAAAAACGGCTAAAAGGCTGCACAGACAGCAGTTATGTGCTATACATCCCGATCGGGCGCAGATCCGAAAGTCTCTATCGTCCGGATCTGATAGGGTTTCTTCTGTTGCGATTCAAAGTAAGTACGCATCTGTATCTCAACGACAATACCCACCGTGATAAACTGTACACCGGCCAGCACGAGCATGATGCCAAGCAGCAGCAGCGGCTTGCCCCAGATATCCTGCCCCAGTATCTTTAGTCCCAGCAAATAGAGGTTTATCACCGCCCCCAGCCCAAAGAGCAGCAAACCGGTATTGCCGAATAAGTGCATGGGCTTTTGCATGTATTTTTTGAAAAAAAGCATGAGGAGCAGATCGCTCAGTACTTTGAAGGTTCGGCTGAGGCCGTACTTGCTGCTGCCAAACTGCCGGGCGTGGTGCCGTACCGCTACCTGTGTGATGCGCCCGCCTTCGAGCGAAACCAATACGGGCACGAAGCGGTGCAATTCGCCGTACAGCCCCAGGTCTTTAGCGATATCGGCCTTGATTATACGGAGGGCACAGCCATAGTCGCGCAGGTAGACCCCTGCAGCATGCCGGATGATGAAATTGGCGATGAAACTGGGAATTTTTCGCAGGAAAAAACCGTCCTGTCGGTGCAGACGCTCGCCGGCCACCATATCCCAGTTTTCACCTTCTGCCAGCGCCAGCATGGAGGGGATATCCGCAGGATCATTCTGCAAATCCCCGTCCATGGTGGCGATGTATTGCCCGCGGGCCTGCTGTATGCCAGCCATGAGTGCGAGACTCTGGCCATAATTTTTTCGAAAAGCAACTACTGTAAGCCGCGGGTGCTGCAGTGCGCGCAGCGCTTTCAGACTGCCGTCGGTAGAGCCATCATCGACATAGATAATCTCGTATTCCATGCCGTCGAGCGCATCCGTGATGCGCCCGACCAGCAACGGAATATTTTCTTCCTCATTGTAGATGGTAACGACTACCGACAGTTTAGGTTGCATACAGGCGATGGAGTGAAAAGCTTACAGGTCAAATTTAATACCCTGTGCCAGTGGTATCGTCGTGCTGTAGTTGACGGTATTTGTTTGTCGGCGCATGTAAGCCTTCCAGCTGTCAGAACCGGATTCGCGGCCGCCGCCGGTCTCTTTTTCGCCACCGAAAGCACCACCGATTTCAGCACCGCTGGTACCGATGTTTACATTGGCAATACCGCAATCGCTGCCCTCCGGAGAGAGGAAGCGCTCTGCCTCGCGCATATCATTGGTCATGATAGCACTGCTGAGTCCTTGCGGTACACCATTCTGAATCGCAATGGCCTCTTCCAGGGTCGAATATTTGAGCAAATACAATATAGGTGCGAACGTTTCCTGCTGGACGATGGAGAAGTGAGGAGCAGCCTCGGCTACGCAGGGTTTCACATAGCAACCGCTGGCGTACTGTTCGCCCTCGAGCACTCCGCCCTCCACGATAAAGTTGGCGCCTTCCGCTTTTGCTTTTTCGATGGCCGAAAGGTAGCTGGCAACGGCTGCCTGATCGATGAGCGGCCCTACATGGTTGTTTTCATCGAGAGGATTGCCGATACGGATCTGGCCGTAGGCATGAACGAGTTTTTGCTTGACAACCTCATAGATGCTCTCATGGATGATGAGGCGGCGGGTGGTAGTACACCGCTGGCCGGCTGTGCCCACAGCACCAAAAAGCGCTCCGGTGAGCACGAGGTTGATATCTGCGCTGGGGGTGATAATTATCGCGTTGTTGCCGCCCAGTTCCAACAGGCTTCTGCCCAGTCTGGCAGCCACTGCCTGTCCAACTTTGATACCCATACGGGTACTGCCGGTTGCACTGATGAGTGGTATACGCCGGTCGTTGGTCATCAGCTCCCCTACGCGATAGTCACCGTTGATGATGCTGGACACCCCTTCCGGGATTTGGTTGGCAGTGAGTACTTCCCGTAATATATTCTGGCAGGCAACGCTGCAGAGAGGCGCTTTCTCACTCGCTTTCCATACAACCACATCACCACACACCAGTGCGATCATAGCATTCCAGCTCCACACAGCTACCGGAAAATTGAAAGCAGAGATGACACCTACGATGCCGAGCGGATGCCACTGTTCGAACATGCGGTGGCGCGGTCTTTCCGACTGTATGGTCAGTCCGTACAGCTGACGGGAGAGGCCTACTGCAAAATCACAGATATCAATCATTTCCTGCACTTCTCCGAAGCCTTCCTGCAGGCTCTTGCCCATTTCATAGCTCACCAGGCGGCCCAGCGGGTCCTTGTATTTGCGAAGTGCTTCCCCGTATTGGCGCACAATCTCTCCCCGCTTGGGGGCCGGCAGCATGCGCCAGTCAAGGAAGGCAGCCTCAGCAGCGGCAATGACCGCCTGGTATTCTTCCGGACTCGTCTTGCTGACCTTTCCGATCAGCTGGCCGTCGACGGGCGAGTAGCTGGCGATGTATTTGCCGGAATTCGTTGACTCCAGACCCGTGCTGGTGCCGGCATTGTATTGCTTAATGCCCAGCTTGCGCAAAAAAGAGGTGTTGGTCATGTTTTGCTTTCTTTATTGGTAAGGACAAAGGCCGGGGCATCCCGGCCGCAGTGCCTGTACGGCAGCGCAAAGCTAAGCTTTTTTCGGGAATGCATAAAAGCACTCAGCCCAAAGCGGCATTCTCAAAATGCGCTTGGGTGGCTGCTGCCACCCAAGCGCGTAAAAGAAACAATCCCTGGCAACGCAGTTGCCAGGGATTGTTTCTTTTACGCCCGTATGGCTGTATCAGAGCGCCCAGTTCTTACCACCGGTTGCCTCCTCGAGCGGCATACAACCTATATAGTCACCGGGTACCGGATCATAGGCCAGAAACTCGGTCCCTATGCGCATGCTGCTGAAGTAGCCTCCAATGATAAGCTCTTTGCACTGCAGCCAGAACGGCCAGCGCTTTTCGGCCTCATCTTCATCAGCGGGTGGCGGAAGCTCAGCCAGTTTTTCGGCCTCAGCTTTGGCGGTAGTATCCACCGTGTTGAGCCAGCTAAGCTGTGTAGCTGCTTCCAGCTCCGTGAAAGACTTGCCATTGGCCTGCTGGCAGTCGGCTGCCAGTGCTGCGAGTCGTGTACGGAACAGGTCGCGCGAGAAAGGCCGGAAAATGGCGGAAACGGTCTGATCAATGAAAGCAGCTACGCCCACTTCCGCGGCTCCCGGTGTATCGGAAGCAGGGAGGGTTGTTTCTGCCAGCGCTGTGATGAGCGCATATTCTTCCGGTGTGAGGAATACCGGCATGTAATCATCGGCAGGCTCTGCTGTACAGCCTGCCATAAGGGCGCTGATGAGCGGAGCCGAGACGGCAAATCCGGTCATGTAGGCCGTATATTTGAGAATTTCTCTTCTGGTCATGATGGCAGTTTTTGCAAGTGATTCCTACAGATTCATCTTTTTGAGCTCGTCTACTGCGTAGTTGGCAGCCCTGGCGGTAAGTGCCATATAGGTCAGCGAGGGGTTCTGGCAACCAGCCGAAGTCATGCAGGCACCATCGGTGACAAACACGTTGGGAGCATCCCACACCTGGTTGTTGCCGTTGAGCACACTGTTTTTCGGGCTGCGCCCCATGCGTGCTGTTCCCATTTCGTGTATGCCCAAGCCCGGCCACGACTGATCATCATAGGTTTTGACATCCTTGAAACCGGCAGCTTCGAGCATCTCAGCAGCATTGTTCATCATATCGGGCCGCATACGGCGCTCATTGTCTTTAAACTCGGCATCCATGGTGAGCGTTGGCAGACCATGCTTGTCGGTTACGTCAAAATTGAGCATAACGCGGTTGTCCTCGTACGGCAGGCATTCAGCAAAAGCGGTGACTCCCAGTCGCCAGGGGCCGGGTGTAAACAGCTTGGCTTTGAGTTCGGCACCCAGGCCCATTTCCAGTTCTTTCACGCCCTGCCACCAGTTTGCACGACTTGCACCACCCTGATAGCCGAAGCCCCGCAGGTAATCCCGCTTACTGTCCTTGTCGAGGTTTTGAAAGCGGGGGATATAAATACCATTGGGACGACGTCCTTTGTAGTATTGGTCATCAAACCCATCGTATACACCTTCTGCACCACAACGGAAGTGGTGGTCCATGACATTTCTGCCCAGTTGTCCGCTGCCGCTGCCCAGTCCTTCAGGGAAGGCATCGCTGCGGGTATTCATCAGGATATACGTGCTGGCAAAAGCCGATGCGCAAAGGAAAACAATGCGGGCAAAGAACTCGTGCTCCTCTCCGGTCTCAGCATCTCTCACGCGAACCCCCTTGGCCTTTTTGGTGGCGGGATCGTAGATGAGCGAGTATACAATGCTGTTGGGACGAAGGGTCATGTTGCCTGTCGCTTCCGCTGCCGGAATCGTACTTGCATTGCTGCTGAAATAGGCGCCGTAGGGACAGCCGCGGATGCAGCGGTTGCGGTTTTGGCATTTACCCCGGGTGCCGTGGATGGCGGGATCCGGCTGTGTGAGGTGAGCCGTACGGCCGATGGTAATCACACGGCCATTAAAATTTTTCGCAACAGCCGACTTGAAGTGTTTTTCGACACAGTTGAGTTCCATAGGCGGCAAAAATTTGCCGTCCGGCAGGTGTGCCAGGCCCTCTGCCTGTCCACTTACACCAGCAAAACGCTCAACGTAATCATACCAAGGCGCCAGGTCCTTATAGCGTATGGGCCAGTCCGTAGCGATGCCGTCCTTTGCATTGGCCTCAAAGTCGAGATCGCTAAGGCGATAGCTCTGCCGGCCCCACATCAGCGACCGTCCCCCTACATGGTAACCGCGTATCCAGTCGACACGCTTCATTTCCGTATAGGGATTTTCGTCGTCTTTTACGAACCAATGCTTACTGGACTGCCGAATGGCATAGCCTGTACGCTGCTGTACGTAGTAGTGCTTTTTGAGCTCCTCCTGGGGTACCTGGTCTCTGTGTTCCAAATCCCAGGGATCAAGACCAGCCGTGGGGTACTCGCCATGGCGTACCATCCTGCCCCGCTCCAGCACCAATGTCTTTAAACCTTTTTCGGTGAGCTCTTTTGCAGCCCACCCGCCGCTGATACCTGTGCCAACTACTATAGCATCATAGGTAACTTCAGCCTCTCCTTTCGAATTGAAGAACATAGAAGTCTGATCATTTGTTAGCGATAGCTTCAAAGGTATAAATTCAATTTGTATTTTTATTGGCTATGTGGTGAAAATATCGGAAAAGGATGCAAGTGCAAAATGTATGTCGGTTGCTGTGAGGCCACCAGCAGGCAATACCGCTCAGATGCAGCCATAGGAAAAGGGCGACGAGAGAAGTTCTCTTGTCGCCCTTTCGGAATGGTGTCTATTGTAGTATCAATTTTTTTTCCTATTACAAAGAGTCTAGTATGATTGAGAAACAAATTTAACGTTGCCGCTGCACTCCTGTACCTTCCCTCGCCGAAGAAATCTGTGGCGATTCAAACATACCAGAAACAACCGGCTATCTTTTATTACCCTTCCGGGCTACATACACTCACTGAAGCATCAAAATACAAGGACTAGTTGCCGAGCATATTGACTGTCTGTAAAGTAGACTGGAATCCCTGTGTACCCAGCAGGATACCAATTTTTGTGCGGACAAACAAGCCGCCCTTCCAGTCGCCCCACTTCTCATACGTCATGTGGCTGGAGAACTGAACCTTAGTGCGAATCAAGGTCAGATACATATCCATTACCTCATAGCGACTGCCATTGGGGAAGTAGGTAGAACCGTTGAATACGGTACCCTGGCCTACGCGGAAACCTGAGCGCATCGTACCGGCAGAAGTGACAGCCTGCAGACCTGTTTCAGCGAAACCACCGAAACCGGTTGTGGCACCCTTATTATCAGGGTTAACCAGAAAAGCACCATTGTATACGAACTCATAATACTTAGGGAAGAGCGTACCACCCAGCGTACCGCCACCGATGAAACCCGTGAAACGATTGGCAGGACCCGCACGACCGATGGTTGCATAAGCGCCAAAGTGACCATTGGCACTAAACAGCGTTGCACCACTGGGTGCTGTGATATTGGGGGCAGTCTCCGGCCAGTTGGTATTGTTGGGACCCGTTCCGTCGCCACCGAAGTACACCTCTGCACCGAAACCGAATGAGAAAGGCAGATCAGCCCTTGGATTCGCCTGCACAAAGATACCGCCGGAAGTGCCTGACATGGTCTCGTCGAAAACGCGGGCATTGACAGTTTGCTGTACCGTACCGCCTACCGAAATCTGAGAAGGGGCCGCCGTGCGAATCGCGTTCCAGATATTATCTACGGTATTTTGCTTGCCGGTATTGGGATCGAGGTTGAGCGTACCGTTGGCCGTAGCGCGCAGACCATTGGTCGCACCAAAGCTGGGCTGACCAGGCTGAAGCTGCAGAACGATAACCGGATTAATCAGACCAAAACCTGTACCATTGACCTGAGCCTCTGCACCAGGACCTTCTGTCTGGTAGCCGGCGCGGATAAAGTTGAATGCCTGAAAAATCTCCTGGCTGGTACCCGGCGTGGTCTCTGTGCCCAGATACTGGCCAAGTAAAGCTTCCGTATCATTCCAGGTGCCCGTGAGCGGGTCAAAGGTGTAGTTGGGATTGTTACTGATCGCCTGGTAGAAGTTCAACCTCACATCTCCCCAGTTTTGAGCAGAGAGGAAGCTGATACTGCTGAAAAATAACAAGCCCGCGGCTAAAATGTAATTTTTCATGTCATATTAGAATTTAATGCTTCATTGAATCGTACTGAAATACCGCACACCTTTAATCCGTATACGGAAGAAATGTGCAAAGGTTACGGCAACCAAGAAAAATTATCGCACGACACTATAGCCCTGGACGGGATATGTGGATGAATTACGTTACTTGGTGCGATTGAGCAGTGTTTGCGTGGAAAGCTAGTAAGACCGGAGTAATCAATACAGTTACGTAAGCCGAGTAATAAACGCTTGATGGAAAGTATCAGAAATAACTCCGGAAAACTGCCTGAGTGGGATGTAAATAGCTTTTGGTTAACAAAGATAATTACTCACTACTTAATAAACAAGTATATGTGATAAAAAACATAAAATTAATATACATGGAGTTAGCTGAAGTTAGCGGTCAGGTTTGGGGCTGCAGGGGCGCGCGCGGAGCCGGTCAGGGATTTTCTGCCGCAAACAAAGCGAATGTCACAGCCCGGGCGTTTTTGCAGTGGCAGCGCCGACACTATTGACCAAAGGCAGGAACCGAAAACAAAGGGTCGTCCGGAGGTTTTTTTGGGGGGGGGATCCGGTAAGTACGCTCAGTCGGGGATACGTGTTGACTGCCAACTGTTGAGTTGCCAAACTCCCTTTTTTTGGGTGTATACAGCGGTGTAGCGCAGGCGCACATCGAAGGAGCGTTGGCTGTAAAGACCTTCAACCCTGACAATGCCGTTGACGATTGCCTGCCGGCGACCGATTTTGCGCAGCTGCCGGTCGGGTTCGGCCTGCATAAGCTGGTAGACGATGCGGCCGCTGCGGATGCTCTCTAGGAAATCAGCCCGGCGCTCGACCAAGGCATTGGAGTGAATATATACCAGCGAGTCATGGAGCATCTTATCCAGTTGCCGGGTATCGCGGGCAATCTGGGCGGCAAAGCGGGCGTCTTCTGCGGCCAGCAGGGCAGACTGAGCCTGCAGCTGCGACAGCTGCAGGCTCAGCAATAGCCCGGGTATGATCCACAATGCCTGAGTACTCATGGTGCAGCGGGGGGGGGATTTTCTGACTGAAAGTGTATCCACCCCTGTGCCTTCAGGGGGTGGATGTTACCGCCCTTGGTATGGAGCATAACGCCCTCAGCCGCTTCGGTCATCTCACCCATGATATAGATATCCGGCAAGTACTTGATTTTTTCAATATCCTTGGGATCTATGGTAAACAACAACTCATAGTCCTCCCCGCCGCTCAGCGCACAGCTCACAGGATCAAGGCCAAACTTGATGGCCATAAGCTGCGCATCAGGATGGACAGGGATGCCACTTTCTTCAACATAAGCACCCAGTCCGCTTGCCCGGCACAGATGAAAAAGTTCGCTGGCCAGCCCGTCGGAAACATCAATCATGGCGGTCGGGATGAGCCTGTTTTTTTCGAAAGCCTCAATAACATCCCGCCGCGCCTCCGGCTTGAGCTGTCGGCCCACCAGATAGGCCTGGTTTTCGAGGTCGGGCTGTATAGAAGGGTCGGAAAGGAAGAGCTGCTTTTCCCGCTCGAGGATTTGCAGCCCCAGGTAGGCAGCACCAAGATCGCCTGTAACACAGATCAGGTCACCCGCACGTGCCTCCGACCGCCTGACCACCTTGTCGGCAGCTACCTGACCGATAGCGGTGACACTGATGACGAGTCCCCGGGGAGAGGCGGTCGTATCGCCACCCACCAGATCTACATGATAGTGCTTGCAGGCGGCATAGATACCCTCGTAGAGCTCCTCAACCGCTTCGACAGAAAATCTGTTGGAAAGTGCCAGTGAAACTGTTATCTGCTGAGGGCGGGCATTCATAGCATAGATGTCCGACAGATTAACCACCACGGACTTGTAACCGAGGTGTTTGAGGGGCATGTACATCAAATCGAAGTGGATGCCTTCGACCAGCATGTCTGTCGAGACCACAGTCAGCAGCTCTCTATTGTCAATGAGTGCAGCATCATCGCCGACCCCCAGCACCGTTGAGGGCTGCGTGCGCATTGCCTTACCGGCGGTGAGCCTGTCGATGAGCCCGAACTCGCCCAGCGTTCCGATTTCTGTTCTCGAAACAGAGGTATCGTTCATGAAGTTAGTTATTGACGGCGGCTCTGCCGGCTGTTGCAGGCCAACAGCCGGCAGGGTCGCCTTACTGAAGTTTATTGGCCCTGAATATTGCGGATGAGGACCTGTACCGTGCGCATAGCGATAGCGTCGTTACTCTGCTTAGTAATCTCCAGTGCGCGGTTGGCAGCCGCGAGGGCTTCCTCCTTTTTGCCACGCTGGTTGAGGATACTGGCATAAGTATAAAAATAGCGATAGCCTTCTCCGCGAACGGTAGCCTTTTGTGCGACCTCTTCAGCCAGCGCCATACTGCGGTCATCTCCGTTGAAGCGGCCGACCGTACGCTCAGCCAGCTTGAGGAGTGCGACGGGGTCGTCCTGTATGGTACGGGCATAGGCCTGTGCCGCTTTGGTATAACCGGCTGCGTCATTGTGCTCTGCGCAGTAGTCCATCTCCGTTTCGATTTCAAAGGCGGCTGCTTTTGCCGGGTAGTGCGCCTTCATGCTGTCCCAGGTTTTGGTCAGCAGTTCGTGGTCTTTAAACTCGCGTGCCTTAGCAGCCGTATTTTTACAGGCGGTGAGCACCTGCGCATTGAAGGCATCCTGTCCGACCAGCGCTACTGCCTGCTTTTTGTGTTCGATGAGCAGGTCGAACAAGCGGCTGTCCATCTCCGTAGCAGCGAGCAGCAGGTAGCGGAGATTATCGGGCGTATTGAGATTTTGCTGGCCGCGCACATATTCATTAGCGACGCGCAGGTGGGGCTGGTTGTTGCGAATCATAGCCCTGGTATACTTATAGACGAGTGCTGCGCTGCGATCACCAGCCTCATAAGCAGCCGCGTAGGTCTCAATAGGATCCATCTTGGCAACGGCCTGCTGCCCATGCTGAATGAGCTGATCGACCTGCATAGCACCGCGCATGGTGTGCACTTCTTCGTCATTGCCATTGATAAAAAAGAAAGTCGGGTAGGCCGTCACGCGGTGTTTGGCGCGGAAAGAGGCACTTTCATCCTTCTCCATATCCAGCTTGACGGATATAAAGTTTTGGTTAAAAAATTCCCCCACGCGCTCGTCGGGAAAAATGTTGGCAGTCATGTATTTGCAGGGTCCGCACCAGACAGTGTAGGCATCTATGAAGATGAGCTTGTCCTGGCGGCTGGCTTCAGCAAGTGCTTCTTCCCAGCTACCCTTAAAAAATTCGATGCCGGCGCCGGCACCACGGGAGATGCTGGCCAGGATTAGTACGATTACAAACCAGTTGCGCATAAGACAGTTAATTTATGAAGAGGGTTAAATATATTGTGATTCATCAGGCTTTGTGCATGGTATTACAGTCAGAGGGCCCGGGTTTGCGAGCCTTGGACAATCTGACATATCCAAGGCTTGCGGGCGTGACACACAGTTTATTATTGCGGTGCCTGTTGTTTAAAACCATCGATCAGCTCCGCATCCGTTTTGCCGGCTTTGCAGTTTTCGTGTAGCAGCCGGGCGTCTTTATACAAATAATGTGACGGGTAGCGCTGCATAAATGCCTCATAGATGGGCACGGCAGCTTTGGGGTTTTGCAGATCCTGCTCTGTGATGAGTGCCTGCAGGAACAACGCTTCGGGGGCGAGCTTGTAGTCAGCATAGCGTTCGTTGACTTCAGCCCACAACCGGATGGCGAGTCCGTAGTCACGCACGCCCCGTGCCACCTCTGCTGCTTTGAAGAGATAGACCGGCGCGAGCGAATCACCGGGAAGAGAACGCGCATATTGCTCGTATTGTTGTATCAGCAGTCTGCTGCGTTCAAAATCAATATCTTCAGCTGCCGACTGGGCGAGTTCCTTCTCCAGTGCCTCAATGGCCACCTTGCGGTCCTGATTGACATCCCAGCCACCACTGCTGTCCTTCTTTTTACACGAAAAAATGAGCACAGCCAGCATGCCCACGATTATCATCCCTCTGCTCATCGCCTGGTTTTTTTGCAAAAATAGGCGTTTTTGTGGTAGCAATGGCAGGGATGGCAGTGAAATGGCACACTTTCGCAGGCAAGTACCCGGCTCCTGCTATGCGGCCGGGCATTTTGCTGCCATTTGTGCAAATATTAGTATCTTTCGATGTAAATAACCGACGACTGTGGCACAGAACCGACAACACTATACGGACCTGTTTGAAGATGCGCTCCTCCGCCTCAACGCCGGGCAGCGCAGGGCTGTGGACCAGATCGACGGGCCTGTACTGGTTGTTGCCGGGCCGGGCACCGGCAAGACTCAGTTGCTGGCAGCGCGCATCGGGCGCATCTTACAGCTCACCGATGCACAGCCTGCCAACATCTTATGCCTCACTTTTTCGGATGCAGGCGTCATGGCCATGCGGCAGCGGCTGCTGTCGCTGATAGGGCCCGAAGCGCATCGGCTGCCGGTCTATACATTCCATGCCTTCTGCAATCGGGTGGTGCAGGAAAATTTGCAGCTTTTCAACCGCACGGAGCTGCAGCCACTCAGCGAGCTTGAGCGGGTGGACATTATGCGCGAGCTGCTCGACGGCTGCAAGCCGGGCTCGCCCCTGCGTGCGGGCGTCCACAACAACTATTTTTACGAAAAGCACCTCGCCTCGCTTTTTGCGCTGATGAAGAGTGAAAACTGGACGCCGGACTATATCAGCGCGCAGATCGACCGCTACCTCGAAAGCCTGCCGGCGCGACCTGAGTTTGTATATCAGGTCAACAGCGGCCCCCACAAAAAGGGAGATCTTAAGCCGGCCCGCATCGACAGTGCCCACAAGGCGATGGAGCTGCTCCGCAGCGCTGCAGCCCTGCTGCCGGCTTATCAGGAAAAGCTGCGCCTGGCCAACCGCTATGATTATAACGACATGATTAGCTGGGTTATTCGCGCTTTTCAGTCGTACGAGTGGCTGCTGCGCAACTACCAGGAGCAGTTTCTCTACATCCTTTGCGACGAAGTTCAGGACACCAATGGCGCGCAGTACGAGATTCTGCGGCTGCTGACGGGCTATTGGGACAATCCCAACATTTTTCTTGTAGGCGACGATGACCAGTCTGTATACGAATTTCAGGGTGCGCGGCTGCGCAACCTGACCGATTTTTACGCGCGCTATGAGGCGGTGCTGACGACCGTGGTGCTCACCGACAACTACCGCTCGGGGCAGCCGCTGCTGGACGCTGCCGGCAGCCTGATCCGCCTGAATACGCGCCGCATCGGGCAGCAGTTGGCGCAGTTGGGCATTGAAAAAATGCTGACGGCCCGCAGGGCCGGCAGTGAAGATTTTGTGCTGCAGCTGCGGGCTTACCCTACGCGGCTGCAGGAGCTGTCGGCTTTGGCCGATACGCTGGCTGCGCGCCGCGCGGCAGGCGTGGAGTGGCACCGCATGGCCGTCATTTATGCTGTACACCGGCAGGCCGATGATTTGCAGCGGCTGCTTCGGCAATGCGGCATTCCCTACCGGGCGCGGCGCCCGGTCAACGTGCTGGAGGCTGTGGCCGTCCGGCAGTTGCGCGAGCTGCTGACCTATGTAGCGCAGGAGGCGGCGCAGCCGGGCAGCGGGGAGGGCAGCCTTTTTAGGTTGCTGCATTTTCGCTGTCTGCAGCTGTTGCCGGCAGATCTGGCAGCGCTGGCGCTGCACAGAGCTGCTGCTGAAGAGGATTTGCCGCCCTGGCGGCAGTGGCTGCAGGCCGGGCAGTTGCCCGAAGGGCTGCAGCAGCCGGCAGCAGTGGCAGCCGTCGTTGCCTGGCTGGAGGAAATGATTGGCCTGGTCTTCGACCTGCCGCTGCCGCGGCTGGTGGAGCAGGCCATTAATCGGAGCGGGCTGCTGCGGCAGGCCGCTACAGGACCGGATGCGCACACGGCCTTGCTTTTGCTAAAAACAGTGACGGATCTTGCGTGGGAGGCAGCGGCCCGCCGGCCGGATCTGGGGCTGGGCGAGTGGCTGGACAGCCTCAGGCGCATGGAGGAAAACAATATACTGCTGCCGGCTGAGCTGGATGACTACCAGACGGGAGGTGTACAATTGCTGACAGCCCACAGTGCTAAGGGGCTCGAATTTGATACCGTCTGCCTGCTCGATACGACCGCTGCTTTTTGGGACCCCGGCAGCCGCGCTCGCAGCTTGCAGTTTTCACTGCCGGACACCATTACTTTTTCTGCTGAAGAGGATGCCCTTGAGGCGCGCCGCCGGCTTTTTTATGTGGCCATGACAAGAGCGGAGAATGCGCTTTTTATCTCTTATGCTACCCATGCTGATGATGGCAAACCTTTGGAGCGCAGCCAGTTTGTAGAGGAACTTGTCGCTGAGGCAGCGCTAGAACCGCTGGCTGTGTCGCTGCCGTCGGATGAACGGCAGCAGGCGCTCGTCAGGCTTTTACAGCCGACGGCGCCCGGCATGCTGCTGCCGCTGCCGCGGGAGGCGGTCAGCGCTCTGCTGGCAGGCTTCAGGCTGGGGCCGGCAACGCTCGAGCGCTACCTTAGCTGCCCGCTCGCCTTTTTTTACGAAACGGTACTCAGGGCGCCAAGGCTGCCCGGCAGCCCGGCGGCCTACGGCAGCGCGCTGCACGAGTCCTTGCAGTGGCTTTTTAACCAGATGATGGCCCACCCGGGCAAAATTTTTCCCACCGCCACGGAACTGGCTGCTCGCTTTGCGAGGGCGCTGCAGCGGCAGCGCGGCAGCATTCCGCTGAAGCAGTTCGACGAACTGCTGGCGGCAGGGTCAGCCCAGCTGCAGGCTTATTACCACCAAAAGCTGGAGCACTGGCCGCGGCAGGTGCGCACGGAGTGGCAGCTGCGGAATGTCGAACTGCGGGGGGTGCCGCTTACGGGCATCATTGATCGCTTCGACTGGCTGGAGGGCCAGGGCGGGCGGGTCGTCGATTATAAATCCGGTAAACGGCAGGAGCGGAAGCTGGCGCGGCCGTCTGCCCGCAATCCGCTGGGCGGCAGCTATTGGCGGCAGTTGACCTTCTACAAGCTGCTGGCCGATCAGTGGCTGCAGTTTTCGGGCCGCAGTGTCAGCAGTGGGGTGATCGCTTACCTGCAGCCCAACTGGAAAGGGGTGTTTGAGGAGGATGTGATCGAACTCAGCAGTGAAGATACCCACGCACTGGAGGAAATCCTGCTGACTACCTACCGCCAAATCACCGAGGAACAGGCGTTTTTGGGCTGTGGACAGCCGCACTGCAGCTGGTGCAATTTTGTCAGCCTCGGGCAGGAGGTCGATGGGTTTTCTGATGAGGCAACAGCGGAACTCGACGATCCTTCCTGACGGCAGGCAGGCAGGCGCTTATTCAGTGTTTTTGGCCGGAGGCAAAGGGAGGGTGCCGGGTTTTGAAGGAGTGTCGTGGTGTTGTAAAGGGTTAAAGAGCCGTGTGGGGACTAATAAAAAAAGTCTCCGGATGGGCTAAATGCAATATTGTTGCATAAACTAAAACAAAATGGCCCGCTCGTGCATTTTTAAGAAAGCGTATGCACAGAGAGCGACTTTATATCGTGCACGGCCAGGGGGCCATAGCAGCTTTTATATTGCTGCTAGTCTATCTGGGAGGGCAGTACCTGCCTTCGCTGGGGCATGCATTTTTGCATACGCATGCCCACACGGTGCATACGGAGGCCGATGAGCAGGACGCCTGCCACCGGACTATTTATCACCAGGATGCGGTCAATGGTTGTGACCATCCGTATCACTGGTTGCCCGCCGAAAATGAGTGCGAATGGCCGCAGCATTCGCTGCCGCCTGCGATTGCACTGGCCAATTACTGGCAGCTGTTGCCCAGGCCGGTTTTTACCCTCCTCAACGCCAGGGAAGTGTCCTGCTGGACAGGGGGGTATTTTTTTTACTGTTTTTTGAGAGGTCCGCCAAGGTTGCCTGTGATGGTGGCTTAGGGAAAATGGCTGTGCTGCGCGGGTGCGCAGCTTGCAGCCGTGCTCTGAGAGGTCCACCAAGCTTGCCTGTGATGGTGGCTTAGGGAAAATGGCTGTGCTGCGCGGGTACGTAGCTTGCAGCCGTGCTCTGAGAGGTCCACCAAGGTTGCCTGTGATGGTGGCTTAGGGAAAATGGCTGTGCTGCGCGGGTGCGTAGCCGGCAGCCGGGTTTTATGTGCGTGAAAAGGCTCGCACAAACATTCTTTTATTATTCAAAAAACAGTAAAATGAAAAATATAATCAATCGCTCAGCAATGTTACTGCTGTTTATCAGTGTTTTGGCAATCAGTGCCTGCAAAGATGATGCAGTGCCCAATGAGGAAGAACTTATCACCACCCTGCAGTATACGCTGACACCGGTAGGTGGCGGCAGCCCCGTCGTCTTTGTTTTTCGCGACACCGATGGTGATGGCGGCAACGCGCCCACCATTCAGGGCGGCAACCTGCAGGCAAATACCAGCTACACAGCAGAAGTGACCTTGCTGGATGAGTCGAAAAATCCTGCAGAAAACATCACGGAAGAAATCGAAGCCGAAAAAGAAACGCACCAGTTTTTCTTTAGCTCAACGGTAGCGGGTATGACCATCACCTACACAGACCAGGACGCAGGCGGCAATCCTGTAGGACTGAATACAACCGTAGCCACAGGTGCTGCCGGTAGCGGTAATCTCACGGTTATCCTGCGTCATGAGCCCAATAAGAGCGCGGCAGGTGTAAGAGAGGGGAATATCACCAATGCGGGTGGCGAAACGGATATCGAAGTTATCTTCCCGGTCACCGTACAATAGGCAGCGAAAATGAATACTTGCTTTTTGATTTTTTGAAAAAAATCAAAAAGCAACTATTGATTCTGAACAGCTTTTGGCGGCAATTGCCGCCAAAAGCTGTTCAGTCAGTCAGTAAAATGCATTCTCAGCGGTTGCGGCTGCTGCTAAGCGTAAGCTATTCACAATAAAAACATGACAGATCGTATTGTAAAACTCTTGCTGGGCGCGCTGCTGCTGCCGCTGCTGGCAGCAACCCAGCAGCCGGCCTGTACTTTACAGCTTAGCGGACAGGTCATCGATACCTATACGGCCGAGCCGCTGCCGTATGCGAGTGTATGGGTCGAGGAGACAGGCGGCGGTGCCGAGACCGATGAGCAGGGGCGTTTTGTGATCCGGGGGCTATGCCGGGGTCCGTTGCACTTGCAGATTAGTCACATCGGCTGTCATACCGAGCGGCTGTATTGGGTGCTGGAAAGAGATACCAGCCTGGTCGTGGAGTTGTCGCACAATGAGGCGATGCTGGAGGGGGTGGTGGTCACGGAAGAGCGCTTGCGCAACGCCGGTCAAAGCCAGTCGAGCCTCAGCCAGCAGCAGCTGGAGGCAGCGGCTGGTCGCACACTGGCAGATATTGCCAGCCGGCTGGCAGGCGTGAGTGTGCTGCGCAACGGCAGCGGCATTGCCAAGCCGGTTATCCACGGACTCAGTGGCAACCGCATTGCTATCCTCAACAACGGTCTGGTGCAGGCGGGGCAACAGTGGGGAGCGGATCATGCACCTGAAATTGACCCGTTTACCGCCGACAGGCTGACAGTGGTGCGGGGGGTAGATGCTATCCCTTATGGCGGTAACACCCTGGGCGGGGCTGTGCTGACCGAAGCTTCGCCCATCGCTGCCGACCCGCACTTGCATGGTTTTGCGCAGTATGTCGGAGAGACGAACGGGCGTATGCAGACGGCCTCGGCCCGGCTTGAGAAGGGTGGCGGCTGGGCCGACTGGCGGGTGACGGGGACTTATAAATTTTCGGGCGACCGTCGGGCGCCAGACTATTTTCTGCGCAATACGGGCCTGCGCGAGCAGGCGCTGGCTGCGCAGCTCAACCGCCACAAGGGGCAGCGCTACCAGCAGCTCTACTACAGTTTTTTCAACACCCGGCTGGGCATTTTGCGCGGAGCGCATATCGGCAACCTGACCGACCTGTCTGCGGCCATCGGCCGCGAGACGCCCTTTTTTACAGAACCTTCCTACAGCAGCCGGCTGGAGGCACCGCGACAGGCGGTGACGCACCACCTGCTCAAGTACAACTACAAGCATTACTACAGCGAGGGACGCTCTTTTCAACTGACCTATGGCGGTCAGCTCAATCACCGGCGTGAGTTCGATGTACGCCGCGGTGGCCGGTCGAATACGCCTGCGCTCAACCTCTTGTTGCAGGCACACTTTCTGGATATGCACTGGCAGCAGGAGCGATCGACAGGCAGCAACTGGAAGGCAGGCTTGCAGCTTCGCTTTCAGGACAATCACAATCAGGCGGGTACGGGCATATTGCCGCTGGTGCCTGATTATCAGTCGTATCAGCCTTCGGCCTACGGCTTGTTGCACGGTAGCAGGGGCAAACTTGCCTGGCAGGCAGGGGGGCGATATGATTTTTTTGCGCTGGATGCGCAGGTGGTATCTGCAGAGCTGCCGCGCCGGCTGGAGCGTTTCTACCACCGATTCCACAATTTCACGCTGGCCGGAGGGCTGGAGTATCCCTTGTTGAAAGGCTGGAATACCCGGCTGAATGTGGGGCTGGTGCAGCGGTCGCCGGAGGCCAATGAGCTGCACAGCAGAGGCTTGCACCAGGGCGTGGCAGGCATAGAAGAGGGCAATCCGTCGATGCGGCAGGAGCGCTCGGCCAAGGCCGTGTGGACGCATACGCTTAGCTTCCGCAAAAAGTGGCTGCTGGAGAGCAGCCTGTATTATCAATATATTGCAGACTATATTTTTCTCGAGCCGCAGGCGGAGCGGAGGCTTACGATACGGGGGGCTTTCCCGCTCTTTTTGTATAAGCAGACAGATGCGAGCCTGTCCGGACTCGATTTCAGCGGGCGATACCTGCCTTCGGATCAGTGGGAGTTTGAAGTCCGCTATGCCATGGTCAGGGGGCGCGATCTGGGAGGGAGTCAGCCGCTATTTGGCATGCCCGCCGACAGGCTTTCGGCCGATGCTACCCACACTTTGGGCCAGTGGCGCAGCTTTAGCAACAACCGTATCTCAGTCAGTGCTACCTACGCTTTTGAGCAGACGCGCATTTTGCCCGCGCAGGACTTTCTGCCGCCGCCGCCGGGCTATTTTTTACTGTCGCTAAGCCTGGCAACAGATACGCGCATAGCCGGCCGCACCCTGCACATCTACCTCTTGGTCGACAATGCACTCAATGTGCGCTACCGCGATTTTCTCAACCGGCTTCGCTACTATGCCGATGAGCCGGGCCGCAACTTGCGGCTCAACCTTAAGTGGGAATTTTGATGGTTAAAAGACTTGCCGCCGGCGTTTAAGGCTGCATGGCTTCCCAGGCCGTCATACCACCCGTCAGGTTTCTGACGTTTGAAAAACCGCGACCCAGCAGCAACTGCTGCACCATGCCGCTGCGATTGCCGCTTCGGCAATAGACAATCACTTCTTTGTCGTGGTAATCTTCGAGCTCGTCGAGACGTGCCAGCACGAAGCCCATCGGGATGTGCAGCCCGCCAATATGCCCGGCCGCTCTTTCGGCATTTTCACGTACGTCGAGCAGCAGGAAATCCTGCTCACCCTGATCCATCCTTTGCTTGAGTTCCTGAACGGAGATATTCATAATATTATAATGGTGTAAGATTTTGAATATGCGGGCTTTGCTGCCGCGGCAGCAAAGCCCGCGTATTTTGTTAATACACAACTACCCGCTGCCGGTACGGCTGCTGCCTGAGCGTATGCGTCAGCTCAAGGATATACATTCCGGCAGGCATGCCCGTCAGCGGGATGGACTGCAGCAGCTGCCCCTGCGCGAGCAGTTGGCCTTTGGTATCAAAAAACCGGTAAGACCAGCCATGATTGTCATCATCTGCGGGCAGCCGTACAAAAAGGTTGCCGGTAGCAGGGTTGGGGTACACCAGCAGTGGTTGTTCTGCAGCAACCTCCTCATCGGCCGTCGGCAGGGGTGGCTCGCTGCCCACGACGGGCCGAATCATGAGTGCTCCCGGCAGCACGCCGCTGACAGGCACCCAGCCCAGCCCGTTGTTGGCAAATATATTGCCTGCTGTTACCGGATTGTTGCGGTCATAGCCTACAGCGATGCAACTGCCCAAAGCGCAGTTGGACGCCTGCAGCCAGCCAATGTAAAAATCGCCTGCAGGCAGCGGCAGCGGGCTCAGCTGGCCGGTGGCATCGACCAGCGGGTAGGAGGTAAAGCCGTGCAGGGTGTCGAAGTAAACATCTGTATAGTCGGGAGTCAGTCGCAACTCGTATTCGGGAGAGCCGTCAAGCTCGCCAATCCAGACGCGCAGACGCATATCCTGCTGGGCATAGCTGCCGCCCGTATAGGGGAAGTGAAGCTGTATGCCCTGCAGGGTATCGGCCACGCTAGCTGTATACCGCTGCGCAACCTGCCGCCCCGGCCCGTTTTCCAGCGCTGCCTCGGCTGTACCATCATCATAGGCAAAAAAATCAGAGAAGACAGTGGTGCGCTCTACCAAATCGTTGCGGGAGACAGACTCGAGGCCGGGACCACCCACCTGACTGGTATTGTTGAGGGAGTAGCGCAGCCTGAAGCGAAGCTCGTCATAGGCGTTGTAGGCAGTGTTGTTCATGCCTGCAAGGAATGAAGCCCATACAGAAGGGAAGGTCGGATCGCCAAGCAGGCTGTAAGACCGATTGATCCAGTCGCCGTTGGGAATATTGCTTTCCTGTGCGTTGAAGAGCGTGACGGTGCTAAAGGGTTGCAAATTGCTGTTGAGCTCCAGCAGTTGTACGGCCGAAGGACTCGCATTGAGCGTCTGGTCGGCATGGTTGTAAAGCCCCACCTGCAGTTCTTCCCGCAGCAGGGCAGTCGGATCGGCTTTGAAATGCCGCCAGGGCATGCTGCTGTAGGGTGTGATGATGGGGTCCGGCAGGCGGGTGAAAGCCACATCGCTGATGGTGCGCTGGGTGAGCTGCACATCGAGTCGTACGTAGTCAATGTTCCAGATGTCCCGCATGCCCTGCCGGTCAGCCACGTTGACGAAACGAAACTGAAAGAAGGCGTGCTGGAAGATTGATGTGAGCGGTATGGAGACAAACCGGAAGCTGTCGACAACCGTCACCGGGGTACTGCCCGGCAGGCCGGCAAAGCTTCTGACGGTCACCCACTGGCCGTTGGGCAGTATGCACTGTACCAGCAGAGAGTCGCTGATTTCGGGGCGGTCGCCCAGGCCACCGCGCTGTACCCAGAAAGTGAGCACGGGTGTGCCCAGCACGCCCTGTAAGTTTAGATAGGTAGAAGTGAGGCGGTCGGCTTGTCCGGGATTGCCGCCCCAGGGCCTGCCGCGGTGGTTGACACCATCGAGGGTGGCTACCCCCACAGAAGGGGGCTGTATACCAAAAGAGGTGTTGATATAGGCCTCCCGGTCGAGCCACAAATTGCCATCCGGCACAGGGGAAGTTCCGGAAAAATCATCCATAAAGGGCAGTGCCCGGCTGGACCTGTTGATGCGGAATGCGTAGTGGTAGGTGTCACAGATGCCGTAATCGTCGCATATACGGACGCATACGGAATCTACACCACCAAAGCGGGAAGCGCGGTAAATGAGGGTTTCGTCGGGACCCGAATAATCAGAAAAATAAGCAAGCTGATCACGGCCGGCATAGTTGTCGGGACAGTCGACGAATTCGTTGCAGCGCAGTTGTCCCGGCAGCACAGTGGTGTTGATCGCCAGTTGGGTTACAGACTCAGGGCTCACGATCTGCGCTGCAGGGAAGTAGTGTCTGTCGCGCCGCCGGGCGAGCAGGTCGTAGTACAAAGTGTCGAAGCATAGCCCGGTAGTGGCCGAACAAACAGCGATTCCCAACTGGTCTATACCTGCTGTTACAGTTGGATTGGGCGTGTAGGTGAGCAAGTTGCCTGCCAAAGATGCCTGTCCGTTGACTGCTGCAGCGCAGTTGATACACTGAAATATGAGTGGTCCTCGACCCGAACTGTCTGCGGTGATGAGTTGGCGGAGCGTATCACCTGCTACGACAACCGTCGCACCACTCACCGGCAGCTCGCAATCATCGGTCTTTTCTGCCGATGTATAGCGACCGGAGGGTGGCGGCAATAAACGTTCTTCCTGCTGATGCAGCAGCCATATCGACGCATTGCCCGCAAGCGGACTGAGGTGCTGGGCACTGAGCTCAAGGGCACACAGCAACTTAACGGTTGCAATCAAACCGATGGCTATACAGCCTATGGAATTCATTCTTTTCATATGAAACCAACACTTTGTAATGTCTCAATCAATGCGGATCAGAGGTGTTGACGAACCGGTCCGGATGCTGCTCGAGTGCTTATCCGGCATTTTATCAGTAGGTTTAAAATAGTGCTTTTCACAGATTTTTGCCCTTTTTCAGTCGCCCGGCGGCCACCGCACTCCTTCAAAAACGCAAAAATGTGCGAAAATATACGCCGTTTTTGTTTTTGGCATAAAATCGCCGACAGGCGCTGAGCAGTTGTGCAATGGCTTTTGGCTGTAGCTGCCCGCATCAGGCGGCTCGCAAAGATAAGAATTCATTCTATTGACGCGCAGGAAGTAGGCAGAGAGCTCGCCGGATTGTCATCGCAGTGGCAGATAGCTGTAGATCAACCAGGCTACGGACAATCCGGTCAAATACGGCAGCGTTTGGCGCAGATAAAACCAGTGTACGGCGCTTTGCTGCCCAGTGATGGCAGTGTTGACCAAAACACCATATGTATAAACAGATTATATTGAGCCAAAATATTTTTAAAAAAGACATTCAAAACATTTGTTGCATAAAAATATTTGTTTTATCTTGTGGTGAAATTAATCAGTTTTGTTATTTATCAACAAAAGCCGTGCAATATGATAAGTGATGACCGGAGACAGTTGAACGAGCGTTTTATCAAGGTATTCAGGATTTTAGAGGATAGAGGAGAGATTGTAAAGAATGACCGCGGAGGTAAAGGTATGGGGGATTTTGCTGAGAAAATTCTTGGCAACAAGGCCTACGGGCACATCATTCGCGCTTATCTCAATCCGAAAGAGAATCGTTGTATTGACTACAGTCAGGCCAGAAAGTTGTGTGAGGAGTATGGTGTCAACATATCTTATATGTTCGAGGGGATTGGTGTTCCCTTTGGATTTGATCTTTCCGAAGCCCCTGAGCCGGAGGTAGACCGCGGCACTAAAGCCCGGCAGGGGAATATCCTGGCGACCTCTGTCGAGGCTCTGGCCGGTTTGCCTTTGGTAAATGATGAGCGGGAGACTATGGAGTACTTTTCGCTGCCGGGCCTGTCAGGTTCCGGTCTCGTAGCCATCCCTGTCAATGGCAACAGTATGGAACCGGTTATTTATGAAGGAGATATGATCATCTGCAGGCTGATCAACGGCCTGCATGAGATCAAGGACAATAAGGTCTACGCAGTCAAGAACAACGGGCAATTGTGGGTCAAGTACGTCAAAACTATCAGAAATGACAAAGGTCGTATCACGCACCTGCGCCTGATTTCTGCCAATTATCTCGAGCACGAGCCTTTCGTCATCGAAGTGAATGAACATACCCGGCTTTATCTCGTCATCAGAAAGATTAGTGAAATTTAAAGCTTCAGGTTTTTGGCGGCTGTGCCGCCAAAAACCTGAAGCAGTTGGGAAGCTTTTCCCGGCATTGCCGGGAAAAGCTTCAACACCTGCTGTTTGATTTTTGAAAAAAATCAAACAGCAAAATAACCGACTATTAAGCTTTTTGCGGCACAGCCGCAAAAAAACACAGTACCTGCTGTTTGATTTTTGAAAAAAATCAAACAGCAAAATAACCGACTACTAAGCTTTTTGCGGCACAGCCGCAAAAAAACACAACACCTGCTGTTTGATTTTTGAAAAAAATCAAACAGCAAAATAACCGATTACTAAGCTTTTTGCGGCACAGCCGCAAAAAGCTTAGTAACCAAAGAATTTCCTGCTGTTTTTTTGTTTTGTACCCTCCCTGTAAACGATCCCTCGTTAACAAGGGAGGTTTTTTTATCCCCCTCCACCGCTGCCGGGCCGCACTCCCCGGTCGCATGCGCGCAACAACATACATCAGCTACGGCTCACTTGAGGCGCACACCAGTGCCGGGGGCATCCGGGAAGTGTACCAGTCCTTGTTCATCAATGCACACACCTTCTGCAGGGTCTTTTGCGAGTAGCAGTGCGCCGTCCATATCTACATAGTCGAGCCAGGGGAGTAGCTGTGCAATGGCAGAGATGCCAACAGAACTCTCCGTCATGCAACCAACCATGACGCGCAGCCCTCGCCGACGGGCATTGGTAATCATACGGCGCGCCGGCGTCAGGCCTCCGCATTTCATAAGTTTGATGTTGATGCCGTGAAAAAGGGGTGCACAGCGCTCGACATCCGCTTCGGTATGACAACTTTCATCGGCAATGACGGGTAGTTGACTGTGCTTGTATACATAAGCCTGTCCGTCGGTATCTTCCGGGCGCAGAGGTTGTTCAATAAACTCCACACCCAAATCGCGTAAGGGACCGGAGAGTTCAACGGTCTGGGTTGCCGTCCAGGCTGTATTGGCGTCTACCCGGAAAGCGGCCTTGGTATGTGCCCGCAGTGCGCGCACGATGGACAAATCGTCAGCTGTACCTAGTTTGATTTTGTAGACAGGCCAGGGGCGTTCCTGCATTTTGGCAATCATCTCAGGAATCTCGGCCAGTCCTATGGTATAGCTGGTTGCCAAAGGGGGGGAAGCGGGGGGATCCCACAGCAGACCCAGCCGTTTGCCCTGTCGCCGGGCCCAAAGGTCATTGGCGGCTTCATCAATCATACACTGTACAAAGGGACTGTCGGAAAGATGAGGCCGCAGCGCCTCCCAGTATTGCTCCGGCTGTTGTAAAGGGGTATTTTCAATGAAAGGCCTCGCCTGCTCGAGTTTTTGAATCATCCCTTCGCGACTGATGCCATAGTAGATGGTGGCAGTCGCTTCGCCAAAACCCGATAGCCCGGAATCATCCCGCAGTTCGGCTACCAGACTGGCTTGCACTGTTCTGGCAGCCTGGTGGGTGATGGTAAAGGCATGTGCCAGCGGCAGGTCAAAAGCGTGCAGGCGGAGTTCCATCGGCATATTGTTTACTTGTTGACAAAGATAGGGGTAAATTGCATGAAAGTGTTTCGCTACACGCTTGTCACGAAGTACTTTCATGCAATTTTATCCTCATTGGGGTGTTGAAGGAGGTATGGAAAACTTACCTTTGTGATGGTCCGTACGATGCGCGTGAGCCGGTGACCAGCGGGCTCAGGATTGAAGCATCAATGGCAATAGCTGCTCTTGTTCCTGTTCGGTACCGGTTCTGCGACAGATTTACGATCTGTTGCGGTAGCAATAGCTGCTCTTGTTCCTGTCCGGTACCGGTTCTGCGACAGGCTTACGATCTGTTGCAGGCGCTGTGGCTACTTTTGTTCCACCAAATGCTTAGGATGTCGCTATGCAAGTACTAGCATTACCACAATACGATATACACATAGGCGCTGTATGCCAACCATTTGCTGACTGGCTGGAGGCGCAACCGTACAAACAACTGGCTGTACTGGCAGACGACAACACCCTCCGCCACTGCTGGCCGCTGCTGCAACCTTTGCTGAGCCAGCGGGAAATCCGACTGATCGTCATCCCGGCCGGAGAAGTATACAAACAACTCGACACCTGTCAGCGCATCTGGGATCAGTTGTTTGACGCTTCGTTTACGCGGGCCGACTGTCTGATCAACCTCGGTGGCGGGGTCATCGGAGATATGGGTGGTTTTGCAGCAGCCACCTACAAGCGGGGCATCGATTTTATACAGTTCCCTACCACCCTGCTGGCGCAGGTCGACGCCTCGGTGGGCGGCAAACTGGGCATTGATTATCGCGATATCAAAAACAGCATAGGCTTATTTCAGGCACCTAAGGCTGTGTGGATAGACCCCGTTTTTCTCAAAACACTGCCCTTTCGGCAGCTTCGCTCCGGCTTTGCTGAAATCATCAAGCACGTGCTGATTGCAGATGCATCCTGCTGGCCGGCCATCCGACAGCTCGGACGGCTGGAGGAGGTTGACTGGCAACCGTGGATTGTTCATTCTGTGGACATAAAGCGGGCGGTTGTCATGGCCGACTTTCAGGAGCAGGGCATACGCAAAGCGCTGAATTTTGGGCATACCATAGGCCATGCAGTTGAAAGTTACCTGCTGCCAACAGAGGCGGCGCTGCTGCATGGGGAAGCTATTGCCGCAGGCATGATAGCCGAAGCCTGGCTTTCTCACCGCTGCTGTGGCCTTCCCTACGATTCGCTGCTTCAGATTGTCGATCTCATCCGTACCCACTTTGATTTCTGCCGGTTGCCATCGGCTGCAGATGCTGAGCTGCTTGCGCTCATGCGGCAGGATAAAAAAAACAAAGACCATCGCATCAATTTCAGTCTGCTGTCCGCTATTGGCGAAGCAGTCGTTGATCAGTCGGTTGAGGAAGCGCTCATCCTGGAATCCATTCGTTTTTACCGCGAACAATCACCGGGCTGAGTTGCTGAAGCGCGCAGCAATCGCCCAAAAAGGCGCGGTCGACAGGGATAAAAATCGCTATATTTGCATTCTCTAAAATCAATTGCTATGAAAAGCAAATTCTTTGCTCTTTTGCTGATTGTCACCACGACAAGCCTGCTCGCCTGCAGCGACAATGCCAAGCCGTCGGAGGCTGATAGTACAGAAAATACTGCTGCCAGTCCTGCTACACCTGCTGCAGCCGTGAGCAACAGTGCGAGCTCCTTGCCGCCCATGTCAAAAGAACGGCTGCAGTATCTCTGGGACAATTGCGACTATATCGATTTTGTCTTCTTCGACCTGGATTTCTCCATGAGCCAGGAGGAAAGATCAGCCATTCAGGGCACTTTAGCGGGTATAGGCGCCAATGCACCTACCCTCAACCCTGCCTGCAAGCCTATGGGAAGGGTGTTTTTTCAGGTAGCCGGCAAAAATGTGGAAGAAGCAGATCTGGTCATGGGGCAGGGCTGTGTTTATTACATCTTCCAGGAAAACGGAAAACCCGCCTATGCCAACTTGCTGACAGAGCGCGGCTTCAAATTTTACCAGGACGTATTTACCCAGGTGCTCGGACAGTAATTATCACAACCTATACCTGTGTACAGAGCAGGTTGGGCTAATCCTGCCCGGCTGCCTGGGCAATAATTATCACAACCACTACCTATGCCTGACAACAAATTTGCTGTTATCGACCTTGGAACCAACACCTTCCACTTGCTGATTGCCGGCCTGAATGCGCAGGGCGAGCTGCAGGTTGATCACAGAGATCGCGTCTTTGTGCGACTCGGAGAGTCGGGTCTGCACCGCATTGGCGACGCCGCCTTTGAGCGCGGGCTGCAGACGATGCTCCGATTTTCGCAGCAACTGACGGCCAGGCCGGTGAAACAGTTGCGTGCGCTGGGTACAGCCGCGCTGCGCACAGCCGACAACGGCCGCGATTTTGTTTCCGCAGTGGCCAGTACTACGGGTATACAGATCAGCCTGATCGATGGCGACGAGGAGGCGCGCCTGATTCATCGGGGCGTCGACTGGGCGCTGGGCAGGCAGTCTTCCCATGGCCGCTTTCTTATCATGGACATTGGCGGCGGAAGTATCGAATTCATCATTGCAGAGGACAGCCGCGTACTATGGGCACAAAGTTTTCCGGTGGGTATAGCTGTCTTTTTTCAGGAGTACCAGCATATCGACCCGCTACAGACAGCGGACATTCAACGGCTTAAGGCGCAGTTTGCAGCCCGGCTGCAGCCGCTCAAAAAAGCGCTGACGGCCTTGCCCACACACCACCTTGTGGGCTCATCAGGTACCTTTGATGTTCTGGACCAGCTACTTTCAACAGACAAACCCACGCCCTTCAGCAGCCGTATCGACCTTAGCCGGGTGGCGGATTTTTCCCGGGACCTGCTGCGCAGGACTCGTGCCGAAAGGCAGGCGCTGCCGTGGATGCCTTCGGAAAGGGTCGACATGATCGGCATTGCGATCGTTTTCATCGAAACGGTACTGGAGATGGCGGGTATCCGGGAGCTCACTGTCTCCGAATTTGCGCTGAAGGAGGGGGTGTTGGCAGACATGATAGAGACCGCCTGAGGTCTGAGCCAAAAGCGCGCTTATCACGGATTTCAGTATTGGCGGACACGAAAGAGACTGTCTGAGGATGTCAGCGCCGGCGCTGACATCCTCAGGCAGATGTTGGCAGACAAGACAGAGACTCGTAGCGGCAGGTGCGCAGGCATAGCCGGGCTTTATGCCCAATGCCGCCTGGCCGGCCTGACAGCTGCTCAGTAGAGCCTGCGCTGCCCGCGCTGTACCAGGCCCTCAATAGCCTCATAGATTCGGTCCGGCTTGTGCGGGCGCCAGTTGATGTTGTTAAAAATCTTGCCAAAGTGCAGGTAGTGCTGCAGTCGGGTGCTCTGCATCTCTTCGACCACATGGGCGAAGGTATTCAGGCAGACAATCCAGCCGTCATCGTCCTTGATGTCATCATACCACTCCTCGTAGTAGGAATCGTCATCGCCATGGAAATTCAGGACTTGCTCGCACAGGAGTATGTAGCGCACGATACCCTGTGAAATGAGCGGATCGGCAATGTAGCGCTTAAGGTACATGACATCGTTGTAGAGACAATCGTTCCACTCTCCGATCAGTTCGAGTATGGCATAGCCCTGGCTGTAGTCAACGAAAAGCAATTTGGCGTACAGGGTGTTGGATCCAAAACTATCCCATTGCGGGTGGATGTAATAGTTATATATCTTGTGCGTATACTGGGTCAGACTGTTGCGCGCGCCATAAAAGGGCGACCGGCGGTCTTCGGCGGCTATGTATTCATCGCGCCAGAGGGTGAATGGTTCGATGTCGTGCATGGGATGCGATTCCTGTAAATGATTAATGTGTTGGTAAATAGTCTTATATGCAGCCAAAGCCTGCTTGGTTTTTTGTAAAAAATCAAACAGGCTGCCTGGCGCCGGGCTTGTTTCGCCGCTGCGGGCGGCGAATATTTAGCGGACAAGCTCACCTCAGGCCGGCTCATTTTGCTACAACAAAGGTCTTTATCTTTGTGTTTGTAAAAGAGGGATGAAAAAAATATTGATTACAGGTCCGGAGTCCAGCGGTAAGAGCGCACTTTGTCAACAGTTGGCAGCTTCTGTGCCGGCTGCGGACTGGATACCCGAGTATGCGCGTGCTTATCTCGAGGCCATCGACAGGCCCTATGTACAGGAGGATCTGCTGCTGATTGCCCGTGGGCAGTGCCAAAGTGAGGATGCCTACCCGCACAGTCATACGCGCTGGCTGTTCTGCGATACGGGTCCCGAAGTTGTCTATGTATGGAGTCTGGTCAAGTACGGGCAGGTAGACCCGTGGATAGAGGAGGCAGTTCGCTGCCGCAGCTATGATTTTTGCCTGTTGTGCTATCCCGACCTTGCGTGGGAGGAGGATCCCCTGCGGGAGGCGCCCTCGCCGGCGGAGCGGCTGCAGCTTTTTCAGCAGTACGAATCGCTGCTGCGGCGCCTGCAGCGCCCCTTTGCGGTTGTCAGGGAGGCAGGGGCGGAGCGCGTGCGCAATGCCCTGCAGGCATTGCGCACGCATACTGCTTGATTTTTTGGCCAAAAAATCAACCACCACCTGTTTCGCAGGTTGCCGGGCGGCAACCTGCAACTTTTACAGTATAAAATTGTCCTGATAAGTATAAGCAGAAATGCAGCATATACGTATTTTCATACCGCCAAATCAGGCGGCCACAGCCCAACACCTGTCTAAATGTCGATCAGAAAGTTATGGAAGCGCAGATACTAGCATTGTTACAAGAAAAAAAACTCCGCAACACGCCTGCAAGGCGTACTTTGCTGGAGATTTTTCTCAACCACCCCTACGCACTCTCGCAGGGGGAGCTGGAAGACTGCGTGCACGAATCTTTCGACAGGGTCACCATTTACAGGACCCTCAAAACCTTTGAAGAAGCCGGCCTTATCCACGAAGTGCTTGACAACCAGAGTCGGGTAAAGTACAGCTTGTGCGCTGAGGGCTGTTCTGACCATGATCACCACGACAACCACCTGCATTTTAAGTGTGATACCTGTGATCACACCTATTGCCTGCCCGAGACGGCGGCTCCCGCCATCCGTATTCCGGGCAATTATCAGGCGCGGCAGGTTCAGGTACTGATTACCGGCTTATGCGAACGCTGTACCGAAGACCTATCGCCTCACCGTATAGCTGATTAACAATTCATTATTAGCCCTGATGATCAGCGAATACAGTCTGCCGGGGGCTCTGCTGAGGTCCGGCGACCTATCGCCTCACCGTATAGCTGATTAGCAATTCATTATTAGCCTTGATGATCAGCGAATACAGTCTGCCGGGGCTCTGCTGAGGTCCGGCGACCTATCGCCTCACCGTATAGCTGATTAACAATTCATTATTAGCCTTGATGATCAGCGAATACAGTCCGCCGGGGGCTCTGCTGAGGTCCAGCGACTTATCATAGTTGCCGGGAGCCTGATCAGCATAGCTGAGCCTGGCTACCTCGCGCATATCAGCGCCGATAAGCACTATGTCCACATCGGCAGGCAGGTTGAGGGTATACTTTACATTGACGCGCCCACTGGCATCGGCCTGCAGGACAGCGGGGGGAGGCGATGGCTGCCGCAGTGCCAGCGGCGCATCTGACAGGTCTTCGCCCTGACAGTCGTAGGGCTGGTCTTCCGCCTGCGGCTGCCGACACACGATGCGGTAGCGCAGAGAAGCCGGCGCCCAATGCCGGGCGATGCCGGGATCTACGAAATTATAGTGATGGCTGCCTGACCCTTTGCCGGGTACAACCGCCAGTGTTTCAAAGTACTGACCAGCGTCGGTTGACCGCTGTACAGCAAACGACGCCGCTTCAGCCTCTTCCTGGGTACTCCAGGCAACCGACATATCTGCACCCAGCGCCATGACGCTGGCTTCGCGCAGCAGCATACGCCTTTGCACAAACGGTGCCGGAGGCCGCATCCCCGCATGGCTGTTGAAAAGGGTTATTACATCACCATTGTCAGGCTGCCAGACAACCAGCCCTGAGGGTGCGCGGAAAGGATCGGCATGATCCACCTCACTGACCCTGCTCGAGCCATCGGTTTTGATCGTACGCACCTCAACGCCGTATTCATCAACAAAGATCCAGAAAAATGCATTGAAAGAAGCACTGTTGCGCGTCCACGCTTTGTCATCATCATTGGCACGCAAAGGCGCGCCCCAGGTGCCTTCCCCCAGGTAGACCGTACCCCTGAGGTCGTCGCGAATAAAACCCTGATCGCTGCCCGGCTCGCGGCTCGGGCGCACTGGCCAGGTAGCTTTTACCACATGCGCATCAGACTCTATAGCCAGCTGGACCTCGTACTTGTGAAAAAGCGTTGACCAATGCAGCATCTGATCTTCCATATCGTACTTGCGGGAAGTATGGGGGCGGGTAGAAAGGTGGTACTGGGCAAATTTCCATGTGACCTGCCCCTGCTCGCGCAGATCCCGGTCGAGCCAGGCATGCTGCTCCCCGCCCGGCGGGATCATACTGTTGAGGGTGTATACCCGCAGCAAACTGCCACCCAGGGTAAGGGCGTAGTAAACCATAGGGCTGGGAACATCGAAGAGGTTGACCAGCACCTGATTGGACTGTTCATGGTTGCCCCGGGCAACGATGACCGGAAAAATCCTGCCGTCGCTGCCAATGGTCAGCTGCCAGTCGTCAAACCAGGTAATCCATTCGGCATCACTATCCTCATTGGTCATGTCGCCATTAAACAACACCACATGCGGCCGCAGCTTGCCCACCATGCGGTTGGCATCCTGACAAGCTTCGCGGTGATTGCGGGAATCTCCACCGGCGATGATGCTGAGCCGAAGACCGGGATCATCCGGGGCAGTCCTGAACGACATAGGGCGGCTGGGGCCGTCTGAGTCAACAATGACAAAATAGTAGACCGTATTGGGCTGCAGCCCCTGCAGCCGTGCAAAGTGGTTGTTCATGCCGGAGGCAAACACAACCCTATCGGCAGGCCGACGCTGCCGGTAAGCCTGCAGTTGCAGCCCGTGATTGACGAGGTCGTAGAGCACGACCGGATTGCTGCCCGACAGTTGATCCCAGCCAATCACCATGGTCGTCGAAGGGTTGTCGCGCCAGGTGGCGCGATACCTGGCCGTGCGCGCCATGCTTTCCTGTGCGAAAAAGCACAGCAAGGCAGCAATGATGTATACAGCCTTGCGCGCTGGCCTTGCGGCACAGTAGCTGATGCTGTTCTTAACAATAACAGAAATTTGGTGCGACATGCTTAAAGTGTGCTGGCTTTTGACAACAGGCCTGATCCTGGCTGCCGGGCGGGCCCGTGACAGCCGTTGTACAGTATATAAACAACTTAGTTGCGGCAATAGTATGCACGTTATCTGCAAACCTATTGATATTTTTTTATACGACCAAGTGCTTGCACCTGCCCGGGAAATTCCACTCCTTCCCTACAGCCTTCGGCTGCCGCAGGGGAGTAAATAGTTACAAAAAAACGTAACTTTGTCTTTGGATGAAAGGCATCCGCAGAGCTTTGTACACCAAAGAAAGATGATTATGTTCAAGCAATTGTTTTTACTGCCGGCTGTTGTCGTACTCCTGGCGGGCTTGTCGGCCTGTAGTGGCAACGACAAAACCAAGGAGACTGCTGAAGAACCACAGCCGTCAGCGCCTATGCAGGGGATTACTGTAGCCCTGGACTGTATGACCATAGGGGGCGAAAATGAAGATTTTCCCCAGCGGCAGGTATCGTTGCGGCTGGGTACGGCCTCTACAGTCCTCGATACCATTGCTGCCTGCCAGCTCATTGAGCGCCAGGACTATGCCCGCTACGGTATTCCGGCAGAAGCAGTTGCTGCCTGTGGTGGCTGGTGGGCCGGCAGCGGTGATTATTTCTACGCGGTCATTGACAAAGGCGATGAGATCGTAGTTATGCGGGCTATGGAAGATGAGGCGAATCCGGCAGGCAGATACAACTATGAAGAGGTAAGCCGCAAAAAAATCCAGTAATGCCGGACGTACGGGTGTGTGATCCGGCGGCTGTACCGGCTGCTGCTGCTGCCATGCTCGACTGGGCGTGTGGTCGCCGTTTGTGGGCATTCACAGGGCCTTTGGGAGCGGGCAAGACTACACTCATACAGTCGCTCTGTAAAGCATTGGGTGTTGCAGAGCCCGTCAGCAGCCCTACGTTTGCGCTTGTAAATGCGTACGAGGCTGCCGGCGGAGAGGTGGTTTACCACCTCGATTTGTATCGGCTGGACAGTCTGGACGAGGCGCTCGCCATGGGCATTGAGGAGTACCTCGACAGTGGTCACTACTGCCTGATTGAGTGGCCGGCCATCATTGAACCGCTGCTGCCCGAGGAGGCAGTACAGGTGATTATTGAACCTATGGCCGATAGCTGCCGGCTAATATCGTATATGTAGCGCTATGAGTGATAAGCAGAAAAAAATACCCGTTCCCCCGGAGTTTACCAGCGGGCATCTTCAGACGCAGCCCGAGGTGCTGTTGGCGCCCAGCCGCAGCAGCCAGCTTTTTATCGGTATCCCCCGGGAGCGTACGCTGCAGGAGAATCGCGTTGCATTGGTGCCGGCTTCCGTAGCGAACCTGGTCCACAATGGGCATCGCATTATTGTCGAAACGGGCGCCGGCCAGCGGGCTAAGTTTTCGGACCACGATTATGCTGAAGCAGGCGCCGAAATCGTGGGCGATCCTGAGCAGGTATACAAAGCAGACCTGATCATCAAGGTGGCACCGCCTACCATCGAAGAAATTCGCTGGATGCGGCCTAATCAGGTGCTGATATCACCGCTGCACCTGCCCATCATCAGCGCTGAGTACATCCACCGGTTGCGGGAAAAGCGTGTCATCGCACTCGCTATGGAATACATCAAAGATGATTCGGGGACTTTCCCGGTCGTGCGGTGTATGAGTGAGATGGCGGGCATCAATGCGATGTTGACGGCTGCCGAACTGCTCTCCATCACCGGCGGGGGCAACGGGGTGCTGCTGGGTGGTATCTCGGGGGTGCCCAGTGCTAAGGTAGTCATTTTGGGGGCGGGCATTGTTGCCGAATATGCTACCCGCACAGCACTCGGCCTGGGGGCCGAAGTGCGCATTTTTGATGATAATATCTACAAGCTCAAGCGACTGCAAAACCAGGTTGGCCGGCCGCTGTTTACCAGCTCTCTCAATCCGATCTATCTCGAGCGGGAGCTGGTAACTGCGGAGGTGGCCATAGGGGCGGTTCATTCGGGTACAGGCCGCGCACCGGTTGTGGTGAGCGAGGAGATGGTTGCCCGCATGCGGCCGGGCTCGATAATCATTGACGTCAGCATTGACCAGGGCGGTTGTTTCGCTACTTCAGCAGTCACTTCTTTTGACAGCCCCACCTTCAGCAAGTACGGCGTTACGCACTACTGCGTACCCAATATGGCCTCCCGCGTATCCAAGACAGCTTCTATTGCTGTGAGCAATATATTGACGCCCATGTTGTTGCAGTCAGGCAATACCGGCAGCATCGAAAAGCTGCTCGCTACGCACAAAGGCCTGCGGCATGGGGTGTATCTTTACAAGGGCAGCCTGACCAACGATTACCTGGGGCAGTTGTTTGATATTAAGTCGACAGATCTGGATCTGTTGATGATGTCCAGCCTGTAAATTTTTGGGCGGGCATTGGGTTTTTTTTGCCGGTGGCAAAAAACGCCTGATGTATTCTCAGGCTGTTGAGGGGGCTTGCATGCCTGCCTGTGCCCGCGGCACGGGCAGTAACCGATATTTTACACAAATGAAGAACAATGCGTATGAGAAAATGGGCATTTTTAGTCATGTTGCTGGGCTTATACCGCACTAGCATGGCGCAGGAAGTAGTAGGTTATCAGACGCCGCCACAGGTGATTGTCGACCTGGTCGATGCGCCGTCGACGCCAACGGTGGTAGTGAGTCCTGACCGGCAGCTACTGCTGTTGCTGGATCGTTCGGAGCTGCCCGGTATTGCGGAGGTAGCGCAGCCGGAATTGCGACTGGCGGGCTTGCGCATCAATCCGGCTTTGTTTGGTCCCAGTCGTTCGGACTACTATACCGGCCTGTCGATGCGCTCAATTTTGGGTGACAACAGCCAGCCGCAGCCTGTAGGTGGGCTGCCTGCACCGCTGCGCATGAGCAATCTGAGCTGGTCACCTGACGGGAGCAAGCTTGCTTTTGCCCAGCATACAGACGCGGGCATTGAGCTGTGGGTAGTTGACCTGACGACCCGCACCGCCCAGAAGCTCACGGAGGCGGTCATCAACAGCGTTATGCCGGGCAGTGCTTTTGTGTGGTTGCCCGACAGTAAGGGGATTGTGTACAAGAGCAAAACAGCCAAAGAGGCTGCGCCTGCTGCGCCGGTGGTTCCTTCAGGACCGGTGGTACAGAGCAATAGTGGCAATGCAGCGCCTGTGCGCACTTACCAGGATCTGCTGAAAAATACCTATGACGAGCAGTTGTTTGATTACTACGCCAGTGCAGCGCTGCAGTCGGTGGATTTGCGCAACCGCAAGAGCCGCTCACTGGGCATCAGTGGCATCATCAGCAGCTTGTCGGTGTCGCCGGTCAATGGGTATCTGCTGGTCGGGCAACTGCAGCGCCCTTATTCTTACCTGGTGCCTTACAGCAGGTTTCCGCAGACGTATACAGTCTATGACCGCAACGGCAGGCTGGTAAAAAAGGTGGCAGACCTGCCGCTGGCAGAAAATCTGCCCAAAGGCTTCGATGCTGTGCCGCAGGGTCCCCGCAGCTTTGGCTGGGCGCCTTCAGGGCCGGACATGCTGTACTGGGTAGAAGCCCAGGATGGCGGAGACCCGCGGCAGGCGGCAGAGCTGCGCGACCAGCTATTCTTCCTGTCAGCACCTTTTTCGGGACAGCCGGTCAAGGGGCCGGCGCTGTCGATGCGATACAGTGGGCTCAACTGGGCCGACAACAATGCCTATGTCATCGTACGGGAGCGCTGGTGGAACAATCGCCGCGAGCTCGTTCGCCGATGGCCGGTAACTGCTTCCGGTAGCGTGACCACCTTGTTTGAACGCTCGTATGAAGACAGCTATACCGATCCCGGCCAGTTTAGTACCCAGCCCAACCAGTACGGACGGCAGGTACTGCTGACCAATGCTTCCGGCAATCTGCACTACCTGAGCGGGCGAGGTGCCTCTCCGGAGGGCAACCGCCCTTTCATCGATGAATACGATATCAATACGGGCAAGGCCAACCGCCTCTGGCGGTCCGAAGCACCTTACTATGAGATGCTGGTAGAGTGGCTCAACCGCGATGAGGGGCTGGTACTCACTCGCCGCGAATCGGCCAACGAAGCGCCCAACTACTACATCCGCAACCTCAAGGAAGGGAAAGAAAATGCGCTCACGGCTTTTCCACACCCCTACCCGGCGCTGAAGGATGTGAGCAAGCAGTTGGTGCGCTACAAGCGCACAGATGGCGTTGAACTCACGGGGACGCTCTACCTGCCTGCAGGCTACGACCCCCAAAAGGACGGCCCGCTGCCAATGTTTATGTGGGCTTACCCGCGGGAGTTCAAAACGGCAGACGCTGCTTCGCAGGTGACGAGTTCTCCCTACGAATTTACCCGCCTCAGCTGGGGTTCTCCGCTCTACTGGGTGGCACGCGGCTACGCCATCTTCGACAATTTTGCGATGCCCATCATCGGTGAAGGCGACGCCCAGCCCAACGAGACTTTTGTTGAGCAACTGGATATGAATGCTCGCGCAGCTATTGACCATCTGGTAGAGATGGGCGTAGCCGACCGCAACCGTATCGGCGTCGGGGGGCACTCTTATGGTGCTTTCATGACTGCCAACCTGATGGCACATACGGACTTGTTTGCCGGCGGTATCGCCCGCAGTGGTGCCTACAATCGTACTCTCACGCCTTTTGGCTTTCAGAGCGAGGAGCGCACCTACTGGGAGGCACCGGATGTGTACAACAAAATGTCACCTTTCGCTCATGCCGACCGCATTAAGGAGCCTATGCTGCTGATTCATGGTGAAGCAGACAATAACTCGGGTACTTTCCCGATACAGAGCGAGCGATTCTACGCAGCCCTCAAGGGGCACGGGGCTACTGTCCGGCTGGTGATGCTCCCGCATGAAAGTCATGGCTACCGCGCCCGCGAGTCCGTACTCCACACCCTTTGGGAGATGGACCAGTTTCTGGAAAAGTACGTGAAAAACCGCCCGTAACCTATCTGCCCGGCCTGTGCCGGGGCTGATTGCGGGAAATAAAAACGGTTATTTTTCTGCCTGTCTTTGGCTTTTTGGGCTTTCCGGCACCGGCCGGAACCCCCCAAAGCCTGCGACCTGCAGGAAAATAACCGTTTTTCGTTTGGGGATAAAATACCGCAAACGCGCTGTATCAGTTAGAAACCCTCAACTGCTGGCCGATGCGTATGTTGTCATCCGGCAACTGATTCCATTGCCGCAGTTGCTGTACATTGGTACCGTAGCGCTGCGATACATTCCACAGTGTATCTCCTTTCACAACCGTATGTAGCCGCGGACCGGAGGCTGGCGGTACTGCTATGGCCGGTGCCGGCGGCGTCAGGGGCTGTGGCATGGGGTCAAAATTGCCGCCGCCGGGCACTGTCTCCTGCGGCATGGGTGCCGGTTCTGGCCGGGGCGACGGGTTATTGCTGGCCGGACCGCTGACAGCCGGTGCATTTTGCTCATAATAGGCCGGACTTCTGGGGCGTATGATGAGGCCAGGCCGACTCGTGCCCTGGCTGGCCGGTGGCACCCCCGGCTGCTGCGTAGCCGGCTGCGTCGGCTGCCCTGCCGGCTGTGTCGACGGCCATGTTGGCTGCCCTGCCGGCTGCGTCGGCTGCGCCGGCTGCTGCATGGTGTTAAAAGTCCTGGCAGGCTCAGTTGCCGGCTGGCGCAGCAGAGGCGCCTGCCGCACGCGTGATCCGCGCAGTTTCACCTTTTCGCCCACTGCGGGCTCCTGCATTGGCAGGAGGCGGTTGCGGTCGTAGAATTTGTCGAGCCGTATGCCGTAGGCCTGAGAGAGCAGGTACATGCTCTCCCCCTGTCGTACTGTATGCCACGCCTGCACACCCCGCCATCCGATGCGCTTGGGTTGCAGGTATACGCGTTCTCCTTCGGCCAGCTGCTGATCGGGTTTGTTGAGCTCTTCATTGTAGCTGAGCAACTGCTGGACAGCTACCCGGGTGCGCTGCGCCAGTGCTGCGACCGTCTCCCCCGGATTGGCGGTGACAAAACTCACATCGTTGTTGACAAGCACTTCGCTGGCGGTGATTTCCTCGGCCGGATTCATTGGGCTTACCGTCGGTAGTTGGTCGTACTCGTACAGCTTATAGCGCTCAATGATGGAAATGAGGCGGGTGGCATAGGTCGGGCTGGTCGCATAGCCGGCCGTCTGCAGGCCACGAGCCCATGACTGGTAATCAGTCGGATGTAACTGAAAAAGCGGTCCGTAGCGAAAATTCTTGCTGGGATCCCGCAAAAATTCAGAGTGGGCAACAAAGCTGGCTTCTGTAGTCCTGAAAACCCGGAAGCAACTTTTGACCAGCTGCCCGCGGTCGTTGTAGTCATCGTCTTCCTGCATATAGGTATCCCCCCGCCAGTCATTGCCACATTTGATGCCAAAGTGGTTGTTGGCACGACGCGCCAGCTCGCTGCGGCCGGCATCGGACTCGAGGATGGCCTGTGCCAGCTTAATGCTGGCAGGAATGCCGGTTCTGTCCATCTCCCGCATGGCAATGTCCTTGTGGCGGGCAATATAATCAACATGATCCTGAGAAACCTGGGCCTGTACGTACGCAAGGCTTAGCGCCAGCAGCAGGGAAAAAAGCAGACGAATGTGCATACCTGAAAGTGGATTGAGGATGTTACGATGTGTTTGGTTTCATTGGGCAGGCGGGAAGCATACAAGAGCCGGTGCCGCCGCCTGCAGCAACTGTCATAAGCTGTTAACGAATGAAAACAGCCTTAAATGTCTGCAAAATTGGGCATATTTTTTACAGTCCCTCTTTTTTTTCGTGAAGGCAGCGACCATAACCAGCCTGCCCATGTGATTTACATCACTGTTGCCTGCTTTATAAATCACGTGCATGGTTGACAGTCGTCACCGCTGGCATGGCCCGTCGGGTGGTTACTTTGCATCATCAACTAACCAATCAAAGACATGAAACGAATCATTCTATCCACCGCGTTGGTACTGCTTGCAGGGCTCATGATCGCCCAGCAGTCCTATACGCTTAAGCAGGCAAGCATGTCGATCAGTGGCACGTCTTCGCTGCACGACTGGGAGTCTGATGTGACAGCACTGACGGCTCGCGGCCGGATGAATTTCGGTACGACCCTCGAGTCTATTACAGAATTGCTGGTAACGGTCAAGGTTCGCGATATCAAGAGCACCAAAGGATCTATCATGGACAATAAGACCTATGAGGCGCTTAAGTCCGATGCACACCCTACCATCACCTACCGCCTTGGAAGAGTCAAATCGATCACACCTTCTGCCAAAGGGTTTAGCGTGGTAACGGAAGGCCAGCTCACCATTGCCGGGGTTAGCAAGACGGTCGATATCACCGCCGAGGGAAGCCGGCAGTCCGACGGCTCTGTTGTATTCCAGGGCTCCAAAGCACTCAAAATGACAACCTTTGGTATATCGCCGCCAACAGCCATGATGGGCACGATGAAGACGGGCGATGATATCAAAGTCAACTTTAAAGTTACGCTTGCTCCGGCCAACTAAGCGGGCAGCTATCCATAACTTCTATAGGATTTTCAGTCCCACATTAAAATTTATGTATCATGAAAAAGCATGTATCAGCCATTACGTTTTTACTAGCAACTGTCTTTTCGCTGATATCTACGGCTGTTCAGGCGCAGCAGCCTGAAATCCAGTACTTCCGCCCTTGGGACAAAGGGGGTATCAACGTCTTCGAACCTTCCAAAAGCGCTGACCAGCCTGAGTTTACAGGTGTAAAAGTGCGCATCGGCGGTGCTTTTACGCAGACATACCAGAGCCTGACGCACTCCAATGAGGCTTCTTATGTGCCTGTATCGGCAACCAACAGCACCAACCGCAACCTGCTCTATGGCACGCCTATGACCAACTCTACACTGGTCAATGCCCGCCCGATTGCCGGTCAGGATACCAGCAGCATCACGCTGAGCGGCTTCAACCTGGCGATGGCCAACCTCAACCTCGACTTCCAGATCGACGACGGTATCCGCGTATCGCTGGAAAACTATATGTCATCACGCCACCACAACGAATTTTGGGTGAAAGGTGGTTATATCCAGATTGACAAACTGCCTATGTTTGGCAGCCCGGACTGGTATACCAAGTATGTACGCGTAAAAATCGGTCACTTCACGCCTAACTTTGGTGATGCACACTATCGCCGCAACGACGGCGGTAACGCGATGTTCAACCCATTCGGTGAAAACCTGATCATGGACGCGTTTACGACGGAGATCGGTGGTGAGGTATACGTTTTCCCGGCTGAAGGCCTGATGATCATGGGTGGTATGTCTTCCGGTCTGATCAATGGTAACGTTGAAAACTATCCAACGGTAGCAACAGGTGCCAACCTCGAGCCGATCAAGCGCAATCCTTCTATCTTCGCCAAAGCGGCTTACGACAATACATTTGAAGGTTTCCGCTTCCGCTTGTCAGCGTCTTTGTACCACAACAGCAGCATTCAGCGCAACACGCTCTATGCTGGTGACCGTACGGGTTCTCAGTACTTCTCTATCATGGACGCTATCGTGACCGCAGCAGGTGCGCCTACCGATAAGACGGCTGTATTTACCTCTGGTCGTATCAACCCTGGTATCACCAACCGCCTGACGGCTTTCGTCGTGAGCCCGTTTGTGAAGTACAAAGGCTTTGAGTTGTTTGGTGCATTTGAAACCATCTCGGGTGGTAACTATAGTGAGGCTGGTGACCGCACCTTCACACAAATCGCTGCCGACGGTGTATACCGCTTCCTGAAGGATGAGCAGGCATTCGTAGGTGCCCGCTACGCAACCGTCAGTGGCCGTCTTCCCGGTGCTGCCTTTACCGATGATATCACCGTTACACGTACTTCTATCTCTGCCGGCTGGTTCCCAACGCGCAACCTGCTGCTGAAAGGCGAGTATGTTATGCAGGATTATGCTGACTTCCCGACGACCGACTTCCGTTACAATGGTAACTTTAACGGTTTCGTGATCCAGGCAGTGATTGGCTTGTAAGCCGGGAACGAATTGACGTGAATCCTTGTTCTGAATAGCATTATTGATTTATACATCCCAGGGCAGCGGACTTTCAATGTCCGCTGCCCGGCTTTATCACACAGCCATGGATGCCGTATTAACTGCTACCTACCGTTTTTTGATACTTGCCCTTGCCCTGCTGTTCTGGGGCTGGCAGCCTGCCGCCGAACTGACGCCCGTCACGACCGGCGGCCAATATTACATCCAGTCCGGCAGCCGCCTCTACCTTAGAGGCTCCAGCAATGTCGTCAATTTTACCTGCGAGTGCGAATGTTACAGCCCCAGCCAGCCCAATCCTTTTCAGCTGGTCACCGGGGAAAGCCCCGCCACTATTTCCTTCCAAAATACGCAGATACGCTTTTTGACGCGCTCACTGGACTGTGGGCAGCGCGGCATCAACAGCGATATGTACGAAACGCTCAAGGCAGACAGGCATCCTTCAGCTTCGATAGAGGTGCTGCGGGTGCAGATTCCTGCAGGCCGTGTGGGAGCCAGTTCTGCACAGGTGCAGGCCGTCACGGCCATCACCATTGCCGGTATCCGCCGGCAGGAGCATATCACCGTCAGCTTTCATGCTACGGGCAACAACCAGTACCGCATCTACGGATCCAAGCCGCTGAGTATGGCACAGTTTGGGCTCGTACCGCCCAGCCCCATGGGCGGCCTCATCAAGGTCAACGACCGCATCGATATCTATTTTGACCTCAATATAAAGGCGGTGTACTGATAAACCGAATTGCGTACCTTGGCAGCAAATTATGAAGCTATGGCTATTCAGGTGATTGCTTTCGATGCCGATGATACGCTGTGGGTCAATGAGCCCTATTTTCAGGAGGCGGAGCGCAAATTTGCTGCCTTGCTGGAAAATTACCTTCCCCGGCATACCATCTCGCAGATACTCTATAAGACAGAGATGCAAAACCTGCCGCTCTACGGCTATGGGGTGAAAGCCTTCATCCTGTCAATGATCGAGGCAGCGCTGGAGGTGTCTGCAAAGCTGGCACCGCCGGCAGTAATTGAAAAAATCCTTCAATTTGGTAAGGAGATGCTCGACCAGCCGGTCGAGTTGCTCGAAGGGGTACAGGCACTGCTGCAGGAGCTCAATGGTGATTACCGGCTGGTGGTAGCTACCAAAGGAGACCTGCTGGACCAGGAGCGTAAGCTCCGGAAATCGGGACTCGAGCCATATTTTCACCACATAGAAATCATGTCCGACAAACAAGAGAAGGACTACCTGAAGCTGCTTCGCCATCTCGACATACAGCCTGCTGATTTTCTCATGATTGGCAACTCCCTCAAGTCGGATGTGCTGCCGGTGCTCGCCATCGGCGGCCACGCAGTACACGTACCTTTTCATACCACCTGGGCCCACGAGACCATTGACTACGAACTGCAGCACCCGCACTTCTGCCAGCTGGACCACATCGACCAGTTGCGGCAGCACCTGAACACGTTCTGAACACTAACAAAGATCAGTTTGCCCAACCGTCATTAATCTTTTATCTTTGTACAAAAAAGGAAACATGAGAAAGGTATTGTATCTGGGGCTGCTGGCAGCCTTTATCCTCAGTGCTTGCCAACAAAGCCGCTCTGTCGCTGCTGCCAAGCAGGACAACACCGGAAACGAAGCAGGGCAGCAGTTCGGTGCACCCATCACGTCGGCAGGCGCTATCAGCTATGATGAGTTGCTCAGCAAGAATATTCAGGAGCCTACCACCCTCAAGGTAAAAGGTCGCGTAAGTGAAGTATGCCAGGCGAAAGGCTGCTGGATGAACATCGTTTCTGACAAAGACCAGCAGGCCGGCACTATGAAAGTGCGGTTCAAGGATTATGCATTCTTTATGCCCAAGGATATCTCCGGTCGCGAAGTAATCATCGAAGGCGAAGCATCGGTACAGGTAATCTCTGTCGATGACCTGCGTCACTACGCAGAAGATGCCGGCAAGAGTCAGGAAGAAATCAACGCTATCACGCAGCCGCGCCGGGAGCTCACCTTTCTGGCTTCGGGCGTGATTCTGCTCGACAAATAATTGCTGTTGCAGGCAGGTGCAGTCTTTACAGGCTTTGCACCCCGGAAACCGCTAAGTATTGCATCAAAAGCCTTACTTTAGCGGTTTCTTGTTATGGTGCGAGTCGTCAGCCTGGCTGGCGTGGCATGAGCGGCAGCGTTCCGGGATTAGGGAGATGTTGCTGAGCCCGCGACTCGCCACTTACTGTTTATTTACACCGCTAAGGGAGACGTATGCCAATATTTCATACAGACCGTTTTGAAAAACTATTGCAGGAGGGGTATCCGCTTTTGCCCAATCAGTGCCTGCTGGAAGGGCTGCAGTTGTACCGCCGCTACTTTCGCGGCTTCTTCCCCTTTGCTTTGCTGCTGCCGATCCTCAGCAGTCTGCTCGACCAGCTGATGCCGCAGCAATACAGCTTTGCGATTGTTTCCTTTGTGCTGTCGCCCGTGCTCAATACGGGCTTCTACTGGGTTGCCAACCGCCTGCTGTCGGGGCAGCCTGTGCGGTTTGTGCATTTTTTTGAAGGCCGCTTCGATGCCGGCAAGCTCATGCTCAGCAACCTCATCTATACGATCATACTGGCGCTGGTATTGGTGCCAGCTTTTCAGATACTCCAGAAAGCAGGTTATTTCAGTTGGGTGCAGGAGCTGATGCAGAACCCCAATCCGGCGGAGCCGCCGCAGGCGCCCGAGCTGTCGTCCCTCTCGTCGACCATGCTGTTTATCAATATGATTCCGCTGGTCTATCTGATGGTTGGCTTCCTCTGGGCCTATCCGTTCATCGCCTTCTTCGGGCTGGGCCCCTGGCAGGCGCTCGAAGCCAGCCGGCGGCTCATCAGCCGCAACTGGTGGAGTGTCTTCATGCTGCTCGTCACTTTCTTCTCGGTCTTCCTGTTTGCGGTCATGATCATGTCGCTGCTGCAGGTGCTGGGATCATGGGGGCAGGTGTTGGGGCTGCTGGTATTTTTCGGCATCATTCCCTGGGCGTATTGCTCCTTTTTTGTAGGCTTTGCCTATGCGACCTACGCGCTGCAGGATGCGCCGCCCCGGCCGCCGGCGGCCGGTGAAGAGGAGGAGGAAGTGTAGGTTTTTTTCCAAAAAACCGCCCCCGGCGCGCCCTTTCGCGCCGGCCACAAGCGCGGCGGGTATTTTTTACCAAAAAAAGCAGCCTCGCCGGTATGCCGCTCCTGCCCGTTGATCCTACGGAAAGCTACCGACAGCTACTGTCGCTGGCGCCCGACAGCAAGACGCTGGCGGAGGCGCGCCGCCTGTTTTTCTCCCAAGGCTGGCAACTGCTGGCCGGGGACGGGCAGTGGCTGTGGGGCGAATACCGCAGCAAGGAGGGGCTCACTTACAAGCCTGTGGTGCGGCTGCAACCTTCGGCAGCCTTTAGCTGCAGCTGCAAGGCGCCGCGGCAGCCCTGCCGCCACAGCCTGGCGCTCTTGCTGCTTTTTTTACACCCCGACGATCGCTGGCGTGCGGGCTTGCCGCCGCCGCCTGAGCTGCAGGCCGCTGCGGCCGCTGCCGGCAGTCGCGACAGGGCCGTGGAGGCCGCTGCGCGCGACAAGCGGCTGGCGCTCATGGACGAGGGCGTGGAGGAGCTGGACAAATGGCTGCGCGACCTCATCCGGCAAGGTCTGGCGGGGCTCGAAAGCCAGCCGGCGGCCTTCTGGCAGCAGCCGGCGGCGCGCATGACCGACTGCAAGCTCGGCGCCATCGGCCGCCGCATCCGGGCACTGCCGGCCCTTTTTCAGCAGGCCGACTGGCCCGACCGCCTGCTGGCGGAGCTGGGTAGCCTCTACCTGTTTGTGCGCGCCTGGCAGCGGCGCGAGCAGCTCAGCAGCGAGCAGCAGCTGGAGCTGCAGCAACTGGCAGGCCTCAGCCTGCGCAAAGAAGAAGTACTGGCCACCGGCACGGTCGTCAGCGGGCACTGGCTGGTGATGGGGCTGTATACCGGTGAAGAGGATAAGCTGGTGTATCGCCGCGTGTGGCTGCGCCACGAAAGCAGCGGCCAATGGGCGCTGCTGCTGGATTTTAGCTTCGGACAGCAGGGGTTTGCCGACCATTGGGTGTGCGGCAGCGCCTACCAGGGCCGGCTGAGCTACTACCCCGGGGTGCTGCCGCAGCGGGCGGTGGTCAAAGAGCTGCTGCCGTCGCGCAGCGTCTATGAGCAGTTGTCGGGCTTTGGCAGCCTGTCGGACTGCCAGCAGGCTTACGCGGCAGCCCTGGCAACCAACCCATGGCTCAGCAGCCTGCCCGCCCTGCTGGAGGAGGTGGTGGTGCTCTACTCGACAGCGGAGGCCGCCTGGCTGGCCGTAGACCGGCACCAACAGTCCCTTCCACTGCTGATCGAAGACCTGCCCGCCTGGCGCATCGTGGCCCTGAGCGGCTACCTGCCCGTCTGGCTGTTTGGGGAACTCACCGCCGAAGGCTTCCGGCCACTGTCGGTGGTGTTTGAGGGGCGGCTGATAGCGTTGTAAGCCATATCTTCGGTACGAAGTATGTCGGGGCTCCCGACCAGGGTCCCGACATACTTCAGCCAATTACAGGGTCGGATAGTCGGTATAGCCTTTGGCTCCCCCGATCCACCGCTGAATCGTGAGCCCTGTCAGCAGTATATCCCGAGTTGTCAGATCATTGGCAGAAGAAAGAAATGGTGGGGAAAATTTGCTGAAGAAAACATGGATGCGGCCTGTTACACGAATGATCGCTTAGGGAAGCAAGTTCACTCCCCCGCCCGCCGCATGCGCTTGGGGCCGTACCACAGCCAGAAACCGGTGATGGTAAACACCAGCAGGGCCAGCCCCATAACCGTCGTGTAGAGTAGTTTGAAAAGCCCGCCCGGCGTGTTGAGGAGGCGGTCGACATAGCTGCCGTCGTGCAGGTGCTCGATAAAGTCGGCCCGCCTTTGCTCGACCTGCAGCAGCCTGCCGGTGGCGCCGTCGAGCTGCAGGGCGGTGTAGTGCGCTGCAAAGGTAAACTTGACCATGCCCTTGTCGGGGCGCACATCTATGCGGTCGATGTCGGCAGCAAGGCGGGCGTCGACGGAGTCCCGGAGGAGCCGTACGGCCTGCCGCTGCAGGCTGTCGAGGGGCAGCCAGCGGGCGAGGTCGGTGGTTGTCCCCTGACTCGAGCGGGCGAGCAGGTAGCCGCCGCTATTCTTCTTCCAGCCCAGCAACAAGCCGGTGACGGCTATGACAAAGAAAAAGGCAAACAGCAGGGCGCCCGTAAACCGGTGGATTTTCCTAAACTGCCGTAATGTTTTGGCTTGCTGCTGCCGCTGACTTCCTTCCATGGTTGTGCAAAATGCGGCCTAAGATAGATGTTTTTGGCCGTACGGCCAAAACCTCGCCGGGGGCAGCGGGGGGGCAATGCTGCCAGTGCCCGTTCATTTGCATCGCGTGATGCGGTGCGGCCGCGGTGGCCGCTGTTGAGCTGCTGCTGTAGCTTGTTGGCGGCTGCCGGCAAAAATGTCAACAGCTTGTAAATGTTTACTCTTCTTTTTTGAAAGTCGTTCTGCCTATTCCAAAGCCACCTACGAAAGAAATGATGGCAATTATGATCTTGTAGAGCAACTCTTTATCCTCTTTGAGATAAACGATAAGAAACCCCAAAAAAGTCAGACCTACGATCAAAAGAATAAGGTTATAGGTTATAGGTTCTTTGACTTTTACGCTCTTCCCTTAGAATTTTAAGAGTTTATTAAACGAAAACTCAATTTCTTTTTCAATTTTATTTTCAATATAAAACTCAATGACTCTTGCCAATGCATCAACCATAACCTTGCGGTCATTTTCAGGTAATTTATGCAACGTTTTTACCAATGTTAATATGTCACTATTAAATTCTTTGTCAAGCTGTTTTGAATTCAGGTTTTCAAAATAATTTTCATAGTAGGTTGTAATCAGCTCATCACTCCAAATAGCATTGCTGCTGGTTTTGGTTGGCGTCCCTTGCATATTTTTTAGCGTATCCAACATTGTACCTTTGTTTTTTTTCTCAAAATCACGCTTGAGGCCGTTAGTTGTGTATTTGGTAATGTATCAAAGCGCTATGGATTTTGGTAGTCTGCCCGCAACGCTGTGCTAAAAATCCGGAGGCTCACAATACAATAACAAAAACGTTCACCTGAATTTTTTGTTGTGATCTTTGCTTGTCATTGTTTTTCAATTTATTATGCACAAAGAGCCGATACGAGTATAGTAGCGGAGTTTGATGTGGCTGCCCGTCTGTCGTCACTAAAGCCTGAAGTACTCCCCATTTTTTAAACAGAAATCGGCATCGTTAAACTCAGCACTACCTTGTAGCCCATCGCTGCAGACTGTCAGGTGATTTATCACCTTGTATCCAAAGATAATAAAATACAAGCGCATATCAAGTGCTATGAGAAAAAATTTAAGATATAATATTTTGCCAAATGTATCCGGTAGCGCTCGCCTGAGTATATAGCGACGGGAGCAGTCAATGTGTGCGACTAAATACCGGGGGTCTTTTATCCGTAAAAAACCGGCTCCGGGCCGGTAACCTGGCCATCCAGCCAAAGCAATAACTCTGAGCTGACAGCAGCTATATAGCAAGTCGTCAGGTTTCATGGACAGTAGGGCGGACAGACTTCCGCAATCCACTGTACTCGGGCGGGCTGGTATGTACAAAATTTGACAGACAAGACATATACTACCACTGATAGCGCACCCCCAGCGACAGGAAGGTGGCACCGAGCGGCGCCGCCTGCACATCAACCCAGTGGCCATTGCCGTAGCGCAGGCCGGCAGAGAGCGCCAGCCCGCGGCTGAGCCGGTAATCATAGCGCAGCCAGCCGCTCAGCTGCCAGGCGCGCACCTGGCTGGCCGCCACGGCCGTGGTGGTGACACTGTTGCCAAACCACTCCTGCGTCGTGTTGGTCGAGCTGCTACCAAAAGTGCCCGAGGGCTCGAGCAGGTAGTTATTGACCTCCCAGCCCTGCGGCAGGCGCAGCGCGAGCGCACGCCCCAATTGCAGGCCGGCCGAAAGGCTGCCGCGCGGGCCCAGCCGCCACGCCAGCCCTACCGGCAACTCGAGCCAGTGGGAGCGCAGGGGCTGCGCCCAGTTGAGCATGGTCGTATCCAGCAACTGATTGGTGGTGCTCAGGTCTACACTGGCCTCGGCCCGCAGCCCCTGTCCATTGCCGCCGCCGGGCCCCTGCCGCAAAAAGGCGTACTGCAGGCCCGTGACGAGGGAAAGCCGCGGCCGCAGCTGCCACTGCAGCCCGCCGCCCAGGCTGAAGCCTTGCAGGGAGGGACGCAGCAGGCTGCTCACCGCCAGCCAGCCTCCCGGGGCGGCAGCCCGGTCGCCGGCCGGGTGTGTAAAATGCCGCGCCGGCAGCGGCCAGCCCGAAGGCCTTTGCAATGCTGCCGGCTGCCCGCCGCTGAGCAGGCTGAGCCTGCCCGCACTGCTGTGGAGCGGTGCATCACCGCGGGCAGGCGCAGCCTGTATGGCTGCCGGCGTAGTCTGCACGGCTGCCGGCGCAGCCGCTGACTTCGCCCCGCGACCCTCCGCCGGCAGCACCGCATCCAAAACCACCGGTGTCGCCGGCCCG
>CAYTVG010000001.1:610585-621364 GCA_964441755.1 uncultured Saprospiraceae bacterium
CCACCGGTGTCGCCGGCCCGACCGGCGACACCGGCCCATCAGCCTGCACAGGCAGCGCAGCTGCCTGTGCAGGGGCACTCACCGCCTCACCGCCCATCGGCACCACCGGCACCGGCGGTGACACCGCATTTTTTACCCCCAACCACCAGCCGCCCAGGCCGGCAACCAGCACAGCCGCCACCAGCCACCACCAGCCCGGCCGCCGCCGGCGCACAGGCATCGCCCGGTCAAGGCGCGCAGCCATATCCTCCCAGCCGCGGTCGATCAGGGCGGCATCGTCATCGTGTATCGTATCAGGTCGCATAACGACTTTTGTGGTCAGGTTGTAAAATCATGGCTCTCAACTTCTGGCGCGCATTCGACACATGCCACTTGGAAGTGCCCTCGCTGATGCCCAGCCGGTCACCGATCTCCTGGTGACTGTAGCCGTCAACCGCAAACAGCCAGAAAACCTCCCGGCTCATGGCCGGCAACTGCTCAATCAACCGCAGCAAGTCTTCGTAGTAGAGGCCGTCAAGCGCCCCCGCCTCCGTGGGGGCATCCTGCTCGGCCAGGTCAATGAAGCGCAGCTTGCGGTCGCGCTGCCGGTAGTAGTCCGACAGACTGTGGAAAATAAGCCGCCGAATCCAGCCTTCAAGCGATCCCGTAAACTGGTAAAGGTGCAGCTTGGTGAATACGCGCAGAAAACCGGTGTTGATAATCTCTATAATCTCTTCCTCATGATCGGTATACCGACGGCACATGCGCAGCATCGCAGGGAAAAAGCGGCGGTAGAGAAGCTCCTGCATCCGCCGGTCATTGCGGAGGCAGCCTTCTACCAGCGCCCGGTCGCTGTGACTGTCGGTAGTACGTGACATGGGAGGTTAATCGCTGTGGTTAAAATACAATACCCGCCCGCAGACTCAGCCGCTGGTAGGTGAGCTCGCGGATCTCCAGATCGCCCGAAAAGGGCAGCCGCTGGGTGAAACTCGCCGTCTGAAAGCGGTAGCCAAGGTCAAAAGTAAAGTTGTAGTCGGCCTTGGCACCCAGCCGTATGCCTATAGCCGGGTGCAGCAGCCAGCCGCTGCCGGCAGCCGTCACCTGCTGGTTGGCATTGCGCAGCCCCAGCCCGTAGCCGGCATCGAGCAGGCCGTACCAGGCGAGGTGGCGACGGTTGTACAGGTAGCGGGTGCGCCCTATCAGGTTGATCATGGTCTCGCCCCGCGCAGGGTCGTAAGCGTCGTAGCTGATACCACCGCCATGGCCGATCGCCTTCTTCGACTGCCGCAAGAGCACGTAGCCGACATGGTAGCCCCAGGCAGTGCGCCGGTTGTTGATGACAAACGGATCAAAGGGGTCAATGAATACCCGCCCGTTGGTATTGCCTTCGGCCAGCGACATGCCCATGTAGAGGTTGGACAGCCAGCCCTTCTCAGGCACGGGCTTGCTGCGCTTGGCGGCGGCAACAGCCGGCTGCCGGCTGCCGGCCTGCTTCTCATACTCAATGCGGTAGATGGCGGTCTTGTCAATGACCTGCAACTGCCGGCCGTCAGTGGCCAGCACCACACTGCCGTCTTTGCGGTAGTCGATGATGAAGCCGCTGAAAACCGCCCCGTCGTTGAGGCGCACCACGTCCTTGTAGTCGGCATCGGCCGGCAACAAGTCGGGCCAACTGTCGGTAAGCACCAGCTTGCGGATGTCGCCCATGTCGATGAAAAGGGTGTCGCCGCCGCGCTGCGCCAGCCAAAGGCCTTCGGCCGGCTCAAGGGCCGTCACGCGACCCACAGGCTGCTGCCCGCTCCGGAGGGTCACCCGGTCGGAAAAATTGTCGGCCGGCTGCGCCAGCAGCAGCGGCAGGCTAAGCAACAGGGCGGCAATGCCGCTGGTCCATTTTTTCAACATATCTTCTGGATTAACTGCATGACTAAGTGGGTAATACAACAGCCGGCGGGCAGCCGGGGGTGGCACAAAAGTGCCCGCCCGTAGCGCACCGCCACAGCCGGCGGCAGGCCACGGGCGGAGCCCGTTAGCGACAAATTTCCAATGTGCTCAGCAGCTTCAGCTCATTGCGGTTGCTGAAGTCAAACTGCCGCAGTCCGTCGGGGCCAATGACAATGGCCACCTTTTGGGCGGGCAGGGTGATGACGTCGCGGGCCGTAAAGCCCTCCGCCCGCGCCAGCAGGCGCTGGCCAATGAGGTGGTCATCGGTGGCGTCAAAAACCTTGACACCCTGCTCGTCTTCACAGATAAACAGCTGCTCACCCGCCAGCGATAAGCCGATGGGGTGGTGCATGGGGTGCGTCCTGATGAGGCGCGGATTGCGCAGGTCGCTGATGTCGACAACGTCGAGCTGGTTGATGAAATTGTCACAGGTGGTGCCGTCGCGCAGCGTCACGTAGGCGCGGTCGCCGGAGGCAAAAACGGGGTCGCAGGCACGGGCGTGCTGGAAAACACCCAGCTGCACCGGCGCTTGCGGATTGCTGTTGTCGTAGATGAACATGCCCGACTGCGAGCCGATAAACAGGTTGTTGTTGTACGGGAAGATGGTCTCTATGCCCCAGCCAATGAAGATGGTGTTGCCGCGCTGCGGACTGCCGGGCTGGGCGAGGTCAAACAGGCGCATGCTCCACTCGTCAATGACGTAGAGGTGGCCGCTGGCTACCGTAAAGCGGGCCAGGGAGCCGCCAATGCCGGTGACAGGGCTGCCGCTGCTGTTGCCGCCGCCGTTGCTTTCGGCCACATTGGCGAGGTCAAAAGCGACGTCTACAAAGATGCCCGTCATATCGTTGCGCCAGAAGAAGTTATTGTTGATGCGGGGGTCGCTGCAGTCTACTTCGACCGTCTCATTGGTCTCGTCATAGCCTACAAGGTAGCCAATGCCCTGGTTGTAGGCGCCCATCAGCGGGAAGGCCTCTTCGAGGCGGCTCACGTACTGCGGATTGCGGGGGTCACTCAGGTTGAAAACGACTAAGTCAAAGTAGTTGTTGACGTAGAGAAAGCCGTTGTAGACGGCCATATCTTCAGCGCCGTCAATGGGCAGGAAGCCCACAAATACCGGACTGGCGGGCTCGCGGTTGTCGATGATGTGCACACCCTCACCTTTCTCGGCGATGAGGAGGTAGTCGTTGTAGTAGTACAACTGACCCGGCTCGCACAGCTCGCGGGCAGCGGTGGCGGCTATGGGCTTGCGAAACTCCTCCGCCAGCACGTAGCGGGGCTTCCACAGCCGGTAGGTGCGGGTGGCTTCGCACTGGTCGCGCAGACAGCCGCTGTTGAACAGCAGGGCCATGCCCGCCAGCAGGGGCAAAAAGCTATTACGGAAAGTGAAACCTGACATAAGCTTGCTTGTTTTTGTTTTTCTCATAGACGCCCGCCCCGCCCGCGGGGGTTGGGCCGTGCAGCTTTTTTTACGATAAAGAAAAGCCGCACGCCCGCCGCCGCCCGGAGCCGCAACAAATATACCGCTATTTGCGCAAGCTTGTCGGTTGTATGTCGGGCAGGGCCTGCCCGACATACCGCTATTTTTTTACCCGCACCTCCACGCGCCTGCAGTCAGCCTTCTCCTCCGCGCTGAGCGGCTGATTGCCCGTGCTGGGCACGCCATAGCCGACCGCCACCACCTTGTCGGCCGGGTAGCCCCAGGCGACGAGCTGCGCCCGCACCCGGTTGGCCCGCCGCTGCGATAGCTGCAGGTTGTAGGTTTCGCTGCCGTCGGGGTCGGCATAGCCGGCCACCTCGATGCGCAGGTCGTAGCGGGTGAGCAACTGGTAGATGGCGCGCAGCTCAGCCACCGCCGCCGGCTCGAGGGCGTCGGCATCGCTGCCAAAAAAGATGCCGCGCGTCTTCAGGCTGCGCTCGCCGCTGCTGAGCTCGCTGACGGCAAACACCTCTACGGGCGACTCGTAGCGGATGATGTCCTGCAGACTGTCGGTATTGCTCAGCACCACCGGCACAAAGATGTTGTCGGCATTGGCCGACGCAAATGTGATGGGGCGGGGCGCATCGGCCGGCAGCGCTATGCTCAGGCTGCCGTCGGGCAGGGTAAATCCGTCGGCAATGCGCCTGCCGGCAGCATCGGTGGCAATGACGGGAATGGATACGCCCGGTGACTGCCGTATCTTCAGGCTTACAATCTGCTGCGGCTTCGGCTGCACAAAGGAAGGGAGCCGGGCGGTGTAAAGATCGTAGGTATAGGGATCGTCCTCAGGTATAGACGACAAGTAGATCTCCTTGCCGCTGGCCGTGATGGTGAAGCCCAGGTCGTCGTCCAGGGTGTTGAGCTCCTTGCCCACATTGACGGGCGTCGACCATTGGGTCCAGCTGTCATCGAGCCGGGTGGTCATGAAAATGTCCATCTTGCCGAGGCCGCCATGGCCGTCGGAACTAAAGTAGAGGCTGCGGTTGTCGGCATGCACGAAGGGCGAGCGGTCGCGGCCGGGGGTGTTGAGGGTCGGCCCCAGCGGGAAAGCCCGTTGCCAGCGGCCGTTGCTGTCGCGGCGGCAGGCGTAGAGGTCTATGTTGTCATCGTTGTGGGCGCGGGCCTCGAATACGATGACTTGACCATTGTCGGCATAGCTGGTTACGGCTACCCACCAAAACTGCTGCGAAAGTTCCTCGATAACCTGGGGGCTGCTCCAGCCGGTCTCCGTTTTTTGGCTCACGCAAAGCTTACCGTTGAGGAAGACGAGCATCTCACGGCCATCGGTGGTGATGCCCATGCAACCGGAGTTGCCCTCACCCGACAGTTCGGACACCACCACCGGCGCTGCCCACTGCCCGCTGCTGTCGCGGGTCGACGCAAAAACATCTTCGCCGGAGAGGTTGTCGGACCTGTACCTTCCAACAAAATACAGGCTCTGCCCGTCCGCGCTGATGATTGGGAATACTTCCGAACCTCCCCGGGTGTTGATGGGCATGAGCGGACTCGGGCTGATGCCCTCCAGCGGCTGCCGCAGCAGCGGCAGGTAATTGTCAAACCACGCCTGGTAGGGAGAAGGGCTGGGGCAGGCTTCGCAACCTATATAGCGCTCAAGAGCGGTATTGGCGAGCAGCAGGGCATCGTCCCACAGGCGGTGGCGCAATAAATGCTGCATAGCTTGCCGAAAAAATTTGAAGCCAATGGCCTGTGGGGCAAACTCCCGCGTATACCGAAGGTAGCGATCGATATCTTCCCGGCTCGGCGCCTCCGACAGCGCGGCAGACCCGCGTGCACTTTGGCGGATAGCCTGCAGCAACTCCTGCTGCTGCGGACTGAGATTGTCCGCCTTCTGCCGGCTGTTGGCTATGTCGTTGAGCAGCCAGTCGACAAACATACTTTCGGTATAGGCCGAACAGAAAGACAGCTTGGCGCCCAGACTGCCGTCGAGCATCGTGCGCGTAAATTCATCCAGCCAGGGATCCTCGAGCGCCGGGTGGGCGGGGTTTTCGCGCTTGAAGCGATCCATACCCTCGGATGAGTACGCCTGCAGATAGCTCATAAGCATTCGATCGTTGATGAGCGCGAGGCTGTAGTTGGGGGTCGTCTCCAGCCAGTCGGCATGCGTGTTGGCCAGGTAGCTGAACGCTTCATAACTGTCGGCCTCAGCCGCGTACTGCCGCAGCAGCCGCGACTGCAGACTGTCGACCCGCGTCTTCCGGCTCTGCTGCACTTGGATGCCCCGCACAAAGGCCTGCAGACTGTCGACCTGCGGCAGGTGCAGGGATTGCTTGTAGTGCTGAAAGCCATAGTTGAGCAACTTCTGCTGAAAGGATGGCATGGGATTGGCTGCAAACCAGCGCTTCTGTATCCACTGCCTTCGCTGCTTGGCCGGCACCGCAGCGCCCAGCGAGATGGCCGTAGACATAAGCTGGTGGGCAGCCATGAGTTCCTGCATATTCTCTATGGTCTCAAGCGTAGCCAGCGCAAGCCCGTAATGGGCGGCAGCCTGCAGCTCGCTGTGCTGCAGCAGGGGCGAAAACTTCTCTTTGGCTTCGGCCGGCCGGCCGGCATACAGCAATTTGAATCCTTTGGAAAGCTGCGCCTGCAGGCCGCAGCTACATACAATGAGGAGGGCAAACAACAGGGTATACCTATTGCCAATGGGTAATGCGGACATAGAGGTCTCTATTGTGTAGGTTAAAGAATGCGTATGGGTTTGGCGATCAAAATGTATGTATGTGCGAAAATAATAAATGTATGTTCATTTTCATGCAAGTATGGATGGTTTTTTTATTCATTCAAGGGAAGGCGGTTACTGCGCCGCTTACAGCCGTTGGCAGCGCAGACCCTCAGCGGCAACTGCCTGCCGGACGAAGGACGCTGGGTGGCCCCCCAACGCCCGGGCAGCGGCACCATCAGCTGCGGCAATCGCCGCCGGCGATGCATTTTTCTTATAAAAATCGTTCAAAACAGTTCATTCCTTCGTATCTTACAGGGGCGCTGCGCAGGCTGCTGCAGCAGACCGGCCCGATACGCCCTCAGGCGTATGTTGAAAAATGGATATCAGGTATAAGCTTTAGTTTGCAGGCTCTGTATGAATGACCTGCCTTAGTGTTCGATAAGCATAAGCTCGTAAAATATATATAAAATAACCCATACATGCAGTTGCCAGCCTCCGGAGGACTACCCGTTCAGTTATTGGCTTCCTGTTTCAACTACACCTCAGCCACCTACAAGTACTACTGGCTGCTCTCCATCATTCAGGCCGTCGAAAACCACCAGACGACCATCGACAAAAAAGTGCTGTTTGCGCGCATGCTTGCCAACGCCTGGTACACCGTCAACTACTTCCGCGTATCCTTTGGCAAGCAGGACTTGATCCAGGAATCCATCAGGCTCATCAGCGCGCACGAAAATATATCGATTTACGAGAGCAGGGAGACGGTCTTTCAGCGGCTCTACACCTCACAACTGCCGGCAACGGTCAGGCAGTTGCGGCACTTCAATACCAACGTCCCGCACTGGTTTATGAGCCCCTGGTTTCCCAGAATGACGGGCGAAAGCGATGCGCAGGCAAGAGAACGCATATACAGACAGTCACAACAATTTGAGCACGGATGTCTTTACGCCTTGTATGCGGATCACATCGAACTAAACCCCGGCTGGCGGCCCTATATAATCGAAAATGCCCGCCTGCTCAAAGATTTTTGCTACTGGAACCTGGCCCTCTTCCTGCAGGCTCGCAACCCCAACGTGCCCGACATCATGAATAAAATAATCAAACCCTCCTTCCGCAGCCCGCTCACAACCCAGCGCAACCACTACTGGAACATCGTACTCAACGAGCTGGGATCCACAGAATGCATCTACACCCAAAAACGGCTGACAGCGCAGGACTACGCGCTCGAGCACTTCATACCCTACTCATTCGTAGCCCACGACCAAATCTGGAATCTGGTCCCCGCAGATCCTTCCTTCAACAGCCGGAAAAGCAACAAACTACCCGATTTGGACCAATATTTCGAGCCATTTTACCGCCTGCAGCAGACCGCCTTCGAGATTGTCAGCCAGCAGATGCCCAAAAACAAACTGTTGCAGGACTACTACACGATTTTTCCGGACCTGGACACCCGGCTCGACAAGCAGCAGTTCCGCAACTTGCTGCAGCCCATGATCGTAATCGCCTCATTCAACGGATTTGAGTTTATGAACCACCACCATCACCCTACGTATGAATAAGACAGTATACCCCTGCTGCATGCAGGCCGCGGCATGTAGAAGCGCGTGAAAATCCCTGCGAATAAAAGACGGCCCGCGCCTGCCGACTGCAGTAGGGAACACCCAACGCACACAAAATTCAGCCAAAGCAACGCGCAGGCTTTTAGCTGCGCCTGGCAAAGGAAACACGATCATCATACCAAATTCAGCCTGTATGGACTGTCCATTTTGCAAGCCCGACCCATCCCGCGAGCCCATAGCATCATCAGCACTAGCCTACGCCATTTTCGACAAATACCCCGTCAGCGAGGGGCACGCCCTCATCATCCCCAAAATCCACGAGCCCGCCTACTTCCTGCTGCCCGTCAACTACCAGCAAGCCTGCTGGCAGCTCCTGAACGAAGTCCAGACAATCATCCGCCACCAGTACCAACCCGACGGTTTCAACGTCGGCATCAACATCAACGACGCCGCCGGCCAGACGGTACCGCACGTACACATCCACCTGATACCCCGCTACATCGGCGATGTGGAGGATGCTGTGGGCGGCGTGCGCGGGGTGATTCCTGCGCGCCGGCGGTATTGAGGTATCAGCCTGAAAGATCGTTTGGGCTTTTTCCGGGGGGGGTAGACGCCAGATCGCGATAGAATCACAAATTGTGAAAGCTTGCCCTGCCACCTCATTTTAAGGTGGCGGCATTAATCTGATACGTAAGGCACAGCTAGTCTATACTGGTGCCGGCATTCCATTGAGCCAATATGTCCAACCGCTGGGTGTTACCTATTTTACTCTTGCGCGTGTACACGATTTAAAGTGGAAAAATAATTCTTTTTCTACTTTCTCGTGGTTGTTTTCTAGGGAAAGTGTACAATAGGGCGTTTTTATTCAGGTTCAGCAGCAATAGACAAAGCATCTGTTGGTTCACTGTACTGCGTCCATTCATAAACAAGTGTTGGTATCCGCTCAAGTACTTCTCGTCCAAAAATCACTTCTGTGACTAAACCCATGTGCATTAAGTCTATCAGTCTGCACAAATATGAACGTCCACAAATCCACCAAGTATAATAGTCGTCAACGATTAAATAGTGCTTGATCTCACGTCCAAGATTCGATTTTGCTTCCCAAAGTTCCCATCCATCAAGTTGCGTTTCGTAAACACCATCAGCTACTCTGCTCCCAAATGTCGTTGTGTAGTAATACTCTTTAATTTCCCAAATTGCTCTTGGGTCTTTGATACTTGGAAAAGCTCCGTCAACTCTTCTTGAAAGAGTTCTTACTGGGAAATCGTTAACAGTTATTGCCGTAAGCTCCCTTGGGTCATAATCACAGTTGAATGTTCCTTTATTCGCTTCAATTAGCATATTCACTAAACCAGTTAAGAACGCATGATCCTTTTTTTCACCAGACTGTTTGTTCATGGGCAAAGGACAAGTCGGATTTAGCTCAGTCTTTTTGCGATTAAAAAGTTCTCTTGCTTGATCCTTATTCATTAGATTAGGTTCAACGTGGTTGATGAGTAGATATCCACGAAAATGCATATAATCTAGAATCAACTCACCAAATACAGTAAGAGTATCATTTTGAACTAATCTAGAAACATTGAGCCGTTCTGAATTAAAAATTTCTATAATTTGCTCTTTAGTCGGAATCACGAAACCAGGACTTGGATTGTCTTTTGATTTTCGCTCTGTGTAACCTAGTCGTTGGTTCAACAACTTAATATTTGCCCAAAACTCTAAGTCAAGGTTCTTAAAACGTTCACTTGGTTGCATTTAATTTTTTTTCAAATTCATTAATAAAGTCTGCCAATCGAACCCCTAGACATTCAACTATCATTTTAAGCTCTATGAGATCGATTCGTCTCTCTCCACTCTCAATTTTGCTAATGAATGATTGGGGAACACTTAGTTTCTCGGCTAATTGTGATTGGAGCAAATTGTTACCTACCCTTAAACTGTAAAGGGTTTCAAGTAAAATTTTGTACTCTTTGGAGTGTATGCTCTTTTTCATGTGGCAAAAATATATCCCAAAAAAGGATAACCCAAAATAGGATATTAACATAGCTCTACTTATTTTTACAAAAAAAATCAGATATGCAGCTTACTCTTGATTCTAAATTTGCCACATTTACGCCGCCAAAGTCCCAGCTATTGAAGTGGGTTGGGAATAAGCAAAAATTTGCAGGTGAAATTTCAAGATGTTTTCCAGCAGACTTCAAAACCTTTTATGAGCCTTTTCTTGGGAGTGGAGCTGTAATGGCAACTGTAGTACCACAAAATGGAGTAGGTTCTGATGTATTTAAACCACTTATTGAGATTTGGCAAAAACTCAAAGAAAATCCAGACGAGCTGATTGAATGGTATGCTAAGAGGAGAAATCGAATAGAAACCGAAAATCCAGTAGAAGTATATGAGGATGTTAAGGCTTCATTTAACAACGGTCATAATGGTGCAGATTTCTTATATCTAACTCGAACCTGTTATGGTGGAATTGTCAGATTTAGAAAATCTGATGGTTACATGAGCACACCTTGTGGAGTACATACTCCAATTCCAGTATCGACTTTTGAAAAACGTGTTTATGAGTGGAAAAATAGAATGAAGAATGTCAACTTTATTCATGCAGACTACAAAGAAGTGTTTAGCATGGCTAATAAAGATGATTTGATTTATTGTGATCCTCCATACTCACATAGTCAAAGTATACTTTATGGATCACAAGATTTTAAGATTGAAGAGTTATTTGTTGAAATTGAAAAAGCAAAATCCAAAGGTGTTCGTGTCGCTCTAAGCATTGATGGAAGCAAAAAATCAGGAAATTATCTCTGTGACCTTCCCATTCCTGATGGTTTATTTGAAGAAGAAATGTTTATTTCTCTTGGTCGTTCTATGTTAAGAAGATTCCAACTAGAAGGTCAAACTTTAGAATCAGAATTAGTGTCAGATAGGCTTCTGTTGAATTATGCTTTATAGGTTAAGGTTGTCGTCTTTAAAATGCCTATAACGTTTTGCGGCTTGGCGTAGTGGCGGATTTTTAGCACAAAATTTCAATCGAAGAACTACACTTGAACCGGATCCTTACGGTTAACTATGTACAATTCCTCTAAGCTGTACACTTCCCCTAAGCTGCAACCACGCTAAAGTATAATTTTTGGTTCAAAATT
>CAYTVG010000002.1:0-447235 GCA_964441755.1 uncultured Saprospiraceae bacterium
AACGAACAATAGTCTGAACAAATGGGAAGGCCCCGGATATCCCGGGGCCTTCTCTGTTTTATAAGCTGAACTCTTTCTCACATAAAACTGTTTGAAACGAGTAATCGCTTGCGTTATGACTTTGCGATTAAGTTTATCAGACTTGGTTATCTTTGCGCTTGTGGCAAGAATACTGGCAATCGATTATGGGAGAAAACGGACAGGAATAGCCGTTACTGATCCAATGCAAATAATTGCAAACGGGCTGGCGACAGTACCAACTGCAGAAGTATTCAGCTTTATTGATCGTTATCTGAAGGAAGAAGAGGTAGAGCGTTTTGTCGTGGGAGAGCCTCTGTATCCGGATGGCAATCCTGCTCAGCTCGCGGGAGAAGTGAAGCGCTTCGTTCAGCAGCTGGAAAAGAGGTATGGGGCTATACCTGTGAGCATGCAGGATGAGCGATTTACCTCTGAGGATGCCAAGGAGGCTATCTTGCAGAGTGGAGCCCGGCAAAAAAAGCGCAGAGACAAATCACTGGTTGATAAGGTAGCTGCAACTATTATTCTGCAACAATATCTTGAAGAGCACAAGTATAACAAGCTATGAAATTACCGATATACGCTTATGGACAGCCGGTCTTAAAACAAAAGGCCAACTCAATAGCAGCGGATTATCCTAATCTTCCCACTTTAATAGACAATATGTGGGAAACGATGTATGAAGCACAGGGGGTTGGTCTGGCAGCTCCACAGATTGGCCTGCCAATTCGCCTCTTTGTAGTTGATACGACCCAAATGATGAAAAAAGGAGAAGAAGATAAGGGTATAAAGCAGGTGTTCATAAATGCTGAAATAATCGAAGAATCGGGAGCACTTTGGTCCTACGAAGAGGGTTGTCTGAGTATCCCCGATATCAGAGGGGAAGTTGAAAGAAAGGAAACAGTGCATCTTCGCTGGCAGGATGAATCTTTCGGGCAGCATCAGGCAGTATTTTCAGGGATTCATGCCAGAGTGATTCAGCATGAATATGATCATATAGAGGGAAAACTGTTTATTGAGTATTTGAAGCCTGTAAAGAAGCGATTGATCCAAAGGAGACTGGAAAATATTCGAAAAGGGAATGTAGCAGCTGATTACAGGATGAAATTTGCCGTGAGATAACTTCTGACGGAGCTTGGCAAGGGGTGAATCAGCATCACTTTCTGCCGAAGTCAGCGGGAATTTCTCCCCAGTATTCCGTCTCCCATTTTAAAATAGGATTTTCATAATGGTTATTGGCAAGCCAGTCCTCGGCTCTGTCAATAAGTTCGAATAGTTCTTCAGTGGCAAAGTCGCGGCTGAGGGTTGTTTTAGCTTTCTTTTGGCGAACCCACTTGATAGCAGTTGCCGAATCAGAGTAGATGGGATAATCCCGCAAACCCTGTTTGGCAAGCAGCGCAAGTCCGTGAACAATCGCAAGGAACTCACCGATATTATTGGTGCCCAGAGGGAATTTTTTGTGAAATACGCGTTCTTTATCGCGTGTACGTACTCCCTGGTATTCCATAGGACCCGGATTGCCGCTGCAGGCAGCATCGACAGACAGACTATTGGGATTAAAAGTCGTACGTGCGTAAGCGCTGGCAGTAGATTTAGACTGTTGGGCAGTGCGGGAAAAATGCTTACCGGCTTCGCTGCTAAATGCAGTTACGGCTTCCTGTCTGCTTGAAAATTTCTTGTATTGTGCATCAGGAAACCCCTGAACCTGCTTCTGTGCTTCATTCCAGCTGCTGTAGATCCCTGGTTTTTTGCCTTTCCAGACTACGTAAAAATTGGCCATAGATAAAGCTTGAGATGGCTTCGGATTACTTTTTGCAGTTAATAGGTTGCTGGCTTTAGCAGGATTATTTTGGGGCGGTCAGGTGGCAGGGCTGGTAGCGCGCTGAAGATCACCAACAAAATTGGACATCCTGTCCCTTCGCCTTATTGTTATATTTGCATCCACATTTACGAGGCGAAAATAATAATAAGCATGCACAAGGAAGTAGTATTTATTGACACGCATACACATTTATACAGTCATGCCTTTGACAGTGACCGGGAAGAAATGATACGGCGTGCGCTTGACAGTGGCGTAAAATACCTGTTACTCCCGAATGTTGATGCGGCCTCCATAGCTTCCATGATAGAACTAGAGGAATCATGGCCCGGCAATTGTTTCGCAATGATGGGGTTGCATCCCTGTTCTGTAGGAGAGGATAATAAGGAAGCATTAAAATCGGTAAATGAATGGCTGCATAAACGCAAGTTTATAGCAGTCGGAGAGATTGGGATTGACTTGTACTGGGAAAAAAAGTGGTTGTCTCAGCAAATAGAAGCCTTTGAAGTGCAGTGCCAATGGGCCGCTGAATACGAGCTTCCGGTAGTAATACATGCGCGAGACTCCATAGATATATTGATTGACTTGGTGGCTAAGCAATCCCCGACCTCCCGAAAGGGGGTGTTTCATTGCTTCACGGGCACAGAAGAACAAGCAGCAAAAATTGTGGAACTTGGGTATTATTTGGGGATAGGGGGGGTAGTTACCTACAAATCAAGTGATTTAAGGCAGGTATTGAAATCAGTACCTGTAGACCGTATCCTGCTGGAAACAGATTCACCCTATCTGGCCCCTGTACCTTACCGCGGAAAGCGAAACGAGAGTGCCTACCTAATAAACATTGCCAGGCAGGTGGCGGACGTATATGGTGTAAATTTAGATGAAATAGCCAGTCTTACAACCCGAAATGCTGTGGAGCTGTTTAAGCTCCCCGTAGACTAATGTCTTCGATGCGTTTTAATTAGTTGACTTTTAGTTAATTGCTGGATTATTGACAACTAATAAGGTCTTGTGCCAAAAAAAATTTTGATTTATTATTTCTTTTTGCAAATTTTGTGGCGCTGCAGGAGAGTAGCAATGGTAAAAAACAGTGGATGTTGACCGTAAAATCAATAAAACGAAAACTACGGCCGGCATATTCAGGGAGAGGTGGCCGAGCGGTCGAAGGCGCACGCCTGGAAAGTGTGTATACTCCAAAAGGGTATCATGGGTTCGAATCCCATCCTCTCCGCCTGTACAAAAAGAATGTAACATTAACCATTTTGTAAACTTCGTTGGCTATGCGACAACTATTTGCATTCCTGCTGGTCATTGGGCTGGCGGTTTCTTCAACTCTCAGCCTTAAGGCTCAGGACCAGACGGCTCCGGCTCCGGAAGCTCAGGAAGTAATGGATACCACTGCTCCCGTAGAGGAGCCCGAGGCTGCCCCGGCTCCAACAACGGAGATTGCTCCAGTATCGGAGGAAGAGGCTGTTTCTGGATATCAGTTGCTGAAGAAATATTTTATTGATGGTGACTGGCGATTCATGAGTCTCGTATTGGTTACGCTTATTTTGGGTCTTGCTTTCTGTATTGAGCGCATCATCACCCTTAACATTGCTACTACCAACACAGATAAGCTTCTTTCAAACATCAACGATCGTCTTGCCAATAAGGATATGGCAGGTGCTATGGAAGTATGTAAGTCAACGCCTGGCCCCACGGCTAGTGTACTCTTCGAAGGTTTGAAAAGTGCAAATGGTGGCCCTGAGGCTGTTGAAAAATCAATCGTGGCTTATGGCAGCGTACAGATGGGCCTGCTTGAGCGTGGTTTGGTTTGGATTGCGCTTTTCATCGCACTCGCACCGATGTTGGGATTCATGGGTACGGTAATTGGTATGGTTCAGGCTTTTGACCGTATCGAAGCAGTTGGTGACCTTTCTCCTTCGGTTGTTGCCGGTGGTATCAAGGTGGCACTTCTTACGACGGTATTTGGTCTTGTTGTTGCCATTATCCTTCAGATTTTCTACAACTACATTGTGAGCAAGATCGACGGTATTGTCAATAAGATGGAAGATGCTTCTATCGCTTTGGTCGATATCATGGAAGACAACAAAGTATTCAATAAATAAGCTAAATCATTCTGACCATGTATCAATTTCTGACGAAAAACGGTCAGGTGCTGGCTTTTGGCATGGGCGTTGTGCTAATTGTCATCTTTCTGGCAATATCCGTATCTGGTGCAGGAAATTACAATTTCGATACCATCACGGATGCTGAGATGCGGGATGTCTCCATTTTTGACTTCGGTATTTGGGCTTCTATAATCCTTACAGTAGGTGCTGCATTGGCGCTGGTTCTGTTCGGGGTATACCATGTGGTAACTGATTTAAAGGGATCTGGTAAAGGATTGCTGGGACTGTTAGGCCTGGTGGTAGTTTATGTTATTGCATATGTACTTGCTCCGGGTGAGGCAGATTCTGCCCAACTCCAGGGCGCTATCGACAAGTTTGCAGAATCAGGCAATGGTGTAATCACGGCCGGAAATCTGAAATTTATCGGTGGAAGCATTACAACTTCTCTTATCTTGGTAGGCGTTGCTGTTCTTGCTATGGTATCTAGTGTTGTTAACATATTCAAATAATTACGCTTCCTATGGCTAGAAGTAAATCTAACAGGGTAAGTACAGAAATTAATGCGGGCTCAATGGCCGACATTGCCTTTCTGCTGCTCATCTTCTTCCTGGTAACAACGACGATCGCAGAGGACAGGGGTATCCTAGTCAAGCTGCCACCATGGTCTGATGAAGCGCCGGAGACCCAGAAATTGAAAACGCGAAATGTGTACTCAGTTCTGGTGAATGCGCAGAATCAGCTCCTCGTCAGGGGAACTCCAATGGATATTGACCAGCTTCGCCAAAATACAAAGGATTTCATCGCCAATCCAAATGGAAGGGAAGATTACGCAGAGAGGCCTTCTCGTGCAATTATTTCTCTCAAAAATGACAGAGGTACTAACTACAAGACTTACCTCGAGGTCTATAATGAGTTGAAAGCTGCTTATAGCGAACTTTGGAACGAGCTCTCTCTCCGGAAATTTGGTGTTCCATACAGCGAAGATATGCCGCTGGCTCAGCGTAAAGCAATCAAGGATGAAATTCCTTTTGTGATTTCTGAAGCTGAACCAACCAATTTTGGGGAAGAATAGTAACCGTATGTCCAGATCTGCTGGATTTTTTATCGGTCGGTAAGTTCGTAGCGTGATTATGAGCAAAGCCGTCGGTAGTCATCATTTCTAATTTGAAGTGTATGAGTAAGTTTAATAAAAAGAGAGGAAAGACAGCACCGGGGATATCAACTGCGTCATTGCCTGACATCGTGTTCATGTTGTTGTTCTTCTTTATGGTTGTAACAGTTCTCAGGGACTCTGAGTTGAAGGTAAAGGTAGTCACGCCTTTCGCAACCGAACTTACCAAATTGGAAGAAAAATCTTTGGTAAACTACGTTTACGTGGGTAGGCCGGTCGAAAAATATCAGGCAACCTACGGGACTAAACCAAGAATCCAATTGGGGGATCGGTTCTCGGAAATCCGGGATATTCCTCTGTTCCTCGAGCAGCACAAGGTTAAGGTTCCGGAGGCAAAGAGAGCCCGGATCACGACTTCCTTGCGCATCGACGGTTCGGTTACCATGGGAATTGTTCAGGATGTAAAGACACAGCTGCGTAAGTCAGGGCAGTTGAAACTGAATTATTCTGCTAAGAAACGTGCTGAATAATTTGGCTGTCACTTAAATAAGAGGGAGTTTTTATCCTTCAGAAGAGAAAGAGGCTTGTGCGTATTTGCGTTCACAGGCCTCTTTCTCTTTTGTAAGTTGATCTATCGGAGGCGATCCATGGATTTTACCAGCTTGTCATCTTTACGGATGAAGTGTATGGCTGCGTAACCCAGCAGCAAAGCGATGACAGGCAGCAGATAGGCAACGGGCCGTGACGCTTCTGCAATACTTGTAAGACCTGTTGGGCCGGGAATGAATTGAAGACCCAGGATAAGCAAGGAAATTACAATGCCCAGGGTTGAGATTTTGATTTGCAGGGGACGGTTTTTGAAGAGGAAGATAGCTCCCCAATAGCTGAGTCCGCCAATCGTAGCAGAAAGAATACCTGATAAATGAGCGGATACAATTCCGCCACCCTCAGTTGGTAGAAATAGCAATCCAAAACAACTCGCGCCTGCGGCCAGTAAAAAAATAGATTGAATACGCTGTATCATAACATTCATGTTTTGTCTGTTGCAAAGATAGTGCAGCTTCGCAAGTTTAACTGTATCTTTGATCGTCAGAACCAGCAGCTTTTGGACTGTGGCTAATCGATATTACAATCATGGCACTTCGCTACGAGCTCAGCCACTGGGAGGCTGATAGTTTTTTCTCAAACATCGATACACTCATAGTCGGCGCGGGCATTGTTGGTCTCTCAGCCGCACTGCACCTGCGTGCCAAATTCCCCAATCGAAGTATCGTCGTCGTTGACAGAGGTCCGTTGCCGGTGGGTGCCAGTACGCGCAATGCAGGTTTTGCTTGTTTTGGAAGTATGACGGAATTGCTGGATGATTTGAGTATCCAGCCGGAAGAATCGGTTTGGGCTCTCGTGGCTATGCGCTATCAGGGGCTTGAGAAACTCAAGCGTATGTTTGGTGAAGCTGCTATTGGCTACCGTAAGAGCGGGGGCTATGAGTGTTTTTCTCCAACGGAGCAAGACACCTACGAAGCGTGTATCAGTCAGCGTAGGGTGTTCAATGAACGTATGCAGGTTATCACAGGCTTACCGCATACATTTACCTCCGCCGATGATCAGATAGGCAGTCTGGGACTCGGAAACACCAAACACCTCTTACTGAATGTTGCAGAAGGAGAGGTGGATACGGGTAAGCTCATGCGAACATTACTTACTGAAGCACGCAGGGCTTCTATTGATGTATGGGGGGGGCTGGAGGTAAGTGCTTTCGAAGAAGATGCTGCGGGTGTTGTTGTGCAAACCAGCCTTGGGTGGTCGTTCCGTGCCGGCAGCATGCTATTGGCAACCAATGCTTTTAGTCGTCAACTGGAACCCGATCTGGCAGTAATTCCTGCCCGCAATCAGGTGATAATAACCACACCTATTGCCAACTTGCGACTCAAAGGATGTTTTCACTACCACAAGGGGTATGTTTATTTTCGACAGTTGGGCAACCGGGTATTGCTGGGCGGGGCACGCCACCTCGATCTGGCAGGGGAAACTACGGATAGCTTTGATGCTCACCCTGAGATAAGAACGTTCTTACATCAATTTATGAAGGAAACAATTCTGCCCTATGCAGATGGATGGACCATAGAGCGGGCATGGAGCGGAATTATCGGCAGGGGAGATACAAAAGTTCCGATTGTGAAAACCATTGGCAATCGTTCTGTAGCAGCTGTCAGACTTGGAGGTATGGGGGTAGCCATTGGGAGTGCCGTGGGTGCCCAAGCAGCAGATTTGCTGGCAGATTGTTGGTAGTACTGACAGCGTCAGCCAGCACAGCGCCCGTGCGGGATTTTCTGCCGAAAGCAAAACGAGGTATCTGTGCGCATATTTATGTTTGTGAAGCAACATTCCTGATGCTAAGCGACGGATAAAGATTGAAATTGACTAAAAAGGAGCCGTTTTGGAGCACCACAAAATCATTTCGAACACGCTCAGGAATGCGTTAGCAGTATAAAGTAATAATTCTTATGGATGGTGAATTGGGCAGTCAGCTGTCGAGAGCCAATATAATGGCTGACCTAAGGAGGGTAAAGCATCGCAGGGGGCAGCATAGCCGGCTTCGGATTTTTCTGTGTCTGGTGGTCTGCTTATTACCCATGGCTATCTGGTCCCAGGGAAGGCCTTCGGCAACTTTGCCAACAGCGCCTGAGCAAGGCTTTCAGCAAGTTAAAGTCAATTTTGCCAATGTACTGCGCTTCCAGCAACTAGGCGACAGTAGTATTCAACGGTTGATCGGCAATGTTGAACTTAGTCAGGACAGTGTTTTTATGTATTGCGATAGTGCTACTATTGAAAATAGCACCCGGGTTCAGGCATTCAGCAACATTATTCTGCAGCAAGGGGATTCTATCAGTGGATTTGCCGACACGCTTATATATGACGGAATTCTTAAAGAAGCAGATCTGTTTGGAAAAGTTGTGCTGGCAAATGGGCGGCAACAATTGTTTACCAACAGGCTACATTATGATTTGAAGATCAAACTGGCTACCTACGATACCGGTGCCACCCTGGTAAATGATTCCACACGCCTGACAAGCATTAGCGGTTATTACTATGCTGATCAGGAGGTGGCCTATTTTAAAGACAGCGTGCTGGTCATCAATCCTACGTTTGCCCTGAGAGCTGATTCCCTGCGCTTCGATGCCAAAGAAAACAGGGTTATTTTTATAGGTCCCACGCGTATGCGGGTCGACAGCAGTGAGATATACTGCGAAGCTGGTTTTTACGACATTGATGAGGACAGAGGAATTTTTTCGGGCGGAGCCCAGTATCGCAAGGGGGAGCAAATTGCTTCTGCTAACCAAATTCTCTTTGACGGACGGCAGTCGACCTATACGCTTCAGGGGAGTGCCCGCGTGGAAGAAGGAGAGGGCAAATCTGCTGCGGCAGATACAATTATCTACAATCGACAAGAAGATAAGACGAGGCTCATCGGCAATGCGGTGGCCGTTGACGGGAATCGGGTCATTCAGGGGCCCGTTGTTGATTACGATGGCCGGCAGGCGGCTTACCAAACGCTTGGCAGATCGCTTATCAGTGAACCGCCCCAGTTGTTAGAGGCCGATTCGGTCAAGTTTGAGCAATCGACAGGCTTTGGACTTGCTTCTGGTAAAGTAATATGGCAGGATACGAGTCAGCAGCTTAGCATCTTGTGCGAAAAGGCTTTGTACAGACAGGAAGATGCTTACCTGAAAGCCAGTGGCGGTGCCAGAGGTCGCCCACTGATGAAAATTGTCATTGAGGGTGACACACTGTTCATGACAGCTGATACGCTGCTCTCTGTCAAAGCAGATACGGCTGCTGCTGACTCTGCCCGCCTGCTGCAGGCATATCGGGATGTGCGGATTTTTAAAAGTAATCTTCAGGCACTTGCCGATTCAGTCGCTTTTTCCCAGGAGGACGAGTTGTTCCGCTTTTTTCATGAGCCAATCATTTGGTCAGATACATCACAATTCACTGCAGATACGATTTTTCTGGCGCTGCAAGATGAGGCACTGCATCGAATCTATCTTTTCAATGACGCCTTCATTATCAACAGCCCCGACGAACTCTTTTTCAATCAGATAAAGGGTAGAAAAATAGAGGCAGATTTTTTGGAAAACAACCTGCACCAGATGTTTGTCAGTGGCAATGCAGAGTCTGTTTATTATGCGCTGGATGAGCAAAAAGCTTATGTGGGGGTAAATAAGACGGTATGCAGCGAGATGAAACTGCTGTTTGAGAACAACCAGGTGAACGAAATTATGTTTTATAATCAGCCTGCCGGCAGATTGGATCCGATGGGAGCTGTTGATCACGAAAAATTGAGGTTGACAGGTTTTGTCTGGCAAAAAAATATACGTCCACAGGGCATAGAAGACCTTTTTGGTCCACCCAAAAGAACAATAACCACAGTGCCACAACCATCGCTGGTGCCGGAGGAGAGGAGTACGCAGGAAGATAGTAGTCCTGCTGCCAGTCCTGTAAACAGGTCAGTCACACCCCGACAAGGTGGGAGAGGCGGTGGTCTGTGAAGTGTATCCTCCGGCGATTGTTATGGATGTGCCGGCTTTTCAGCCATGTGTTTTTCGTACAGGGGAGATGTTGGCCGGTGCTAAATACGGCATCAGTATCACTGAAAATAACACGAGCGTATGTTGCTGTCCGTCGGAACCAAGGTAAGATTGTTGCGCACTGGCGATGAGGGTTGGGTAGATGAACTGCTCGAAGAAGGTATGGTGTCTGTCTACCTGCCTGAAGATCAGATGTCTATACCTGTATTTGTCGTCGATCTTGCCCGTTCGGAAACAACGACAGCCTCTAAAATACCAGCGAAACTGGTGGCGGGAAAGCAGGAAAAGAAAGTTGTCAAACCTGACAGCCCCGATTTGTCAGGTCAGTATGCCATTCTGAATCCACAAGGTATTCAGCTGGCTTTTGATCCCGTGTTGCGCAATGATGCCACTCCTGAGAAGTATAATATTTTCATTATCAATGATAGCAGGCGATCGTACCTGTACGTATTCCAGTTTTTCACCAAAGGCGAATTGCGTTGGGAAACGAGGGGCAGATTACAGCCGGGCAGCTATATCGATACGGGCTTTCTGCAATTCGAGGAGCTCAATGAGACACCTGAAATTGTTATGCAGTGCTGGGAAATTTTGGCCAAAGGCAGTGGTCCGTTACTGCTTCGTCGTATGAAGCTTAAGCCTGCTATGCTCTTCAAACGACTGATCACAGCCCCCTTACTCAATAGGTTGGTACATTTGATAAAAGTGTACGATTCGCTGGATCCTAAAGAAAAACCGAAAAATGCAAGCACTTCCGGTAGCCTGGCCGACTATACGGAGAAACAAAAAAAATCAAAACCAGCGGGTCAGTGGACAAAGTTGGAAAATTTTTCCCACGAAGTATGGCAACTGGCAACTTTTTCCCACGAACTTGATCTTCATATTGACAAACTTTCAGCTGATCCCCAAAAACTCTCTCCGGGCGATATATTAGCACTTCAAATGAGGCATTTCGAGCAGTTTATCCATGATGCTTACAAACTGGGGGTAGAACGCGTCTTTGTCATTCATGGTCTGGGAGAGGGTAAACTTAGGGCAGCCATAGCGCGCAGGCTCAAAGAAATGCATGAGGTGAGTGAATATAAGAACGAATATCATCCTAAATACGGTTGGGGGGCAACAGAAGTTATTTTCTCATAACCAAGTGTTTAGGTAAGAATCACAGAATTATCACATGCATATAATTACAAGAAATGATATGATACCGAACAACAACACAAGATCACATTTCTGTCTTTATCTTTGTATTCGCGAAGTTTGTCCGGGGGATCTCCATCGGATTGACTGCGGTGTATTCTTAACCACATTAAGTCGATAACCATACATGACCAAAGAAGCTAATTTCGACCAGTTTGAGCGCCGTCACATAGGTGCCAATGCCAGCGCTGCAGCGGCCATGCTGCAAAAAATTGGAGTTCCTTCTGTAGATAAGCTGATCGACGAGACGATTCCCGAAACAATCCGGCTCGAGCGTTCGCTCAACTTACCGGATGCGATGACGGAATATGCCTATCTCCGCGAGCTTGCGCAGACCGCCCGGCTCAACAAGGTATACCGAAGCTATATCGGTCTGGGCTATTACGGAACGGTGACGCCTTCCGTGATTTTGCGCAACATCTTTCAGAATCCCGGCTGGTACACGCAGTACACGCCTTACCAGGCAGAAATTGCGCAGGGCCGACTGGAAGCTTTGCTGAATTTTCAGACAATGGTAAGTGACCTGACAGGCCTGCCTGTAGCCAATGCTTCCCTGCTTGATGAAGGAACGGCTGCAGCAGAAGCGATGGCCATGTTCTATGGTTTGAAAAATAAAAAGGCCAAAGCGGAGGCAGCCAATGTATTTTTGGTGTCTGACAAAGTCTTTCCGCAGACGCTTGAGGTGTTGTACACGCGCGCAACACCGCTCGATATTGACATCAAAGTAGTCGATGAGCAGTCTATGAATTTCACAGACCGCACCTTCGGCATACTGCTGCAGTATCCCGATAAGACGGGTGCTGTTTCCGACTACAGGGCGCTTACAGAGCGGGCAAAGGCCGCCGGCGTCTACGTGACGGTAGCCAGCGATCTGTTGGCCCTGACATTGCTGAGCCCTCCGGGTGAGTGGGGCGCCGATGCCGTGGTGGGCAACAGCCAGCGCTTAGGTGTACCTATGGGCTATGGCGGGCCACACGCAGCTTTTTTTGCCTGCCATGACGATTATAAGCGACTGATTCCGGGACGCATCATCGGTGTTTCGGTTGATCGCAAAGGTAACCGGGCGCTGCGCATGGCGCTGCAGACGCGCGAGCAGCATATCCGGCGCGAGAAGGCTACTTCAAATATTTGTACTGCCCAGGCGCTACTGGCCATTATGGCGGGTATGTATGCAACCTGGCATGGTGCTGACGGACTAAAGAGTATTGCGACTAAGATACACGATCAGGCTCGCCAACTTGCTACCTACGCCCAGTCGCTGGGCTATGTTCTTCATACGCCTCATTTTTTTGACACCTTCCGGCTTGAGGCAGATGCCCATACTATTGAAAATCTGCAGCGCGCAGCGCTTGCGCATGGTATCAATCTGTATTATGACAGACACGGAGTCCAGATAAGCCTGGATGAAACGGTGCTGGAGGAGGATATGCAGGATTTGGCCAGTGTGCTGGCAGCGGGTAAAAGCCACCATTCGCATACCTTCACCGCTGAAGCGTCAGCAAGCTTTGTCCTGCCCGGCATGCTGGCACGGACTGCTGAATTCCTGACGCATCCGGTGTTTAGCAGCTATCATACTGAAAGTGAGATGATGCGCTACATCAAGCGGCTCGAAAACCGCGATTTGTCGCTCATGCACTCGATGATTGCACTTGGTTCCTGTACGATGAAGCTCAACGCTGCGACGGAGCTGATACCGGTAAGCTGGCCTGAATTTGCCAATTTGCACCCTTTCGCCCCCATCGATCAGACGGAAGGCTACCAAAAGATCTTCGCTGAACTGTCGGCATGGCTGTCTGATGTGACGGGCTTTGCAGCTTGCTCGCTTCAGCCCAATTCAGGTGCACAGGGTGAGTATGCAGGGCTGCTGACCATCCGGGCATATCACCTTCATCATAATCAGGGCCATCGAAATATTGCGCTCATTCCGGAAAGTGCTCACGGCACCAACCCGGCCAGTGCTGTCATGGCGGGCATGGAGGTCGTTGTCACAGGCTGCGACGAGCACGGCAACATCAATGTTGATGAACTCCGTGAAAAAGCAATACAGTACAGCGATCGGCTCGCTGCACTTATGGTCACTTACCCTTCAACCCACGGGGTATTTGAAACGCGTATCCGCGAAATCTGCGATATCATTCATACGCATGGTGGACTCGTCTATATGGACGGTGCCAACATGAATGCTCAGGTGGGGCTCACCAGTCCGGGGCTTATCAATGCAGACGTGTGCCATCTCAATCTTCACAAGACTTTTGCCATCCCGCATGGCGGCGGAGGACCTGGTATGGGGCCTATCTGCGTCAATGAAAAACTGAAGCCGTTCCTGCCCAAGCATCCGCTCGTAGCAACAGGCGGGGAGCACGGCATCACGGCTGTTTCTTCTGCACCTTTCGGCAGCGCCAGCATTCTGCTCATTAGTTACGCCTATATCAAAATGCTGGGCAGAGAGGGGGTTACAAAAGCCACCGCCTACGCTATCCTGAACGCCAACTACATCAAGGCGCGGCTGGAAGGAGCCTACAGCATCCTCTATAAGGGTGAAAATGGGCACTCTGCTCACGAACTTATTGTCGATTTGCGGCCTTTCAAGGCAATCATTAGCGCTGAAGATGTTGCCAAGCGCCTGATGGACTATGGTTTCCATGCGCCAACACTCAGCTTTCCGGTAGCCGGAACGATCATGATTGAGCCTACCGAAAGTGAGAGCAAGGAAGAGCTCGATCGTTTCTGTGACGCAATGCTCGAAATCCGTAAGGAAATTGATGAAATTGCCACAGGTATGTACCCACTCGACAACAACGTCCTGCACAACGCTCCGCATACGCTGGAGATGATTACTGCAGACGACTGGCAGTTGCCTTACAGTCGCGCTAAAGCTGCCTGGCCGCTGCCATATCTGCGGGAAGGACGCAAATTTTGGGCCAGCGTTACGCGTATTGACAATGCTTACGGTGATCGCAACCTCGTGTGTACCTGCCCGCCGGTAGCCAGTTACGCGGAATAAAAACTGGCGCGGCATGCTTGCCGCGGCATAGATTGTTATGAAAAAAAATCCGGCACGCGGGAGCGTGCCGGATTTTTTTTATCAAATTTTTGGAAAATTTTTACCGGAGGTAAAAAGCCCCCAACGCCTTTAGCGGTTGGTGAGCCGCTGCTGCAGCTCCTCCAGCGAAACGCCTTTGGTCTCGGGCATCAGCCACCACACATACACCAGCTGCAGCACCATCATGACGCTGAAGAAAGCGAAAATGGGGCCACCCCCGTAGGTGCTGGCAAAGAAGGGAAATAAGTTGGCTATTAAGGCAGCAAAAACCCAGTGGGTGAGCGAGCCCCAGGCCATACCGGACGCGCGCACCGAGTTGGGGAAAATTTCAGAGATGAAAACCCAGATCACCGAGCCCTGCCCGATAGCGTGAGAGGCAATAAACGCAAAAACGTACAAGGGAACAGCCGCAAAGGACTCGTTGAAGAAGGCCATGGCTATCAGCCCCAGCGAGGTGATGTAGCCAATAGACCCAATGTACATAAGCACCCGCCGACCGTAGCGGTCGATCAGGAACCAGCCCAAAACGGTGAATGCGAGATTTACAAGCCCCACGCCGGCCGTTGACAACAGCGCACTCTCCTTGCCAAGACCCGTCATTTCAAAAATTCGGGGCGCAAAGTAGATGACCGCATTGATGCCGGAAAGCTGGTTGAAAAAGGCCAGCAAAAAGGCCAACAGTATGGGAAAGCGGTATTTTTTTGAGAAAAATCGGTCAACGATACCCTTTTTCTCCATACTGACCGACGCACGAATATTTTCCACAGCAGCATCCACATTTTTCTCGGTAATAGAGAGCACCTGCCGGGCAAGGGCTTCATCGCCTTTGTGCAACAACAGCCAGCGGGGTGTCTCGGGGGTGAAAATCATCATGACCGAGAAAATCAGGGAGGGAATGGCCACGATACCCAGCATCCAGCGCCAGTCATTGGAACTGCCTTCCAGTAAATAGTTGGATACGTAAGCGATGAGTATACCCAGTACGATGTTGAACTGAAAGGAGATGACCATCCTGCCGCGAACTTCCGCCGGGGCAATTTCCGAGATATACACCGGTGCTACCACCGATGAGGCACCGATGCTTATACCTCCCAACAGCCTGAACAGCATGAATGTATTGACATCCTGCGCCACTGCAGTACCAATGGCAGAGAGAAAAAAGAAAATTCCTATCCATAGCAAAGTAGGCTTACGACCATAGCGATCGGCAGGAATTCCTCCAAATGCAGCACCGATGACGGTGCCGTAGAGTGCCATGGCCACGGCCAGTCCATGCATCCAGTCGTCGAGATTCCAAAGTTGCTGTATGGCCTGCTCTGCGCCCGAAATCACTGCAGTATCCAGACCGAAGAGGAAGCCCCCTAAGCCCACTGTTATGGACCAGAAAATTAGCTTGTTGTTCATTAATGCATCTGTTTGTTTAACCAATAAGTAGTTGTATCACCTCGGGGCAGTACCACTATACAAATTATAAGGCTGCCTGTTGCCCTGCAAAGTAGATAATATTTTGTTGGATTTGGGTTATCAGCAATAAATTATTTACAGGCTATGCATTATAACTTTATCGGATCAATCGTGAAAGCTGGCGGGACACTCGGCCGGGGATATCCGCCCCGATCGTGCAGATGAACGCAAATGTGCCCCCGAGGACTTAAGCACACAAATAATCAGTCGATCATTTTGCCAGCTACAAAAATAAACGTACCTTTGCCTCCCGATTGAAAGCCCACCGTCTCCTTGAGAGAGTAAGTGGGGATAGTTTCATTAATTGAAGCAATACAACAATGGCTGTAAAAATTCGTCTGCAGCGTAGAGGTCGCAAACAGCGTCCGTTTTACCACATCGTGGTAGCTGATTCCCGCTCACCACGTGATGGTCGGTTTATTGAAAAATTGGGCACGTACAACCCCATGACAAGCCCTGCTACGATCGATATCGATCGCGAAAAGGCTTATGAGTGGATTGCTAACGGTGCACAGCCTACGGATACTGTCCGGGCTATCCTTCGTTTCAAAGGCGTTCTTCTCAAGAAACACCTGCAGCGCGGTGTTGCCAAGGGTGCCTTTAGTCAGGAAGAGGCAGATGCACGCTGGCAGCAGTGGATTGACGCAAAAGAGTCAAAAATCGCCGCTCGCGTCGCTAAGACTGCAGAGGAAAAGGCGGCTCGCCATGCGGCTATCTCCGGAACGCCCCCTCCTCCAAAGCCGGTAGTAGTTGCTGAGCCGGAGGCTCCTGCAGCAGAAGCTCCGGAGGCTACAGAGGGAGCTGCTGAAGAAGCAGCAGAAGCTTAGTAGCGTAAGACTGCATTTATTTTGCTGCGAAAAGCAGCTAAATAAAAAAATAACGGGCATCGGCCTCACAGATTTTTTAAATCGGTGAGGCCGATGTTCATTATTACAAGAAGATTTGGCGGCATCAGGCGCCAAATCTTCTTGTAAACCAGACCGGCGCCTACCAGCTGGCGTCAAACACCACGGTTCTCACACTTTCCACTATATTGTCGGCCTCATCCTTTTGCTGCAGCAGCAGGCGGCGGCTTTTTTCGTCATCAAACACCTCCGGGATAGTCCGCAGCGCAGCTGCGGGCACCTGACGGGCCGCCAGTGCCTGCAATAATGTCTCCCGCTTCTCTTTTCCGATAGCTGTTGCCAGCACCTGATTTAGTGCCTCCCGATGCAGGATCCGCTGTTGGTTGCTGGCAAACCGGTGGTCGGTCACTAACTGAGGCAAGGAAAGTACCTCACACAAAGCAGCAAACTGTCCTTCAGATCCCACAGCCAATACGATAGACTTACCGTCGGCAGCAGTAAACATATCGCCATAGGGGGCGATGTTGGGATGCTGTGTGCCCATGCGTTGGGGTTCATAGCCTGCTATCAGCCAGTTGGTTGCCTGATTGGCCAGCGAGCTGACGGCTGCATCGTACAAACTCACCCGCAAATAGGCGCCTTGCTGTGTCTGTTGCCGCCGAAGCAGCGCCAGCAGGCAGGCTTGCTTGAGTTGGTGGGCGGCCAATAAATCGATCAGGGCCACGGGCATCTTTACAGGCGGCCGGCCTGCTTCACCGGTCATAAGCAGGAATCCGCTCTCAGCCTGCAACACCACGTCAAACGCGGGTCTCGGATCATCGCTCCCATAGCCGGTAATTTCGGCATAAATCAAGCCTGGGTTGTGTTGCCGAAGCTGTTCGTAGCTCATGCCAAGCCGGCTTGCCGATGCTGGTCGGTAGTTACTGACCACAATATCAGCCTGTTCTATCCAGCGGAGCACCTGTTCCCGATCTGCCGGATCGTGCAGGTCAAGCAGGTGGCTCTCTTTGCCCCAGTTGACGCTGTGGTAGTAAGCAGAAGCAGCGGCTGCAGGATCCTCCGTGGGTGCTTTCCACCGGCGGGTGACATCACCGCCCACCGATTTGTTTTCTATTTTAATAACCCTCGCCCCTAGTTCGGCAAAAAATTGCCCTACGGCAGGTCCGGCCAGCACGCTGGCCAACTCAACGACTGTCAGGCCGTTGAAAAAATGGTGAAGCTCAGTCTTTTGTTCTGTTTGCATCTTTGTTATCAGGAAAAATAATGACAATCAAGCGTGCAAGGCCGTGACGATGCGTCCGGGAATCGTCGCTGCCGGCCGGCCGATGATTGAATTGCATGTTCGGGATTTTTCAGCTCGTTCCCCAGGAGGCCTTTTTCACGGGTCTTAAGTCGGACAGCGCCGACTGTGTCCCCTCAATGACACAGAAAAACACGAAAAAATAAGACCCGCTATTCTCCGGCAGCAACGCCCAAACACACGTTAAAAAAAATATACTGTCGTATTGAAAAAAATCGCTGTACTTGTGAACTTGTAATTCACTATAAAATTATGTATTTTCGCGTTAACTAATCAGGTATAATCGCCCATACCGCATGCTAAATACTGCTCGCAGACATTCCGAATTACTAGATTACCAACTCTTGTGCATTGAGCGCGACGGGAACGACGATCTTTTACTGATTCGGGAGTACGGCGCTGCAGAATATTCTACACAGGAACTGATGGTCTTGTTGCGCAATATCAAGTGGCAGCTCAACAAAGCCTCGCAGCTTCAGCGCCGGCTGTTGTTGCTGATTGCCAGCATCTCATTGTGGATTGGCGCAGGTTTCCTGTCGATGGTTACCGGCTTCACGACCTTGGGCTACGTCTTCTTCGGGCTTGTACCGCTGGCAATCGCAGCGAGCCTGCTGGGGCAACTCTACGTGCGCCGCAAGTACAATGTGACGACACATGCGCAGGAGCTTACGCGTATTATTCAGCAGGAGCTGGATCGCCGCCGTAAGGATGCGTCGATTTTCTGATGGTCGGTCTGTGTCATACACCCCCCGCTACATCTGATATCCGCACCGGGTATTACAGGCCCGGCCGCCGGCTCTGCCTGCGGTCCCAGTTATCTTCACACCCACTCAGACATGTTTCTTAGTCAAACTACCAACAACCGGCGTCCGACCTTCGAGCGCAAAGCGCTTCTGCTGGGACTTTCTGTGCTCATGCTGCTGCTGGCAGCAGGGGCGTGGGGGTATTGGCAAAAAAGCTCCGCCATCCCGGCTGATCGCATCATCTGTGATGCGGAGAAGGTGCGTGGCGGGATGTTTGTCTACGGCCAGCATCGCTTTGAAGGAGGGGATTATCGGACGGACGAACGCGCACGTTCGGGCAGCTACGCCTGCCGCTTACCAGCTGCAGGGCAGACAGTCTATGGGTTGACCTATACGCTCACCGGCCACAGGCCGGGGGAAGCCTGGCGAGTCAGCGTCTGGCGATTCAAAGACGCCATTCGGGCCGGCAAACTGGTTGTTCAGGGGAGCTCACCGGAGGGTCTTTACACAGAGGCGGGCATAGCTGCCTTTCAGACCGAAGGCGCCTGGGAAAAGCTGGAAATCTTTTTTATCGTTCCTTTTCACAAACCAGCCCGGGAGATTAAAATTTATGTCTACAGCGACGGCGCTTCGCCGGTATTTTTTGATGATTTACAGATCGAGCGCGTAGGCCGGCACGCGGCAGAGCGGCTTATCCCGGAAAAACTGGCACTGGATCTTGAGAAGCAAGCGATATCGACCCTCTCCTCTGTTCGCGACGAAGCATTGTCGCAGGGAATCTTGCTGATGAAAGACGATTCGTGGGTGGATGCGCGCCTGGGCTATGACAGCACAGAGACATCAGTCAAAATACGCCTCAAAGGTGACTGGCTTGATCATCTGCAGGGGGATAAGTGGTCTTTTCGGGTAAAAATGCGGCCGCCGGCGGCCTGGAAGCAGTTGCAGCTCTTCAGCCTGCATACGCCTGCTGCCCGCCATTACCTGCATGAATGGTTGTTACATCGCCTGTGGGAGCGGGAAGATGTGCTCACGACGCGCTATGATTTTGTGGAGCTTGTACAAAATGGTGAATCAAAAGGCATGTATGCCTGGGAAGAGCATTTTGAAAAGCAGCTGGTTGAAAGCAAACACCGGCGCGAAGGGCCGCTGCTGAAATTGGCAGAAGATGGCTTTTGGCAGGCTATGGGCAGGCAATTTTCGCATCACGGCTACGTCCGCCACGGCGCCACACATGCGCCACTGGACGGGGAAGCGGCATTTGTAGCTGCTTTTTCGGAAGAAGACTGGCTGGCGGATCCCGCTATGGCGCCGCTTTATCAGCTGGCTGTCAAGTCGTTGGAACAATGGCGGCAGGGCTTGCAGCCTGCCGGCGCAGTATTCGATCTCAAGCGCATGGCGCGTTACTATGCCATCTGCGATGTCATGGGCGCCTACCACGGCATTGTATGGCACAACCAGCGGTTCTATTTCAATCCCGTCACGACGCGCCTGGAGCCTGTTGGTTTCGATGGTTTCGGGGGTGGTGACGTAAAACCGTTCAGCTTTCTGGGCGAGGGAGCGTTGCAGCCGGCACACCTGCCCAACGAGTCAATCGCCGGGGCACTTTTTAAAGACACAGCCTTTGTGAGGGCTTACCTGGCAGAATTGCACAGGCTGTCTTCACCGGCCTACTGGCAGGGTTTCTTGGAGGAAGTGCAGGCGGACTGGAGCATCCGCATGCAATGGATGCAACTTGAATTTCCTGAATATCAGGCATCTTTACCTGATTTTGCCCGCCACGCTACCTATGTGCACAGTCTCTTGCTGCCTTTTTCCCAAAACGGCCTGCGCGCCTATCGGCTGGCCGACGGGCGGGTGCAGCTGCAAAATATGCACACCCTGCCGGTGGAAGTAGTGGGCTATGGAGCCAATGGGCAGCGGCCGTCGGCCCTGCTGTCAACACCACGCTGGCTGGTGGCCAGAAGCCCCCGGCGCCTGCTGGACCGCCTGCGGCGGGACAGTCTGGTGCGGCAGTATGCAGATATTCGCTACCTGCACGAAGAGGCTCAGTTGCTGCAGCAGGCTACGCCTTTTTTCGATACTTTGTCCATGCCGCCTTCGGCAAAATATATTTTTTACCGGCTGCCCGGGGTTGACAGCCTGCTGGCGGCAACGCAGTTGCGGCCGCTCAGGCAGGAAATGGCTGCGCCGGGCATTCGGCAGCAGCTGCAGCGACAGGCGCTGCCGGCTGCCGATCTGCCTTGGCTGACGGAAAAAGACGGTTATTGGTACATCCGGCGCGGCCGGCATGTGCTCAACCGAAAATTGCTGATCCCGCCCGGAAAGGGACTGCTCATAGAAGCAGGGGCCGAACTGGATCTAGGCCGACAGGCCTGCATCATCACCTATGCACCTGTACAGGCTTTCGGCAGCGAGGAGCATCCCATCCGATTTTTTTCCTCCGACGGTAGCGGACAGGGACTGCACCTGATTGAGGCTGGCGGGCTGTCGGCTTTCAGTTATGTGCTTTTTAGGGGACTTAGCAATTTACAGACAGCGGGCTGGACGCTTACCGGGGCAGTGACCTGCTACGAATCGGATGTGCGTATCACAAATTGTGTGTTCAGAGAAAATAGCAGCGAGGATGGGCTGAATATCATCAGGAGCAATTTTTTTGTTGAAAATAGTCTCTTCGCACAGACTGCATCCGATGCTTTTGATGCTGATTTTTGTAAAGGGGAGGTTGTTAACTGCGTATTTAGGCAGACAGGCAACGATGGGCTGGATGTGTCGGGCAGCGTAGTGAATGTCCGCAATTGCAGGTTTGAAAATTGTGGTGACAAAGGCATGAGCGTAGGCGAGGACAGCGATGCGACTATGCAGCAGGCTACTTTTACAGGCTGTAACATAGCGGTGGCTGCCAAGGATTTGTCAACGTTTACAGGGCGCAACTTACGACTGCAGGATTGCAACCAGGGGTTTGTTGCTTACCAGAAAAAACCAGAATTTGGTCCTGCCAGACTGGTCATTGAGTCCTTCGAAGCAAGCGGGGTAAAAAAGCTGCACGCCATAGGGCCGGGCAGCAGCCTGCAGCTTGTTGACCGGCTTATCGACGGGGATATGTTGCGCTAGCAGGTGGCCAGGCCAAAGAGCCTTATGCAGGAAATTTTTTTACGCCCGCGAAGGAGCATGTCCTGCCTCAGTGGACTAAAAGAGGTACAAATACCAACTAAAACGAACCGTTTTTTGCCCGTTGAAAAAATCCCGGGCATGCACTAAATTGGCAAATGCTAAATTTGTACAGAACGGACAATAAGCTGAAAGAAATCACTAAATTTGCGGCGCTTTTTTGCTGACAAAAAATCGATTATGGGACGCGCATTCGAATATCGCAAAGAGCGCAAGTTTAAGCGCTGGGCCAACATGGCCAAAGTATTTACTAAGATAGGTCGCGAAATTGCCATTGCTGTGCGCGATGGCGGAGCTGACCCGGAGTACAATTCCCGCCTGCGACTGGCCGTACAGAACGCTAAGCTGGCCAACATGCCCAAGGTCAATGTCGAAAATGCGATCAAACGCGCGGCTTCCAAAGAGGCTGAAAATTATGACGAGGTCGTGTACGAGGGCTATGCACCTCACGGTGTGGCAGTCGTCGTAGAGACAGCTACCAACAACACCAACCGAACCGTTGCCAACATCCGGCATATTTTTTCCAAAAATGGAGGATCCATGGGCGTATCCGGTTCGGTTGATTATATGTTTACCCGCAAAGGTCAGTTCAAAATCAAGGCAGAGGGCGTCAATACGGAAGAGCTGGAGCTTGAGCTGATCGACCACGGGCTCGATGATATGCAGCGGGAAGATGAGCACATCGTATTGTACTGTTCTTTTGAAGATTATGGCAGTATGCAAAAGGCCTTGGAGGATCGCAAGATAGAGGTGCAGAGTGCTGAGCTCCTCCGCTTTCCTTCGCATACCAAAGAACTGTCTGATGAACAGGCGGAAGAGGTGATCAAACTGATTGAAAAATTGGAGGAAGATGAAGATGTCATCAACGTTTTCCACAATATGGATATGACCGAATAAGCTTACTGTATATGATTACTTCTGCCGACCAACTGGCTGCGATCTTTCGCACCCTGACTGCTGCCGATCCTGATTATCTGGTGCAGGCCAGTGGTCGTGCCAATATTATTGGAGAGCATACAGACTACAATGATGGCTTTGTGATGCCCGGGGCCATTGATCGCTACCTGTTTCTGGCAGCGCGGCCCAACGGGAGCAGCTTGTTGCGTTTGTGGGCACTGGACATTGACGAGCAGGCGCAGATTGATCTGCAGCAGCCGTTGCAAAGGCAGGAAAAGCTATGGCTCAACTATGTGCTGGGCATTGCTGATCAATTTGCCTCAAAAGGCTATAGTTTGCCGGGGCTTGATATCGTATTTGGAGGCAACCTCCCGATAGGTGCGGGTGTCAGCTCTTCGGCTGCGCTCGAAACGGGCATGGCAACCATCTGGAATGCTGTGTTGGGGGCGGGGCTTGATAAGCCTTCTCTGGCGCTGCTCGCGCAGCGCTCTTCGCACCAGTTTGTGGGCATTCCCTGTGGTATCATGGATCAGTATGCCAGTCTTATGGGTGTCAAAGACCAACTGATTCTGCTGGATTGCAGGAGTCTCGAGGCACAGATGATTCCCGCGGATACAGGCAACTATGGCTGGGTGTTACTCAATACCTGCGTACATCACTCGCTGGCCGAGTCCGCTTACCCCGTCAGGGTCAGCGAGTGCCGCGAGGGCCTTGCGGCCGTTCAGCAGCTTTTTCCGGAGGTGACTTCCCTCAGGGATACGAGCCTCGGGCAGCTGGAGGCTGCGCGCAGCGCTATGCGCGATTCGGTTTACAACAGAAGTCGCTACGTGGTTGAAGAAGTTGCGAGAACCCTTCGGGCTGCTGACTGCCTGCGGCAGGCTAAGCTTAGCGAACTCGGCGCATTGATGTTCAGAACGCATGAGGGGCTTAGGGGTGCTTATGAGGTCAGTTGCGAGGAGCTGGATTTTCTGGTCGAGTTTGCAGCGGCCTATCCGGGTGTGTTGGGCAGTCGGCTGATGGGCGGGGGATTCGGGGGGTGCACGATCAGCCTGGTGCACAAGGAGCGCATCAACGACTTTGCGGCCAGCGCCATGGATGCTTACCTGCATAAGATGAACAAGAAGGGTGAAATTCTCTTCTTCTCTTTGGTCGATGGTACCCGATTGCTTAACGATTGAGCGGGCTGACCGAATAAACCTTTTTGCGACAGTTGCTGCTCAAGCCAGACCAGCACTTTCAGGCTGTATCAGCTTCGAGCCACCCTCCTTGTAGCGGGCCGGCACTCGCCGATAAAACATACACATCTATTGTCTGCCAGGGGGTTGACAGTAAATAAACAGCCGCTAATGTTGCTACCACTAACAGACGAATCGCTGCTGCGCCGGCAGGCTTATATCCGCGGGCAGTGGTGTGATGCCGGCACGGCCAAAAGCTACCCTGTCTATAATCCTGCCAATGGCAGCCTGCTTGCATCGGTACCCGATATGGGCCCCGAAGATGCGGCGGCAGCCATTGCTGCTGCTGCGGAAGCTTTTCCCGCCTGGAAAAAGCTTGCTGCAGGCGAGCGAGCCCGCCTGCTCAAGCGCTGGTTTGCGCTGCTGATGGAGCATCAGCACGATTTGGCGCTGATCCTGACGGCTGAGCAAGGCAAACCGCTGGCGGAAGCCAGGGGCGAGGTCGCCTACGGCGCCAGCTATATCGAGTGGTTTGCTGAGGAGGCGCGGCGGGTGTATGGGGATATAATCCCCGGCCACGAAACCAATAAGCGCATTCTGGTAAGCCGGCAGCCTATAGGCGTTGCGGCCATCATCACTCCCTGGAATTTTCCCAACGCCATGCTGGCCCGAAAAATGGCTCCGGCCCTGGCGGCCGGCTGTACGCTGGTCATAAAACCGGCAGAAGATACGCCACTCTCAGCACTGGCACTCTGCCTGCTGGCTGAAAGAGCCGGCTTTCCGCCCGGCGTTATCAATATCATCACAACGGCCAATCCCCAAGCCATCGGGGAAGTACTCACTGCTGATCCGCGCGTGCGCAAAATTTCTTTCACAGGTTCCACGCCGACAGGCAAGTGGCTGATGCAGCAGGCTGCGCCTACACTCAAGCGCTTATCGCTGGAACTGGGAGGCAATGCGCCTTTTATCGTCTTTGACGATGCGGATATTGATGCTGCAGTGGCAGGAGCACTGCTCTCCAAGTACCGAAATGCGGGGCAAACTTGTGTGTGCGCCAACAGGATCTACGTGCAGGAGTCTGTGGCAGCAGTTTTTATAAAAAAATTCAAAGAGGCAATAGCCAGGCTTAGCGTAGGGGAGGGTCTTGAAGAAGGCGTAAACGTAGGGCCACTCATCAACGAGGCTGCCCTGTCAAAAGTGCAGCGACTGCTGGCCGACGCGCTTGATAAGGGGGCGAGTATCGAGCTTGGCGGCAAGCCACACAGCAGGGGAGGGACTTTTTTTGAGCCCACCCTCATCACGGGTATGCGGGCCGATATGGCCATGGCCACAGAAGAAATTTTTGGCCCGGTAGCACCTGTTTTTAGTTTCAGCACAGAGCAGGAGGTGATAGCACTGGCCAATGCTACTGACTATGGACTGGCAGCTTATTTTTATGGCCGGGATGTCAGCAGAATCTTCCGGGTCGCGGAGGCACTGGCGTTTGGGATGGTGGGGGTCAATACAGGGCTCATTTCCACAGCGGTAGCCCCCTTCGGGGGCATCAAAGAGAGCGGCTTTGGAAGGGAGGGCTCCCGCTATGGAATCGATGAGTATCTCGAAATGAAGTATATATGCCTACAGCTGGAGGACTAGCCTCAATTTTTTTTTGCCGGAGGCAGCCCCCCCGTACAGGCTAGAGATTGAATTTCACCAGTCGTGCTCTCTTCGTACCCGCATCAATGACCATCCACAGATTGTCATAATCATTATCGCCAAACTGCGGCAGGGGCGGGCTGTTGGTCAGCAGGCCTGCCAGCTTAGGCGTCGTATCGGCATGCCCTACGACCAAATACGTCCTGCCTTTTCTGCCGCGCAACAGCCGCCGCGTAAGCTGGTCGAGCTTGTCTCCTTCATACTTCTGCACCCGCAGCCGCTGGCTCTGCGAAAGCGGCTCAACAGTCTGCAGCGTACGGCGTGTATCGGTACTGTAAATGTCATCCAGCCGTATTTCTTCGAAAAAATGTGCCAGTTGTTGCGCCCGGGTCTGGCCTTCCAGCGTGAGGTCGGGATTGTTGCCACTGCCTTTTTCCGCATGCCGGATTAGGTAGACGGTCACGGATCTGTCAGGGTTGCTGCCCCTCGGCGTGGTGCAGGAAGTCAGGCCTGTCATAGCGACTACCCCCACCAACAAAAAAACTGCATATTGACGCATGGATGTTACCTGATGGTGTTTTATTCAAAAATCTTGAACCGTTCAAAAGCAGCCTGGCTCAGGGCCTCGCGATCGTCCGGATGGGCGATGTGTATAAGTGCCTGTGCACGCTGCCGCAGGTTGCGACCGTAAAGATAAGCAACACCGTATTCTGTGACAACATAATGTACATGCGCTCTGGTTGTAACTACGCCTGCCCCCTGGTTGAGGAAAGGCACAATCCGACTCTTGCCCTTGCGTGTACGGGAAGTGAGGGCAATGATGGGCTTACCACCTTCACTGAGTGCTGCACCACGCATGAAGTCCATCTGTCCGCCAACACCCGAATACTGATAGGTGCCGATGGAATCAGAACATACTTGTCCCGTCAGGTCGACTTCTATGGCGCTGTTGATGGCAACGACCCTGGGGTTGCGCCGAATAACAGAGGGCTCATTGACGTAGTCGATGTCCAAAAAGGCAAAAGCAGGGTTGTCATCTACATAGTCGTATACCGCCCGCGTTCCGATGGAAAAGCCGGCTACCGTTTTGTTGGGGTGAATGACTTTGTATTTGTTGTTGATAACATCTTTCTCAAATAGTGGCAGCAGGCCGTCGGAGAACATCTCAGTATGTATGCCGAGGTCTTTGTGGTTGTGCAGGCTGCTGAGTACCGCATCGGGGATGGCGCCAATGCCCATCTGCAAGGTGCTGCGGTCTTCAATGAGTTCGGCAATGTATTGTGCGATGGCTCGCTCGGTACTGGTTACCTTTTCACCAAAGTTGTTTTCGTGCAGAGGCTCGTCGGCATATACCATGGCAGTGAAGCGTGTGGCATGGATGAGGCTGTCGCCATGGGTGCGCGGAACCTGTGGGTTGACCTGTGCAATTACAAAATTGGCTGTGTTAACGGCGCAGCGAGCAATATCAACGGATACACCCAGCGAACAGTAACCGTGCTTGTCGGGTGGAGATACCTGTACGATGGCTACATTGATGGGCAGGATGTTGCGCTTGAAAAGTTCGGGAATTTCACTCAGAAAGACAGGCACATAGTCTGCCCGCCCTTCAGCAACATCCTGCCGGATAGGGGCTGATACAAACAAGCTGTTCAGCTTAAAACTGTTGCGAAACTCGGGTTTGTCAACGAAAATCTCTCCGAAAACACTTATGAAGACAAGCTCTACGTCCGACAGTTCCGGTGCGCGCTCAGCCAGATGCCTGAGCATATAGGTAGGCGTATGGGCACTTCCATGGACAAAAACGCGGTCGCCCGACTTAATGTAGCGCAGGGCTTCGGCCGGACTCACATAATTGATTGTGGGGTACATGATGTATGAATTTTACTAGTGGACAGACTAAATCGCTCTCATTTGGTTAAAATCTGGCCGAAAGGTACATAAAAGCTTACATTTGTAATGCTGACAAGGATCAGCAGGCGCGTGATTATTGTTATGTAAATGATTGATGCTTTGCCACGTGTATTCATTTCCCGCTCATTGAGCGCAGACAGTCCTTTTGGACAATTGGGTGATGGCTGGCAGATCGTTGACCAGAGTCTGGTTGATTTCAAAGCTGTGCCTTTTGTGCTGCCGGCCCGCTTCGAGTGGGTTTTTTTCTACAGTGCGCAGGCGGTATATTTTTTTTTTAAAGGCCTGCAGCAGCCTTTGCCACCGGCCTTGCATTGGGCGGCCCTGGGCCCGGGCACTGCCAAGGCACTGCACGACCAGGGGCTGCAAGCTGATTTTGTCGGCCAAGGCCTTGCGGCTACACTGGCGGAGGATTTTCTGGCCCTTGCAAGGGGTTGTCGCGTACTGTTTCCGCAGGCCCGGCATTCACGGCAGGCACTGGAAAAAATCATAGGCGCGCAACTGGATGTTTATCCGCTGGTAGTCTATGACAATCAGCCAAAAGCAGTATTTGATATACCTTTTTGTGATTTCCTGATTTTTACGAGTCCGATGAACGCACAGGCTTACTACAGCCGCTATACCCAACAGCGAACTCAGCAGGTTATTGCTATCGGACAACCAACAGCAGAAAAGCTGATATCGCTGGGTATCGAAAAACCGGCCATAGCGGATGAGCCTTCGGAGGCATCTTTGCTTCAGCTTTTATATGCATTGCGCAAAGATCAAATTGTTGATAATGAGTTAAATATGTAGTTTTGATAATTTTTTTGCCCGGGGTAATAGAGTTACTATTTCGCGCATTACCACAGTTCGAAGGAGCGCAGCCGGCCTTGCCGGACCGGAAAGGATGAAAATGCGCGAAAGAGGAACCGTTTTGCCGGGCCGGCAAAAAAATGCCGAACACGCGCTCAAGCATAAACCTACTTAAGTATTGAAACCATGGCCAGATTAATCAGTCTTTCCAACAGGGTGTTCATCGGGGGGCTCATCGTCGGCTTGCTGCTGATGAATGTGTGCGTATCAGCACAATCGTCAACATTTACCGGACAAATTAACCGCTATGCTGCTGTGCTGGAAGTCGACGGCTGTGCCAACAGTCTCCGGCTGGCTGATACCACCGGTTTTGCACCCGGCACCGCAGTGCTCCTGATTCAATTGCAGGGCGCTGCCATCAATGAGTCGGACAATGCTGCTTTTGGCCAAATAAACAGCCTCAATGGCGCAGGGCTGTACGAGCTCAACACAGTGCACGCCCGCGAGGGCATGACGCTCTTTTTGTCGGGAAAAATGCAGGCAGGCTACACGCCTGCGGCAGGCCTGCAGCTGGTACAGGTAGCTGCTGCCGCGACTGCGCGTGTTACGGATACAGTTTTTGCTGCCGCCTGGAACGGGCAGACGGGTGGGGTAGTTGCTTTGATGGCAGATACCCTTATACTGGAGGCTCCGGTGGTGGCCACCGGCAGGGGATTCAGGGGGGCTACTTCTGTACTGGCTGAGGGCGTCATTTGCAATTCGCTGACATTCAACAATCGATACTATTATGCTCAGGGCAACTGGCGGTCGGCGCCCAAGGGGGAAGGAATGGCGCTGCCCATTGCGGGAAAGGAGTGGGGGCGTGGCGCCCAGGCCAGTGGTGGTGGCGGCGGGAATAATCACAACAGTGGCGGCGGGGGCGGCAGTGGCGGCGGTATCGGCGGTCGCGGGGGCGAAAATGAGGAGCCCAGCTTTGGCGGCTGTGATGGTTTTTTCCCCGGCGAGGGAGGTAAACTGCCGGCGGCAGCCGCTGATAACCGGTTTTTATGGCCTGGCGGCGGCGGCGGCGCGGGCCACCGCAACAACAATACCAACAGCAGCGGGGGCGCCGGCGGGGGGATCATTTTCATAAAAGCCAATGTGGTCATTGCCAGCGGCGGCAGCCTGCTGGCCAATGGCCTGCCTGGGCGAAGCCTGGGCGGCGATGGTGCCGGCGGCGGCGGTGGCGGCGGTACCATCGCGCTTTTTGCAGCGGAGCTGCTGGGCGACCTGCCAATAGCTGCCAGGGGTGGCGGCGGCGGATCAGTCAACAACGGTGGGCAGGAAAGGTGTATGGGCCCCGGCGGCGGCGGCGGCGGCGGCCGCGTAATGAGTCCCCTGACGCTCGTGGCCGATCTGGACGGGGGTAGCTCCGGGCTCACATTTAATTCCGCCAGCTGCCCGGAGGGAGCTAATGCAGCGCTGTCCGGCCAGTCGGGACTGATGCTGCAGGTGGCTGAGCCTGTGCAGACAGCTCTTTTTACCCGCCCTTCTTTGCAGCTACTCACTATCGATACCTCGGCTTGTAGCAATGATACGCTGATCATCGATGGTATGTCGGAAGGAGCTATTGTTTCGCTGGCCTGGCAGTGGTTTGATGGCAATGGTTTTACAGACCTGCCGGCCGGGGCTGGCTATCAGGGGGTTGCAACCGACCGGCTCTCACTGGCACCCGGGGCGGCTGCGGGCGCTTATCGCCTGGTAGGGAGCGTCGGGCCTGATTGCCCGCTCATCATCAGTGATACGATCCATATTGAGCTGGTCAGCCCGCCCCAGGCATCATTTGGCGCGGAAATAAATCAACTGGCGGTGCTGCTCACCAATATGAGTACACATAGCGATAACTATTTTTGGGATTTTGGGGATGGAAATTTTAGTGATGAACTGAATCCGCTGCATACCTATGAGCAGGGGGGGACCTATACAATTAGTTTGTTGGCATCAGGTAGTTGCGGACAGGACACCTTGTTGCTGACGGTAGTTGTCGGACTGCCTCCCTCAGCAGCAATCAATTTTGAAGTGGAGCCCAACTGTTCATCGCAGCCAACGACGGTGCGGTTTAGCAGTGGGGCTGTGGCTGGTGATGTCAGTTGGCTGTGGTCGTTTCCGGGTGCCAATCCTGCTGTTTCATCGGATTCCTCGGTACAGGTGGTCTACAACAGCCCCGGCCTTTATGAAGCCGTGCTCGTATTGAGCAATCCTTTTGGCACCACTACGGCTTCTGTGCAATTGCTCATACCAACGCCGCCCAGCCCGGCTTATTCTTTTGAAACCGATGGTCTGCTTGTCGCTTTTACCAATCTTTCACAAAATGCAGACCAGTACAACTGGAATTTTGGCGATGGCAATACGAGTGAGCTGGAAAATCCGGTACATCAGTATGCTGCTCCCGGAACCTATGACGTGAGCCTGAATGCGCAAAATGCTTTCTGCGGTATTGCATTCGTTCGCCGTATTACCGTTGTCATTAGTGCTGACGATCCGCTTGTAGGGGGAGAGGGGGGCGTAGCCTTGTTCCCCAACCCCGTAGCGGGAGCGCTGCAGGTGTCGGGCTGGCCGGGAGGCACTGCCCGGCTGTGGGATAGCAGCGGCAGGCTGCTGCGCCACTGGCGGGTAGACACTGCGGCCGCAGACGGCTGGCAGGTCGACTTGTCGGCCCTGCCTGCCGGCAGTTACTTGCTGGGGCTGTCAGTTGAAAAAGAGGGGCCACCGCGCCTGTTCAGGCGTATTGTGAAGTTGCCGTAAAAAAAAGCGTTTCCCCGGCGGCTCGAGCCGCCGGGGAAACGCTGCATGGCTGTTTCGCTGCCAGGGGCAGCGAAACAACCGTCCTATGCTTGATTTTTACAAAAATCAAGCCCCTGTGCAGGCTGGATTAGTTGAAAAAATTGTCGTACTGGTTCTTGTGACCAGGATCCCGCATCGTCTGCTTAACAGGCGCATTGAGGTCCAGCACCTCGTCTTCGTCCATCGCTTTGAGGAGCAAAGAATTTTTCTCTTCACCCAGCAAGAGTGAGGTGCTCTCTTTCTCCCATTTTTCCAGCATTTTGAGTCCCTCTTCTTCGAAGATACCGTTTTGAAGATCGATCGATTGCATGAAATTGGAAGAGAGTTCCATAAAACGCTCCATCTCACCTACCTTGTTGGCTACATCCTCGGCTACGGCTTCCATGGCCATATCAAACATAGCGCGCTTGTCAGGATCGCCGGAAATGATGCTGATGGCCGACTGCATGGCGGAGTGAGAGGCTCTGATGGCTTTGCGTTCCTGCTCCTTGACAGCAACCTGGTCTTTAATATCCTCTGCCAGTACCTGGCTGTTTTCGTACATCTTGGTGAGCACCCGATACAGGATCTCCATTTTTTTATACAGATCCTCAAGTCGCATATTTGACTCCTGCAGACGACCGGCCCGCCGGGTTTTCAGGACGATGATCGACTGATTTTGGCTGTCTTTGGCCTTGCTGGCGAGCTCCAGATTGTTTTTTATCTCCCGCTGGTTGTTGATAATCAGTTCTTTGAGCTTGTGCATCTGCCCGCGCAACTGGCTTATCTGTTTGTTCATTTTGCGCAGGTTTCCCTCCAGCTCTTCGACATAACTTTTGAGTATGCCGATGGGGTCTATCTGGACAAACAGGCCTGTAATATAGCGCATAACGCTTTTGTACATATAGCCAATCAGCGTGCGAAATTTGGGGTCCAGCGCCACATAGGCAGCAATGGCTACGACGGCCAGTGTGCCGGCCAGGTAGAGGGTGTTGGCAAAGATGGCCTCCCAATTGACTGCGGTGATGATATACACCCCCAGGGCAGCCAGGGCTGCCAGAAAAATCAGGCCCGTGATACCCTCAGGCCGCTGCCAAAATGACTTCTGCTTGGCTTGCATTTCCATATATTAGCTATTTGACTGTTTTGATATTTGCGGATGTCTGTAACTGTAGAACCCTCTTTTTCTGGTGTTTTGGAGTCTAACGACAGCATTTCGCTATTAGAGCGAATACACATCCTGTTTTTGATTTTTTTAGAAAATCAAAAGCAGATAATACCAAAAGTAAGGTTAACGCTCTATACAACCGGGATGATAACGACGATACAACCAAAATTATCTACCAATCTCAGTTTTTTATCTCCTATTATCCCGTCGGGCATGTCCCATACAAAGAAAGTAAAAAAAAGCATACGATGAGCACAAAAAAACCGGGACAGTTTATAAAGCAACAGGCCGATCCAAGCGGATCGGCCTGTTGTCCTGCAGCTATGGCAGCAAAAATTACAGCAGTGACTGCAGTGCCTGCTCAATCTGGGCGGCACCGCGCAGGTTGACAGCTGCAATTTTGCCTTCACGGTCGATCAGGAAGGTGCGTGGGATGCTGTTGACGCCATAGAGAGCTGCAGCAGGTGTTTCCCATTTGAAAAGATCGCTTACGTGGTACTCCCACTCAAGCTGATCTTGCTGTATGGCGCCAACCCAGCGCTGCTTCTGATCGGCCATGGCCTGTTCGAGCTGAGCAGCCGGCATAGCTGCGCGGGTGCGCGAGTCAATGCCATCCAGTGAAACACTGAATACTGTAAATCCTCTGGACTTATACTTGCGATACACCTGTACCACATTGGGGTTCTCCCGGCGGCAGGGGCCACACCAGCTGGCCCAAAAATCAAGTAATACTACCTGTCCTTTGAGGTCTGCCAGCGAATAAGTCTTGCCGTTGGGGTTGTTAAGCTTGATGTTCGGAGCAGGCTGGCCGACTTGTATCAGCTCCGTAGCGCGTTGCGCCAGCACCTGTTGCTCAAGGCTGATGAGGTAGTTGCCAAACTCCTGTGTAAGCGGAGCATCAGGACTCTCTTTGACGAGACGCTGGTGCGCACGCTTTTGAATATCCAAAAATTCTCCGCTTGCTCCCAGCGCGCGATAGGCAATGAAAGTAGCAAGCTGAGCACTTTGTACCGTATCGACAAAGCGGCTGATATCCTCAGCCGTAAAACGGCGCTGGCCAAGACCCTGCATCATGCTTACCATCGTCTGAGAACTCCCGGATCCCTGAATGGTCACATCATAAATATCAAAGCCCTGCAGCGCACCGTTGATGACAATTTTTGTTTCAGTGCCGTCAAGTACCAGATTGATGCGCTTAGCGCCAATCCGCAGGTTGTAAATACCTTCTTTGACGCCCTCGGGGAAGTTCATGCTGAATGCACCGGAGCCATTGATATCTACCTTGGTGAGGATATTGCTGGCCTGACCAATCGTTACCTCATCGAGAAAGGCCTGAAGATTCTCGGCACCGGCAATATTTCCTTCAATTACCAGACCCGATTTCTGGCAACCGTAAAACAAGCTTGTGAAGGCAAGCAAGGTAATGAGTATTAATTGTCTCGTCATGGTAATTTCAGTTTATGCGAAATCAATGAATTCAATGCATCTTATAAATGCCTCAATCTTCAAAAAAGTTGGATAAGGTATTGTGATAAATTGACTTCCAATCAGCAACAGGACCAAAATCCTTGTCATCAATAATAGCATGGCTGCCACTGACTTCTCCGAGGTAGGTGAAGCTCATATTGGTGATGTTGAGCATCGACTGCAATTCGCTCTCTTTGGCCGGGTCAATGCTGATGACCACTCGGCTCTGGCTTTCACCAAAGAGGTAGGCATCGGGCCGGAAATGATCATCTGTAGAAATGCTGAAGCCCAGCGTATTGACCATGGCAGATTCCATGAGACAGGCAAACAAGCCTCCTTCTGAAACATCATGTGCTGATGCAACGATGCCCTTTTTGATGAGCTGACGAAGTAGCTGTTGTAGTTGATATTCTTCTTCGAGTTCAAAATAAGGGGCTGGTGAGTGCTCAATCTGATGAACTACGCGCAGATATTCCGAGCTTCCCAAATCATCATGCGGAGCACCCAGCATGTAAATGAGGTGACCCGTTTGCCGGAAACCAAGCCCTGTCTGCACAGATGTATCCTCCAGCAAACCAAGCATTCCTATGGTCGGGGTAGGGTAGACGGGCTCCGTCTTATCCTGTAGTACCGTCTGGTTGTAAAAACTCACATTACCGCCTGTGACAGGGGTGTTAAACTTTCGGCAGGCTTCTCCCATACCTTTGATGGCCTGCACAAATTGCCAGTATACCTCCGGATTGTAAGGGTTACCAAAGTTCAGGCAGTTGGTAATGGCCAGGGGTGTGGCGCCTGTGCAGCTAATGTTGCGCGCAGCTTCCGCTACTGCAATCATGGCTCCCTTGTAGGGATCGGCATAGACATAGGCGGGGTTGCAGTCAACTGTGAGCGCCAGCGCTTTTTCGCTGCCTTTGATGCGCACCAGACTCGCATCGGCGGGATTGTTGGTGTGCATGGAGTTGGTGCGCACCATACTGTCGTACTGTTCGTAAATCCACCGTTTGGATACCAGATTCGGCGATGACCAGAGTTGTCGGGCAGCTGCTACCAGGTCCGATGGCAGGGGCACCTGCTCTATGGAAAAATTATCTATGTCACTAAGGTAGGCAGGTTTGCTAAAGCTGCGCTCATAGACAGGCGCACCACCGCCCAGTACCAGGCTGTGCGCTTCCACATCGGCAACTTTTTCGCCGCGGTGGTAAAATTCGATCCTGCCGGTATCCGTAACCGTACCAATCTCTTCACAGGGCAGGTCCCACTTGTCAAAGACAGCCTTGAGTTTGTCTTCCTGCCCTTTATGACATACAATGAGCATGCGCTCCTGACTCTCACTGAGCAGGATTTCAAAAGGCTGCATATTGGCCTGCCGGGTAGGAACCTTGTCGAGATCGATGCGCATACCTACGCCGCTCTTGGCACTCATCTCAGAGGTGGAGCAGGTGATGCCGGCTGCGCCCATATCCTGCATGCCCACGATGGCTCCTGTATGTATCGCTTCGAGTGTGGCCTCCAACAGCAGCTTTTCCTGGAAAGGATCTCCCACCTGTACCGCCGGCAAATCCTGGGCTGAGTCTTCCGTCAGGTCTGCTGAGGCAAATGTTGCACCATGTATGCCATCTTTGCCGGTGGCTGAGCCTACGATGAATACAGGATTGCCCGGCCCGTCAGCAACGGCAGAGACGGTCTCACCAATGCGCACAATACCTGCTGACATGGCGTTGACAAGAATGTTCTGGTTGTAGCAGGGGTGAAAAAAGACCTCACCGCCAACCGTGGGTACGCCAAAGCAGTTGCCGTAGTCGCCAATGCCGTGTACTACCCCTTTGACGAGCCGACGGCTGTGTGGTAGTGAAAGATCACCGAAGCGGAGTGAATTGAGCGCAGCAATGGGGCGGGCACCCATGGTAAATATGTCGCGGTGAATACCCCCAACGCCGGTGGCCGCTCCCTGATAGGGCTCAATGGCACTGGGATGATTGTGGGACTCTATCTTGAAGGCGCAGGCCCAGCCGTCACCAATGTCTACCAGCCCGGCATTTTCCTCACCTGCACCTACCAAAAGGCTGTCGCCCTCCCGGGGGAGCGTCTTGAGCCAGCGTATGGAGTTTTTGTAGGAGCAGTGTTCCGACCACATGACGGAATAGATACTCAGTTCCGTAAAGTTGGGTATCCTGCCCATGAGCTGGCAGATACGGTCAAATTCCTCAGCCGTAAGGCCTAAGTTGCGGGCAACCTCTACGGTTATTCGCGCTTCCGTTGTTTGCATAACTTTTTTGCTTGTTAGCCGATGCAAAGGTAAACAGAAATGGCTATTCTGTGCGTTGGATTATTGGTAGTACGATAATTTTAGCGTGCGATCCTCGGACAGCTTTTACTACTTTTGTTGGTTAGTTTGTGTTTGCTCAATCAATTTTCTATGATTAATCTGACTACGGGATGGACCTGGGTTTTGTTGCTGACAAGTATAGGCTTCGTCAATGCACAACGAACTGATTTGTTTAAAGATTTATCTGCCAAGGTTCTATTTGTTGATTACAGCATGTTCAATGGTGAAAAGGGGCTCAAGAGTACCTACGGGCTTGAGTTTTCTTACCGACAACAACTCAACAGATTTATGGCCGTGGCCGCTCCGCTCAAGCTGAGTGTTGTCAATGTACCCGGTATGTTGACCAATCAGACGGGGATTAGCCTGGATGCGCTGCTGCATGTTTTTCCGCTTTCTCAGCAGGCCCGGTGGTCGCCTTACCTGCTGGGAGGGTTAGGCCGGGCCTGGGAAAGTGGCACCAATGGGCATTGGCAGCTACCGGTCGGACTGGGGTTCAATCGCCGGATCACCGATGATCTTTTACTGGGTTTGCAGGCGGAATATCGGGCAGCTTCAACCGAAAAACGCAATAATCTGCAGCTGGCTGCGGGCTACGTTTACCGCATTGGGGGTGTCGCGGATGCAGATGGCGATGGCGTAGCCAATGCTGAGGATGCCTGCCCGCGTGTGAAGGGTTCACCGACAGCGAAGGGCTGCCCGGATGAGGACGGCGATGGCGTCCCCGACGATCAGGATGCATGTCCGGGCCTGCAGGGCGATCAGAAGCTGGCAGGCTGCCCGGATACGGATGGCGATGGCCTGGCGGATATAGAGGATGCCTGCCCCCGGGCTGCTGGTAAGGCCGAGGACCAGGGCTGCCCCGATACGGATGGCGATGGTCTGACAGACCAACTGGATGCCTGCCCCGCAGTGGCCGGTTTAGTGGAGGATAAAGGTTGTCCGCCTCTTGATACGGACGGCGATGGCCTGGCCGACGCAATTGACCAGTGTCCGGAAGAAAAGGGATCTGCTGTGACCAATGGTTGTCCTGATGGTGACGGTGATGGGTTTTCTGATGGCAAGGATCGTTGCCCTGAGCTGGCAGGTACGCTCGAAGGCTGCCCGGACACGGATGGCGATGGTATCGATGATGCCGGTGATCGCTGTCCCGATGAGGCAGGGACAGTGGCAACCATGGGCTGTCCTGAAATCAAACAAGAAGTCAGGGAGGTGCTCAACCAGGCTATGCGCGCTGTTCAGTTTGAAAGCGGTAAGGATGTTTTGCTGGAATCATCCAACAGTATCCTCGATCAAATTGCAGCTATAATGAAGGAATACCCGGCATACCAATTGGTTATCAGTGGGCATACAGATGATGTAGGTGATGAAAACGCCAATCTTCGTTTGTCAGAAGGCCGGGCGAAAGCTTGCTTCGAATATTTGCGCGGCAAGGATGTACCGCTGTCCAGACTCAGTTATGCGGGCTATGGCGAGAGCCAGCCTGTAGCAGATAATGCAAGTCCGGAAGGACGGGCACTGAACCGACGGGTAGAGTTTGATCTTATTATTCAGTAAAAAGCGCCTGAATATTTTTGTAAAAAACATCCAGGCGCTCTGCTGCGGCAGTTATCGGTAGCCTTGGCTACCGATAACTGCCGCGATTTTTTCCCGCATCACCGCCCCGCTAACGGCTGATCACAATTTTTCCAACATCAACCTGACGGCCATCAGCCGATCGCCATCTGTAAAAATAACATCCCACCGGGTAGTTGGAAAAACTAATCCCTTGCCGATCCGCTAATTGCAGCCGATTGAGAAGCCGCCCGTCGGCGGCAAACAGTTCGATGAGACCGGCTGCCTGCTCAGGCGTTTCAAAGTATACAATGTCTGCGGCCGGCTGCGGATACAGCTTAAGGCTCGTAGCAGGCCGATCTTCTTCAGGGGTTGCACTGATGGTTTGTACAGGCCCGCATAGCTCTATTTCCCAGTTGGTCAGCTGACCGGCAGATCCTCCGTCATACAGGTAGAGGCGCCAGTTGCCTCTGGCGTTGATGTCTTCGTAGTTGGTGAGAGGAACGGCCGGCCTGACGCGTATGTTTCCTGCAAGTGGGCAGGGAATGTCTGTGTCAGGGGCTTCATCGTCAATGCTGAAGTCAAAATCGCCCGTCAGGTCACAGTCGTAATCGGGCACCAGTGTGTAGTAGGGTATGCCGGGGCCATTGACCCGGAAGCCCAAATCACCCAGTTCCCCGCTGTAGTTGCCGCGGATATTGTTGATGTTGATGTCGCGAATGATAAAATCTTCTGCGACCTCAATCCTGCTTATAATGAAAGGCAGGCTGCTGAAAGGAACAGGCAGCAGCGTAGTGGTATAGGTGCGGCATTCTATGCGTTCCGTTACAAAGCTGCGGACATCTGAGTAGACGCCTGCCCCGCAAACAGGACTGACTGTTCTTATCCGCCAGAAATAGCGCGTGCTGTCTGCCAGATCGGTTGGGCTGGTAAATGATGATCCGGTAAGTCCCGGGGCGCTGACAACCAGGTTGGTGAAGAGGGAGTCCGTAGCTACCTCCAGGGTGTAGCTCATACCTGCCTGCCCGCCATCCCACTCCAGTAGACTGCGTATGCTTATATCTTCGGCTTGATCTTCGGGCAGCAACAGGGCGGGAGGTTCGGGTAGTCCGTTCTGTACAAGTAGTGACAGCCTGACTGTATCAAGGGTGCTCGCTGTAGCGGACAATAACCAGAGTTGGTAGCTTCCTGTGGCAAGCTGACTGGTTTCTCCTACGCTGAGCGACCAGACGGTTGGTAGTGCCAGTGATTGCTCCGGAAGATTCAGGCTGATACCTGCAGGGATATCCAGCACCGATAGCTGCATGCTGTCAATCAACCCGCCCAAGGCAGCAAAATACAACTCGTACCGGGCTTCGTCACCTGCGCAAATATATACTTCTTCCGGACTTAGTGTGATGGCCAGCACCAGCGCCGGCGCAGCTTCTATGGTTAGCGGGCTATTGTTAATATCAAAGAAAACATGTCCGTGTCCTTTGAGCTTAATCCGGTAATTTTCGCCTGCCAGACTATCCGGTATCGAAACGATGGCAGTACCCGTGTTGGCAACTGTTGCGAGAAGATACGGATAGCTGAGTCCTCCCGGGGTCGAAAGGAATATGTCTATACTGTCAATACCCACAGGTGCCTGATCTGTGGCGGCTACGTCCCAGTCAATCCGCTGGAAACTTCCGGCAAACCAGGTCTCCGGTTGGTTGGCTGTGAGCACTGCGAAGGGCCCGGCCTGCTCCGTGCTGCTAAGCCTTACTTCGTCCCAGCTCACACCGCCGCCGGGAATGTTGTTGTCGCGTACGACTATTCTGAATGTTAGATCCCGCGCATAGGTGGGCAGAACCTCCGTATTGGTGGTGGTGTTGCTGAGGATGTTTTCAAGACGCGGAAACACCCTGACAGGGGATTGGCTTGGCCTGAAAATCCTGAAGGCCGGCGCACTGCCCATAGGATTGCCCAGGGTAGATACAGGGCCCAGATCGTATTGTTCCCAACTGTAGGTCAGCGAGTCTTCGTCAATATCAAAAGCAGTGACTTCCAGCTCAAAAGGAGTAGAGATTGGAAGATATAGTCCGTTCGGGGGTAGTTCAGCAATAACCGGCGGGCTGTTGAAGGTAGAATCGATCGCAGGGCAGCTGTTGCCTCCTCCAAAAAATGCATAAGTGGTAATTTCTTCCAGACTGATAATGTGGAAAAGGTCGTCGCTGTTGGGTGCCACATTGTTGTTGCCACAAAGGCCGGCATATCCCATAATAGAGGTGCCGCTACCTGGCTCAAACGCAGTTGAGGCATTGCTGTTCTGACAGTTATTCATGGTATGGTTGGCACCAAACTGATGACCTATCTCATGTGCGACGTAGTCTACGTCAAAAAAATCTCCCTGCGGCGGATTGCCGGAAGTGAAGCCTCTTGCCTTACGCGTATTGTTGCATACAGCCCGCAGATTGGCAACACCCCCACCGCCTACATGAAATACATGTCCGATGTCATAGTTGGCATTGCCAATTCTGCTATCTACAGCTGCCTGGTTTTGGTTCATGATTTGGCCGTCACTGCCGCTGAAAGGATCGGTAGCAGCATCCGTGAAAATGAGGAGCTGGTTACTGTCCACTAGCAACATACGGATGGAGAGATCGCGTTCATAAATGCCGTTGACGCGATTCATGGTGGTCACAATAGCTGCCATCGCGCCTTCAACAGTGCCTCCATGGTACTGTGTATATTCTGCAGTAGCACTTACGGCAAGCCGATAGCTGCGAAGTTCATCTCCGATGGGAAACGGGGCACGGGGCGCCCCATGCTCTTCAGCCAACCTGCCATCCGCTCCCTGGCAGGTAAAATGCTGCGACGGGCTTTTGTCTTTTTTCCAAAAAACTTCGTAAAAACCGGATTCTAAAGGCTCTATAAACCATGTACCGGCAGGCGCCATCACCATGGCCCTGAATCCTCGCGGACTAAGATCACACCGCAGTATACTTCGGCCATCCGGCGAGATGCCCGCATAGGTCGATATGGAGGGAAACTGACGCGCCAGGCCCGTTGCCATTACGGGTACCTGCCAAACGGAAAAGGTCTGTGTACTGCCATCCGGCAGGGGGAGCTCAATGGCAGTAGCCATGTCGGCTCTGTGGCGGTTTCGTTCATGTGGTGCCTGCTGTAAAAGTCGGTTTATTTCAGTGATGGTGAGTGTATATTCACCATCACGAGCAGCAGGCTGCCAAAGAACCTGTGAATTGAGCTGAACAGAAATTAAGCAACTCAGTAGTAAAAAAAGTAGTGAGCAGTTTTGCTTCATACGAGGTCAAACTTAATGTTTCTAGCAATAAACAAGCAATATCCGCTATTGACCCTGTCACAAGCAATTTATTTGGGACAATGTCGGCAGAAAATCAAAATTAATGGTTGCCTTTGGTTGGGTGCTGGTGTCTAAGCCTGCTATGCGTTATCTGTATATCAATAATTTTGTTTGTGCCGATAACGTTTCGGAAGTAATGCTTAGCTGGTACATGCCTGCCTGAAGTCCGCCGGTATCAATGTAGATAGCTTGTGTGCCCGGGTTGGTGAGCTTCTGTCTGAATACACACTGCCCTGACAGCGCGTATATTTTCAGTTCGAGCATACCTGTTTCGGCTATTTTCTCTCCGCTTCTGAGCCAAAAACTCCCTTGATTCGGATTGGGGAAAAGGCTTATGGTCTCACGGCTGATGAATGATAAGGAAGTAACAGCTACCAGAATGTCTGCCTGGGCCGGACAGTCATTGGCGTCAACAACGGTAAGGCTGTAGTCGCCGGCTGACAGGCCGCCGATACGGTCTGCGACAGCACCGTTCGACCATGAAAAGGTGTAGGGAGGGGTGCCTCCACTGACGTCAGCATAGAGGCTGTCGGGCAGGCCGGGGATTTGTACGATGTTGACGGTTAAGGGCGCTGGTTCCGTGATATTGAAAGCGCGTGTACGCATGCAGCCATTGGTGTCAACGACGATTACTGCGTAGTTGGCGGCAGATAGAGGCGAAAGAGTCGTACCACTTTCCGATGGTAGTAGCTGCCCATTGCGCAGCCAGCTAAACGTATAGGGGGGGATTCCCCCCGTAGCCGTGACAGCTAAGTGCCCGTCTGCAAGTCCGGAGCAACTGATGTTGTTCTGCTGTGATAAGATGGTGAGCAGCGTTAGAGGCTGTGTAAGTTCAATGGGTGCAAAAACCCGCCTGCAACCCGCCTGATCAGTAACCGTCAGCTGATAGCTGCCTGCAGGAATATTGATCAGATCTTCCGTAATCTGGCCATTGGACCAGGTATACTGGTAGGGAGGCTGTCCGCCTTGAATGAACAGATCTATACTGCCGGTAGGCTCAAAACGGCAGGCAGGTGATCGCAGGAGGGTGAGGCTGTCAACCAGTTCAATGGGTATTCCTAAGGTGTACAGACTGCTGTCGGTCATGCTGACATTACATCCCTTGGCATCACTGACCCATAGGGTATAGGTAGTGTCAGCTGCCTGCATAAGCTGCTGTGCCAACGATACGGTGTCACCCTGGTTATTTGTCCAGACGGTCGTGTAGGGTGCCGTGCCACCATAAATGCTTACAAAGATGGCTCCGTTACTGCCTCCTGCACAGTCAACAGCTCGTACAGAGTCGCGGGTTATGTAGAGCGGCAGGGGTTGTATGGCTTCGCGCTCAGCCTGCACACTGCAGCCACTGACAAGGTCTGTAATGGTAACGCTGTACACACTGCTGTGTGGCAAGCCGGCGAGTGTATAGGTTGTTCGTCGGATGCTGTCTGCCAGTCCTGCAGAAAAATGATACCTGTACAGCCCGGATCCTCCGGATACTTGCGCTGTGAGGCTTGCGTCTTGCCGGCCAAAACAGCTCACGGCTGCAATGCTGAAGGTGTCAAGCAGCAAAGGCGGTATTCGCTCCCTGACCTTAATGCTGCCTGCTTCGATATGGCATTGATTGGCGTCCGTGACCGTCAGGGTGTAATCTCCCTGTACGGGATCAACGAGCGTTTGGGAGGTATCGCCACTATTCCATTGGAAAGAGTAGGGGGGGACACCTCCAGTGGTTACCGCACTGACAGATACCGCACTTGTGTCTGTACAGTTGCTGTTTCCTTGCAGCTGCAGCTGAACCAAGAGCGGATCAGGTGAACCAACGAAAAAGCTGGTATCTTTGACACAGCCCCGGCTGTCTCCTGCCAACACCCGGTAACTGCCACTTGCAAGGCCATCAAGAACAGGGGTCGTTTGACCATTGTGGACCCAGTAGAAGTTGTAAGGGGGGGCTCCGCCACTGAGGGCTAGTTCCAGCCCGCCGGTGGCCCCCCCGCTGCAAAGATTGTCAACAATATCCACCGTTGAAAAACGGAGCGGCGGCGGATTTTGTAACAGCAGGGTATCAGAGATGTAGCGACAGCCGATTTCGTCGGAGATGGTAAGCTGATAGCTTCCGGCACCCAAACCCGATCGCTGGGCTTGCTGTCCGCCGTCATTCCACTGATAGCTTATCAAGCCGCTTCCTCCACCCGAAAACAGGGTATTTATTAATCCGTCGGCAGCGTTGTGACAGCTCGGCTGAGTTGCAATTACTGAAACCGAAAATGCCTGAGGGGCCGGGAGATCAATGATTGTATCTAGTTGACAGCCTCTTTGATCAGTGACGGAGAGAGGATAAGAACCTGCAGACAAGGACTGCCGTTGTGCCTGGCTTGAGCCGTCCTCCCAACTGAAATTATAAGGAGACAGACCGCCCTCCACGTTTACTGAGAGCCATCCGTCACTGCGCCCCAGACAATAAGGAGATTGACTGTCAACCGCGAGCTGTAGATTGCTGGCATAAGCAAGAGGTTGTGTGATGGTATTTGACCTACATTCTCGACTATCGATGGCCTGCACAGAATAATTGCCCGGCCCGAGCGCTGTAATCATGGAGCCATCGGCCGGTTGTTCGTTGAAAAGGTAAGTATAGGGGGGGGTGCCTCCCTGGGCAAGTACCTGCATTTGTCCGTCATCACGACCCTGACAGGAGGGTTGCGTAACGGTTGTCAGTGTGAGTACTAAGGGGCTGGGCTCGGGTAGTAGCAGGCTGTCGCTGTGCGTGCAGCCATTTTGATCAGTCATGCTGAGAGCGTAGGTGCCTGCAGCAAGTTGTGTCTGCAATGCCCCTTCAGTCTCGCCGGGCCAAAAGAAGCGGTAAGGGGGCATGCCGCCTGATCCTGATACGCGCATGAGACCTGTGAGTTCATCGGCGCAGCCAGGCGAAATAAATGTATCGACGCTTATGGTCAGGGCAGCAGGATCAGTCAGTAAGACCTCTTCTAACCGAAGACAGCCCCGGGCGTCAGATACCTGTACAGTGTATAACCCCTGAGGAATATTGGTGAGCACTCTGGATTGTTGTCCTGTATTCCAGCTGTATATATAGGGAGCTGTCCCGCCGGCTGCACTGGCAGTCAATTGTCCGGTGGCCTCACCCGGACAAGCGGGATTTCGCCCAACAGCGGATAATTGGAGAGGCGGGGGCTCGTCTAGTTCAAAGGTTTCTATAGTCGTACAGGCTCCGTTGCTGATGGTCACCTGGTAAGGACCCGCTGACAGATTGTCAACGCAGGCTGTGGTTGCGCCATTACTCCACAAATAAGTAAGGTTGTTGCTCCCGCTTACATTCAGGCAGATGCTGCCATTGTTGGCGCCATAGCAGCCGGGTGTTGTGAGGTCGTGCTCGGAGAGTAAAAAACCGGGCCCCTGGACGCGTATACCCCGGAGTCGTACGGAACACTGCGTTGACAGTGCGTCCGTGATGGTAATCCGATAGGAGCCCTGCCGCAGTCCGCTGAGCCTTAGGGTGTCTTCAGTAAAAATACCTGTTCCGCTATCTCCGTTAGCACTTAGCCAAGTGTAGCTGAAGGGTGGAAATCCGTTGAGAGGGACAACCAGGATGCTGCCATCGGTTCCTTCACAGGCACTTACAGCCTGTGTGAATACTCGCACAGAATCAATACTGTTGGTTGTGAGCACGCTTGCTGCAGCGCTGTTTTGACAACCTTCGCTGTCGGTGACGGTCAGGCTGTAGCGGGTAGTCTGCCCTATGGTTGCTGCTGTCACCAACCTCGTTGCGCCTGTACTTCCGTCATCCCATGAGTAGGTGTATGGTGCTGTACTGCCGGTGGCACTCGCTTCCAGCAGAACGGAAGCCTGCCTGCAGAGTGAGAAAGAATCCGCAGGACTGAAAGAGATCGTTGGCAGGGCTTTCAGGCCGATCGTTGCAAAGCCCTCTTGTTGACAGCCTTGGGGATTGGTCATTAAAAAATAGAATGCGGTATCTCGGTCGGCTGTTATGGTTATATTGTCGGCCAGGCGGTTATCGGCCGTTGCCGGCAGAGCACTGTGCCAGCTGCTGACAGTACCCCCTGTCAGATTATCATCATTAATATTGATAGTACCTGGTTGGTATATGTCACCCGTACATACAGTTATGCCGGTTGCTGCAGGTCTGGGCGCTGGGTTGACAACAACGATCGTTTCAGTTCTCTGTCCGGAAGTACAACTGAAATTCGTTTGTTCTGCATAGAAACGATATACCTGCGGAAAGGGAGTTTCGTTGGGTGGCAGAACAGGAGATATACAGTCGGCAAAATCCAGGTAGCTTTCAGATCCTTCTGCTTCACCATACCAAATAATGAAGGCATCGGATATGGGTGTCGCACAGATCAGCGGAGCCTCTCCACTGCAGATGGTGTCAGCAGTGACTGTTGGGGAGGGTAAAAAAATGTCATCGTTGACTTGTGCATTGTTGCAATTCTCATCAATACTATTACAGGGTATTTCCGCTGCAGCCGGGTTAATACCTGACCCGTTCACGGGATGGTCATTACAGTCAAGGTTATTGGCAGAGAAGCCTGTCGGAGGAGTCTCAAGGCAGCTGAGAATGCCCGCATCACCGGCCCAACCATAGCCATCACCATCGGCATCGACATAAAAACGTTGGTCGGGATAGCCCAGATAATGAGATCCGTGGATGACGATATTATCGAGGGCTATATCGCCGTAGATTCCGTTGCCTTTGCGGCCGGCAAAGCGAAACTGCAGGAGCTGTCCGTCGCTGTAAGCCGATAAATCGATATAAACCTTGCGCCACTGATTGCCCTGATTTCCTGCCCGCTGCCAGAGCGTCGTCCAGTTGAATCCACCGTCGGCAGACACCTGCAGCGCCAATTGGCCTGTGTTGATACCGGACATGTGAAAGTTAAACGATAAGTGACAGCGGTCAGATCCTTGTTTGTCGAGTTGGTAACAGCCCGAAAGCAGCCAGGCTGTTGAGCCTTGTGCACAACCGGATCCGTTGGCTTCGATGTATAGATACTTGCCATTGCCTCCAACATCGGCAGAAGGACCCGTTAATGGAGCACTGGGGGTCGGCCCACTGTAAGTAATCCAGTCGAACTGATCACCCTGCTGTACATTGCGCCATTGCCCTTCATTTTGCGGACAAGCGGCCGTACAGACGGGCGCGCAAAGTAGCCATTCATCAAATGTCTCGACGGAGGTTGTCGGTGGCGGTTGGCAAAGCGTAGAGAAACGCAGTCCACAGGTATTAGCCGAATAGCTGTCGGTCTGAGGACAGTAACGGCGGGCATAAGCATCGAATGAACGCTCAGCGGCAAGTCCCTGCAGGACGAGTCCGTCGCATACAGTATTAAATGTGTAAACACTACCACCCGTACCTGGCAGAGCACCATCTCCGGGGGTAAAACCGGGGGGTCCAAGCTCTATGAGCACATCACCACAGGCGTCGCTGGCCCCAAAACCAAATTCAACAGTCGTTGAGTCGATACCAACGACCAGGAGTTGCTCCAACGGCTGGCAGGCTATCGGCTCAAAGACCAGTTCGACGAACTCCAGCACACCGGATTCGCCCGGCAGATCGTCGCATATCAGCAACTGCCACACACCACGCGGATCGGTATTGCCGTCGTTGAAAAGCCATAAATCCTCTGTTGCCCGGTAGGAACCGTCGAGAAAAGGCGGAACTCCCGAGCTGATGGGCTGGCAGGCGTACACCCGCAAGCGGGTATACGCACTGCAGGTGGTATCATCCGGATCTCCAAAGTGATCTTCACGACCACCTGCATTTTGTATGAGTTGAGCAGATGTCCCTCCCGGTGAAATCAATCGGATATTTACATCGCTTACCCATTCATGTGACAGTATAAGGCGCACCTCTGTGAGCGCTACGTCCACGCCCAAAATACCCCCTGGAGCATCGGTAACGCTGATCTGAAACCGGTTGGGCTCGTAGTAATTGAGCGCCGGATCATCAGGACAGCTGTAGTCAGCCAGCGGGATTCCCAACTGGCAGGCACTCGGATTGCTAAGTTGTATGATCTGCTGCCCGCTGAGCGTATGAATACACACCAGACTTTGCAGCAGAAAGAGGATGTAGCGGAGGTACAGACCCGCCGCTTGATTTGGTATAACAGAATGTATAGACACGCCTTTTTGCTAGTTACTTACAAAAATAGTTTTTTCTACTAAGCTAAGAAAGGAGAACAACGGTATATTTATCAACCCGCGGGAGATCGCTGTATTCGTTTAGGGATTGTAAACGTATACCGGGTACTTTTTTACAGAGCTGACGCCGATTTTTTTACAGGCTTACGCCTTTTTTTGCCACATAGCGCCTGCCATGCCCCCTAAATCATAAAAACGCGGGAGCAATTCTTCGTTTACCACCGGCAACATTTTCTCAAGACGCTCCACGTAGCCGTGAGCCTGCAGACTTATAGTTTTGTCCGTGCCTGGTAAAAAAACGAATAAGGAATTTGGAAAAACATATAATAATCTATATATTTGCATAGGATTCTTTCGGAATGCGTTTTTCGCCAGCTAAATGTTTAGTCAGCCTGTATAAATAACATTGTAAATAATTTTTTTTCAGTTGATTAGGCGATTTAGTTGCTTTAGAATGGATCTTAGTCAATGGCATTGACCTTTCGGCGCGTAACGGGTGTTTTCGTAAGGATAAGAGATCAGGGTGTAAATTGCAGCCAATTCAACGAAATCATCGTTCACTTTTTTACTTACAACAAAGAGTTATGGACCGACTTAAAGGCAGAGTAGCCATTGTCACCGGAGGTGCCAGCGGAATAGGCAAAGCAACGGTTATTCGTTTTCTGGAGGAAGGCGCTCGCGTAGCTATCTGGGATATTGACCAGCACAAAGCGGAAGCTTTGTCGGAGTCAGTGGGTGCCGGACCTGATCGGCTGCAGTTTTTTCAGGTAAATACGGCTGATCTCGCAGCCTGCGAAGCAGCTGCGAAAGGGGTTAGCGACGCTTTTGGGAAAATTGATATCCTGATCAACAACGCAGGGATTACGCGCGATGCTACCATGCGCAAGATTACTACTGAGCAGTGGGATCAGGTGATAGCTGTCAACCTCACAGGGGTATTCAATTGCGTTAAAGCTATCCATCCTTACATGCTGGAGGGAGGCTACGGCCGCATCATCACCGCTTCCTCAATCGTAGGTCTAACGGGCAATTTTGGGCAGACGAACTATGCAGCTACGAAGGCGGGCGTGATCGGTATGACCAAGGTGTGGGCGCGGGAGTTTGGCCGTAAGGGTATTACTGCCAATGCGGTTGCTCCGGGTTTTATCAATACTGAGATGATGTCAACCATCCCCGATCATGTACTGGATACTTTCCGCGAGCGTACACCGGTAGGGCGTTTGGGAGAGTCTGTTGAGGTGGCCAATTTGTATGTGTTCTTGTCTTCAGAGGAAGCTGCCTATATCAACGGTACTACCATCAGTATCGACGGAGGCCTGGTGCTGTAAGCTTGCTACTGCGCCACTTGTATGATTGATCGTTTTGTTGTGTGCAGATGCCTCGTGGCTTCTGCCATACACAAGGAAATATACATTAATCTCTTGCGGGAGATTGGTCGTCCGCAGCGGCTGTAGTCAAACAGGCTGGTGTGTCCGGTTTTTTGATTATTCTGCAAAGACGGCTGTTTTGGAGCGTATTCGGGATTTTTTGCCGCAGGTAAAAGGATTTTCCGGTGTTTTGGGTTTTGAAGGGCTATAGCCGATGCTGTATGTCTGTATGAATCTGATAATCAAATGAAAATAAACTACCTGGGCTCGGTAAGAAAATCCCGAATATGTTCTTAGCTTGTTTCAGACGAGTAAATCAAAGCCATTATGCGCAGCAAACTTCAGAAATTCACCGAATTTGCGGGCAGTCTACTGCCTCATGAAACCGAGTTTCTTCTACACTCCCAGCGTTTTGAAGACGAAGTGAAGCTGGGTATTCTCGAGCGGGTCAATGACAATAGCCACCGCCTGAGGGATGGAGAAATCTATGACGAAGAGATCGATAAGCGCAAGTATTCTCATCTCAAAAATTGGGTGGTCGAGCGCCTCGACGCAATCGATGTCGATCAGCAGTTCAACTGGATGTGCGAAATGGAGAAGCGCATCATGACTGATAATATCGATCCGGCCGAGGAAAAAGTGTTGCTCAAGAAGATCCGGGAGTTTGGTCTGCCTGTTTTTTACTTTACTAAGTTTTACGAGCTGGTCGAAACTTACCGACATTTTTTGCTGATTCGCCTCCGATATGACGACCATCGCCTGGTCGATGAATTCCTGAAGGATTATCATCAGGCTTACCAGCGTTCTAAACAAATCAGCGAGCAAATTCATACAGCTACAGCCGATATCATCAACCAGTTTGCTACCACCGAAACAGGCGAAACGCGCCAGTGGGAGGATTGGCTTATCGATGTGTTTTATGATGATACGCTGGACGGACTCAATCGCTACCTGGCCCTGGTCCGCCTTACTTTTCTTTACCTCAACTATCGCAAACTCGACCAGCTTCGCGATAAGTACGACTATCTCGATAATCAGTTCCGTCAAGGGCAGTATTATTCTAAGCGGCTGTTGCTCAATTATTATCACAACCGAATGTTGCTGCACACCAAGTGCAAAGAGTTCGATCAGGCGATATACTACGGCTATCTGTCTATCCGCCAAAAGAACAATGATTATCTCTTGTATGTCAACAACCTGAGTGGTGTGTTGCTTCGACAGCGACGGGTGGAGGAAGCTATGGAGGTGCTGCGGACAGCACTGCCTGACATGAAGTCCAGCAAAAATTATTTTAATAAAATTGGCTACGTATCTTTTTACGTGCATACGCTCAACCTGTCGGCTAAGGCGCGCAATGCAGAAAACTATGCAGAGGCCTTCCTGCAGGCCTATCGGCAGGAAATCATTAAGTACCGCTGGCATCTTTTTTTCACCGCCTACTTACAGTCGCTGTTGATGCAGGATAAATATGCCAAAGCGCTGCGGACAATCAGAAAGTTCAAGCTGCTCGAGCGTGAAAAACGCTACCGCAAACATGGCAGCCATCTACCCTCCATCCTTTGGTACCAACTGATTTGTGAGTACAAGGAGGGTATGCTCACCCGTCAGCAGCTTCAGCAACGCATACAACAACAGCTTCGCGAATCGGTTGAAGATGGCGATAATCAAGCCAATCTAAAGGATCTCATTCGGGAAGTTCGAAATTATGTTCCTGATATACTTCGAGGTCTGGAGGAAAACAGCGTGGGGCTGCTGGTCGCAGCTGGCTAAGCTGCTACAAGGCGAAAGGGGGCCTGCAATTTGTGCACAAATTGCAGGCCCCCTTTTGTTTGTTGAATCACTGGCCACTTTCTGCGGCAGTGATGTCTAGTCCGGTTGCACAATCAGCTTTCTGCTGGCAATCCCTTGCTCGCCTGCAATCCGCACTACATATATGCCGGCCGGCAGGCCTGTAAGGTCAACTACCTGCGATGACGATTGCTGCGGAACAAAGCTGACAAGTCTGCCCTGCTGGTCGTAAATAGCTATAGCAACCTCTCCTTCAATTCCCTGCAGGTACATGAATTTCCCTGCCGGATTAGGATACAACTGCAGTGCTGCCATAGCCGGTGATTCAGTGAGTCCAACTTGTATGTCCTGAAATCCGGCAAAGAACAGAATGGTAGCCGTGACAGCAGGCTGTACACATTGCCCGTGGTTGGCCGTCGGGTTCAGATTGGCTGAATCAAAGTTGGGCGGCGTATAAGTACGCATTACCGAGTCTGCAAGCACACTGTTGCGGTAAGGCACCTGGTCATCAGCCTGGCAATAGAAAAGCCGTGTGGGTGCCCCCGGACCCCAGTCATATACGTCATTGTCTCTGAGTGACTGCAGCAGTGGATGATTGGCAGGCTGCTCTGTTTCCAGAATGCTTACTATGCTGTCCTGCAACATATTGCGGGCCACGGAAGCACCTGTATTCTGGGTGAGTGCAATAATCAACTCAAGATTCAGCGCCGTCAACGATATCTGTCGGTTGTAGTAGGACTGAATGAGAGGCACGTAGGCAGGTTTGAATACGGACTCTATGTTGTCATAAATCTGGTATACATAGTTGTAAGACAAGAATGTATTGGGAACATAAGCAGGGTAGAAGTAGGGCGTAGTCGTGAGAATGCGCTCCTTCATAATCTGACTAATGCTGTAGGGACCAGACAAATGCGCCGCAGCTGTCACGGAAAATTCATCGGCATGGTTGGCTTCAATTTCGCGGTGCAGAGCCGCTGCTGCATGACCTCCCTGTGAGTAGCCCGTAATGAAAAGCTGGTCGTTGACATCTATATTCATCGAAGGTGCATGCGCTTTACAGGCGCGAAGCATGTCAAGCGCAGCAGACGCCTCCGTAGCAGCATGGACATAAGGGTGGAATCCGCGGGACTCGCCCAGCCCCAGATAGTCAGGAGCCAGTGAAACATAGCCCAAACCACCAAAGATGGCGGCAATCTCCCAGTCGGCCCGCAACTCGGAAGGTACATCCGTCGGTCCGCTCACCGTTCCGTGCTGGTACACCAGCATGGGATAGCGGCTCGATTGCGGACGCACAGGCACGACCAGCAGGCCGGAGGCCGTATCCGGCTGGCCAAAAGCATCGGGCGTCGTGTAGGTTACTTTGTAAAGCTCAACTCCGTTTTGGATGATGGCTCCGTAAAGCGTCTGCATCTGTGTCAGTGATCGGTTGCCCTTGCTCACTACGCTGACAATCTGCTGGCTCATTACAGGCTGCATACAAGTCAGCAGGAGAAAAAACAAGAGGTAATAATACTTCATGCTTGGTTTTTTATTTGGTAAAACATTCATTTTTTATTAAGGTTTACTGATTAATTGTGAATGTAAGATATTTTCTTCGGATGTCAACGACAGAAAGGGGTGTTTTTCCTGCAGGGCATATAGTTTTTGTAATTGTTGGGTTACAAATTGCTGATGGGCAGGGGTTTCGGGAAAAAAAGGCCTGTGCGCCACGGCCGCCCGCAGGGCTGACAGCTGGCCGCACAGCTGCTGCGTTTTTTCGGAAAAAAAGGCTCGCGCAAAGCGCTCGCAAATGAGCCTGACCGCCAAAGGCGAAGGGTGGGTAAGATCGGTATCATAGTAGCGATAGTCTCTGAGTTCGTCCAACAGGATTTCGTAGGACGGGAAGTAGTATGCGTGTTGCAGTTGCCCGCACAATGTATCTATGGTTAGTAGCAGGCTGGCCTTACTTCTTTGATTTTCAATCAGCCCTTCCCGAAGGTGACGCACAGGGCTGAGCGTGAAGACGACCTGCAGGTCGGGCCGAAGGCTTCGTACGCGCCCGATGGCCGTCTGCAGCAGCTTCGCATTGTCCGCAGGGCTGTACCTGCGCCGCTCAAAGCGGCTGCCCGCCTGCTTGTGGCAATTGATAACCACCTGCCCTTCGGGCATGAGCGTGTAGGTGTTGGCTGTCCCAAGGGTGATGATCAGTACTTTTGCCTGCTGCAAAAAAGTGTGTGCCGCGGAGAGCTGCCGGTTGATGATGTCAAGTGCTGCAGCCCGATCGGGATGCGCATACCTGCTGTGAAAATCAAAATGCCGCCAGACATCCTGCACACAGAATAATTCACTGGCCTCATACGGCTTACCGTCCGCAATCCGCTCCAACACAACTGCTACAGCCGCAGGCTGATATACTATGCCGAATGGATTGAAGCACACGGGAAAGTGATTTTCTGACAGGTAGTTGCCAATGTGTTCGACAAAGCAGGAGCCCAGACAAAGGACGGGCGTCTGGTGGTCGATGGTAAAGGGGTACAACGTCTCGGGGACGGTCGTTTGCAGTGGTATTTCTTTCATCGTTTCTTCAGGCCCGGCCAAGGCTTGTATTAATCTGATAGCAAGATAGTGTATTTTTTACTGCTGTCAAAAGACCGCTGTTGGGGGGGGTATGCGTCCTGTGCTTGCCAATATGTATAGCCAGCCCGGGCTGGTGCAAAATCGGGAAAACCTGTGTGAAAAAATATGATCCCGGGCCCGGGGACACCCCCCCGGACACATTATTGCAGCAGATTGGGGGCTATCTTTCCGTCATGTGGCCAATAAATCTGTCAATTGGCTTATTTTAGGGCTCAAAATACGGGTTATGAAACAAGTGTTGGCACTGTGCTGGCTGTTGGTTATCTCACTGGGGGGGCTGTATGGACAGACAATTCCGGCTACAGAGGCCTATGTCTGGCCTTCGGATTCGATGGTAAGCCGCCGATTGGCGCAATGGCAGGACTGGAAATTTGGGGTGCTCATTCATTGGGGGCCCTATAGTCAGTGGGGCGTGGTGGAAAGCTGGAGTCTTTGCCCGGAAGATGAGCCCTGGTGCGAGCGCCGGGGCCCTTATGCGCAGGATTATGGCGCTTATGTCAGCGCATACGAGCAGCTACGCACCTTTTTTGATCCTGCTGGCTTTGACCCACGTACCTGGGCTGCCGCCTGCCGGCAGGCGGGTATGCGCTATGTGGTTTTTACCACCAAGCACCACGATGGCTTTTGCATGTACGATTCTCAGTACACAAATTACAAAATCACGGACAGCGGCAGCCTTTTTGCCCAAAACCCGCGCAGCAATGTGGCTAAAGAGGTATTCAGTGCTTTTCGCGAGCAGGGCATGGGGATAGGGGCGTATTTTAGTAAGCCAGACTGGCATAGTGATGACTATTGGTGGCCGTATTTTCCTGTTTTTGACCGCAATGTCAATTACAATCCCGACAAATATCCTGATCGCTGGAAGCGTTTTCAGACGTTTACGTATAACCAGATAGAGGAACTGATGCGCGATTATGGATCCATTGATCTGTTGTGGCTCGATGGTGGCTGGGTACGGCCTGCGGGCTCACTTACGGAGGAAACTCGCCCGTGGCTGGGTAAAAATCAGTGGGTGCAGGATGTCAATATGCCGGCCATTGCTGCCATGGCGCGCCGGCATCAGCCGGGCCTGCTCATCGTCGACCGGACGGTGCACGGCGAGTTTGAAAATTATCGCACACCAGAGCAGCAAATCCCCCGGACTTTACCGCCTTACCCCTGGGAAAGTTGCATCACGCTGGGGGATAACTGGTACCATACAGGGGCCGCTGAGCACTATAAGTCGACTGGCTGGGCAGTTCATACGCTGGTGAAAATTGTTGCACGCGGGGGCAATTTTTTGCTGGGGGTTGGCCCCGATAAATACGGCCAATTACCGCCGGAGGTTTATGCCTGCCTTGAGGGCATAGGGGCGTGGATGAAGGTACATGGCGAAGCTATTTATGCCAGCAAACCGCTGTTTCCCTATGAAGAGGACCGCTTGTATTTTACGCAGACTAAGGATGAGTCTGTTCGGTATGCCGTATACCTTCAGCCTGAAGCAGAGCCTCTGCCTGCTTCGGTGTGTTTGCCGGAGCATTTTTTGGGGAAAAACCGCCTTGTGCGCTTACTGGGGTATGAAAAGCCGTTGCCTGTAGAGGTCGTTGACGGGCAAATGTGCGTGCGCCTTCCCCGGCAATGGCGGGACCTCATGGCCGGCCGGCCGGCTTTTGTGCTGGCAGTTGACAGAAGCAGCCGGGGCTAAGCTTTGCTTTACAGTCCTTTAATGTACCGGCTGCAGGAATAGCGACAAATATTTGTGCTTCTTTTAGTGCAGCGCAGCCATGGAAGGAGTATCTTTGGTAACAATAAAAAAAATGAGCTATGATTCGCCTTTTTCTCGTAGGGTTATTGTCATTTCATTATTTACTGGCGGCTGCTCAGCCGATTATTCAGGCAGCCAATTATTTTCCTGTGGCCGGAGATACGCTGCTGACCGTCGTTGACGATGAACCTGCAGGAGTGACCGTTACGTCACCCGGGGGCAATCAGGTATGGAATTTTTCTCTGTTGGAGAATGACGGTCTCCGTACCCGCGTGGTGCGGGCAGCCAATGAGGGGGCGCTGTTTAGCCAGTTTCCTAATACAGAACTATTGTTGCCGCTGGGACCCAATGCCGAGGGGTATTATAATCTGGCCGCTGACCGGCTCGAACTTGTTGGCTATGCCGGTCAGGATCCGTTGGGGCAGGGGCTCAATATTGTTACACGCTTTAGTCCGGCAAATATAGAGCGCTGGTCGCAAGTCCAGTTTTTTGATCTGCACAATTCAGAATCAGCACTACTGATTGCCTTTTCAACTGCCAGCATACCCGGGGGTATTTTCGATAACCTCCCCATAGCACCGGATTCTATCAGAATACGCATCGCTACCCAGCGTACCGACCTCGCAGATGCCTGGGGTGTAGTGCAGCTGCCGGGCAATTTACAGTTCTCATGCGTGCGCGAAAAGAGAACAGAGTACAGGGATGTACGGCTGGATGCCAAAGTGGGTCCCCTGCCCTGGTTCGATATCACAGATCTGCTCATACAAAATTCACCTCTGCCCGGCTTGGGCAGGGATACCACACAGCGCTACTTTTACTGGAGCAATGATGCAAAAGAGCCTGTGGCCATTGTGAGTGTTGACATGGCTGACCAATCTGTTGTCAGTATTGAATACAAAGCTAATCCACTGATTAGCAGTGATGCGGAATTATCACCAGCAACGGTCGGTTTAGTTGTATTCCCCAATCCGACCAGTAGTCTGGTGAATATTCGCGTGCAGGATTTTGAGCCGGGGCGCTACCATTGTCAGTTGCTGGATGCCGCGGGTCGCCTGCTGCAGCAGCAGATCTGGGAAATCAATAGTGTAGACTATACTGCTTCCATGTCGGTTGAGGGCTATCCTGCCGGCAGCTATTTCTGCAGGTTGCTGGATGCCACTGGTCGTCTGTTGTTGAGCCGTACTGTCGTGGTGGAATAAAATCGCCATCCTGCCTGCTGCGCTTTCAGCGGCAGGCAGGATGAATGCCGCATGGGGAGGTTTTTCAAAAATATGCTCCGGCCGGCTTAGGCCGCCCAAAGCCTGCTCGCAAAAAGCGGTACGTGAAAAGGGCGCTGCCTGCAATCGCAGGCAGCGCCCTTTTTATCAACAAACGACTAGACCGCTTATCAGGCGGCTTCCATTTGCTTGAGATTGGAGCGGGATAGCTTTTCTTCAGCATAGGCCCGCGTGATTTCAAATGCTTTTACATCCTTCTGACTGGGAAGATCAAACATCGCATCCGTCATAATCGCCTCGCAAATGGATCGTAATCCACGGGCTCCCAGCTTGAATTCCAATGCTTTTTCAGCAATAAAATCGATGGCTTCAGGTGTAAACTGAAGCGCAATGTCCTCCAGTTGGAATAGCTTTTCGTATTGCTTGACCAGCGCATTTTTGGGTTCTACCAAAATCCGGCGCAGGGTAGACTTGTCAAGCGGATTTAGGTAGGCAAGAACAGGTAATCGACCGATGAGTTCGGGGATCAGCCCGTAGCGCTTCAAATCCTGATGATTGACAAATTGAAGTAAATTTTCCCGGTCCAGTTGCGTCAACTGGTTGTCGTTAGGCTTGTAACCAATGACTTGTGTGTTGACACGGCGGGCAATAATTTTTTCGATACCGTCGAAGGCACCTCCGCAGATAAAGAGTATGTTAGACGTATTGACCTTTACCAGCTTTTGTTCCGGGTGCTTGCGACCTCCCTGTGGAGGGACATTGACATCCGTGCCCTCCAGCATCTTCAGCAACGCCTGCTGCACACCTTCTCCCGAAACATCCCTGGTTATGCTGGGATTATCACTTTTACGGGCTATTTTATCAATTTCATCAATGTAGACAATACCGCGCTCGGCAGCACTGACATCGTAATCACACACCTGCAACAACCTGCTCAGGATGCTTTCAACATCTTCACCCACATACCCGGCTTCCGTAAAGACGGTTGCGTCAACAATGGCGAATGGTACGTTCAGCAGGCGAGCGATAGTCTTGGCAAGCAAGGTTTTACCTGTTCCTGTCTGACCGATGAAGACGATATTGCTCTTCTCGATCTCGATATCGTCCTGGATGTTCTGCTGTCGAAGCCGCTTGTAGTGGTTGTAAACAGCTACAGACATAATCTTCTTGGCTTCATCCTGACCTATGATATACTGATCAAGGTAAGATTTAAGCTGGTGGGGAGTTATATTGGCTGCCAGACCTGCTGCCGTCTCTTGCCCGGTATTTGCCTTTGACAAGCCACCTTCTCCCTTCTTTCTGTCAGGCTTGGGGTTTCCTCCATAAAGCTCTTCCTGTACAATATCTGCAGCCTGCTCCACGCAAACTTCGCAAATATGCGCATCAATGCCGCCGATGAGCATCATGGCCTCTGTTTTATCGCGGCCACAAAAGGAGCAGCGATAGTTTTGCTTGGTTGTGCGTTTCATTGTTGTTGTGTTGGTGGGCGTAAAAAAATGCGAAGGCGGCAGCCAGGCTGCCGCCTTCGCAGGTATGACATCAAATTATTCTTCTGATCGCTTGCGAGGGTTGTTGCGCTGTAGTACCTCGTCTATGAGTCCGTAAGCCTTAGCTTCATCAGCAACCATCCAGTTGTCACGATCGCAATCTGTCTCGATTTTCTCGTATGGCTGACCTGTGTGATAACTAAGCACATCGTACAACTCTTTCTGCATCCGCTTGATGAGGTTGTAGCTGATTTCCATATCGCGAACCTGCCCCTGCATGCCACCCAGCGGCTGGTGAATCATGACACGGCTGTGGAACAGACAGGTGCGCTTGCCTTTGGCACCTGCAGCCAGTAGCACAGCACCCATAGAGGCAGCAAGACCTGTACAGATGGTACCTACATCCGGAGCAATATATTGCATGGTATCATAAATACCCATGCCGGAAATGACCGACCCGCCCGGGCTGTTGATAAACATTTGTACGTCGCGCTTGCTGTCAGTCGACTCGAGGAACAACAACTGTGCCTGAATAACATTGGCAACATAATCATTAACGGGAACACCCATGAAAATGATACGATCCATCATAAGGCGGGAGAATACATCCAAGCCTACAATGTTCATTTGTCGCTCTTCAATGACGTTAGGCGTGAAGCCCTGAATATTGGGGAAGGCTGAACCCGTATATTCGGCATATTTCTCAAGATGCATACTACTCATGCCCATGTGGCGGGTAGCATACTTCATGAATTCATCCTGTGGAACCATGGATTTCAAATTTGTGGATAGCTGAACTAAAGTAATGCGTTTACCTGATATAACAAGTGAAACAGCCTGAGGTTGAATGCCACTTGACTATCCCCTCAAGGAACTGTGATTATTCCTCGTCAAGGTAAACATCATCGCTTCCCTTATCTTTTTCCACCAATGCGTCAAACTTACTGTTGAGCTCCTCTAGAGGCACAATTTGCTTGTTGAGCGGCAGGCTATTGCGCATGGCAGTAACCAGTTTGAAGAAATGTACCTCGTTGATTTTCTTCTTGACGGTTTCTTCATCTTTCATCATGCGCTGAGTGAAAGATTCAATGAAATCATCCGTCAGCCAGGGCGGGCGGGAACCGCCAAACATGCGCACTACATCCTGCTCCATGGCCTGTTTCATATCTTCAGCAGTTACTTCCACACCGAAGTGCGCAGTAAGCTTCGAAAGCATGAGTGACCAACGGAGATCTTCAACTACTGCCCCATATTGATTTTCAACTTCTGCTTCTTCCTGATATTTGCCGCTTGACAGCATCCAGCGCTTGATGAAGGCCTCGGGCAGTGGCAAATCATTCTGCTCAATGAGCATATTCTTTACCTGATCAAAGAAAATGCTGTCGGACTGTCCGGCATGCATATTCTGGAGATGCTCCCGTACCCGGTCCAACGCTTCTGCCTCATTGCTGACAGTGCCTTCTCCGAAAATTTTATCAAAAAGCTCCTGATTGATTTCAGGGCGCCTGGAGCGCATAATTTTGGTGATCGAGAGCCTGAAACAAGGATTGACGTTCCCTTCAAAGTCTTCGGGAAGCTGCAGCAGATACTTTTTAACCTGCTCCGGCGTACGATCTTTTTCAAGAAGAAATATGTTATCGATGATAACCGAGTCGCCTACTGCTTTGGACAGGAACAGCGATTGGTAGTCTTCAGCAATATCAGCATACAATACACTGCTGTCAGCACTTATCCCATCTTCTGCATCTTCATCGTTTGACTGCTCGAACAGCATGAACTTGATGAAATCCCCGCCTTGAATGGTTTCTGCATCCTCTTGCGTCTGGTGACTTTGTACAAAACGATCCCAGGTTTCAGTAACCTCCGCTTCGGCAACAGCCGGGATGAAATAATCAAACGGCTGGCCACCGTCGAGCCCTTGTAACGCAAACTGAGGCTGCAGGCCAATGTCAAACTTGAATGTATATGTATCGGGGGCTAAAGGGTTCAGATCAAACATCTCCTGAGACTCCGAAGGAAGCGGAGAACCAATTATATCGGTATGCTCGAGGTAGCTATCGAGCTCCTCATTGACCTTTTTATTGACAATGTCTGCCAGAATCTGGCGTCCATACATTTTGCGAATCAACTGTGAGGGCGTCTTGCCTGCCCTGAATCCCTTTACCGGAGCCTGCTTACGGTACTTCTCTATCTCTTTGTCAAAAGTATCAGCGTAATCGGCAGGAGTGATGGTCAGACTCAGGGTAGCATTTAAAGCATCGTGGTCTTCACGAATGATATTGGACATATACGAAAATTATATCTTCAAAAAATGGCTCTTGCTTAGGGGTAGTCATGAAGACTTGAAGGAAATGCCAAAGCTGGTAAGCGACCTAACCAAATGCTTACTTACGTACGGTCTTTACAATTTTTATGTGCGGGTGGAGGGACTCGAACCCCCACACCTTGCGGCACTAGATCCTAAGTCTAGCGCGTCTACCAATTTCGCCACACCCGCTCAATAATCCTGCTTTCAGGATCTATAAATCACTGCCCTTCAAGAAACCGACATCCGTTATCAAAAGGCGGTGCAAATATAGAATAATTAACAGGACAACTACAAATTTATTTGACGTTTTACGGATTCTTTTTTGAGTGATATTCGTTTTTCTATTGAATAAATCGTATATTTGCTAAGGTGAGGTTTGTATAGTTGCTTCTTTATGAACGGCTGTGGCTCACAAGCGTTTAAGGTAACCCATACTGACACAAATCAATGAAAACATGACAGCAGTACTCAATTTGTTGCACGACGAGGAGGAAAGAAAACTCATTCAAAGGGCTTACAGGGGACTTTTGCGTGCAATGAAAGTACCGCTGACCGAAGAGGACCGGAGACAAATCCGGGAGGCTTATGAACTGGCAGTACAGGCGCATGCGCAACAGCGGCGCAAGTCCGGAGAGCCGTATATTCTGCATCCTATTGCTGTAGCGACCATCTGCGCAGATGAAATCGGGCTGGGAGCTACGGCTGTCGTATGCGCTTTGCTTCATGATGTCGTGGAGGATACCACCATCAGCTTGCAGGATATCGAAAAACGATTTGGCAGCCGCATCGCCAAGATTGTGGATGGTCTCACGAAACTTGACGGAGCCTACAACAGCGATAGCCCACAGGCGGAGAATTTTAAAAAAGTGCTGTTTACTTTGGTCGAGGATGTGCGGGTAGTGCTTATCAAAATGGCTGACCGGCTGCACAATATGCGCACCCTGGGGTCTATGCCGCAGCACAAACAACTCAAAATAGCTGCTGAAACCAGCTATATCTATGCGCCGCTGGCGCACCGCCTGGGATTGTATGCCTTTCGTACCGAGTTTCTGGATCTTTGTATGAAAGTTACCGATTCGGAACACTACTTCGAAATCGCCCGCAAGCTTCAGGAGACTAAGCGTAGCCGGGAAAAATATATCAATGAGTTTATCGCGCCGCTTAAAGAAAAACTCGATGAGTTGGATGTGCCTTACCGTATCTTCGGGCGTCCTAAGTCCATACAGTCTATCTACAATAAGCTGCGTAGCAAACAGGTGCCTTTCGAAGAAATCTACGACCTCTTTGCTGTACGGATTATTTTGGATGTGCCGCCCAAGCAGGAGCGTATGATGTGCTGGCAGGCATACAGCATTGTCACGGATGTCCATACACCTATCCCGGAAAGGTTGAAAGACTGGATTACTGTACCTAAGTCCAATGGCTATGAATCTTTGCACACGACGGTCATCGGACCCAAAGGGAGGTTCGTCGAAGTGCAGATTCGTACCGAACGCATGGACGAAATCGCAGAACGCGGCTTCGCTGCTCACTGGAAATACAAAGGAATCAGTAATCAGCAGGATGTTTACGAGCGCTGGCTAGACAGTGTGCGCGAAATTCTGGACGACCCCACCAGTGACGCTGTGCAGTTTTTGGGCGATTTTCGTTCCAATAATCTGTTCAATGAGGAGGTCTACGTCTATACGCCGAAAGGGGATATGCGTATCCTCCCGAAAGGTGCTACGGCCCTCGATTTTGCCTTCCATATTCACTCCGATGTTGGTTATCATTGCCTTTCAGTACTGATAAACAACAAACTGGTGCCGTTGAGCTACGAGCTGGGTAATGGCGACCAGATCAAAGTTATTACGCATCGCAACCAAAAACCCAATGAGACTTGGCTCAAAATGGTCATCACTGGCAAGGCCAAGTCGAAAATACGCGCTGCCATGCGCGAAGAGCATAAGAAGCAGGGGGAAATGGGGCGAGAGGCGCTGGAACGAAAATTCAGAAATGCTAAGCTGGATCATACAGAAGAGGCAGTCAATCTGCTGATCAAATCTTACAATCTTGGCAGTCATGCTGATCTCTATTACCATATCGCAGGCGGGGATATCACAATTGCTGAGATTTTCAAAAAATTTACCGTAGAACACGGCCGACTATCGCCTGTGCGCCTGCCCGAACCCGTGGTCGTGCTGCCCGAACAGCCTGCTCAGCTTAAAGTACCCACAAAATCGCTGACTAAACCCAAGCTTATGATCAACGGGGAGCCGGGAGATCAGTACGACTATTCTCTGGCAACCTGCTGTAATCCACTGCCCGGTGATGCCGTTTTCGCCTATCTTACGGCCAGTGCCGGACTTAAAATTCATCGGGTCAATTGCCCCAATGCGACCAACATGATGGTCAACTACGGCTATCGGGTAATGAAGGCTGAGTGGGTACAGACAAACATCGGTAGCTTTGCGGCAGATCTCAAAATCACAGGTGTCGATAAGGGGCCTGGTGTGATCGAGCAGCTGACACACGAAATTTCCAGCTACCTTGGGCTCAACATCCGCTCACTTAATATCGCCGGTAAAGATGGGTATTATGAAGCGATCATCAGTCTGCAAGTCGCCAATACCAAGCAATTGGGACAAGTTATCCATTCTCTCAAAAAACTCGATATTGTTTCGACGGTTACCCGCATTGAATGATTTGGCCAACTGAATATTTTAACCCATCTTTGCACCAAAATTCATCAGGGCATGCCCGAGGATAACATTAAGGAAGTTAAACAAATCTTTGCCGCTCATCTGGAAAAGAGCAGCTTGCGCAAGACGCCGGAAAGATTTGCTATACTCGAGGAAATATACCGGCGTACGGATCACTTTGATGCTGAAGCGCTCTACATTCACATGAAAAACCAGAATTATCGCGTCAGCCGTGCCACCGTCTACAATACGCTCGAACTTCTGGTCAACTGTGACTTGGTCAAAAAACATCAGTTTGGTAAGAATTTGGCCCAGTATGAAAAGTCATTTGGCTTCAAACAGCACGATCACCTAATCTGTATCGAATGTGGTAAGGTGCTGGAATTTTGTGATCCGCGTATCCAGCAAATTAAAAATATGATGGGCGAGTTGTTGAAATTTGAAGTCACCCATCATTCGCTCAATCTCTATGGGCATTGTGCGGGTGCTTGCGAACGAACCGCCCGCAAGGAAGAAAGTGCCCGGGTATGAGAGGGGCAATACACTTTGTTGTGATTATTACTCAGGCCTGACGCTAAGCCGTTAGGCCTTGCTGTTTTGGCTTTTTACTATACCTATATGTCGATTTATGAAGGTTGATGTACTACTGGGCCTGCAATGGGGCGATGAAGGAAAGGGCAAGATTGTTGACTATCTGGCGCCCAATTATGATATTATTGCGCGTTTTCAGGGCGGCCCCAATGCCGGCCACACCCTGCAGTTTGACGGGCTCAAATTTGTCCTTCATACCATTCCTTCAGGTATTTTTCGGGAAAATCTCATTAACCTCATCGGGAATGGGGTCGTTATTGATCCCACCACCTTGTCTGCAGAAATGCATAAACTCGATCAGACCGGAATTCCTTTTCGCAACCGGCTGCTGATCGCCCGGAAAGCACATCTTATCCTGCCTACCCATCGATATCTCGATAAGGCAAGCGAAAATGCCAAGGGTAAAGAAAAAATTGGTTCTACCCTCAAAGGGATAGGACCTACCTATATGGACAAGACGGGGCGTAACGGCCTGCGTGTGGGCGATCTTGCACATCCTCAGTTTATGCAACTGTACAGTGCGCTGAAAGAAAAGCATCTGGAATTGCTGAAATTGTATCCTCCCGTAGATTTTGACCTGGCACAGGAGGAGGAAAAATGGTTCGCCAGTGTCAATGACCTCAAGGCTCTTCAGTGGGTCGACGGAGAGTATTTTCTCAATGACGCGCTGCAACAGGGCAAGCGTGTGCTGGCAGAGGGCGCCCAAGGGTCAATGCTCGATATTGATTTTGGTACCTATCCTTTTGTCACTTCTTCCAATACAGTGACTGCAGGGGTATGCACCGGACTGGGTATCAGTCCTGCACGCATAGGGGAGGTTATCGGGATTTCTAAGGCCTATTGTACCCGGGTGGGTTCAGGCCCTTTTCCTTCTGAATTGCTTGACGAAACAGGTGATTTTCTCAGAAATGAAGGGCACGAATTCGGCTCTACTACCGGCCGCCCGCGCCGCTGTGGCTGGATCGATTTGCCACAGCTGCATTATACTTGTATGCTCAATGGCGTCACCCAACTGGTTGTCACAAAAATTGACGTACTTAATAAGTTGTCGACTATTCAGGCTGTATCGGCTTATGAGGCGGAAGGTCGTGTGTCCGACAGGCTTCCCTATGATTTCTGCCATACAGAGATATCCCCGGTGCTGACGTCTTTCAGCGGTTGGCAATCTTCTCTGGAAAGTGTCAGCAGTTATGCCGCTCTGCCTTCTGAAGCAAAGGCTTATTTGGCATGGATAGAGAATAAACTGCAGTTGCCAGTCACTATGGTGAGTATCGGCCCCGGCCGTGAGCAATTGTTACCTGTTGAAGGCTGAGCATATTGCGTGGCCTTTAGGAGCAAAATAGAAGTAACGTGAATCAGTATATTTGCTTTTGCTAAAAAAGCAAATGCGCTGTTAACAAGCCGTCTGGCAGCTGAGGCTGCCAGACGGCTTGTTGTTGGAGCTTCATGCACAGTTCATCTCAACCCAAAAGGTCGTTGCCTGACCAGGGGCTGACTGAAAACCTATTTCACCCCCCGCCTGGTTGACCATCTGCCGGCTTATCGCCAGTCCAATGCCCATGCCGGAGGATTTAGTGGTGAAATTGGGTTGAAAAATCTTATCGCGCAGTGCTTCGGCTACGCCGGGACCATTGTCAGTCACCCGAATGACAACTTTTTGGTTGTTATGCCGACTGACAGATACACTAACGAGGCCGTCAGTTACTTCTGCAGCCGCCTGTATGGCATTTTGGAGCAGATTGGAAAATACGCGAAGCATGTGCTCCCGGTCGGCATGAATAAAAAATTCATGCTGATCACCTTCCCACCGTAAGGCTACCCCTTCTGCATTTTTTTTATACAACTGCATGACCTGGTTGAGTAGTTCATGGAGGCTGAATGTCTGTGGATCAGGTGTGGGGAGCCGGGCAAAATCACTGAAAGTACCCGCAATATTGGCCAGTGCATCAATCTGCTCAATGAGCGCCGGGGCAATTTTTCCTGCCCAGCCGACAGCTTTTTCCGGATCTTCATGCTGCAGCCGCTGTAGCTGCTGCAGGTGGAGCTTCATGGGGGTGAGAGGGTTCTTGATCTCGTGTGCAATCTGCTGCGCCATTTTTCGCCATGCCTCTTCGCGCTCCGAAGCAGCCAGTCGCAGAGCACTGTCTTCCAACTGCCGGATCATGTCGTTGTAGTTGTCAACCAGTTGGCCAATTTCGTCATGGGTATACCAGCGAAGGGGCTCGTTTTGCCGCAACTTGGTAGCCCGTATATGCTCTCCAATTTCTACAATGGGTTGTGTAATGCTGTTGGCAATGACAATACCAATCACAGCAGCTACCAGCAGTAGAAAGACGTATACAGTTAGCAATTGCTCAAGCCACTCATACAGCGGATCTTGCGCTGTATTGAAAAATTGTATGGTAAAAAGACCGATCAGCAGGAAGGATATAAGTGTGAGGGTGAGAAAGGCAAGCTGTATTCTTAGCCGCAAAGAGGGAGATCCGAAAAGAGGAATGGCAATCGTTGAGGTGTCTGCCCGCAGCAGCCAGGCAGCTGCCCGTATAGCCATGGCAAGCAGCAGCCCGCCCATGAATAAAAGGGAAAAAAGTGCCAGCGGAGGCCTGTAGCCACCCGTAAACCGGCCTACGATCAGCCATTCATCTGCAGCAAGTCGATACCAACTGAGTACCCTGCGACCATCCATAGTTTCTGCAGTGCCTCCCTGAGGGATGCGCTCTGCTTGTGCTTTTTTGCGCCCAAGGCTGTCGGCAGGCAGCTTAAGAGCATAGTAAGGTGCGGGTACTTGCAACTCAGCAGCCGGATTGCGGCTCAACTGCTCCAATAAGGCACGTCGCTTTTGCTGGTCAAGCTGCAGACTGTGTCTGAAAGCAAGTCCTGCCAACAGAGAAGCAAACAGTAGCAACCAGAAAAGCAGCCAGGTGAGGGTTGTTCGTTCACTTTCTGCATACAGTTCCAAACAGAGCATGAACAGAAAAAAAGAAAGCCCCGTGATGACACCGGACAAACTCAGTGGAAAGAGCCAACTTGCCAACAGGCCAATCACTACCGATGCTGCACTGATGATCATCAAACGGTGGGCCGCTGGCTGCTGGTCGTGTGACTGCACACTTCCCAGCGTTATGCTGGCAAAAACAACCGGCCAGGCCGCCATAAGGCTCAGCCAGGCCGATGCGGGGAGCTCAAGTAAATGCCGGAAACCTCGCCAGCCCATAGCCGGGCCGCTGATATGCTGTACCCAGCCACAAAATAGTAACCAGTTGATGGACAGTATTATCAAAGATACAACGTAGGGGCGGCTTCGCAGCCACGGAGTCAAAAGGAGCGCCCCCAGCAAATAGGCTGTGCTGCTTAGCCAAATGAGTACAGGCTCATCCGCAACGCCTGAGAGACCCGTGATTATGGCCGCCGAAATCAACACCACCGACATTGTCGTTTTGCCTCCTTGGTATGACATGGGCATTTGTTTGATGATGTTATACGTCTGACAGCTCAACAGGCACCTTCGTTTCGCGCACTCGCTGCGTACGGAGCTGTAAGCCGGGGATTTGCATCAATAATCCGGTGAATATAGCAATCGATCCGATAAACATGCCCATAGGGGGCACAGGCCAGAGCTGCTTGGGAAGCCGCCAGCCCGCTGATACAAGGTACCAGTTCGTTACAATGAATCCAATCCAGTATATCCGCCAACCCCAACGTGTGTATTGTGTAGTTTTCAACCAATTTTGTGCATAAAAGAAGATCAGCAGAAAAGGGGTGATGACACCGAGGAATAGTAGCTGCAGGTAGACAATCTGTAATTCCGGAATAGCTGGCGAAAGCCATCGGTCCAACAGTGGCCAGGTTGCCAGCCATTGCAGCAATTCTCTGACGAAAAACAGCAGCATGCTGGTTGCCAGCGCCCAGCCGGCACCCGGCGGTAGCAGCTCCCGCATCTGGCGCGCACCACTGCGCCGCCAGTCAACAACCAAGAGGGAGGCCGCAATCACCCGCAACAAGCCTCCGGCAAAACTCCACTTTTGCAGGGCCGGATACTGCTGCTGATAGGGCAGGCCCAGCGAAAGAAGCGCTCCTGCTGTGAGCAGTACTGCCATCCAGCCAACCCTTCGTTTGGGTATCGCCAGGCCGTATTGTGCGCGTAGTCCAAACCACAATGATAGCCATATTAGTACCAACCAGCCATCGTAATGAAAGTGGAGATAGAAATTCACAGCCCACTCGCGGAAGTAGGGACTGTAGAAGCCCAGATCACGAACAACCGGAATCATCAGGGGGGCCAGCGCTGAAATAACAAACAGCGTCGAAGCCCATCGCCACGCCCGGCGTTCGGGAATACCACTTATGCCTTCATAACGCCTGATCTGAAAACCCAGAAAAACAAAAAATAATATCGAAAAGGTAGTATGTACGCCCAACAGGACTATGGCGGTCTTGCCGTATCCGTGTAACAGGGTTAGTAGGGTCAGCACCAGCGAAACGGCCATATTAACACTGAATAATACCGCCAGCGGGCGATTCCAACGACCACCGGTGAGCACCTCAACCAAGCCCAAACTAATCGCTCCCCATGCCCATCCTAAAAAGGCCAAATGATTGAGCGAATGCCGAATGTTATCGTAAGGAGCAGGTAGCCATCCGGTTATGGGTGCCTGGCGCAACAGTATCCCTACAGCTGCTACCAGCAGCAATAGTAGTAGTACTGTAATTTGCGCATTTTTTTTCACTGCCGGATGAATTGAAATTCAACGCTAATATCCTAATTACTGTTGATAATATTATCATTACTTGCTAAAAAGGAATCGTTATGAGTACATATACGCTCTCAACAGCCCGGACAGCCGATCTCAACGAGCTGTTGACCCTTATCAATAGTGCCTTTCGGGGCGAGAGTTCACGGCAGGGCTGGACGCATGAGGCTGATCTGATTGAGGGAGGAATTCGGGCAGATGAGCCCATGCTTAGGGAGATTATGGCCAATCCTGCGGCTACTTTGCTGGTGGCCAAAAATGAGGCGGCAGTTATCGAGGGTTGCGTGTCATTGCAGCAAGAGGAAGGGGGACTGTATTTGGGCATGCTAACCGTAGACCCCCGGCTGCAGGGGCGGGGACTGGGTAAGTTGTTACTGCAGGCCGCTGAAGATTACGCCCGCACAATAGGAGCTACGCACATAGAGATGACCGTGATAGCCGACCGCCAGGCACTCATCGACTGGTATGCCCGTCACGGCTTTTTTCCGACAGGGGAAACAAGGCCCTTTGTGCAGGATGCCAAGTTTGGCCGGCCTCGTTACCCTATCCACTTTTTAGTACTGAAAAAATCGTTGGTTACTGTCGATACTGCCGAAAAATCAGTACTTCCCGCCTAGCGTAAATACGCGGCTTACATTGAAACCAAAGTGGATGTCGCCGTCCAGCCAGCTGCCGCGGGTTTCGGTGATAAATCCTTTTTCAATCATGGAAGTACTGTTGGTAAAGTGCAGCTGGAATACGTGACCGCCGGTTTCTATGTCAAATCCTATGCTCAATGAATTTCTGAATTCTTCAGCAATTTGGTTGGGAAAAACATAAGCGTACTCGGCATTAAGTGCCACCCTGCGCGTCAGCTTAACCCTGCCGGCTGCGGCCAGTGCAAACACATCGTTGGCTTCTTCCCGTGTGCTCACTAAGTTGCGATGTACCAGTGTGGGGGAGATTTGCAGCGATAAATTTTCGCTGAATTTTCTGCCCACAATGAGCTGATAGGTATAGTACAACCTTGAACGAAAGTAGTTTTCCCGGTCAGGATCTTGCCATTTCAGGGTTTGTATGGCTGTAGTTGCCAGCAGGGCTGCCGTTAGCGGGACATTTTTCTGTCCTCGCTGCTGGCGTATGAGCGTGTATTTTACAAAGCCGTCATAAGTCTTCTGAAAGCTGCTGCGACCTGCACCCACTGTCAGGCGATCGCTGATACCATAGTCCAGCCCAATGCGTATGGTGGCATTGTCCAGTCCAAATAATTCGTAAATTCCTTGATTGAGTGTACCAAAACGATGCGAAATTTTGAGATCCATAACGTTGGCAGGCGTATTTTCCAGCGAATGGAGATTGATGACGCGATTGGTCTTGAAGGCGGCGGTGATGTAGTCCGGACCTGTTTGTTCTTCACCCAAAAGGGACAAAAGATCATCCTGCGCCCGCAGAAAGGGCAGCGCAAGCAGCAGCAGGGTAGTTGTCAGATAAAAATGTCGCATAAATATGTTGATTTACCGGTTTATGATTGTTTTGTGTGTCGAGCTGAAGCAGGGCCGCTGTCTATTCAGCCATGAGCTGATACGCAACATTTACTTTGATGGTGACCGTATTTGAGATGTTGAGTCGTACGATGGTCGGTATGTCAATGCCGTAGTCGTCAAGGGCGATCTGAAAGCTGGCCGTTGCACTTGTCTTGCCCGACTGCACCTGAAAACTGGCATTCGTCTGTATGTCCCTGCTGACCCCGTGTATACTGAGCTGCCCTTTGACGGTAGCTGTATACTGACCGTCTTTGCCGGTGTTGACCGCCGACGGATTGCTGAGCTGCCCTTTGAAAGTAGCTTTGGGGTATTTGTCGCTCTCCATGTAGTTTTCATTGAAGTGTTGCTGCATCAGTCCGTTTTCAAACTGAAAGGCCTTGATGTTGGCAGCAAATTCGAGCCGGCCGCTGGCTTTGTCCCAGACACTGCTTGCGCTACGGTTGTGCGCCTCGATAGTTTGTATGGGGGTTTCTGACCGGAAGCTGATGTGGCCTTCCCGTGTAAAATAGCGCTGACCGAAAATGCTACCGGTAGTTGCGGTTGCTAAAATCAGCAACAGCATGGCTTGTCTTATCATTACCCGATTTTTTGATGGTGATTGTGTGGGTGTACAGTTACCGGCTGCCACGGGTTGGCCTGCAGGCGACCTGGCAGCATGAATTTAGTCATTTTTGGCGCCCGCAGCAATCCACTGTTCAATTTTACGGATATCGCAGGCGGGTATCTTGGGCTGATCCTTAGGCATGGCTGAAAAGCCGTTTTCATGTCTGATGCTGCCGAGCAGGCGGCCATTGTTGACGTAATTGAGGAGGTTGTCATAGCCCTCCAGAGATACCTCTCCCAAGTTAGCATCGTTGCTGTGACACCCCAGGCAATAGGTGGTCATAATGGGTACGATCACCGCCTGGTAGGTGGCGAGCTGGGTGTCGCACACAAGATTTGGGTAGAGATCTTCTTCATTGTCATAAGCGCAGCCGACGAGGAATGTTGAAACTGCTAAAATATTAGCAATTACGGCTGTTTTCCATTTGTAATGGATCGTTTTTGTGTGATACATAGTCTTAATTTATGTTATAAATGTGCATTTGGTGCCAGAAAAAACGGACACCAAAGGCACATAAAACAACTATCACTCACATGCGTTCACAAATACTAATGAAATGCATCTGCGACGACTAAAGATTGTGAATTTACGTCAATTTCAATTCCTGTTCCTGCTATATACCTGCCTCATATAACTATAAAATTAGATTGTTAGTACTAATCTGTTGGTGACAAATTGTGCTCTCCGACCAAAATATCTGTGTAAGAAGTACATAGCATAGAGGCGTAAGTTGTAGCTATTTGATTACAAGTGGTTGTGTATATTTGTCCTGCGAGGTGGTTAAAGTCACATAATATATGCCGGCTTGCAGTTGACTGACATCCACATCTGCAAAATGTTCTCCAACGTAACCCAGTTTTTCTTCGGAAACAATTTTAACGATCCGTCCATTTGCATCGATGATGTGTAAGGCAAAGGACTGGGTTCGGTCGAGTGTGTACCCCACTCGTACCATTCCGTTGTCAACAGGGTTAGGCCACAGTGGGTATAGCTTGGATTTACTGAAATGAAAAATAGGATCTTCCGTTGTATTGAGGAGATCATCCAGTTCGAGTTGCTCATCTCCCGGTAAATAGGGGACATATAGCAGGGGTAGATAATACATTTCGTCAGCAGTTCCCTCTCCCCAGGTAACATTGCGTGGTGGGATGTTGGGATTATTAGGATTATTAATTGTGTTGTCATATCCTGCTATGGCGTGAATACGGGTGTTTGCAGGAAGCCTTATAAGTCGTCTGAAATAGTATCCTCCTTGCCAATTGAAATCCCAGTCATTGATACGCACAAGCGGAATAGTATCATTGGTAGGTGTGACAGCAAATACCTCCCAATGTGTTCCCAGTAAATGCATATGTGGGGCTACCCCCAGCATGCTAATTTCTTGGGGAACAGTCCATACACCGTGGAAAGTTCGTATCTGATTGGCAGGAATAAAAAATGGACCATTGAGTAGAGTACCGGGCTGGGGAACCATGATTTTTGATTTCACATACCGGCTGACAGATTGTTCTGTAAAGAATAGATTAAAGGTGGAAGAGTCTGGTTCGTCAATAGATGTGGGTGCATAATGGACTTGTACCACTAAGTCAGCATTGGCAGGTATTCGCTGAGCAATGCCATTGGTGTAAATGTGCGGTCGTACACCAGGGACATAGGCGGGTAGTTGGGTGCCAAAAGAAGCCAAACCACCACCTCCTGCTCCTCCGCTTTGCTGTCCGAGATAACCGTATTCAGGTGTCTGTGCATCAAGATTTGCAGCAATTCCACTCGAATCAGCCCAAATTAGCGCGTGATGGACAATCGATTTATTGCCAGGTCGCATCTCAAGGGCTACCAGATTTTTCGGCTGTGTCAGACCAGTTGGTAGTACAAAATAACGATATTCGTCCTCTCCATTACCCGGGTGTGTATGGGTCTGGGCAAAAGAAAGCACTAAATCAGGCGTACCTACCTGAGATCCTTCGGGAAATTCTGGTAGTTCGGGCTCTAATGATGAATTTCCCCGTGGCATACCTCCATCAACCCATGCCTGTATCTCAGCAATTTCTGCATCTGTTAGATAATTTTCCTGCAAATAACTGGCACCATAATCCGGATCTGGTTTCCAGGGGGGCATGTAACGAACCTGTGTTACATACTTAATCATCTCACCCCATGCCTGAGCTTCCTCAAAGTTAGTGAGCGAAAAGGGTGCAATTTCACCTGGGCGGTGGCAGCTGGTGCACTTGTTGTAAATAATTGGGGCAATCTGCTCACTCCAGTTAGGAATTTGCCCGTAAATTCTTGCAGTAATGCAAACGAGGATTATCTGAAGCAAAAAATATTTTTTTCTCATGGTGCATATAAATTAAATATTAAAAAATAATTATATATATAAAAAATACATGGTAAACTATAATGTGTGCTTGCTAAAAGAATTATAGCGCTCATAGTTTTGGTAAAAGACAACCAACGGCTTCCGTACGTACAAAAGGAATTGCTTCATTGCGCTGAATGGCTAATAGTGCATCTGCTAGTTCCGAGGTAGTAACCACCCGCCTACGCTGTCCTATGGCCTCAAACATATTGTCGATCCTGCCTTGGTAAAGTAATTCTGCTTTCCTTTCGTCGTACACCACTACTTCAGGTGTGACCCGAACGTCAAATTCTCTGGCTTTTTGCAGAGCGCCCGTTTCTGTACACTTAAAAGGAAGCTTGTATTTTCGTTGAAATCTCTGCACGGTTTCAGCTGTAGAGACTGGATTGGGAAATAAACCCACAAAAACTATGCTGTCAGATTGATATTGCATACTGATTTCCTTAATACGGGTGACATATGCTTGACTGATTTTACAATCCTCCAACAGAAAAAAATATACTCTGTAGCTTTCGGGTATCACCTTCACTACTTGTGAGACTAGTATGCCTGGTAAGAGGAGCAAAACGAAGAGGGCTGTCATTCTTATCCTTTCCATATTTATTCTCTAATTTTCTAATATGAATGCAGTTGGTAATTATCTGCTAATTAGGGAGAGAAAAATCCAAATGGTTGCCTGCAGCTGATATGTTTTTCGGTACGGATAGCAATGAGGTATGAGTATTTCTATCGGCCTGATAGCTAAAAATGTTTAATTCTATGACATATTAGACGGCCAAAGCCGCCCGGGGTATCATGATTTCGAGATGTTTTTGGTGGCCCATGGACCACCAAAAACATCTCGAAATCAGCTTTTTATCCACCGGATGAAAAACACCTTTTGCTGCTCATCAACGACCCGGAAGAAGTAAAGACCGGGCATCAGCATGCTCACATCCATCTGTCCTGCCCATTCTTCAGGCAGCAGCCTGCGCAGCAGCCTGCCATTGCCGTCCATCAGGGATACTTCCCGCAGCGAGCTGCCTTTTGCCTGCAAGGCTACAGACTGACTCGCCGGATTGGGCTGCACCTGCAGCCACTGGGTGGGCACTAATTCTCCAACGGCCACCAGGTTATCGATGACAATGGGCGCTGATTGGCGGTTGCAGCCATTTTCATCAACAACGGTGAGTACATAGGTTCCCGGCGGCTGATTGCTGATATCTTCTGTGCTGGCCACCGGCTGTCCATCGCGGGTCCAGTTGTATTGCAGCATTCCCAGTCCGCCACTCACCGTCACCTGTATATTGCCCAGGCCACTGCTGTCTACATCGTTGGCAACGGATACGACCACAATCTCAATAGGAGCAGCCACTTGTACAATAAAAGAGCAACGGGCTACATTACCCGATGCATCGGCAATCTCGAACAGCTGCGTGGTCTCTCCCGTGGGGAATATACTGCCTGAAGGCAATCCCTGTAAGAGAGCCGGCTGCACCCCTGTCAGGCTGCAATTGTCCGTAAAAGTGGGGGCTGCGTAAGCTACTGTCTCCCCGCTGCATACAGTAACAGAAGGAGGGCACAGGATTTGCGGTGGTATCAGGTCTTGAGAACCCAGCACCACAGAATCGAGGAGGCTGCATCCATTGGCATCGGTGAGGACAACGGAATACTGCCCGACACCCAGCCCAAGTCCGTTGCCGCCGCCCGGCCAGCTGAAAACATAAGGGGGTACGCCTCCTGCTGCCAGCGCAGATATCTGGCCATCAAGACTCTCGGGGCAGGAAGTAGCTATCGTACTCAGGCTCATCTGCAATGGTGCGGGCTCACCGACTACAACAGATGCAACAACCTGGCAATTGTTTTCATCGCTGACCGTCACGGAGTAGGTTCCCGCGCTCAGGCCTGATACAGTGGCTGTAGCAGCCCCATTGGACCATATGTACGTTAGCGGCAAATTGTTATTATTTACTTCGACACTGGCAGTACCGCTGGCGTTTCCTGCACACAGTGCAGGGGTTGCGCTTGCCACTGCACTAAGGCTACAATTGAGGGCATTGATGGTAAATGTCGAGCTGGTAATACAGCCATTAGCATCTGTAACGCTGAGTCCATAGATACCCGGCGACAGCCCCCCGATACTGTCGGCGGTAGCGCCCGTACTCCACAAAAACGAATAGCCTGGCCTGCCGCCGCTGACAGAAGCTTTGGCTGTGGCATCATTGGCACCCACGGCTGTTTCGGAGGTAACCAGCACTTCGCTCACCAAGGGTGCAGGTTGATCAATGACCACCGTCAAGCTATCGCTGCAGCCATCGATGTCGGTGACCGTCAGTTGGTAGACCCCCGCTGCCAGTGTACCGGCCGAAGCTGAAGTCTGTCCGTCAGACCACAGATAGCTGAGTGTACCGCTTCCCCCTGAAGCCAGAGCAGTTGCCGTGCCATCCTGACCGCCAAAACAGGTAACCGGGGTCGAGATCGCTGAATCGACAGACACAGGTATGGCAGCTGTCACTATTACCGATGCTGAAGCAGTACAGCCGTTGTTGTTATTGACCACCGACAATACATAAGTTCCTGCAGCGCCTACCTGCGGATTGAGCCCGGTGGCTCCCGACAACAGACTGCCATCGGTTGTCGTCCAGTTATAGCTGAAACCAGCCCCCTGAGAAGAGCCCGTGGCAGTGAGTTGAACTACGTTTTGCAGACAATGTAAGTAAGCAGGCGTTTCGATAATTACCACAGGAGGCAGCCTGTCTTCATTGACCTGCGTACTGCCGCTGCCTGAGCATCCGTTGGCCGGATTGGTCACACTGAGCGCGTAGGTGCCGGGGATTGATACCAGGGGAGCTGCATCCTGAGAGGCAAAACCGCTGGGGCCGACCCAGCTGTAAGTAATATTCGGTACATTGGAAGTGGCCATCAGCTGTACGATCGTATCCGTGCAGTTCAGTGTTGCCGGACTAAAACTCAGTGAAGGAGCAGCAAAATCAGCCGTTACTACTGCCGATGCCGTATTGGAACACCCATTGGCTGTGTTGGTCACCGTCACATTATAGGTACCGGGGCTGCTGACCTGCGGACTGGGCTGGCCGGAGGCAAAACCATCAGGGCCTGACCAGCTGTAGCTCGCCTCTTCCGCATTGGTAGAGACCTGCAGCGAGGCCGACGGATTCGCACAGTTGAGCTGCGCCCCTGTTGTCGCTATTGTTGGTGGCTGCACCAGACTGCCCACCACTGTTGAGGCTGTTGCAGTACAACCATTGGCCGCATTGGTGACCTGAAGCGTGTAAGTGCCTGCTGCATTGACGATAGGCGTAAGCGTACTGGCACCGGACAAGATACTGCCCCCGCCCGAAGCTGTCCACTGATAGCTTATGCCGACACCCGAAGAAGACCCCAGGCCATTGAGTGAAACTGTAGGCTGCAAACAGCTTACAGAAGCTGCAGGCGCAACAATAGCCGTCGGAGGGGATATATTTTCATTGATCACAACACTGGCTGTTTTTGTACAATTGTTGGCATCGGTTACCGTGACGGTGTAAGTTCCTGGCTGTGAAAATTGTACGCTGCTGCCCGACTGATTGTCAGACCAGAGGAAAGAATAGCCCCCGCTGCCCCCACTGGCAGCGGCGGTTGCGGTCACCGAAGTATTGGTACAGGTCAGCAGCCCGCTGGCACTGGCCGTCAGGTTGATAGCAGCGGGTTGGGTAATCGTAGTTGCGGCAATAGCCGAACCAGAGCCTCCGGTGCCGGTTACGGTCACTGAATAGTTGCCTGCGGGTAAATTGGTAGCCGTAGCAGTTGTCTGACCATTGGACCACAGATAAGTATAGGGCGGATTACCGCCTGCTGCCTGTACAGTCGCACTGCCATCGCTGCCCCCGTTACAGGAGACGTTTTGCTGCTCGCTGATAGAAGCCGTCACCGGTACCTGGGCGGCAAAAGGGACTGTCTGCGAAAATTCATAGGCGATATCGCCCGAACTGCTTCCATTGCCATTGGCAAAATTGCCTGTGTAGTAAAACTTTACGGTATTGCCACTAACTGTTGCCGGTGAGGTCCAGTTGAAATTCCAGGATACCGGCGCTCCCCCGGTAAATGTCTTGGGTGTCCTTTGTTCGATGTACTCGCGCCCCCCGGAAAACTCCACCCCGCTCTGGCTGTTGACAGTAGCCAAATCGCCTGCATTGGCGTTGTTGCCATCAACTACCACCAATTGGTAGCCTGCCCTCACGGGATTGCCGCCGGTAGGTGTAAGGGTGATGGTCAGCGGGTAGGTCGTCGAGGGTTCTATCTGGTCGGGCAGGCCAGTAACTTCTACCGTACCATTTAATGTACCCCCGCCCGAATGGCAGTTGTTGCATGAGCCGTCAAAGGGAGCCCCTGTACGCCCATTGGGTGGGTTGCCGGAATTGGCCAGCCAAAGAAAAAAGCCGGTGAGCAGCATAACTGTCTGCAGCATCCGAGAATGTCGGAGTTTATTCATATTCTGTTGACTTTGGTAAAAAATGGGTAAAATATTATTTTGCAAGACCGCCCTAAACAGTCCTGAAGAATAAGTTCCTACAGGGGTAAAAGTTTATGATATGGCTATATTTATTATGTTAACGAATTTTTCATAACATTGGCCAAATGTAACCAGACCGCAAATATGATTGAAGTGCTGGCATTTTCGATCACTTCCAGATGTGAATAAGCCTTTAAAACGAGTGAAAATGCAACTAAAGCTGTACAATGCTATGGATAGTCACTGACTGTAGCCTTGGTTTGGGTATTGGTGCTATCGGTATGGATTCCCAAACCAGTACCAGAGATTCCCTGACCCTCCTATGTTTTTTTCTAAGCATTATCTCCTGCCGATTCATTTGAAAATGTATATTTTGGTAGGCTGAAAAATGAGATTACCTGTGAACAGCTGTAATCTCTTGGGAATTTTACATCATTCATTGTATCTTGCTTCAAATAATATAGTATGCTATTGGAAGTAAATCCTCACAATCCCGATGAGCGGAAGATTCTGAAAATTGCGGAAGTTTTGCAGGTCGGGGGTGTTATCATTTATCCTACGGATGGCGTTTATGCGCTTGGTTGCGATATTTTCAACCAGCAGGCAGTAGAGAAAATCTGCCGCATTCGCGGGCTCAATCCCGAAAAAGCCAGACTGAGTTTCATCTGTACAGATATCAGTCAAATTGCCGAATACGCGACTCAAATAGATAATCCGCTTTTCAAGTTGCTCAAGCGCAACTTACCCGGGCCTTTCACTTTTATCCTGAAAGCCAACAACAAGGTGCCTAAATTGCTGAAAAACAGAAAATCTGAATTTGGCGTGCGTATCCCTGATAATCGTATCGCACTCGATATTGTACGCCAACTTGGCCGCCCCGTGCTGTCTGCTTCCCTAAAGGATGCCGACGAAGAATCAACGGATGCCTACCTGCTTGATCCTTTTGAAATTCACGAACGCTACCACAAACTCGTAGACCTGGTCATCGATGGCGGAAGAGGTAGTGATGAGCCTAGCTCGGTTATTGACTGCACAGGCTCCGAACCGGTCGTTGCCCGGCAGGGTATCCGCGAGCTGCTCGACTAAGCATATTTTCGGGAGATTCTCCCGGGCGTATACAACGAGTTAGCATTCTGAGAGCGTATAACCGGCTTAGGGAACTGAAGATAAGGTGGAAATCTGCTGTACAAAGAGCCGGTTTTTTAGTGCAAAAAGCTTTTACACATCCTGTGGTACAGGCTGATCTGGCCGCGCCTAACAGGCTGCGGCACCACAGCCTGTAATGATTTTACAAACAAAACTAACTGCTACCCGCCAAGGTTGGCAGTGCAAAATGTATCTGTACCATGCCATCTTACGGTAGACTATCAGCAGAATCAAAGGAAGGGAAGCGAACTGTCAGTAAGTTGCTCGATCTGCGGAAGGCACTCAGCAGCATACCCGAACGCAGCCAGGACCGGAATTTACTATTGGCTACCTGGAATATTCGCGAATTTGATTCCAATAAGTTTGGCAAAAGGACCGATGAAGCCTACTATTATATTGCGGAGATCGTGGCTCGCTTCGATTTGGTAGCCATACAGGAAGTCAGAGAAGATCTGTACGCACTGGAAAAATTGATGGAGTTGTTGGGGGAGAACTGGCAGGTAATTTTTACGGATATTACCAGCGGGGTTGCCGGAAATGGTGAGCGTATGGCTTTCGTATTTGACACCCGAAAAGTCCGCTTTGCTGGTCTGATGGGACAAGTTGTGATGCCACCGGTGATCACGGTCAGTGAAACGGGTGAAAGGCAAACTAAACCGGCCAACCAGCTGGCTCGTACGCCGCTCATGTGTGGCTTTGAAGCAGGTTGGACTGATTTTATCCTCACGACAGTGCACATTATTTATGGAGAAGATAAACCGGATTACGAAAGAAGGGTAGAAGAGATAAGGCAGTTGGCCTCTCATCTGGCCAGGCGGGCAGATGCAAAAGAGGCCTGGTCGCACAATTGGATACTGCTGGGGGATTTTAATATCTACAACCCGGCTGATGTGACTATGCAAGCGCTGATTGCAGCCGGCTTTGAAGTGCCACCTGAACTGCAGCACCTGCCTTCCAATGTAGCTCAGAATAAATTCTACGACCAAATAGCCTTCCGAACGCGCAAAAATAAATTTGGTCCCTGTACCAATGCCGGCGTATTCAATTTTTTTGACTGGGTTTTTCGACCCGACGAGGAGGAAATATACGCTGAAGCAATGGGAAAAAGCTATCTGTTCAACACTAAAGGGGCAGAAAGATCGGTGAGCCAGCGAAAAACCTACTATAACAATTGGCGAACCTATCAGATGTCTGATCACTTGCCCATGTGGGTGGAGCTGCAGATCGATTATTCCGATGCGTTTTTGGAGAAAAAGCTGAGAGAGTCGTAAGGACTACACCCGGCGCGTACTTTGGATTTCTTGCCTATGGCAAAAAATCCTGAACACACTTTGGCGGCTGCAGCCGCCAAAGTACCGGGTTGCGCTAGTTTCGCCGAGCCGTCGGTTCACTTCGTGCTGCGGCAACGGGATCGCTTTGCGAAAGTAGGCGCAATGCGTTGCTAATCATTGGGTCAGCATCATTGAGTACTTCGAAATACACTTGGGAGCCGTATAACAACCGGGCCAGACCTGCCTTAATTTCAGCTTTCAGACTGAGGAGGGTGCCGTTGCCTGTCTGAGACAAATCGCCTCCTTGCCAGCCACGGCCGCGTGCAAATTTGAGGAATGACTGGAACATCTCCGGATTGACAGTAAATGACTGCACAAAAGCTGACGGGCTCATTTTGCTCAAACGTGGATTTTCCTCTTTGTAGCGCAGCAGGAATGACTGTATGTACTGTCGGAGTTCAGCAATTGAGCCATTGACAAGTAAGGTATCAAGAGGGATGATTACATCCGGCGTGATACCGCCGCTGGCATATACCACATGCCCATTGGCCGTGAAGTAGCGGGTAGAGTCCAGTATGGGCGCCTTGGAGGCATCGCTCAATTCGCCGTTCTCGAGGCGGTCATCGAGCTCTTCCTCATAGCTTTCCACATCTTCATAAGGTTTTTGTATCGATCTGCCCGAGGGGGTATAATATCTGGCGACTGTGAGCCGAAGGGCAGAGCCGTCGCGCAAAGGATACTGCTCCTGAACCAATCCTTTCCCGAAAGATCTTCGTCCGATGATTACCCCCCGATCGTGATCCTGAATAGCTCCGGCAATGATTTCGCTGGCCGAAGCAGAACCCTCGTCGATGAGTACCGCAATTTTACCAACCCTGTAGAAAGACCTGCCTGAGCTGCGGTATTCAGTTCTTACAACAGCCCGACCCTCCGTGTATACGAGCAGTTTGTCTTTATCGGCAAACAGCTGGCTGAGGATGTTGGTAGCCTGTTGCAGATAGCCACCGGGATTGTGGCGGAGGTCGAGCACCAGATCCTGCATCTTTTCCTGCTCAACCAACTTTTCAAGTGCCTGTACAAATTCGTCATAGGTTGTGGCACTAAATCGGTTGATGCGTATGTAGCCGGTCTGCTCATCCAGCATATAAGCTGCGTCAAGACTGTTCATGGGAATGATGTCGCGTTTAATGTCAAAATGCAGCAGTTTGCCCGATTGGCCTCGCCTGATTCCTACCCGTACGATTGTACCGCCGGCACCCCGCAGCAAACCCGTAATTTCGCGGCTGTTTATTCTCTTTCCGGCTACCAGACTGTCGCTGATAGTGATAATCTGATCACCGGCCAAAATGCCGGCCGAAGCTGCCGGCCCTCCAGAAAGCGGCGTGATGACCGTAATGGTATCTTCCAATACCATGAATTCAACACCAATTCCCTCAAAATTGCCTTCCAGCTGTTCATTAATCTCCTTGAGCTCTTCAGCCGGAATATAATTGGAGTGGGGATCGAGACTTGTCAACACCTGCTCGATGGCTTGCTGTATCAATTCCTCCCGGTTGACATCATCGACGTATTTGGCTTCAATATACCTGATGAGTTCCTCGATTTTGCCTTGCCCCTCCGATACCGTTGTCACTTGTCCGGCAGTTTCTATAAGGTCGTCTCCGGCCATCTGCAGCCGCAGTCCGATAAGCATACCGGCAATCAAAGTGATTGCCAAAAGCATAGGAAGCCATACTTGTACTTTTTGCAAAATACCTGGCTGTGCTTGCTTTTCCTCTGACATATTATTCTCTTTTGGCGTATGAATCTGTAATAATACAAAAGAGCATGTTCTTTGTTGTGTTTTTTTTTCAGGCTCAGCCCACAGCTGTAGGCTTGCCTACCCCCTGGCAAAAAGCCAATTTGATCTTTTTTAAAATGAGGCTTATTTTTTTAATAAAAAATCAAAAATGCCTATCTTTACTGCTGGTTTTTTGTAAAAAAATTAATACAGCAGCCTTGCCGGCGCGCTTAGCGCCGCACAGCTGCAATACGTCTTTTACCATGGCAAAAGAAAAAGATATCGACGCACTGGACCGACAAATACTCTCTATCCTTATGCGCAATGCCAAAAAAGCTTACACAGATATCGCTCAAAAACTATTCGTTTCGGGGGGGACCGTTCATGTACGGATGAAAAAGCTGGAGGAATCAGGGGTGGTGAAAAGGTATAGCCTTGAGGTAGATCACGAAAAACTGGGCTATGACATAAGCGCGTTTTTGGGTATTTATCTGGATAAAAGCTCATTGTACGATGATGTTGCACGCCGGCTGGAGGATATCCCCGAAATCGTCTCTGCTCATTACACAACAGGTCTCTACAATATCTTCGCCAAGATTATCTGCCGGGATACGAATCACCTAAGGGATGTGCTGCACGACAAGATTCAAAAAATTCAGGGCATACAGCGCACGGAAACTTTCATCAGCCTGCAGGAGAGTATCAACCGTCCGATCTCCATTCTGGAGAGTGAAGATGATCTGAAGGTGCTGGAGGATTGATGACTGTAATGACTACCTGCGACAACTGATTCCTGACTGCCTGTCAGGGATGTTTTTTGATTCATTAGTTTACGTATACATGATTAGTTTATTGGTGAAAAAGCAGCGGCGGGTATTGCTGGCAGTGGCTTTTTGCGTGCTTGGCTGCTCAGTGGCGCAGGGGCAGATGAAAGCAACCTGGCAGCTACTGTCGGATGTTAAGTACCAAACCCGACTGGATCCTTCCCTGGGAATTAGCGTCATGATTCCTACTTTTGGGCCCGGACCGAGGTCACTGCATGGTAAGGAAGTGGTCGTGACTGGCTATTTTTTACCTATGAACAGGGAAACGGGCTTCTTTTTGCTGTCAAAATATCCTTACGCCTCTTGCTTTTTTTGCGGAGCAGCAGGTGCGGAGACAATTGTCGAGCTGCAGTTCAGTCAGGGTGCTTCTATTCCTTATCGCATGGATCAACTGCTTACCCTCAAGGGAAGGCTCAGGCTGAATGCTACAGACTTTGAGCATAGTAGTTATATTCTCGAGAACATCGAGTAGTTAGCATTGGCCGGAAACCTTCTGGCCTGCGCTTTGTTCATCCCTTGAAGGCATGACTGCCTGCCTGCCGGCTTGTTGTCGCGCCGTATCGAACGGACTTAAAGGTTATCAGACGAATGTGCATCTGAAGGTGCGTGAAAATTTCATTCAACTATGAAGATTTATACAAAAACTGGAGATACAGGCCAGACTAGCTTGTTTGGGGGGGACAGACTCAGCAAAGACGATGCTCGCATTGAGGCGTATGGTACTGTCGATGAACTCAATGCTTTTGTCGGGCTGTTGCGGGATCATCTCTCCGATGAAGAGGTGCGCGCTTTGCTGCTTGTTATTCAAAACAGGCTCTTTACCCTGGGAGCACATCTGGCAACTGCACCCGGCAGGCAGTCTGCTGCACCTGACCTGCAAGACGAGGATATCCAGTTGCTTGAGCAGGCCATGGATCGCATGGATGAAGTACTGGCGCCATTGCGCAATTTTATTTTGCCGGGAGGCCATGCAGCTATTTCCTATGCGCATTTGGCTCGAACGGTTTGTCGCCGTGCAGAACGAAGGGTCGTAGGGCTGGTACAGGAGGACGATAACGTTGAAATTATCATCCGCTATCTCAACAGGCTGTCCGATTATTTCTTTGTGTTGGCCCGTTATGTTGCTCATCTTTATAAGGTCGAAGAGGTAATCTGGAAGGGGAGAGGCTAGTAGTTCTCCGGGGTTTTCGCGGGTAAAAGTGAGGCAATTGTAATGCATTGCTGCATCATTAAAAACGCACAGCCAGTGCTTACCCACTGAAGAAAAGAGTTGCGCAGCAGGATTTTCCAATGGATAAATTCAGAACAGGCTGTAAACCAGACCCTGGTCTACAATATACCGAGTCCCAGCAGTCCTGCAAAGACTATGAGGAGGATCGCTACAAGCGTCTGTATAAATCCTATACTTAGCTTTCGCAGGAGCAGATTGCCGGCCAGCGCGCCGGCAAAAGCTGCCAGACAGGCAGCAATGAGCACCTGGCTGCTGCTGATCAGTGTTTTAGCAGACAGCTGCTCGGCATACATACTGAGCCTGGAAATATCGACTAAACATGCAATGATTACCCCTGTCGCTACAAATGATTCCTTGCTTAGCCCAAGTTTTACAAGAAAAGCTGAACGTAGCGCTCCCTGGTGGCCAGACAGGCCTCCGAAAAAACCACTCAACAGACCGCCGACAAACAGACCGTACTTACCTGGTCTGATTTGTTGCAATTTGGGAATGAGTTCCATGAGTGCAAAAATAACCAGCAGGGCAGCAATAGTTAGCTTAACAGGCAGTATTTCATACGTATGACCTTGCCAGCTATAACTATGTATAGCCGCCTGCCTGCCAAGGACTGCCAGCAGCCAGGCGCCCGGAAGCGCTGCCAAAAAAGCAGGGATGCCAAACTGCCAGGCAATCGGCCAATGGATGTGTTTACGGGTGAGCATCCATTTGAACAGGTTGTTTAGCAAATGTACTACTCCTGTCAGTGCAATGGCCAGCTGCAGATCAAAGAAAAGGGCAAAAACGGGCAGCATAATGGTGCCGAGGCCAAATCCCGAGAAAAAGGTGAGCAAAGAGGCCGCAAGACTGCTGGCAATGATGATGTACAGTTCCATCGGTATAGCTGGTAGTTAAGATGAGCAAATTAGTACATGTTCAAGAGTTTCTGCCAGAGCACAATAAAGTATTTGTTGTGGGTTTTCAGGTTTTTAAAAGGATATAGCAGGTGCCGGAAAACTGAAAAAAGGTGCCTGCTAGCGCATCAGTATTATCTCTGTAGAGAATGCCTGGCGCTGCCCGTTTTGCAACACAACTTCTACCAGACAGCTAAAGACTGCACTGTTGACAGACTGCCCCTCAAACTGACCATCCCAGCCATAGTCAGGGTCATTGGGGGGGAAGTTTTGTTGCATGTAAACCCGATTGCCCCAGCGATCGTATATCTGTACGCGTTCAACTAAGGCCACCTGATTGCCTGCGTATACTACCCATCGGTCATTGATGTTATCTCCATTGGGAGAAAAAGAGGTGGGTAGGTAGACTGCAGACTTTTCAACAACGGTTACCAGAAGGGTATCCCGGGTAGTGCAGCCTTCTGCTGTGGTTACCTCCAAAACGTAATAGGCCGTTTCAGAGGGGCGGATAACCTGCTCAGCCAGCGTTGGCTCGGTAAAGGGTATAGTCGAAGACCAGTTGAAACTGAGTGGCTCGGTAGATGATAAGCCGGGAATCAGTAACAGCGTATCACCCAGCAAAATGGTCTGATCAGCTCCGAGGTCAACATCAAAGGAAGGGGGGGCAGGCAGTACAATTTCTTCTGCCCATTGGCAGCCTTTGGCATCTTCAACGAAAAGCTCATAGGTGCCGGGGGGGATCGACTCAAAGGTGGTCCCGTAGCTAAAGCTATTGCCGTCGATGGAAAACAGATAAGGGGGCGTGCCGCCATTAACGCTGCTAACTCCTATGCTGCCAAAACGATCGTCGGGGCAGGGCGGGGGCGACAGCTGCAGTGCAATACCACGAATGGCATCGGCAGTTGAAAATACCTGTACCGAATCGAGCCGGCTGCATCCGTTGCGGAGGTTGGTTAGCTGCAGCCTGTACCAGGCGGGAAGATTTACCACAGCTACTGCTGCTGTCTGACCTGACAGCACCTGAGCAGTCTGGCTTGACCAAAGATATTGTATTTCAGTTCCTTGACTCGATCCGCCAGCTTGAAGAACTACGTCCCAACGGTCGCAGTCAAGGCTTAAAGGGGGGTCAATGACAATCCGGGGGCTTAGGGTATCGATTCCTACGAAAAGTGCAGCAGTAGACGTACAGCCATTACCGTCAAAGGTTGCCAGCAATGTATACCAACCAGGTGTTTGAGTGATATATGGCTGCTGGCTAGGCAGCAGGCTGGAACTGCCGTCGGGCTGTATCCAACGAACAGTCGAGCTGAGGGCCTCCGGATACACTGCTGCACGGAGCGATACTTGCGTGCGTGCGCAAGTGATTAAATCCCCTGCCGGCGGAATAAGCGCGGGCTGTAAAGTATCAAGGCTTATCTGTAATAGTGTGTCGCGCAAACAGCCATTGCCGCTGTCGATCAGCCGCAGGTTTAGCAGACCTGGTTGGTTGGTGACAACGGAAGCAGCAGTCGTGTCGGGAAGTATGGATGCAGGACGTTGGTGGCTCCAGCGAAAATTTAACGGACTTGCACTGGCAGCTAAAGAATTGCCGGCATCCAGGGGCAAACTGCTTGTCCGACAATTGAGGGTTAGTCCTTCAGGCGTATCAAGAATCAACTGAGGTGGACGAAAATCCCGGATAACTAACACCGTATCAAAGCTGCTGCAACCGGTAGAAATGTCATCGATACGGACAATGTAGCTGCCGGCGGCGTCAATCGTTATTTCAGGGGTATCTACTGCCGATAAAATATTGCCATCCGTGCTTGTCCAATGCCATTGGAGGTTGCCTGATGACGAGCTTGTCGCCCGTAACTGTATGCGGGGATGGTAGCAGTTGATGAGGGTATCGGCACCTGCAAAGAGTTGTGGCTGATTTTCGTTACGGGCCACTACTATGCTATCCGTCTTACTGCAGCCACTTAGGCTGTCGACAATGAGCAGGCGGTAGATGCCGGGTTGGTAGGCATAGAATTGTGTTGCTGTTGCATCAGGCAGATTTACAGCAGCCGGGGGAAGCCACTGATAGCGATAGGTTGGGAGACCTGATATGCTGACCAATACTGAATCCCGATTGCACGACAATTCCTCTACACTGTCAAACAATACAGTAGGGCCTTCAAGCAGACTGATTACCTGTAGCTCAAATGAATTATCGCAACCACTGAGGTTGTCTGTCAGGCTGAACCTGAAATTGCCCGCTTGCGTAATCAATATATCAGTACCCGTAATGACTGGCCCTACAGGAACGCCTGCAGAGTCTGTTTCCTGCCAGAAAGCTTGCCAGTTACCCGGACCGGGTAAGGGGGCAGATAACAACAGACTAGGATGATTGCAAGTAAGGGCCGTATCGCTGATGGGGAGCAATGGCGGCGGTAAGGGTAACAATACTTCTGTACTGTCAGATGACCGACAGCCGTTGATGGGATTGACTACCTGTAAAATGTAGGTTCCTGCACAGGATACGACAGGTGTGAGCGTCGAAGCACCAGTGATGCAGTTATCTGTCGGTCCTGTCCACTGATATTGTACTTGCCCCGTGCTTGACCCTTGTCCGTTAAGTGCTACAAACGGGAGCAGACAGTTCAGGCGTACATCTTCGCCTGCTTCAGCAAGGGGTGTGAGGGTGTCAATCAATACACTCACAGTATCAGCTGCTGTACAGCCTGAGATGAGATCTTCAACCCTTAGAAAGTACGTATCTGCCGAACTTACCCTGCATTGAGCACTGTCAGGCTGCTCAATGAAGGAGGCAGCTGCAGCAGACCAATGGTAAATGATGGCCATATCGCCAGGGGCGGCAGCAGTGCCGAGTAAAGGAGTAGGCTGGTAACAGTTAATAGTCAGATCAGGTCCTGCATCGGCCGTTGGTGGAGTGGTCAGATCAATAACCAGGGTGCGAAAAATACTCTCCAGGCCTGTACTGTCGATCGCTTGTAGTTCATATACGCCTGCTAGCGTCACGGGCAGGCTCAATCCATTGGCTCCCGCAACAGGGCTATTGTTGAAAAACCACTGCAGCTGACAATCAGTACATGGCCTGCAGTAACTTGCTTGTAATACCAGTTGTGGTTGCCGGCAGCTAAGTGTATCTGCTGCCGGCAGAGATAGACAGGGACCACAGATCTGTTCCCGGATAACCACGCTTCGGCTGGCAGCACATCCGCTAACGGAATCCACAACAGCGAAGGTTAGAACGCCCGGTCCGCTAACGTCCACGCTCAGGCCATTAACGGCCGATACAATGCTGTCTCCAGACCAGAGGAAGGCGTAGTCAGCTGACACAGGAAGGACATAGGCCTCAACAGTAAATGTGTCTTTGTCGCAGGGAAAAAGGTCATTACCAAAAACAATGATAGGTACATTGTCGTCGCGCCAGGCGGTTGCTCGTTCTGTTGAGCGACAGCCATTGCGTGTATCATGGATCTCAAGGACGTAAATGCCGGTCTCTGCAGTCAGCAGTATAGAAGTCTGACTCAATAAGGTATTGGCAGCGTCAAACCACTGATACGTGTATTGGTTAAGGGGCAGTAGTGGCGAACCGCCCAATTGCGCAACGGGTTGTTCGCACGTAATGGTGTCGCTAAGTATTGTAAACCCTTCGGGGGCAAGGGTGTCTATAAACACCTGAACTGAAGCAGTATCTTGCAAGGCTACCAGATCGTGTGTAACAAGTAGCTGGTAGGTTCCTCCACACACCACTTCAACACTGGCTTGCTCCGGATCGCTGATGATGCAGCCTTGTTCCGGACCCAGCCACTGGTATCGAATGGATGAGCCACCAGTAGACAAACTGCCATCCAGCCATACCGATTGTCGGTTGCAGTTGAGCGTATCAGCAGGCAATACTACAGCATCAATGCTACAATCCGGAATGACAGTGGTGCGTGCGGTATCAATGCAGCTGCCATCAAAATTTTCGATGACCAGCATATATTCTCCCGGTTCAGTGATGGTGGGATTGGGAAATGGAAACCCCGTCTGTTCTCCATTGATAAACCACCTTACCAAACCCTGCGAAGAACCTGTAGTCGGCAGTATCGTACTTCCGGTTGCACAGGGAAGCACGACTGTATCGGGAAGTACGGCAATTGTGGCATCGTTGAGCAGGGAGATATCGACAGAGTCTGTTCTCGAACAGCCATTGTCGAGCCGCGTAACTGTAAAGTAATACCTGCCGGTACAGCTGGCAGTTGTTGTCCATACATTCGAGGGGCCTGACAGGCAAGGACCTGCCCACTGCAGGCTGGCCGCTCCGGTGTAAAGGCTGCTGTCAGCACTGAGTATCACCAAATCGCTGGCGCAGGCAAGAAATTGATCAGAGCCTGCATCCACAGTTGGTAAATTGATGTTGGCTGTCACGAGTACAATGTCGCTGGCAGAGCAACCATTGATGGTATCGAGAACAACCAGCTGGTACAGGCCTGCTACGGATGTTCGGAAAGTATCGAGAGGAGGGCCGGTGATTCCATCAGAATTGAACCAGCTGTACACATATCGGCTGCCGATACTGGTAGCTGTGCCGCCAAGCAGCACCTCTGGCTGGTAGCAGCTTAGCTCCGGAGATGTATCGCTTGCCTCGGCAACGGGTTGGAGGGTGTCTACCGGCGTAATCAGCCCGAGAGAATCGATGCAACCATTGTCCATTCGTCTTATCCGCAAAGAATAGGGCCCCGGCTGTGTCACCAGTATGATGGAGGGATCAGGCTGACTGATGAAGCCGCTGCCCTGCCAGTCGAATACCAGCTGTCCTGCTGGCTGGCTGGCGCTGGCATCGAGGAATGCTGAGTCGCGAACGCAGGTAAATGGCAGTACAGGCGCAATGTTGATATTGGGCGGTGTGAAATCACTGCTGATAAATACGCTGTCGGTACCCAAACAGCCATTACGCGTTTCCAGCACATCCAGGTAGTACCATCCCGAACAGGATACGAGGGTGCGTTCGGGCTGGCTGCTTACAGGCGTGAGACAGGGACCGGACCATTGATATGTAATTCCCGGGCTGGCATTGAAAGCTGTGCCCACAAGGGTATCAGTCGGCCTGTTACAGTCAAGCTGGAAAGGAGAGGTAATCTGCGCGACGGGTTGGGTTATGTCAATAATAACACTGGTCGTCGCAGTATCCTGGCAACCACTCGTCAGATTAGTTACAATCAGTTGGTAAGTGCCTGCAGTATCGGTACTGGCGATGCCTTGGTTTGCGCCTGATACAATACGGCCATCAGGAGTAGACCAGGTGTAAGCAATGGGCATTGAACCGGCCGATGATCCGAGGCCGTCAAGGGATGCGATAGCATTGTAACAGTTAATTACACCGGGTGGACCAGCATCAGCGAACGGATAGATGCGCCTGTCATTTACGATGAAGGTGTCTCTGGTGGTACAGCTCAGAGTGGGGGTTACTAAAGTTGCATCCAGCAGGTACGTTCCTGGCTGTGTGACCGTGAGTATAGAGTCGAAATTGTTAAGGGTTTCACCGCTAAAAGAAAGCCAGTGGTACTGATAGCTGAAAGGGCTGGGTGGTGAGGAAGCTATCAGGCTAACCTGCGGGTTGTAGCAATTGAGGTCGTTGTCCTGTAACAGGCTAACAGAGGGCGCTACTACCTGTAAATTCAATCGTATAATGCTGTCGCAGCCAATACTGCTGCGGACTGCAACTTCATAGGTACCTGACTGTGAGAATGACTGGCCAGCCAGTGTAAGGGTTGTCCCGTCACAAATGGTAGCAGTCGTATCAAAATACACAGGTTGAATAACAGATAGATTGAGGGAAACGATACTGTCGCAACCCGTACTGACAGACAGCAATGTGTCGGTGTAGATTCCCGGCTGTTGATAAGTACTGTCAACGAAAAAGAAATTTTCGCCTTGACAAATGGTTGCATTGAGCTGCAACAAACTGGTAGGTAAGACGGTGAGATCTAATTGCACGATACTATCACAACCAGCGTAGTTGCGGAGCACAGACCAATATCGGCCCGATTGGCTGTAGTGATTACTTCCTACACTGAATAGTTCGCCCTCGCAAATGATTGGTTGCAGGAAGGTAGTATCCGGCGGATCTACAATGGTCACCTCTATGCAATCGGGTGTGAGTCGCAGGCATCCCCAAGGTTCAAAGCTACCCAGGTTGCTGCGAATGCTGTCTATACGGATCTGGCCGTCAGGTAAGGGTAAGCTGTCAAAATCGGTGAGTCGATACGAAAGACCGCACACCTGATAATTGCCGGCAGGCCAGGTGCGAAAATCGGGCATGCGGGTAGTATCCAGGTAAATACCATCGCGTCCCAATAGGTAACAGTAACCATATTCACTGGTATCAGCCTGCTGAAAATTAGGAAAGTCTACAATAGGTTGTATTTCAAGCTGTGCATCGCCAACACAACTAAGAATGTCGGAATTGACCAGTTCCCCCGCCTCTGCAAAACAGCAGTCAACTCCTCTTGAGTCACAGAAGAACAAACGGAGGTAGGTAATCGCTCCCTGATAGTTTGAAGGGTTATTGACCACGCTTAATGTCCAGTTGCCATTGACGGGTCCGGTATTGAAATCCTCCAGACAGCCATTGAAAGGATAATAGCTGCCTGTATACAGCCCTCCGTTGACAAAATTATTGACCTGTGCATTGTTCCATCGATCAGCCGATGGAAAATCCGGAACTGGATCCTGCGCACAGGGCAAAAATTGTATACGCCATTTGGCAAAGAAAGTAAACTCAGTCTGAGAAGGCGTATTGGGGCCCGTAAGCAAAACAGACTGCCCTGAAGGAGAGGTCAGTCGCAATTCAAGACGATCAACATACTGGTGTGTAAAGTGGACCTCGACAGCACATAAGCCTTGAAGGGGGCTGGATAAATCATTGTTGAAATAGTCTTCAATGGTCAGGTTGAGCGAAGCTGAGGAATTTCTTTGAATCAACAATGTATCAGCCCAGCCACAATTTTGTGAACGCAAGGAAAGAGCCACCATGGCAAAAATCGCGAGTAATACAAGCCGGTTGTTGTACATGTATCAATGGATGTACATTGTTTTTGGGAATGTATGTCACTCAAAAGAAGTGTCACAACACAAAGAAGGCTTACAACAGAACTAACGCTAAGATAAGAATTTTGTGTGCGTGAGTAAAACAATTTAATCCAGTGCAAATAAATAAGGGATCAGAGCAGGTTCGGGGTTTTTGCATCCGGGCTCAAAATGGTTTTTGCGGGTTTTGGCTCTTTTCAGTCATAATCTCTTCAAAAATATAAAAATACGCGGTAAAATCGCTTGGTTTTATCTTCGGCATACAATGTTGAATGCGCTTTTTCGGAAAGAAAGACGAGAAGTTTTTTGCCAGCAGATATGCTTATAAGCAGCAACAGCTCCCCTGCAAAGGGGAGCTGTTGTCAAATACGGGCTGGCAGTGGCTGCCAGGTCCGTACAGATATTTTACATCATGCCGCCCATGCCACCGCCGGCATGTGCATGTGCTGCAGCACCACCGTCTTTATCTGGCTTGTCACTGATAACACACTCGGTTGTCAGCACCATACCAGCAATAGAAGCAGCGTTTTCCAGTGCGATACGAGTTACTTTCGTTGGGTCGATAACACCAGCATCTTTGAGATCCTCATATTTATCAGTGCGGGCATTGTAGCCGTAGCTGCCAGTCTGATGGATAACATTTTGGAGTACTACGCTACCCTCAACACCTGCATTATCAGCGATGGTACGCAAAGGATATTCGAGGGCCTTGCGAACGATAGCGATACCTATGGTCTCGTCTTCGTTGACACCTTTGAGGTCCTTCAGTGCTTCGATAGTGCGCACGAGCGCCACACCACCACCTGCTACGATACCCTCTTCAACAGCTGCACGTGTTGCGTGGAGTGCATCATCAACGCGGTCCTTTTTCTCTTTCATCTCTACTTCAGTAGGCGCACCTACATGCAGGACAGCTACACCACCAGCCAGTTTGGCAAGGCGCTCCTGCAGCTTCTCACGATCGTAGTCAGAAGTTGTCGTTTCGATCTGTGCCTTAATCTGGTTGATACGAGCCTGAATCAGATCATTGGTGCCACCTCCGTTGACAATAGTCGTATTGTCTTTGTCGATGGTGATTTTTTCGCAGCTACCCAAGTCATTGAGCTGCGTATTTTCGAGCTTGTAGCCCTTTTCATCACTGATGACTGTGCCACCTGTGAGGATAGCAATATCCTCAAGCATAGCCTTACGGCGATCGCCAAAGCCAGGAGCCTTTACGGCTACAACTTTGAGACCTGCACGGAGGCGGTTGACAACGAGTACACCCAGGGCCTGGCTTTCGATATCTTCAGCAATAATCAGCAGCGGGCGGCCTGTCTGGATAACTTTCTCCAGAATGGGCACGATATCCTGCATGTTGCTGATCTTCTTATCATAGATGAGGATAAAAGGCTGGTCGTACTCCGTGACCATGGCGTCTGCATTCGTCACGAAATAAGGAGACAGATAGCCGCGGTCAAACTGCATACCCAGTACTTCCTCAACGTAAGTATCTGTGCCTTTTGCTTCTTCAACCGTGATTACACCGTCTTTGCTCACGCGCTTCATGGCATCGGCAATCAGGGCACCAATTTCCTCGTCGTTGTTGGCGGAAATAGATGCAACCTGCTTGATTTTATTGTAGTCGTCACCGATGACTTCACTTTGTGTGCGCAGATTTTCAATGACAGCCTTAGTAGCTTTGTCGATGCCCCTTTTGAGATCCATTGGGTTGGCACCTGCCGTAACGTTCTTCAGACCAGCGTTGATCATTGCCTGAGCGAGCACAGTTGCCGTTGTCGTACCGTCACCTGCTATATCAGCCGTTTTGCTGGCAACCTCTTTAACCATCTGAGCACCCATGTTCTCGATGGAATCTTCGAGTTCTACCTCTTTAGCTACCGTAACACCGTCCTTGGTAACCTGCGGAGCACCAAAGCTTTTCTGAATAACGACGTTGCGACCCTTAGGGCCGAGGGTTACCTTTACGGCATTTGCCAGGGCATCTACCCCTGCGCGCAGTTTTTCTCTGGCATCTCTATTGAAACTAATTTCTTTGGCCATGATTGATTTCGTTTGAAATTTTGAGTAACGAAAAACAAAAAAATAAAAAGTAGCACACCTGATCTGACAGGAAGCAGTGCAGTGATTAGAGTATTACCAGAATATCATCCTCACGCATAATCAGGTAATCAACACCCTGATAAGTGATCTCCTGTCCGGCATATTTGCCATACAGTACAACATCACCAACCTGAACTGTCATCATGTTGCCATCTTTGCCGGGACCCACGGCTACAACTTCTCCGCGTTGTGGCTTTTCTTTAGCAGTATCAGGGATGATGATACCGCCTTTGGTGGTCTCCTCCGCCGGTGCGGGTTTGATAACTACTCGGTCATTTATGGGCTTCATAAGCCAATTGCATTTTATGGTTAGTTGATAAAATAAATTGTTAAACGTTTACAGTTTTTCATCACTGCAGACATTCCTACTTTATCAGCTTTTGTGCCAAATCGAAGAAAAGTGACAAAACGGCAGGATGGATCGTGTTTTGGGTAGTTTTTTGGAAAAAATGTCAGGCGTGTGCCAGTGTTGTAGGAAGTGGAATGACATTATGGGTAGGTAAAAAAGGAAAGAGCTTCTGCTGCATGCAGCAGAAGCTCTTTCCTTTTTTACCCGGCGGCCGGCCTTATTGAGCCAGACTTATCGCTATTGGAGTGATTGCTGTAGCGCAGCTTGGCTGTCAACAAGCATGGAGGTAACGATGCAGAGGACGAAAAGAACAGCACCGAGAATCCAGGTGATTTTCTCGATGAAGTCGGTTTGTCTGGCTGCACCGAGCATCTGATTAGCCTGCGCACCGCCAAAGGTGGAGTCAATCCCGCCGCCTTTGGGGTTTTGGATCAAAATTACCGTAGTGAGCAGGATGCATACCAGCGCGGTTAAAACGGTCAGTACCGGAAGCATGGCTAGATTTTTTGTTGTAAATTTTCAATAATAGCCGCAAAGCTATCTTTTTTCTCTGGAAATACCAAACACAACTTTTTATACATTTTGATTGCCTTTTGGTATTGTCCTTGGTTGACAAGCAAGGAGGCGAGACCTTCGGACGCAATTTCATCATTATCCCGGATACTTTGGCGTGCAATGTGGTCTGCATGTTCAACTGCTTCAGGTAAGGGCTGTTCTTTGGTGTGAGCAGGCGACTGTTGCCGCTCTGCTGCAGTACTGCTGATACGACGGGCACTAAGGCGAGCCAACGAGGCTGTCTTTCTGTCTTCAATCATCTTGTGGATACGTTGCGCATCTACCATTGTGCCTGTGTCGGTCGAAGAAGCTGTTGTTTTATTTTCAATACGTTGCACTGTATCATGACTGTCGGCAGTCTCTGTAGTTTTTTCAGCTGCCTGTGCAGGCAGCTGCGCCAGCGCCTGCGACAACTCATCCAGCATTTGCGCCAGAGACTGCTTTTCTTCCGCTGTCGATACTGTAGGCTGATGCCTGGGCTCATTTCCGCCTGCAACTGCTGAGACAGGGGGCGCAGGAGCAGCCTTGCGTTCTGCTCGTTCCTGCAATACCGGCGGCTCGGCCCAGTCTGCGAGCTGCAGTTTTGCCTGTGCAAATTGCCTGCTCAGTGCCAGCAGCTGCGCTCTGTCAAATGTACTTCCAGCAGCGCGCTGCAGGTGCGTCTCCGACTTTCCATCCGACTCAACTATACTCCGCAGCCAAAGCATGACACGCAGATTCGGACTGTACGGAAAGGCAATGACCAGGTTTTTTAGTTCCTGATAATTGAGCTGAAGCAAACGGGTAGGTTGCTCCAGATAGTCAACAAAATTGGTGTAATTCATTTCTTACTGGCTTCTTCAGCTGCGAAAATACAACAATCAAGCCGATTTGTCAACGCCGAGGATTAACGAAGCCAGTCAAAGTGCCTGTGCCCGTTTGTTTGAGCATAATAATTAACTCATTCTTCAGGGGTAGATACCCCACCGCCTTCCTGTTCGCTCTCATTGTTCGAGCAGGTAGCGAGCCTATCTATTGCCTCCCGCAGGAGGCCGCTGTTGGTGTTATCAATCCAGCAGCACAGACTTAATAAATCTCTAATACCAGCCATGTTTAAGTTTGTTGGTGGCAACCCCCACTAACTGCATTCAATATAGATACAGCCTTTACGGGTTGTTAGTCTTGCCAAGCTGGGTGATAAAGTAAACTGGTCAAGCAGGAGTCAACTACAGCTAAGCTTACGGCTGATGAATCGACAGGAGGTAAATTTGCATTACCGACTTCATTTCGCAAAACGAAACTACGCAGACCTTCACTATCAGATAGCTGAAAGCCGGACGGTAGTTCCACAGCGTCCTATGTCAAGCGTCTTGGTATTTCAAATGTAAGCTAAAAATATTTGAAAAGCAAACATTTATAAATATAATCAGGACTGAATTTTTGAATGCGGACAACAAGCGGAAACTTGGGTAGTAAGTAGCGTGAGACAAGGAGATAAGCAACAATCCGGGTATGGACTGAAAGCTTTGATTTCATACAAGGAGGGAGGGTACAGCAGATTTAGTTGTCGCTGGAAGCAGACATTTTAGCCATGTAGGACTTGGGGGTCTCGCCCAACATTTCTTTGAAGACCTTGAAAAAGGTAGATTTATTGATGAAACCGCAGTACTGCGCAAGTCCAAAAAGTGTCAGGTGGCGGAAGTTACCACTATTCAGCTCTGAGGTAAATCGATTGACGCGGTAGGCATTGAGATATTGCTGAAAATTGGAGCCGCTGAAATGATTGATGACCTGCGACAGATATTTAGTATTGGTCTCCAGTTGTTCGGCAAGTTGCTTTAGGGAGAGGTTGGGATCCAGATAAAGCATTTCGTTTTCCATGAGCTGCTGCACGCGCGCAAAGAGTCGCATTTCTTCAACACCTTTCAGGCTGCTGGACTGGTAACGTTCTTCAAGCTGCATGAGGGGAATCGCGGAGTCATCTTTTACCTGGTCGCCATCTACCTCGAAGGCAATGTAATTTACCAGCTGATTTCTGTCATCAAAAATGGGGTGGACAATCAGTTTGCAGGGATATTTTTCTCCGTTTTTCCTGTAGTTGGTGATAACATCCTTAAAGGAGGCGAGATTATTGAGCCCTTGCCGGATCCTTACAACAGCTTCTTGTTCTGTATCTGGTCCCTGAAGTAAGACCCCCGGCTTTTTACCCCTTGCCTCCGTCAGTGAGTAACCCGTGATTTTTGTGAAGTCATCATTAACCCATACGATGCGCTTTTGCGCATCCGTTAATATAACGGCGACATGGTACATAAACCGTCTTTTGTTGTTTATAGTTTATAGCCTGCAATAGCTTGAAGCATCACAATCCTACAATAATGCTTCAAAACAATTGCAATATGCTTCCAAATATAGTACAATGTTTGTGACTTATTTCAGCCTGGCTGGCATTTTAGTAGGTTTTTTCCAAAAAATGGACAAAATTACATGCTATTGTTCACTTAAGGGGGCACCAAAGTCGGTTTGCGGCTTCACCATACCCGGGGGAAGTGCAAAAAAAGCTGAATTTCTATCGTTTCATACGACAAAATTTTATCTTTGAGTTTCGCGGATTACAATGTCTTCACAGCTTGTCAACCAAGTCGTCTGCAGCAATTTCCGCTGATCATACTATTGAACTGCATCAAAATGAGCAGGGGCATATGACCATCCAAACAGGACTGTCCGGGGAAAAGGGCTACACAGCTAGGTGGATAGATGGGTATGCCCTGTCTGAAGATAAAGCGGTCATTGGGGATTTTTTGGGCAGCCTGCTGACCCATGGACAGGCGACCATGCTTATAGAGCCAGTAACAGGTGATTCATCATCCTCGCTTGCGAGTTTGTTTTTTGCGTATCGGCAAGGAGAAAAACTCAGAGCGGAGGCGAGCTTGTACTGGGGGTATCCTTGTGTGGTAGTGAAGAGAGATGAAGACCGTATTTGTCTTCCCCTGTTCTATTGGCCTTGTCGCATGGAACCTGCCAAAGAGTCAGCTACAGCCTGGGAGTTGACAGTCGTACAGGAGGGGGCAGTGGCCAATGGGTATTTTGACATAGAACACCTACCTGCTGATTCGCCTGTAAAAACTTTGCTGGATACTGCCTGTACGGCAGGGCTGGCCAGGGCACTACCAGCGCTTTGCCTGAAGCTGGCGGCACTGCCTGGCTGGCGGCTTACTTCTGATAAACCTATTCTTTTGCCGCTGCCTGATGCTTCGGAGGCGGGAGCAATATTCAACGATGCCTGCTCGCTTCATTGGTCGGCCATGCTGAGTAGTGGTACACTGCCCATGTATAGCGGGCAGTGTGTTGATATTGACTGGAAAATGCCTGCCCCTGCGGGTAGCGAAAAAGCGCATCGATATAGCTTCGTACAGCTTGATCCGAATCAGGCAGAGGTCTTTAGGCAGCTTGCCGTGCAAAAATATGTAATGGCCTCGGGTGTCGGAGGAAGTGGTAAGACTCAAATTGTAAAGCATTTGTTAATCAATGCTTTGTCAAATAACCGTAAGGTGCTGGTCTTGGCACCTGATGTGGCTTCACTGGAGCAGATAAGAAGTAGCTTGTCTGCCTGGGGACTGGAGCAGCTTGCTTTCACGCTGCGGGATCCCAAGCTGGACAGACACCTGCTCACGGCCTTACTTAGCGGTCGTGACAGGCGGTTGCCAAAGGCGGGAGACTATGATGAGCAGCTTTTTATCAGGACGGTACGTAGTCTGCAGCGCATTCAGGATCGACTGGATGCTTGCTTCGATGCTGTGCGCAAACGTATATTCGGCAACCACTCATGGAGCGATGTCGTGGGGCTCTACCTGACTGCTGCCGGCCGGCAACCGAAGGATCAGCTGGCCATCAATCTCCCGCCGGGTGTGCTTCGCTTTTCTTCCGAAGAGATGGACGAACTGAGCCGGGATATTGCAGTTGCTGCCGGCTTGTATACCGCTCTTATGCGGGCTCAGCCTTTACATCCGTCCCAACATCCGCTTAATACGCTGAGCGCTAAAGTATTTACTGAGCAGCAGGAGGGGGAAAGTTTTACTTTCATTCGTGAGCATGTCACGCATTTTAGGCAAAAAAGCCTGGAATTGCATGAGAAAATTGTCAGATACTCCGGAATCTATCTGGAGGAGCTGCAGGTATATCACGAGCGTCATTACCGTGGGTTGCAAGCGGCTTTCCACCGCCTGGAGGAGCTGCTGGAGGATAGCACGGAGGCAGTGGGCGAGGAGTTGCTCAGGACTTCCAGACCTACGCTCAGGCTGGCAGGACTTTTTTCGGGTAAATGCAAATTAGCACTTGATCGACAATTTGCTATTCGAGATCAGTTGGGCATACTGATAGAGCTACATCAGCAACATGTTGGATTTCCATTCGAATGGCCTTTGGTGCAGGGTTTAGAACGAAAACCTGCCGTGCTGGCAGCACTGCTGATACGGTTTGCTGCTGCGCTCGATGGCTGGCGTTCCGCACTTCCTACGGTGATACAGGACGACGCGCTCAGGCTCAATAGTCAGACGGCATTGCAGGAGCTTCCGGCAACCAGGCAGATAGCTGTGCTGGAGCAGGAATTGGCCGAACTCGTGGCATCGCTCAATGAGGTGGGGGTGTTTGGAGTGCCGGTGGAGGCTAAGATGATGACCATGCCCCGGCGACAAAAATTTCTGGAAGAACTGACGGACAAACTGGATGTGATACTGAAAAATCTGGATCACTACGCTGTATTTTATTATTGGCAGCGGCACTGGTTTGGATTAAGTGATACTTGTCGAAAGCTGGTTAGTGCGCTCAGTCGCACGGCTACCGCCAATTGGGTACATCTGTTTGAAAGTTGGTATTTCAATCAGTGTTTGCAGTTGACCTACGATCCTGTACCTCCTCCGGCAAGCGATCTGCTGGAACAGTATGCTCAGCAATGGGAACAGCTGGGGCAGCTGCTGTTGCCGCAGATCTGTAAGGAGCACGAACAACAACAAGAAAAAGCACTGAAAAAAATCAGGCAGTCAAGTCGGGAGCTTAGTGATCCTTTGCTGACAGCTCAGGAGCTGTGGATTCGCCTTTTTGATCGATATAGTGGACTGTTGTTACAGCTGTATCCGGTTTGGCTTACTACGCCCCGGCAGGCGGCGCAGCTGATGTCTGCTTCGGATAAACCGTTGTTTGACTACCTGGTGATTGAAGATGCGCACCAACTGAGCAGGGATGAATGTCTGCCATGTATGTCTACTGCGCGGCAAAGCTTGTTGTTGGCCAATCCGCTGCAAGAGGCATGGAATCCCCGGTCAGTGGTAAAAGATGCGGTTGAAGGTGGAGTCTCACAAACCTATTTGCGGTTCTTTCACCAGCTTCGTCCAGCTGATGTGGCAAGTTTTACCGTTACTCCACCAGCCCGGCAGGCTGGAACGGCTTTACAGTTTACCTACGTAGGGGGCCTCTACCAGGAATTTACCGGGGTCAATGAAGCAGAAATCGACTATATTCTTGGCCTGCTTTCACAAATTGAAGAAAAACCACAACACACTTATCCCTGTATTGGCATCGTTACTATGACAGTCTCGCAGCGCAATGCGCTGTTGGGTAGGTTATTGCAGGTAAAGCGGGAGCGTTCTGAGGGAGTTGAACTATTGCAGCAACTTGAAAGGAATGGACTTGGTGTGTACGCGCTGCACGAGATCGGGGGCCAACAGTTCGATATGCTGTTGGTGTCAGGGGTATTTAGTGCCATTGGCTGGCCACAGCGGTTGGCAGCCGATATGGCTGGGTTGATGAATGAACATTTCCTGGCAGGTTTGGCGGGCCTGATGGCCGCTTCGTGCCGGTCATTACATGTTATCAGCTCATTTACGCTCTCACAACTAGATACTTATCTAAGAACCTGGGATGCCGAAGGTATGCGTATGTATGCTGCTTATCTGCGTTATGCCGGTAGCGGGGGTGAAGAGGTCATTGCCAGGATTGGGCCTGTTATCAATGATTATTACGATGGCGTAGTAAGCTGGCCGCTGTTGCACGAAATTAGCCGTCGGTCGGCAGCAGATTTGAAGGAGACTAACATACAGGTATCAGATTACTGGCCAGGGTGTGGACTGCCGATGGTGGTAACGGCTGCGCATGGAGGTAAAACGGCGATTAATGCGGATGGTTTTTGGAGTGAGGGGAGTTCAACAGATTATTATTGGGAGTGGCAGCAACGTCAGCATTATTTGGCTGCGGGATTCCAGTTGTTCGAGACTTCTGCTCAGGAGTGGTGGAAAAATCCTGTTAGTCAATTGTCCGGGTTTAAAGCGGGCATTGAGGAACTACCCGTGAAAAACGGGGGAGGTGAAAAAGAAAGCTAAGGTTGTGCGTATCGGAGAATTTGCCACCGGACCAAAACGAAGTTTTTTTACCCTCCGACTATCACATAGCGCGCTGGGAATACGCATGTGAAAATTTGAAAACGTGTGAGAAAGATCTCTGGTTGCTCCCGGTAGTAATTCCTGTATACACGCTGAATCCTTGTGCAGATAATCCATATTTCCTGATAATACTCGATGAAAAAACAGTTGCTCGGTGCATTCTGCCCAGGGGGTAGTTGCGTCCATTCGTTGTATTGCATTCAAACAAATCAGGAAGAGTTACATGAACGATTTATGCTATGACATTGCATTAACTAAGGTTCCGCTTGTTGGCCCGGTTACGGCACGCGTGTTGCTGCATCATTGCGGAGGTGCCAAAGAGGTTTTTAGTACAAGCCCCAAAGAGCTCGTCAAAATTACCGGTATAGGACCTGGTATTGCTGCTGCCATCCATGCCCCCCAGCCATTGAAAGAAGCAGAAGCCGAGCTTGCGCTGGCAGCGGCGGAGGGCGTACAGGTATTGGTTTATCCACACCCGCCTTATCCCCGGAGGTTGCTGAGCTGTCCTGATGCACCTACGGTTCTGTACTATCGAGGCAGCGCGGACCTGAATTCCGAACGCATTGTGTCAGTGGTAGGCACCCGACAGCCGACAGCCCACGGACAGCGGGCAACCGAACAATTGATAAAGGGGTTGGTTCCGCACAATGCTTTAATTGTCAGTGGACTGGCGTATGGTGTTGACGCTTGTGCGCATCGGTATTGTCTGGAAATAGGCCTCCCCACCATAGGAGTACTGGCACATGGCATGGGTACAATTTATCCGTCGGAGCATACAGGACTGGCAGCAAAAATGGTCGCACAGGGTGGTCTGCTAAGCGAATTTGGCTGGCGCGTTCTGCCTGAGCGTGAGCATTTTCCTATGCGCAATCGAATTGTGGCAGCCTTGTCGGATGCCGTTGTAGTCATCGAAACCGCCAACCGTGGAGGCTCCCTGATCACAGCCCAGCTCGCTAACGACTACAATCGCGACGTGTTTGCGTTTCCTGGCCGTTCGACAGACAAGTCATCGGCCGGCTGCAACTGGCTTATAAAAACTCACCGGGCTGCGTTGATAGAGAGTGCAGAAGATCTTGTTTTTCAAATGGGTTGGCAGCCGGCAGAAGGCAAGGAGAAAAAGCAAATCAGCTTGTTTGAAAATGAATTTAGTCCGGAAGAGGAAATCATCTTAACTTTGTTGAAGGGTAAGGAGGCTGTACACCTTGATCAACTCGCATCCGAAAGTGGTTTTAAGGCTGGCCGACTGGCTGTAGTCCTACTGGAACTAGAGTGCAGATCGATAGTAGCCTCGTTGCCCGGCAAGTGCTATTCACTGCTGCAATGATCTAAGGTTCTTTCAGCAGTTGTTGACGGCTGGTGCACCTGTAGGCAGATTAAATGCGATCATGGCCTGAGAGCACAGGCCGGACTCAGTGAAAAGCAAATAATCACTTTTACAGAAAAACAAATGGCCAATTTTGTGACACTTGTTGTGCGTTTGCTCAGCTTACTGTTTTTTGTTTTTATAAGTTCTTGTGCAACAAATGTTTCGAGCTTGTCAATTGCCTCTGAGGTAGTACTGCCGGGAGGTCAGCCCCCCCGGAATATCATATTGGTGATGACCGGAGGGATGGGACTCGGACAACTTACAGCAGGCATGTATGCTGCTGGTAATTTCACACAGCTCGAGCGTTGCCGTGTATCCGGCTTACATCATGGCAGTGGTGAACTTGCGGAGCCCGGGCTTGCAGCCATGGCTATTTGTACGGGGGCCAAAAGCTATCCGGGCGGGATTGGAGTCAACAGTGACTCCGTAGCTGTCAGTAGCATTCTGGAAATAGCGAGAGACAGGGGGAAAAGCACAGGTATTATCACTACGGGCAGCCTTTTTGACCCTATGCCGGCCTGCTTTTATGCACATGTGAAGAAACCGGCTTATTACCATCTGATGCCATGTCAATTGGCTGCTTCAGGTCTTATGGTCGGGCTTGGGGGCGGGGATCGACTTTTGGAGTCGGGATCGTCCAATTGCCCGCAAGCATTCGTTGAAAGAGGGGTTTCATTAAAAAAACTTGCTGCAGACGGGCATTGGCACGATTCGCTACTTTCATCCGGCAGGCAAACACTTATTTTTACAGGACAACACTGGCCGCCGACGGCGGCAGCAGGAAGAACCTTCCTGCCTGCTGCCAGTGAAAGTATCGTCAAGTACTTAGGCGCGGAAGCTGTACAGGGGGGCTACTTCCTGGTGATCGATGCTGCTCAGTCAGGTCTTGCTGCACGTAATCACGATTATCAGGGGCTTGTGGAAGAATTGTCAGATCTGGAGCGAACCCTCAAGGTGGTGCTGGACGCTGCGGAGGAGAGTGGCAATACATTGGTGGTCATTACAGCGGAACAAGAGGCCGGGGGATTTAGTATCCAGATCGGGTCTCGGCAAGATTCCATTGTACCGCACTTCGCCTCCAGAGATGCTACGGCCATCATGGTGCCTGTTTTTGCTTTTGGTCCCTGGGCAGAAATGTTTGCCGGCATATATCCCGCAACGGCAATATTTGAAAAATTATATTCCTGTATTCGTTAAATCAGGCAAAGTATATAATAAATTTGTTTTTGTTTAAAAAATTGATAATCAAAAATTAAGAGTTCTTTTAGGCGTGTATTTAGGAATTTTTTTTTGTTTCCTCCCTACGATGCGATATCGATTTTTTGCAATGCAGGCGACTAGTCCATAAAATTGCGTGTAAACATTCCTTTGGCTTGATGGTTGCTAATGGTTAAATATTCCTATTTTTAGCCCGTCATTGAGAATTAGCGCCAAATTTGAGTTTGAAAAAATTGCTAATATTAAGAGGTAAATTTTCCTGCCAAGACTTCGCAGGAGTCGCGTATCGTAACGATTAACCGGGGGGATTTGAGCAGATTCTATTTTGTATTTGAGCCGTGGCAGATCAAAGCTTGTCTTACAACTGCCCCGTCGGCTGAATAGGCGTTCAGTGACAAAAAAGCGGGACTACAGACGCCTGCTTTCTTTGTTTAGTGTGTATCCGGAATTTTTGCTTCCGGCGAGTTCCGGCTATGCGCTAAATGCCCGATTCCCCTTCGCAATTTTGAAAGGACGTATTTGTCATATAATCATTCGAACTGAAGTACTATGATGAGATTTCTACTTGTTCTGGCACTACTAGTGACTGTTGTTCAATTTTCAAACGCACAGGCACCGCCGCCTGCGTGTCCCGGGGGGAACACCATTACGCTAGCGAGCACCTGTGCGGATGCCTGCGTGATTTGTGGGGATATCAATGGCCTGACGGGTACTAACTCTCTGCCGGATTTGGGGCAGGCTCCTCCCGGCTTCTGCGCCGGTCAGCTGCACAATACACAGTGGGTTGGTTTTGTGGCAGGCTCCACGAGTATTACCTTGGAGATTGCTGTATATGACTGCGAAATGGGCAGCTCAAGCCAGAATGGTCTGCAGATTGGTATCTACAATACTACAGATTGTGAAAGTTTTGAGCTTGTTTCCAACTGTGATGATCATGTGCCTAACAATACTTCGGAGATATTTACTGCCGGACCATTGACCGTAGGCGGTATCTATTTCCTGGTCATTGACGGCGCCTGGGGGGATGTCTGTTCATTTGATATCAATGTACTCTCGGGCAACACCAATCCACCCAGTGTAGCCAATATTTCGCCGCAGATCGTGCTGTCTGACAACACTATTTGTCCCGGGCAGACGATTACAGCCAACGTACAGCCCCCAATCTTTGGTGCCGGGGTATATTCCTGGACTGTCAATGGAGAGCCTATCGCTTATGACCAGCAGTCTGATCTGGAGATTACTGTCGCCGGACCAGTACAAATCTGCGTGACTCCTTCCAACCCTTGTTCACAGGGGGTCCAGAATTGTACGACCATTAATGTGGCAGAGTTGCCGACCATTAGTGAATCGGTGACCTTATGCGACGGACAAATCTACCAATGGCCGAGGGATAATCAAGTATACTCGGAAGCAGGGGTCTATCTCTATGAAGAGACAACCGATGAGGGCTGCACCCAGCGATACCAACTAACCGTTAATGTCAATCAAAGTACTACGGGTTTTGTGGAGGGTGAAATATGTGAAGGCGAAATCTTTTGGGTAGGGGGCGAGGGAAATGTGCCCGTTACCGAAAACGGATACTCGGAAGTGGTGCTGGAGGGGGCAAATGCCCAAGGATGTGACAGTATAGTTTCCGTTCAATTGACAGTCCATCAAACTTATTTTATTGCCGAAGAAGTACTTCTCTGTCAAGGAGAAGTATATCAGGTAACAGATGGAAATCAAACCTTCAACCTTACGACTACCGGGGTATATGACTTCCAGCTACAGACGGAAAATGGTTGTGACAGTTTTGTACAGATATACCTGCAGGTGTTTCCTGTGCCTACCCAGCCGACATTCATTTCTCCCATCATCTGTCCGGGGGATGCTTATGATATAGGCGATCAGACATTCAGTGCACCGGGAACTTACAGTGTACTCGTGCAGACACCGGCGGGCTGTGATAGTCTGGTCATTGCCACGATTACAATCAACCAGCCTGTTACCAACCTGCAAGCGACAATCTGTCAGGGAGAGAGTTATCAAGTCGGCAATCAGCAATTTACACAAACGGGTAATTATACGGTCATATTACCTTCTTATGTTGGCTGTGACAGTACGATCAATCTCAACCTGACCGTACAGTCCAATCCGGAGACAGTACAACAAGTGGTTTTGTGCGACGGGGAAACATTTTCTTATGACTACGAGGGTAATACGATTACCTATACACAAGAGGACAGGGATACTTTTTACTTTATTTCCTCTGCAGGCTGTGATTCTACTCACATATTGAACGTACTTGTCAACGCCCGGCAGTTTACGACAGTCAACGAAATTATTTGTTTTGGGGATACCTATGCATTGGGCAGCAATAGCTACGGGAGTTCCGGTACCTACACCGCTACCTTTACGGGAAGTAATGGTTGTGATTCAATTGTGACGCTCAACCTTTTTGTTCGGGACGAAATTGTCACCAACCTTGCACCCGGCATTTGTGAAGGGGAATCCTATACCGTGGGCACCAACAGTCTTACACAGTCGGGTGCTTACTCTTTTGTGCTCACAGCGGCTAACGGTTGTGACAGTACGGTCAATGTCAATTTAACAGTAATTCCTCCTGTACGGGTCACCTTGCCACAATCGATATGTGCGGGTGATTCATTGTTGTTTAGTGGCAACTACTACTTGGCTTCAGGGACTTTTAGTGATACGACAACTTCTGTGGTGACTGGTTGTGATTCCATTACCACACTTGTCCTCACGGTCATTCAACCGCTGGTTACCAATATTACGACAGAAATCTGTAGCGGACAAACCTACTCAGTCGGTAGCCAGCAATTTGACTCAACAGGTACCTACACCGTCCTGCTGACTGCCCTCTCTACCAATTGCGACTCTATTGTCAATCTGGACCTGACAGTTTCGGATGTCATTATTGAGACTGGCAGTGCCACCATTTGCGCAGGGGAAACCTATACGGTCGTGGACTCGTCTTATACCCAGACGGGTATTTACGATGTTCCGTTTGTCACTGCTGAAGGTTGTGACAGTGTTTTCCGGCTTTCACTGACTGTCATTGAGCCGCTGCGTACAAGTCTGACAGAGTTAATCTGTCAGGAGGACAGTTATACCGTAGGCAGCTCAGTCTATAATCAGACAGGCGTCTACGTGGATACGCTGCTGGCACTTTCTACGGGCTGTGACTCTATCGTGACACTGCAACTGACAGTTGCACCTACACCTCGGCGGTTCATTGATGCCTCCATCTGTGTAGGAGGACAGTATACGGTGGGGTCCAGCAGTTACAGTGTGACGGGTATTTACATTGATACGCTGACCAATTTCAGAGGTTGCGACAGTATTGTGACCCTTGACTTGACGGTTACAGACTTTTATGAAACAAACCTTGATATCACCATTTGTGCAGACGAAAGCTACGAAGTTGGCAGCAGTAGTTACAACCAAACCGGTCAATACCAGAATATTTTCATTTCACAGCTTGGTTGTGATAGCATAGTCAATTTGAATCTACAGGTGAATCCCTTGCTCACAACCCAGCTTACGGAAACGATATGCGAGGGTGAGTCCTACTCAATGGGAGGAACGTCCTACAGTAGTAGCGGTATCTACACGGCTAACCTTTCGTCGGTGGTAACAGGTTGTGATTCAACAGTAACGCTGAATCTAACTGTTATACCCACCGTTGTAAGACCTTTGCCGGTATCTATTTGTGCGGGTGAGACGTATCAGGTTGGTAACCAGACATTCAGCGCCAGCGGCAACTACTCAGTTACCCTTTCCTCTGTAGTGACAGGCTGCGATTCAATCGTACAACTGGCTCTAAACGTGATTGAACCCCTGCGGACTCAGTTGGTCGAGTCTGTTTGTCTGGGTGATAGTTATCAGGTGGGAAGCAGTATTTATAGTGTGAGTGGTACGTACGCAGATACCCTGACAGCCATAAGTACGGGTTGTGATTCGATAGTGACGCTCAACCTGACAGTCATTCAGCCACTGGTGACGAACTTGTCTGTAACCATTTGTGAAGGGGACAGTTATCAGGTAGGCAGTAGCGTATATACAGCAGCAGGTAACTACACCAATATGTTTACAGCGCTGTCTACGGGCTGTGACTCAGTCGTTAACCTTTCACTAAGCATTACGCCAACGGTAAGACGGACCATCAACACCTCTATTTGCGATGGAGCCAGTTACCAGGTGGGCAACAGTGTATACACACAAGCCGGAACCTATACTGACCTGCTAGTCTCGCAGGTTACGGGTTGTGATTCGGTCGTGACCCTCAATCTGACCATCAATCCGGTATATCAGGTTACGCTGACGGAGGCCATTTGTAATGATGCCAGCTATACGGTAGGCAATCAGAGTTTTAATCAGAACGGTACTTTTGTCGTCAACCTGAGTTCAGTCAACGGATGCGATAGTATCGTCACACTGAATTTGACGGTTTACCCCTGTGACTTATCAGCCATATCCAATAGTCAGTCGGCTAGTTGTGCAGGCTACGATGATGGTAGCATACAGTTCCGCATGACTGTGGGTACCCCGCCTTATTCTTATACGTGGCAACAGTTGTTGGGTACAGCTACCGGTAGTGGTACTATAGCCGCCAATAATCAGGATGTCAATATAGCTAACCTGGCCGCGGGCACGTACAGAATAACGGTAACAGATGCCTACAACATTACAGAGATCATCAATATTACAGTGACGGAGCCCTCTGGTATGGTTGTTCAGCTTACATCTTCAGATTATGGGGGAGGTTATCAGGTAAGCTGTCCGGGTGCAAGTGATGGTTTCCTCGAAGCAGCGGTTACGGGAGGTACGGCGCCTTATAGCTACAACTGGAGCAACGGTTCAACAACTGTCCGGGCATCTAATCTGCCGATCGGTACATATAATCTGACGGTTACGGATTCCAGAGGATGTAATGTGTTGCAGTCTTCCACGCTTGTTTCTTCTCCGGCAATCAATGCAGTCATCGAAACCAACGATCCAGCCTGCTTTGGTGATGCCACCGGTTCCATAGAGATTGTGAATGTTACAGGAGGTACAGCTCCTTACAGCTACAGACTCAATGCAGGTGCAGAGACATCCAACCAACTATTTGGCAACCTGCCTATCGGTCAATTTCAGGTGACCGTACTGGATGCCAATGGCTGCAGCCAGTCGCAGTTGGTAAGTATAGACACCCCACAGGAGCTGACGGTAGAGCTTGGTGATGACGTACGTATGAATCTTGGTGACACGGTTCAGTTGCTGGCCACGACCAGCTATCCCGTAGTGAGCTATCTGTGGTCGGGTGGGGAAGTTGTAGAGTGCCCCGATCTGTCGCCCAACTCTAACTGTGCAAATCCAATTGTAGCACCCGTTGAGTCGGCCGTATACCGCCTGACCGTTACGGATGCCAAAGGATGCCGGGCAACTGACCGGGTGGCGGTCATCGTAGCGAAGCCAAGAGATGTGTACATTCCCAATGCTTTCTCGCCTAACGAAGACGGATACAACGAGCGTCTGCAGATTTATGTAGATAAAAACGTGCGCATAGTTAAGTCATTCCGTGTATTCAACCGATGGGGTGAGACGATGTACGAACTGTACGATTTTGACCCGGGCGACCCTGCTAATGGCTGGGATGGAATGCACAGGGGAGAACTAATGAACGCAGGTGTTTATGTATACTTTGCAGAGATAGAGTTTATCGACGGAAAGGTACTCATCTATAAAGGAGATGTGACACTGATGCGGTAACCGCACATTATACACTTATGGCAGCGAAAGCTGCCATAAGTGTATAAAAAAAGGGCTGATGCGGCAGTTTTTCCGGAGAAAAACCGCTGCATCAGCCCTTTTACTTTAAGGAAGAGAAAATTAGTAATTAATCTTCTCGCCGCGTTTGCGCTCCGCCTCGCGCAGCAAAATTTTCCGAAGGCGCAGATTGAGGGGTGTAACCTCCACGTACTCATCTGCCTGAATATACTCCAGTGCTTCCTCCAGACTGAATCGCTTAGGTGGAATCAATTTGAGTTTGTCATCACTACCCGAAGCGCGCATATTGGTAAGCTTTTTTGTTCTTGTCAGGTTGATAACAAGATCCCCCGGGCGGCTGTGCTCACCTACAACCTGTCCTTCGTACACGTCTTCGCCATGGCCAATGAAAAAGCGGCCACGCTCCTGCAGGTTATTGATAGCATAAGGGATTGACTTGCCTGCCTCCATGACAATGAGGGAGCCATTCATCCGACCCGGGATTTCCCCTTTGTAAGGCTGGAATTCCTTGAACCGGTGTGTCATAATGGCTTCGCCCGCGGTAGCGGTGAGCATATTGCTTCGAAGGCCAATAATACCCCGGCTGGGAATTTCAAACTCCAGTATGATGCGGTCACCCTTGGGGGTCATACTGAGCATACTGCCTTTTCGCTGCGTGACCATGTTGATGGCCGTACCGCTTACAGATTCAGGCAAATCTATGGTAAGTTCTTCCACGGGCTCATGCTTGACACCGTCGATGGTTTTGAGGATTACCTGTGGCTGGCCAATCTGCAGTTCATAGCCTTCGCGGCGCATCGTTTCGATCAGGACTGACAGGTGGAGCACCCCGCGGCCATATACGCGGAACATGTCCGGCGATTCAGTAGCCTCAACCCGAAGTGCCAGGTTTTTCTCCAGCTCCTTCTCCAGTCGCTCACGCAGGTGGCGGGAAGTCACAAACTTACCCTCTTTTCCAAAGAATGGAGAGTCATTGATGGTGAAGACCATACTCAGCGTAGGCTCATCAATGGCGATGGTCGGTAGTGCCTCGGGATTTTCTGTATCAGCGATGGTATCACCGATTTCAAAACCTTCGACACCGAAGACAGCGCAAATATCTCCGGCACCTACGGAGCTGACTTCTCTGCGTCCGAAGCCTTCGTATACGAAAAGATTGCGGACGCGGTGTTTCTCTATCTCACCCGTTTTACGCAGCAGGCTGACCTGCTGCCCTACGCTAATACCACCGCGCTGTACGCGGCCGATGCCGATGCGGCCAATATAAGGAGAGTAATCGATGCTTGTCACCAACATCTGAAGGCTACCTTCCTTCACTCTGGGCGCCGGTACGTATTTCAGAATAGCATCGAGCAGCGGCAAAATATTTTCGGAAGGCGTTTTCCAGTCATCGCTCATCCAGCCATTCTTGGCAGAGCCAAAGAGGGTAGGGAAGTCGAGCTGTTCTTCCGTAGCGCCCAGGTTGAACATCAGGTCGAACACAGCCTCGTGAGCCTCGTCGGGGGTACAGTTGGGCTTGTCTACTTTATTGACAACGACGATGGGGCGAAGACCCAGTTCCAGTGCTTTCTGCAATACAAAACGGGTTTGTGGCATGGGACCCTCAAAAGCGTCGACCAACAAAAGGACGCCATCGGCCATGTTGAGCACCCGCTCTACTTCACCACCAAAGTCAGCGTGACCAGGGGTATCGATGATGTTGATTTTGTGGTCTTTGTAGGTGATTGAGACATTCTTGGCCAAGATGGTAATGCCGCGCTCGCGCTCCAGGTCGTTGTTGTCGAGCATCAGTTCACCAGGCAGTTCATGCTCCTTGAAAAGTCGGCCAGCCAACAGCATTTTGTCAACCAGCGTGGTTTTGCCGTGATCGACGTGCGCGATGATGGCAATGTTGCGAATATTATTCATGCAAAAAATTACTGCAAATAGCAGAATATTAAAAAAAACCGGGCCTGTCTCACCCTGCCTAGCCAATAGGCTGCGGTTGCCCGAATTCGGGCGCAAAGGTAAGCATAATTTCGGAATGTATTGTGTTAAGTATTATTTACATAGCAATAGACCTGCCGGCACCGGGTACATCCGGCAAACGCTTGCTGGCAGCAGCTGTGAAAATGTAGTATTTGTTGTACATTCGCAAGAAAAAAATGCAGATACCTTTTCATTTGGCTTTTCCTGTACTGGATTTAGCTGCTACGCGGCAGTTTTATGAAGGTTTGCTGGGATGTGGTGTAGGTCGTACGGCTGCGCGCTGGATTGATTTTAATTTTTTTGGGCACCAAATTTCCGCACATTTGGTAGATGAGGGCATGCCAGAAGGACCTCGCAACCATGTTGATGGCAAACAGGTTCCTGTGCAGCATTTTGGTGCTATATTATCCATGCCCGACTGGATAGCACTGGCGGAGCGCCTTAAGGAGGCGGGTATTGAATTTATCATTGAGCCTTATATTCGCTTTCAGGGGGAGATAGGGGAGCAGGCAACGATGTTTTTTTTCGACCCCAGTGGCAATGCACTGGAATTTAAAGCTTTTGCGAATCCGGAACAGATATTTGCGGCAGATCAAAAATAGCCGCATCTTGGTTCTTAAGTTGCAACAGGCTGTCCAACAATGATTTTATTACTTGAGCGGTGAATAAAGATATTCAGCCGCTGACTATTGTAAAATCAGCGGCTGAATATTCTGGTGTCGTATATGGAGCGGCAGCTGCTTCTCTATAAGCAGCTATTATATGTTGGTCAGCGCGTTATCGAGATCGCTGATGAGATCGTCTACATCTTCAATACCTACACTCAGCCGGATCAGGGAGTCGGTGAGTCCGACTTTCAGGCGAGACTCGCGCGGGATGGAAGCATGTGTCATACTGGCCGGGTGGCCGATGAGGCTTTCAACCCCGCCCAGACTTTCGGCCAGCGTGAAAAGAGAGGTGCCGCTCAGCACTTTGACCGCTGCCTCGTAGCGATCATTTTGCAAATCAAAAGAGAGCATAGCCCCCGGATAGCGCATTTGCCGGGCTGCCAGCTCGTACTGGGGGTGATCTTTGAGGCCGGGGTAGTAGACTTTCCCAACCTTTGGGTGGTTGTTGAGGAAGCGGGCTATTTTGCGGGCGTTCTTGCAGGCCTGCCGGACGCGGATATGCAGCGTTTTGATGCCCCGCAAGGTCAGAAAGCAATCTTGTGGCCCCGGTACAGCCCCTACAGCATTTTGGATAAAGTGGAGGCGCTCAGCCAGGTCTTCTGTTTTGACCACCACGGCTCCCAGAATCAGATCGGAATGTCCTCCCAGATACTTGGTAGCTGAGTGGACTACGATATCAGCGCCCAGGTCCAGCGGATTTTGCAGGTAGGGGCTGGCAAAGGTATTATCTACGCAAACAAGTATCTTCTTATCCTGTGCAAGTGCAGCAACGGCAGCAATGTCTACCAGCTGCAGCATAGGGTTGGTAGGCGTCTCTATCCAGATGAGGCGCGTCTTTTTGTTGATCTTCTTGGCAACTTTTTCGGGTTCCCGCATATCTACAAAGTGGGCATTAATCCCGTAGCGCTCATGCACGCGCACAAACTGTCGGTAGGAGCCACCGTACAGATCATTGGAGGCGATAACCTCATCGCCGGGATCCAGCAAGCGCACGACAGCATCCATAGCCGCCAGTCCGCTGCTAAAGCAGATGGCATCAAAGCCGTTTTCCAGCGCCGCCAGGTTGCGCTCAAGCGCAGAGCGGGTTGGGTTTTGCGTGCGCGCATATTCAAAACCCTTATGCTGCCCCGGAGCCTCCTGGGCGTAGGTCGACGTCTGATAGATGGGCGTCATCACTGCACCGGTAGCAGGATCCGGCTCTAGTCCGGCATGAATACACTTGGTTCCAAATTCCATGGTTGATTTGGTTGGTATGGCTAAAAGTTTAATGAATACAAAATGCCAATTAGCGCGACAGCACCTTATTGACGGCAGCAACGATATGCTGGCTGCTGAGGCCGTATTTATCCATCAGCTGGTCAGGTGTACCACTTTCCCCAAAGGAGTCATTGACTGCAACATACTCCTGTGGCGCCGGGCAGCGGGTGCTCAGTACCTGTGCCACAGCATCTCCGAGACCGCCATAGCGATTATGCTCCTCACAGCTAACCACCCGGCCTGTTTTGCTGATACTGCGCACAATAGCTTCCTCGTCCAATGGCTTGATGGTGTGTATGTTAATTACTTCAGCACTGATGCCTGCAGCGGCCAGCACCCGGGCAGCTTCAATGGCATTCCAGACCAAATGACCCGTAGCAATGATGGACACATCGGATCCCTCAGCCAGCAGCAGCGCTTTCCCGATTTCAAAGGGCAAGTGCTCTGTAAACATCGGCCAGGAAGGTCTGCCAAAACGCAGGTATACAGGCCCCGCATGATTTGCAATAGCCATAGTAGCAGCCTTAGTCTGGTGATAATCGCAAGGATTGATCACCGTCATGCCCGGCAACATACGCATCAGGCCGATATCTTCGAGAATCTGGTGCGTAGCACCGTCCTCTCCCAGCGTAAGACCTGCATGACTGGCACAGATTTTGACATTTTTTTCTGAGTAAGCAATGGACTGTCGAATTTGATCGTAGACCCTGCCTGTAGAAAAGTTGGCAAAAGTAGTGGTAAAAGGTATTTTACCTGCCGTAGCCAAGCCAGCTGCGATGCCCATCATATTGGCCTCGGCAATGCCGCACTGGAAAAAGCGCGCCGGGTAGTCGCGCATAAAATTTTCAATCTTCAATGAGCCGGCAAGGTCGGCGGTGAGCACGACAACAGCCTCGTTGGCCGCAGCTAAGGCATCGATACCGGCGCCAAAACCATCACGGGTCGCCTTTTTGCCTGTACTTTGGAGTTGATCCAGCATAATCAGATGTAAACTTGTAGTAACAGCGCCCGGAAGCCTGATTACCAAAATATTGCAATATAAGCCATGTCAATCAGCCAGCCTTCGGGCCGGTGGAGTCGGCTTAGAAAAAATCCTGAGAAAGGTGTGCGGATTGCCCGCTCGCACCGCCAAAGCCATCGCCCTGAGGGACAGCCTAAAAATCGCCCAGCGTTTCCGCAAGCTGCGCAAGGGCCACTTCAGTCTGCTGTGCGCTGGGGGGCTTACCGTGCCACTGATAATTGCCCTCCATAAAATCGACGCCCTTGCCCATCGCCGTTTTCATCTCAATAAAAACGGGCTTTCCGGCACCACAATGCTGCGCCGCCTGCAGGAGGGTATCGACTACTTCAGACATGTCATTACCATCCATGTGGAGCGTATGCCAGCCAAAAGTCCGGAACTTAAGGGCCACCTCACCCAGGCGAATAACGTCCTCGGTCGTACCGTCGATCTGCGCATTATTGCGGTCGCAAATAACAATGAGGTTGTCGACTCCGTGGTGAGCAGCAAACAGCGCTGCTTCCCATACCTGTCCCTCCTGCAATTCTCCGTCACCCACGAGGCAATAGACCAGTCGCTCATCGCGATCGAGTTTTTTTCCCAGCGCTGCACCAATAGCTACGGACATGCCCTGCCCCAGCGAGCCGGAGGCAACGCGCACACCCGGGAGCTTTTCGTGCGTTGCCGGGTGCCCTTGCAGTCGTGAATTGAGTTGTCGGAAAGTAGCCAGCTCTTCCACCGGGAAATAACCTGAACGGGCGAGCACACTGTACCAAACCGGTGAAATATGCCCATTGGAGAGGAAGAAAAGATCTTCACCGCTGCCCTGCATGGAAAAAGCGGGATTGTGGTGGAGGATTTCGAAGTAGAGCGCAACCATCAGATCGGCGCAGCCCAGCGATCCGCCCGGATGCCCCGATTGGCAGCGGAAAGTCTGGCGGATAATGTCCCGCCGAACCTGGCTGGCAATATCCTTTAATTTCTGAATGTCAGCCATTGGTTGAATGGAGTCAGTCTTGCGTTAAACAATGCCGCAAAGGTAGGCAAAAAAGGAAAAACAAAAAGGCAATCCTCGAGATTTGGATCGCCTTTTGTTTCTTATTAAGATGAGGGCGCAGTGCGGGAGTTCCCTTAGTTTACTGCGTCAGCCAATTTCTTACCGACTTTAAACTTAACCTGATTTTTGGCTTCGATTGTTATCGTCTCACCCGTTTGTGGGTTGCGACCCGTGCGCGCGTCGCGCTTAGATACCGAAAAAGTTCCAAAACCAACGAGCGTAACGGAATCGTCGTTTTTGAGGGCTTCTGTGATGCTGGCGATCACGGCATTAAGCGCTTCTTCCGATTGAGCCTTGGTCAAACCTGCGTGTTCTGCGATTTTCTGGACTAAATCTCCCTTGTTCATCTCATTGATTTTTAAATGAAACAATATAGTCGGCAAAGTTACGGTTAGGGTTTGATTTTGCAAGTCGGACGTCATTTTTTTTTCAAAAAACAACCATATTTGCATTTTAACCAAGGTATTAGCACTTTAGAGCGACTTGGGCGAAGCTTGCCGGTATGGCTGTGTACAATTGACCGGCCGCCTGCTGCGTTATCAGTCAAAAGAATCTGTACATTATGCGTCTTTCCAAAAATACATGGCTGCTGGTCCTGGGGCTGGCATGCATGCTGCCGCTGCTGGCAGCCGGCTGCAGCCGCAAAAGCGGTTGCCCCGCTTATGAGTCTGTGCACACCCCCACCAACCGCAAGGGAGAGCTCAGCAACAAGCGCGGCAAGAGTGCCGTTTTTCCCAAAAAAATGAGCCGGCAATAAAGTCGTGGCCGCCTGATTTTTTTGCAGAGCATGGTTGCCAATCTGTGGCTATCTTTGCCGCGCACCAATCAGTAGAGTCAAATGGGCGTCAAATCCGTGCTGGCGCGCCCCGTTGCGGGGCTCATCGCCAACCAAATTACAAAATGGGCTGCTTTCCCGCATGCTGCGCAGGCGGCAGTCTTTCAGGAGCTGATGAAAAAGGGGAGCAGGACTGCCTTTGGCAAGGATCACGGCCTCTCGCCCGGCATGAGTTATGAGGCTTTTCGGGAAAAGGTGCCCATCCGTGATTATGAAGGGCTGCGCCCTTATGTGGAACGTATAAAGGGGGGTGAAAAAGACGTACTCTGGCCGGGCAAGCCAAGGTATTTTGCCAAAACCAGCGGCACAACCTCCGGTGTCAAGTATATCCCGCTTACCACCGACAGCCTGCCCAACCATTTTGGTACGGCCCGCAACGCGCTGTTCAACTACTACGCGCGCAGCGGCCAGGGGGGATGGCTCGACGGTAATATGATTTTCCTGTCGGGTAGTCCCGAACTCGAAATGGTCGGGGGGATTCCTACGGGTCGACTGTCGGGTATCGTCAATCACCTGGTGCCTGCCTGGCTTCGCACCAACCAGCTACCTTCTTATACCACCAATTGTATCGATGACTGGGAGACCAAGCTCGACAAAATCGTCGAAGAGACACGCAAGGCCGATATGCGGCTGATCTCCGGCATACCGCCCTGGGTTAAAATGTACTACGAGCGCCTGCTGCAAGCCAGCGGCAAGCGCAGTGTGCGCGAAATTTTTCCCCGTTACAACGTTTTTGTCTACGGAGGGGTCAATTTTGAGCCTTATCGCGATAATCTCGAAGAACTCGTTGGCGCCCGCATTCCCAGCATAGAGACCTACCCGGCCTCAGAAGGCTTCATTGCTTTTCAGGATCTGCCCGAGAGCCAGGGCTTATTGCTCAATGTCAACAGCGGCATTTTCTTTGAATTTATCCCGACGGATGAAATTTTTAGCCCCCACCCGAGGCGCCTGCGGCTCGATCAGGTGAAAAAAGGGGAAAATTATGCCATTATTATCAACAACAACGCGGGCCTGTGGGGCTATGATATAGGGGATACCGTGGAGTTTGTGAGCCTGAACCCTTACCGACTGCGCGTTACGGGCCGAACCAAACACTTCATCTCTGCTTTTGGCGAGCATGTAATTGGCAAGGAGGTGGAAGCCGCGATGCTGGGGGTAGCCCGGGAGCACGGTCTGGCAATTGTGGAGTTTACGGTCGCACCACAGGTGAACCCGCCGGAGGGTGGATTGCCTTATCACGAATGGTGGGTTGAATTTGAGACGCCTCCTCGCAACATAGAGGCTTTTGCAGGCGCTGTCGATGAGGCACTGCAGGCACAAAATATTTACTACAAAGACCTCATCGCCGGAGGGATTCTGCGTCCACTTGTGTTGCGGAGTCTGGAACGCGACGCCTTTGTCCGCTACATGAAAGCAGAGGGCAAACTCGGCGGTCAAAACAAAGTGCCGCGACTCAGTAATGACCGCCGTATTGCAGACCGCCTGGCCGAGTGGCTCCCGGCCTAGCAGCATAGTATCTACGCATCAAAGGCTTCGCCAATCTTGCCTTCTTTCATGCGGTCCTCAATCTCGCTGAGAACCAAAGGATCCTCAATGGTTGAAGGCATGCTGTACGCCTGCCCGTCGGCGATGGCACGCATGACGCGACGCAGGATCTTGCCACTGCGTGTCTTTGGCAGGCGGTTGACGATGGTGGCTCTTTTGAAGGAAGCGACCGCCCCCACTTTGTCTCGCACCATTTGTATCAACTCGCGCTCGATCTGCTCATCCGATATGGCAATCCCTTCTTTCAGCACCACAAAACCCACCGGTGCCTGCCCTTTCATACTGTCTTGTATGCCAATGACAGCACACTCGGCTACCGCGGGGTGCTGGGCAACTACCTCTTCCATGTCGGCCGTAGAGAGCCGGTGGCCCGCGACGTTGATGACATCGTCCATGCGGCCGGTGATGTATACATAGCCTTCTTCATCGCGATAGCCGCCGTCACCGGAAAAATAGTAACCCGGATAGGGGGCAAGGTAACCCGCCCGGAAGCGATCGTCATTGTTCCAGAGCGTCGGCAGGCAGGAGGGAGGCAGCGGAAGTTTGATGCACACAGCCCCTTCCTGATTGGGGCCCATCGGCTGGTTGTGGCCGTCGAGGATTTGTATGTCAAAACCACAGACAGGCCGGCCTGCAGCACCCGGCTTGACGGGAATCATGCCGTAGAGGGGCATCTGCGCAATCATGGGCCAGCCACTTTCCGTCTGCCACCAGTTGTCAATCACATCGCGCTCACCCAGCAGGGACTTGGCCCATTCGTAAGTAGCCGCATCGCATCGCTCTCCGGCGAGATAGAGCCGCCGGAAGCGGGAAAGATCATAGGCCTGCAGCAGCAGGCCGTCAGGATCTTCTTTTTTGATAGCCCTAATGGCTGTGGGGGCGGTAAAAAGGGTCTTTACACCATGTTCTGCAATGACGCGCCAAAAAGCGCCCGGATCGGGCGTTTTTACCGGCTTGCCTTCGTAAAGCAGGGTTGTACATCCGCTGATGAGCGGACCATAGACGATGTAAGAGTGCCCCACTACCCAGCCGACATCGGAAGCTGCCCAGAAGACTTCGCCGGGATGTGTGTCGTAAATGGCCTGCATACTGTAGCGGAGCGCGACAGCATGGCCACCATTGTCCCGGACAATACCTTTGGGCTTGCCTGTCGTGCCGGACGTATACAATATGTAGAGGGGATCTGTTGCGTCTACAGCAACACAGTCGGCCACAGGAGCATCTGCCAGCCACTCGCTCCAGTCAAGATACTTACTTCCGTCAAGCGCCACCTCAATACCGGGACGTTGCAGTACAACGCAGTGGCCGACTGAATGCGTAGCTTGCGCCAGTGCATCATCCACCAGCGGCTTATAGGGGATGATGCGGTTGATCTCTATGCCGCCGCTGGCCGTTAGCAGTACCTTGGGCTGTGCATCATCAATGCGGATGGCCAACTCCCTGGCTGCAAATCCGCCAAATACTACCGAATGAATAGCTCCTATGCGTGCGCAGGCCAGCATGGCAAATACGGCCTCAGGGATCATGGGCATATAAATAATGACCCGGTCGCCCTTTTCCACTCCCAGCTGCTGCAGCCCACCCGCAACCCGGGCCACCTCGTCGCGCAGTTGTCGATAAGTGTAAGAGCGTTTGGTGGAGGTCACCGGTGAATCGTAAATCAAGGCGACTTGTTCCGCGCGTCCTTGTTCTACATGGTGGTCAAGAGCAAGGTAACAGGTGTTGAGGCTGCCGCCCTTGTACCAGCGATAGAAGCCGTTTTCGTCCTGACTGAGAATGGAAGAAGGAAAGCGATACCAAGGCAGGGCTTCTGCCTGTTTAGCCCAAAATGTTTGCGGTGAGTCAATGCTTTCCCGGTACGCTTGCTGGTAGGTTGTCATGGCAAAAATATTAATGCATGAAAGTATAAAAATACGGACGACTCAGGGCAAATGCGAGGCTCGCCAGTACTGTCAGCTATGCCCCGGGTACCCGCAATAGCGACTATGCGCTACAGGTAGAGCGGCAGCATAACCACCTTTTTTTGATATACAAATCTATATATATTGATAGATTAAATCAAATTTTTTGCCTTCAATTTGCCGGATAGATGATAATTTTGGGCTGATATGCGTACAGAAGATTTTCAGCAGTTACTTCCTGTTATCCCTCGCCTGCCGGGGGTCTACCGCTTCATCGATGAGGGTGGGGGAATATTGTATGTAGGCAAGGCCAAAAACCTGCGCAACCGCTTGTCGAGTTATTTTGGTGAGCGCAAGGATCGCCTTTACCGCACGCGTATTATGGTTAGTAATGCCTGCAGGATAGAATTTACGGTGGTCGAAACGGAGACTGATGCTTTGTTGCTGGAGAATGCGCTCATCAAGGAGTACCAGCCGCGCTACAACATCATGCTGAAAGATGACAAAACCTATGCCTACATCTGCATTAAACAGGAGCGATTTCCCCGGGTTTTCCTGACCCGCCGCCTCATCAAGGACGGTAGTTATTACTTTGGTCCTTATACGAGCAAGCAGCGGGCGACGCACATACTGGAACTGATTAAGCATCTTTTTCCGCTCCGCAGCTGTACATTCTCCCTGACCGAAGAAAACATAGGTGCGGGTAAGTTTAAGCTTTGCCTGGAGTATCATATAAAAAACTGCAACGGGCCTTGTGAAGCCATGGAGAGCCACGAGGTCTATATGGCGCGTATCGAACAGATCCGCAATATTCTCAAGGGGCATTACAGTGCTGTTGTACAGCACTTTAAAGCAGAGATGCTCCGCTTGGCAGAGGCGCTTAAATTCGAAGAGGCACAGCAGCTCAAAGAAAAATTACGGGCCTTCGAAGACTATCAGTCAAAGTCGACCATTGTAAGTGTGAGTATCCGGGATGTAGATGTTTTTTCGATTATCAATGATGAAAAGGAAGCCTATGTCAATTACATCAAAGTGGTTGACGGAGCCATAATAAACACACATACACAATGGATTGTCAAGCATATAGAGGAAGAAACAGATGAGGATATACTGGCGTTTGTGATTCCGGTGCTGCGAGATCGGTTCAACAGCCAGGCACCGGAGATACTGGTATCTGCCCCGCTGACACTGCCATTGCCTGATGCCAAAGTAGTGGTACCCAAAATAGGCGACAAGAAAAAGCTGCTGGAACTCAGCGAAAAAAATGTGCGCTACTACCAGCTCCAGCGCAAAAAATCGGAAGCAGAGCGCTCGCCCCGGCAGAAGCCGGCGGAGCGGATTTTGCAGCAACTGCAGCGCGACCTGGGCATGCAGGAGCTGCCTGTACATATTGAGTGTTTTGATAATTCCAATATTCAGGGCAGCCATCCGGTCAGTTCCTGTGTTGTTTTTAAGGATGGCAAACCCAGTAAAAAAGATTATCGGCACTACAATGTGAAGACGGTCGAAGGTCCCAACGATTTTGCCTCCATGCAGGAGGTGGTCTATCGGCGCTACCGCCGCCTGCTCGAGGAAGAGCAGCCGCTGCCGCAGCTGGTGATTATTGACGGGGGAAAAGGGCAGCTGGGGGCAGCCATGGAGAGCCTGCGAACGCTTGGCATCGCAGACCAGTTGACCGTCATCGGTATCGCCAAGCGACTGGAAGAAATTTATTTTCCCGGCGACAGCCTGCCGCTGCATATCAACAAAAAATCTGAAAGCCTTAAGCTGATTCAGCAGGCTCGTAATGAGGCACATCGATTTGCCATCACCTTTCACCGGCAAAAACGATCACAGAATTTTACTGCCACAGAGCTGACGGATATCGCCGGTATCGGGCAAAAGACGACCGAAAAGCTGTTGCAGCACTTTGGATCTGTTAAAAATATTCGCGAGGCAACGATAACGACGCTTAGAGGCGTCGTAGGGCTTGCAGCGGCGCAAAAAATCAGGCAATATTTCGATCGGGAGCAAGCAACAGATAGCCCGGGGCATTAGCCTGCATTCGGAATTTTCTGCCTAAAGCAGAAAACCCGAATGCGCTGCCTGACCATCGCCGGCCGTCAACAAAGGTGGCTACCGTTTGTTTCATTTTCATATACAATTGAAAATGAAAATACTACTCACCGGAGCCACGGGCTATATAGGCAAGCGACTGCTCCCCATGCTGCTTGCACAAGGACACGAGGTGGTCTGCTGTGTGCGCGATCGCCAGCGTTTTCCCACAGAAGGCATTTATGGCCATCCGGCTGTCAGTTTGTTTGAGGTGGACTTTCTGAAAGAGGTGCCACCGGCAGCCTCGCTGGCCGACATAGATGTTGCCTATTACCTGATTCACTCGATGAGCGACAGTACGGGCGATTTTGGCGAGATGGAAGCCAGAGCTGCCACTAATTTTGCCACACTCATGCGCAGCACTGCCGTCAGGCAGGTCATCTATCTGGGTGGAATCAGCAATGAGCAGCAGCTTTCCCGACACCTGGCTTCCCGCAAAAATGTATCGACCATACTGCATGCTTCCGGCCTGACCGTCACTACGATTCAGGCAGGTATCATTGTAGGTTCCGGCAGTTCGTCTTTTGAAATCATGCGGGATCTGGTAGAAAAGTTGCCTATCATGGTGACCCCCCGCTGGCTCAACACGCGCTGTCAGCCTATCGCAATCCGCAATGTACTGGAATACCTCACCGGCGTTTTGTTGCGTGAAGATACCTATAACCAGACATTTGATATTGGTGGTCCGGATATCATGACCTATCGGGAGATGCTGCTGGCATTTGCTGCCGTCAGAGGTTTAAGGCGTACGATAATAACAGTTCCTGTAATGACACCCCGCTTGTCGTCCTATTGGCTGTACTTTGTGACGGCAACTTCTTACAAACTGGCCGTTAACCTGGTCAATAGTATGCGGGTAGAGGTAGTAGCCAGTGACAATCGGCTCGAGCAAATGCTCGGAATCCGGCCAATGCACTACCGGGAAGCGGTGGAACTGGCTTTTCAGAAAATTGAGCAAAATGATGTGGTCTCCAGCTGGAAAGACGCGCTGGCCTCGAGTTATGTTGATAATTCGCTGCTCGACCATATCAATATTCCTACCAACGGCTGTTTTATCGACCGGCGCGAGCGACTGATTGAGGGGGATGTCAATCAGGTACTGGATAATATATGGGCCATTGGCGGAGACCGCGGCTGGTACTATGGGAATATCTTGTGGCAGATTCGCGGATTTATGGATAAGCTTTTCGGTGGGGTGGGCTTGCGGCGTGGCCGTACTAATGCAAAAAATATTAATACAGGGGACACCCTCGATTTCTGGCGGGTACTGGCCGCTGATAAACAGAAGCGCCGACTGCTGTTATATGCAGAGATGATTCTGCCGGGAGAGGCATGGCTGGAGTTTAGGATTGTTCGTCGCAATGGTCGCTACTTTCTCCGGCAGACAGCAACTTACAGGCCTACAGGTGTGCTGGGACGCTTGTACTGGTATTCCGTACTGCCATTTCACTTTTTTATCTTCAGTGGTATGCTCAGGAATATCATCCGTTACCGCGCTGCTGAGCAGGTAGAATTGCAGCGGGGTTGACCTCGTGTAGTATCAGATAGTCAAAGTATCGTGTTTGTTGCTGGTGTTTATATGTAATATTATATTTGTGTAAAATTTAGAATTATTATTTGGAGTATTTTGAAAATCTTGAAATAAATACTTATCATTGCAGTACGGTCTTATACGTTTTCTTTGGGCAGATCCAAAGAAATGGCCATCTTTTCGTCATCAAACAACGATTCGATATGAACGCACTGCTATCTTTAGGCAAGTATCTCTATGCCATTCCGTTTGCCATTTTTGGCATTTTCCACTTCATGGGTGCAGAAGCCATGGCGGGCATGGTGCCCATTCCGGGGGGTGTCATCTGGGTCTACATCACAGGCCTTGCCCTTCTGGCGGCAGTTGTCAGTATGCTTACAGGCAAAAAAGATAAGCTGGCGACGATGCTTTTAGGCGTGTTAATGCTTATTTTTGCACTTGCTATCCATCTTCCCGGCGCTTTAGGTGGTGATCAGGCCGCTACAGCTTCGCTCCTGAAGGATTTGAGTCTGGCAGGAGCAGCCTGGATGTATGCACAGCATCAGGCGGTGGACGCCTCCTGATATTTGGACGGCTGAAGCTGTCCAAACAGTTCTTCAGGTGAGGCTGCCTCAGTGCATTTTCCGGTAGCAGCAGCTATCGGGAAATGCACCGAGGCAGCCTCATGTATTTAGCAACAACAGCAATGAAAAAAAAGCTTACAGCGCTGCTGCTGGGAATATTTTTGGCAGGGAGTATAGTAGCACAATCGGAAAGTGACGAGCGAGCCCTGATAAACGTATCCAACGGAATGTCCGTAGTTCGCGACAGCCAGTTTTTGTTGAACATGCGGTTTAGAATGCAGAATCGCGTGGGTTTCCGCACCGGTAGTCTGGAAGACCTTTCTATCGATGAAATTGAAGCGAGAATTCGTCGGTTGCGGCTACGTTTTGATGGCTATGTGGGCAGCCCGCGTCTACAGTACTACATTCAGTTGTCGTTTTCCCGGGCCGACCAGGATTTGGAAGATGTGGGGGATGAACCCAAGATCATCCGGGATGCTATTGTGTATTACGTTCTGTCCGATCGTTTTTACGTAGGCCTGGGTCAGTCAAAATTGCCCGGCAATCGGCAGCGGGTTGTATCCTCAGGCAACCTGCAGTTTGCTGAGCGTTCGATTGCCAATCGGGCTTTTACCGTTGACCGGGATTTCGGTATTTTTGGCTACTATACTTTTCTGTCCGGTGATCGGCCGCTGCTGCTGAAAGCGGCTGTCAGCACCGGTGAAGGGCGCAATATTACCCGTACCAATACGGGTCTGGCATATACAGCACGGCTGGAATGGTTGCCGCTGGGAAATTTTGCAGGTGGAGGAGATTATTCTGAGGGGGATCTCGCCTACGAAGAAAAGCCCAAAATATCACTTGCTGCTGGTTTTTGTGATAACCGAAGGACTACCCAGACGGCCGGGCAGTTGGGAGATCAGCTGGGGGCAGGTGTAGCGGCAGATATATTTACGTGGATAGCAGACGCGCATATCAAGTGGGCCGGGCGTGCGGTATTCATTGAATACATGGATCGACGGGCCGATCAGACTTTCGTGATCAATGCAGCAGGAGGTAGCTCATATGTTGGACAGGGGCGTGCGCTCAACGTGCAGCTTAGCCAGCTATTGAGTTCACCACTGCAGGACGATCGCAAATTGTGGGAAGCTGTCTTTCGCTACAGCCAGGTATGGCCTCGCTATGCAACCGAACAGGCATCACTGCAGGAGGTACTGCTGGGGGTCAACAGATATCTCAATAAGCATCGCATCAAGTTGCAGGGGCATGTGGGCTACAACAGCCTTCGCCTGCCGGGGCGCGACAATCAGTGGTTGAGTGCTATCTTTCAGGTAGAGTTTGGGATATGACGGATTGTTCGTGCAAAAACTGCTGATAGGCCTGCAACCATCCCTGCCAGCCATGTTGGTCCGAAAAGCTGCTGTTGTGCCACAGACTGACCAGCCAGCCGCCGGTGGTTTGGAGACTGGCCGACAGCTCCCGCAGTTTGTCGAGGGCTGCTTCAGGGCTCAACTGCAGGTACTGGCGGAGGCTTACATCCATGACTGTCAGCGGGATGAGTTCAAGTTCTGTCACCGTTTCATTTTCCAGATCATACCATGGAAAGGGCACTGCAAGCCCGGCTCTGAAGCCCGGAGCGTCGGCAAAGCCCATGGTATAGTCATGCCGGATGCCCGCGGCCAGCAGCCGTTGATAGGTGAGGGGCATACGAAGCCACAAGAAATGCTGCCGGCTGGCATCAACCGGCTTTTGGCTTATCGCTTCGAGCAGCTTTATTTCCTGTTGCAGACAGCCGGGCGTAAAATTGGAGCGCCAGGACGGATGTATGCCGGTTGCATACCGGTTCGACAGCTTTCGGACGAGTGCCTGCATTTGCGGATGCTCCGGCGGGGCTCCGGGGTCGTTCTGCCCTCTTCTGGCCAGCAGTAAAAAATAGACTGCAGGCAGGCCGTAGGCCTGGTGCCATTGGTCGAGCAATTCAAAAGTATCATAAGGGTCTTTTTCCTGCCCCAGTGCCACGCGCATGCGCTGCGCGAGCAGCGATTTTTTTCCCGAAAAAATCTCTGCGAGCAGGCGGGCGGTGCCGCGCCAGCCGCGCAGGCTGTAGGCCCTGGGTATATCAATGTCGTAAGTGGGTAAAAACCGGTAGGCAGGGGGCGGGAAAGGTGGCAGCCCGAAGAGGAGGCTGATTTTGGCGCCCAGCGCCTGTGCCCACTGTTGCACAACCGGCTTTTCGAGCCAGCCTGCCTGAAAGAGCAGGGAGGCGGAAGCGGGAAAACGACCGTGAGTATCCGCTTCGAAGGCCAGGTATTCCTCGTAGCGGCTGCTCACATAAAAGGCAGCAGCCAGTAGATCAAAGGGGAAAGTGCATGCCTGATGTTCATTGCCGAACAGGGCCGGCAGATCTTCATCGGCTGTAAAAGGCGCTGGTCGGCAATGAACATCTATCCCGCGGCTCGTCAGCAGCCCCTCCGGGATAATCCATACATTGTGACAGGCAAACCGGCGGTGACTGTAGTTGAGCCTCGGGCCATGCCAGGCCTCAAAATCGCCGGGATGTGTGGTGTGCCGCCATGAGAGCCGGAGCAGCCGGTTGAGCAGCAAGTCCAGGCAGTACGCCAGCCGGGGGCCAGGCGATTGTTCGACAAAAAGCATGAGCTCCATGGCAGTATAATTGGTTTGTTCGAAAAAAGCGCCATTTGTGTGTTGTCAACACACACAAATGGCGCTTTCAGGCAGTCATTGACCGGCGGTTGTTCGGAAACTGTCGGCAGCGGCAAAAGGGACTTCCTGACTGTCGGCATCTTCCTGCAGGAGCACAGGCGGCAGGACTTAACTAAGAAAAGTAAGCACCTCAATGCGAAAATCCCTCATGCACGCTTGTTACATGCCCGGTAGCATACTGTACGCTTTGCCAACTACGCGCTCGAGGTCGCTGTAACGAACAGCGATATAACCGTTGTTGCCCCATTGCTCTCCCCAGGGCATACGGATTTCAAACTGCTGTTGTGTCTCGTTGAAAGCGACGATGGTCACTGTATATCGCTGGCCGGGCTGGGAGTTGTCAGGATTCCAGACCGATACGCCCCGCTGATTTTTGAAACCCGCATCGGCGCTGATCTCTGCGACGACAGGATGCCCGCGGGTAATCGCCCGCTTGATTTCTGCAATTTTCTGCCGTCCGTCATGGCTGTCGTTGGCAATCGACAGGTAATTCGTAATCTTATAGCGCTCAGCAGTCTGGTCCGCAGGTGGGAGTGTGGGTGAGTCAAAGCCCATGACCCGTGTACTGACACTGCCCTCGAAGGCCAGAAAGCGCAGTCCGGCCTCCAAGGTCAGGCGCAGTCCGCTGGCAGAGATGCGTTGTGTGATAAAGTCAGGGCTGACATCATCGCGAGGATTTTTTTTCAGGTTGATGTAGTACTCCAGACAGGAAGCCAGTGCATAAGAAAGCTCATTGCCATAACGCCCAACTGTACGTATAGGCATAAAATGAGGCTTGAGATTCTGCTGGGTTAAGTCGATGCTCAAACTTCCGATGCCGTCAACGGCAAACATGAGCATATCGATGAGCTGCTTGTCGCTGATGCCCAGCATGCTTTCGTCAGCCGCTGCAGGCGCAGACATGATACCTTTTGAAATCAGCGAATCAGGCATGGGCGCAGGAGCGGAGGGCGGAGGCACCCCTTTGTCGATCTGTGCCCGGAGTCCGTTGCTCCATACGGAAAGCAGCAGCACAGTAGCTGCCAATAAGCATTTAATTTTCATACGCATTTTGGTGTTTAGAGCGTAGCCGGTATTTTCTTACCGGGCCAAAAAGCTGGTTACTCCTTATGTTCAGTAATACAGTTACCGGCTATGCAGCCTCAAAAACATGGAAACCACTGAGAAATCAACTTGTTTAGATCTCCGGCAGAAAATTCTGAACACGCTCGTACATAAAGGTTTATAAATAAAACAGCCGTCGGAATGCCGGCTAAGTTGTGGCAAGGGCACTGCTGCCAGCTGTCAGCAGTGCCCGGACAAATACGTAATAACCAGTCTGATTATTGCACTAAAGTGGAATATTTCCGTGTTTTTTCTTCGGCAATACCCGCACCTTGTTGGCCAGCATAGCAAATCCCTTGATCAGCTTGCGGCGCGTTTCGCGGGGGTTGATGACCTCATCAATGAACCCACGGCTGGCAGCCTGGTAAGGATTGGCAAATTTCTCCTGATACTCTTTCTCTTTTTCCGCAAGGCGGGCTGCCGGATCAGCTGCCGACTGAATATCATGGCGGAAGATAATTTCCGAAGCGCCCTTAGCGCCCATAACTGCAATCTCGGCCGTAGGCCAGGCAAAGTTGAGGTCGGCACCAATGTGCTTGGAATTCATCACATCGTAGGCGCCCCCGTAGGCTTTACGGGTGATGAGCGTAATGCGCGGCACGCTGGCTTCACTAAAAGCGTACAATAATTTGGCACCATTGACGATGATGCCGTTCCACTCCTGGTCAGTGCCGGGCAAAAAGCCTGGCACGTCTACCAATACCAGCATAGGTATGTTGAAACAGTCGCAAAAGCGAACGAAGCGCGCACCTTTGCGAGAGCTGTTGACATCGAGTACTCCGGCCAGACTCATCGGCTGGTTGCCAATGATGCCGACAGAGCGGCCTCCCAGTCGGGCGAAGCCCACGATGATGTTGTCGGCATAGTGCTCATGAATCTCCATGAAAGAATCTTCATCGACAATACCCCTGACGACATCCCGCATATCATAAGGATGGTTGGCATTGGAAGGCATGATGGAGGCCAGCTCGTCGCGATACTCCTCACCCGCCTCAAAAGGCAGCATAGGTGCACGTTCCTCACAGTTTTGCGGCAGATAGCTCAGCAAGCTGCGCACCTTGTCAAGGCAGTCAATATCATTGGCAGCTGTAAGGTGGGTAACACCCGATTTGCTGGCATGCGTCATGGCACCTCCCAGCTCCTCGGAACTCACCTCCTCGTTGGTAACCGTTTTGACTACATTGGGGCCTGTCACAAACATATAACTGGTATGCTCTACCATAACCGTAAAGTCCGTCATAGCCGGAGAATATACCGCTCCTCCCGCACAGGGACCCATGATGGCCGAAATCTGCGGAACAACGCCCGAAGCCATGACATTGCGGTAAAAAATATCGGCATACCCTCCCAGCGAGCTGACACCTTCCTGAATGCGCGCCCCGCCCGAGTCGTTGAGGCCAATCACAGGCGCGCCATTTTCCATGGCCAGGTCCATGATTTTACAGATCTTCTCTGCATGGGTTTCCGACAGCGAGCCACCAAAAACAGTGAAGTCCTGTGCATAAACATAGACCAGCCGACCGCCGATAGTACCATAGCCCGTGACTACCCCGTCGCCCAAAAACAGCTGATCCTGCATGCCAAAATCCGAGGAACGATGGGTCACCAGTATGCCAATCTCTTCAAACGAACCTTTGTCGAGCAAAAAGTGTATACGTTCACGGGCTGTGAGCTTACCTTTCTTGTGCTGGCTGTCAATGCGATCCTGACCGCCGCCCAGCTTGGCTTCGGTAATCTTATGCTCCAGTTGTTTAATCTTTTCTTGCATGTCGGCTTCAACTTTTTTTCGGCCCGAAAATACAGCTATTTGGGCATAGAAAATACCGATGTTAACAAAAGTCATGTATTTTGCCTGTGGTAACCGAAATGAATCGTTGTTGACTTTGCACAGCCATCGCCTGGCCCTGGTTGTGCGATAAAATACTGATAAACCATATATGCGAACAACCCGCTTATTCAGTTGCTGGGTCGCCTGCCTGGCGGCAGTCAGTTTATCGGCACAGGCGGTGACGGGTCTGTGGCGGGGTGAAATTCCGGCAGCAGCCGGCAGCCCGGCTTTCAGCTACCAGCTGCAGCTCAACCAGCAGGGGGGGGCTTTTACCGGTGAGGGCATCTCCCAGTCGGCCGACGGGCAGCAGACAGCGCGTTTTGAGGTGACCGGCTACCGCGACGGAGACACGCTGCGCCTGCAGGAAATACGGCAGTTGGCGCCGGTATCGCCCGCCTGGTGCCTCAAATACTTTCGGCTGACTTTTTCATCAGCGGACGGCTATGAGGAGCTGCAGGGCAGCTGGACAGCCCGCGGCTGCCAGCCGGGCGTTATCAGCCTTTCACGGCCGGGCGCCAGCCGCCGGCAGCAGCTGCCTTTTACCAATACGGGCCGGTGGACGGGCCACCTCTCCCAGGCCGACAGGCCTTATGGCTTTTTTTACGAACTGACGCTCGATAGCCTGGGCGGCGGCAGCTCGGCCATTGTAAGTGAAGGAGCCGGCGGGGAGGCGCGCTTCGCCGTCAGTTGGCGCAGCAGTGGCGACACGCTCATAGTGCAGGAGCAAAAGGTGCTGTCGCGCTCCGACCCGGGCTGGCGCTGGTGCCTCAAAAACCTGCGGCTGCTGCGGTCCCCGCAGGGCGACCGCTACCAGCTCGAAGGATCCTGGCAGGGGCTTATCGAAGGCACGAGCCTGCCGGCAGGCGCCTGTGCCCCCGGCACGGTTTTTTTGGAAAAACCTGTGCTTACGGAGGCCATCAAAACAGAAATAGCCCCCCTCGTCAGTAGTTATGGCCAGCTGCAGGGGCGCAGTATCCGCGTTGATCGACTCCTCAGCGTGACACGCAACGATATACGACTGGCTGTGTGGGACAATGGCATCGTCGACGGGGATATCATCAGCCTCTTCCTCAACGGGGAGCGCATTTTGCACAACCACCGCGTCAATAAGGCGCACTACTCGATACCTGTGAAGGTACTGCCGGGCGAAAATCTGCTCATCCTGCATGCCGAAAATCTGGGGGACCTGCCGCCCAATACCATCGCCGTCAGCATCGATGATGGCAGCAGCGAGCAACTGATCATCATGAATTCCAAGCTCGAAGAGAGCGGAGCGATCTTAATACAGGCTTTCAGGCGCTAGCGGCAGGCGGATTTTTTTCTGCCGCCGGCAGGAAAGTTATAAATTGCAGGCTGTTTGGGGCAGCCCGGCTGCAGCCGGGGCTGCTTGTTTTTCAGCCTTTTTATTGCCAAAAATATGGAACAGGTTTTTCCGCTGCGCGGCTGCGTGCAGCACTATGACTGGGGCGGCTATACATTTATCAGGGAGCTGACAGGCCAGGCAGATGTCGACGGCCTCCCCTGGGCGGAGTGGTGGATGGGGGATCACCCCAAAGGACCGGCCACCATCTGGTGGGAAGGCCGCTGGCAGCCGCTCAATGAGGTGCTGGCGGCGCATGCCGTCCGGCTGCTGGGCCGGCGGGTAGCCGACCGGTTTGAGGGGCGGCTTCCTTTCTTGCTCAAAGTGCTGGACGTACGCAGTATGCTCTCCATTCAGGTGCACCCCAACAAGCGACAGGCTGAAGAGGGCTTCGACAGGGAGGAGCAGGCCGGCCTGCCGGCCGGGGCGCCCAATCGCAACTACCGCGACCGCAACCACAAGCCGGAGTCCATGGTCGCCCTCACGCCTTTCTGGCTGCTGCACGGTTTTCGGTCCGAGGAAGAAGTGGCTGCCAGCCTCGACCAAATCCCGGGCTGGGAGTCGCTCAGACCCGTGCTGGCGGAAACCGGCTCGCCGGGCTTGTATGCCTATATCATGCGCGCTCCGCAGGCGCGCATCAACGAACTGTTGGCGCCACTGCACGATTTCCTGCAGTCAGCATCTTCTTTTTCCGAAAGCTCGCCGCACTATTGGGCAAAGCTGGCCTTCGATACCTACACCCGCGAGGGACAGTTTGACCGGGGAATCTTCTCCGTCTACTGGTTCAACCTGGTATTTCTGCAGCCCGGGCAGGGAATCTTTCAGGATGCCGGCATCCCGCATGCTTATTTGCGCGGTGCCAATATGGAACTGATGGCCAACAGCGACAATGTACTGCGGGGTGGACTGACACCCAAGCATATCGATACCGAAGAGCTGCTCGACAAAGTGCTGGTAAAAACAGTGGTGCCAGCGCTGATCGAACCGATAGCAGAGGCTGATGGCCGCCGGCATTACCCGGCACCCGTAGATGATTATCGCTTCGACAGGCTGTGTCTGGCAGCCGATGAGGCGAGCTCGCTGCACATGAGCGGACCTGCTGTGGGATTTGTGTACAGCGGTAGTGCCAGGGTCAACGGGCTGTTGTATCCCCCGGGGAGCTCTTTTCTGGCTGCCGCCGGCAGCGTGCTGCGTATACAGTCGGCACAAACGGGCGCACTGGACTTATACCTCGCATCCTGCTGAAGCAATTCTTTGATGCAATTCAGTCAGACTAGACCGCTGTCATTGAATTAAATTTGTATTTTTGTGCGCTTTAACTTCCCAAAGGGGGAAATCAAATTGAAAAACAGTCTGTCATGTCATATCTCTTTACCTCTGAATCCGTCTCGGAAGGACATCCGGATAAAGTTGCAGATCAAATCTCGGATGCACTGATCGATTACTTTCTCGCCTTCGATCCTACAGCCAAAGTGGCCTGTGAGACTTTGGTCACCACCGGACAGGTAGTACTCGCCGGTGAAGTTAAGTCGGCCGTATACCTGGATGTACAACAAATTGCCAGAGAGGTGATTGCCCGTATCGGCTACACCAAGTCGGAATATATGTTCGAAGCCCATTCCTGCGGCATCCTGTCGGCTATCCACGAACAGTCGCCAGACATCAACCAAGGGGTGGAGCGCGCAAATCCCGAAGACCAGGGGGCTGGTGATCAGGGCATGATGTTTGGCTATGCCACCAACGAGACAGACAATTACATGCCGCTGCCGCTCTACCTGGCGCACAAAATCCTGATCGAGCTGGCCAACATCCGCCGCGAAGGGAAAGTGATGACCTACCTGCGGCCCGACAGTAAGAGCCAGGTGACCATCGAGTACAGCGATGACCATAAGCCGCAGCGCATCGACTCCATCGTGGTGTCTACCCAGCACGATCCTTTTGCTGAAGATGAAGCTATGCTGGCGCAGATCCGTCAGGACGTAATCAGCATCGTAATACCAAGGGTACAGGCACAGCTCAGCCCTGCACTGCGGTCGCTTTTTGACGATTCGCTGGTATACCACATCAATCCCACGGGTAAGTTTGTGATCGGCGGTCCCCATGGTGATACGGGTCTCACGGGTCGCAAAATCATCGTAGATACCTATGGCGGCCGCGGTGCCCACGGCGGGGGTGCTTTCTCAGGTAAAGATCCTTCGAAGGTCGACCGCTCAGCGGCCTACGCTACGCGGCATATTGCCAAAAATCTGGTTGCAGCGGGTCTCTGCGATGAGGTGCTGGTTCAGGTTTCCTATGCAATCGGTGTGGCAGCGCCTACCAATATCTATATCAATACCTACGGTACTGCCAAAGTACAAATGTCCGATGGGGAAATCGCCCGCAGGGTTATGCAAATCTTTGATATGCGTCCTTATGCGATCGAGCAGCGACTCAAGCTGCGCAATCCTATCTATAGTGAAACAGCAGCCTATGGTCACATGGGGCGTGAGCCGCAAATGAAGACCATCGCTTTCCGCAATGCGGGTATGGAGAAGGAGATAACAGTAGAGTTGTTTACCTGGGAAAAGCTCGACTATGTCGAGCAGGTGAAGGCAGCTTTTGGTTTGTAAAAAAGCTTTGCAAGGCTTTTAGCCCTTGCGTGCGGGCACAACCCGCGCGCAAGGGCTTTTTTTTGGCAAAAAACCACCGCCTCAGGCTGGCTGCAACAGTGGCTGCAGCCACTGCCAGCAGTAGGCAAATACGTCCTCCTGCTCAGGTTCGTTGTGGATTTCGTGGTAAAGTCCCTCCCAGATTTTGCAGCTTACAGGCCCGCTGACGCGCCCGGCAAAGTCGCGGCTGGCGCCGGCGCTGGTGATGCCATCATCGCTGCCATGCATGATGAGCAGCGGCAGCTGAATGTGCCCGCTAAAAGCGTCGAGGCGCGCAGCAGCCTCCAGCATGCCCAGGCCGGTGCTGGCCGTAAGGCGGTCGTGCACCAATGGATCTTTTTGGTAGGCTTCCACCACGGCTTTGTCGCGCGAGAGCTTGTCCACATCAAGACCATTGGATTGTGTGAAGCCGGGAAACAGGTTGCGCATCATTTTTCCCAGCCCTACCTGTATGGGGGATGGCTGAAAGGACAGTCGTATGTGCGGGCCGGTGACAATGGCGCCGCTCAGCTGCGGATTGCGGTCGATGAGGTAGTTGAGCAGTATGTTGCCGCCCATGCTGTGCCCGTACAGAAAGGCGGGCACATCGGGGCAGCGCATTTCCATGGCCACATGCAGTTGTGCTACTTCGTCGAGAAAATCGCCGAACTGCCCGCAGTGCCCGCGCTTGCCTTCGCTTTTTCCATGGCCACGCCGGTCGTAAGCCACGACCGCCAGGTCGTGGGCATTAAACCAATTGGCGAGGTGCTGGTAGCGGCCGCCGTGTTCGCCCAGTCCATGTATGATGCCAATGATACCGACAGGCTTGCTCACCGGCCAGTAGCAGGCGTGAATCTTGAGCTGGTCGCTGGTCTTCCAGGAGAAAATTTCCATAGGCGCGGTCTGTATGAAAGTATATAAAACTTAGTGCATGTTCGGGCATTTCCGAAGGAGACATAAACGAACTGCTTCTTTCGCGCATTTCGGGCGGCATAGCCGCCGCCAGAGGGCTAAAAAGATAAAACCTGCGGAAAAAGAACCGTTTTAGATCCGGAAAAAATCCTGAACGTGCTCTTGTTGTAGTATGGTTGACAAGATACACAGAAGTCTCTGAATGTGACGATACTCGTGGCAACAATTATTGCTGCGGCCGGCCTGTCCTGTCTGCATAATTGGGGATCAATTGCCGGCAATGGCTGCATAAATAGGAAAATAGTTGCACTTTTGTCAAAAAAACAGCTGCATGAGTCTGCGAATTGTATTCATGGGAACACCCGCTTTTGCTGCCTGCTCACTTGCCTACCTGCTCGACAGGGGGGTCAATATCGTAGGCGTGGTAACAGCAACGGATAAGTGGGGCGGCCGGGGCGGCAAGCAGCTGCTGCAGTCGGCGGTAAAACAGCTGGCGGTTGCGCGCAACCTGCCGCTGCTGCAGCCGGAAAAGCTGCGCGATCCGGCTTTTCTGGAGGCCCTGCGGGCCTGGAAAGCCGACCTGCAGCTGGTCGTAGCTTTTCGCATGCTGCCGGAGGTGGTGTGGTCGATGCCGCCGCGTGGTACCATCAACCTGCACGCATCGCTGCTGCCCAAATACAGGGGGGCAGCGCCCATCAACTGGGCCATTATCCGGGGGGAGCAGGAAACCGGCCTCACGACCTTTTTTTTGCAGCATGCAATAGATACCGGTGACTGCCTGCTGCAGTGCCGCACACCCATTGGGGAAAATGAAACTGCGGGGGAACTGCACGACCGCCTCATGGTGCTGGGCGCTGAACTGCTGCTGCAGACCCTGCAGGGGCTCGAGGCGGGCAGCTTGCAGCCGCAGCCGCAAGCGGAGGCCGAGGCGACGCATGCGCCTAAAATATTTCACGATACCTGCCGCATAGACTGCCATGCGCCGGCCAGAGAGGTACACAATTTTATCAGGGGTATGAGCCCGTCGCCAGGTGCCTGGCTGCTGCTCGAGGGTGAAGAGATTAAGCTGCTGCGGACGCGTGTTGATGAGACACCCCACAACCTGCCACCGGGCCAGTGGCTGCTGGGCAAAAAGGAGATTCGGCTGACAACAGCTGAGGGGGCTGTATTGGTAGAGGAGCTGCAGCCGCAGGGAAAGCGCCGGATGTCGGCTGTGGATTATATCAACGGCCAGCGCAATACTTAGACATCAGGGGCTTATTTTCTGCCTCCGGCAAAATAAGCCCTATCTGGCCGCGCGGCTGTCTGCCGCGCGGCTACTGCCGGCATTATTGCTTTACCAACCAACCGGAATGGGTCTTCCGGCCTGTTCGTATGTGTAGCATGTAGTGACCGGCAGGGAGTTGTCGCATGTCAAGGGTGGGGTTTTTCCGATTTAATATATGTAGCATAACCATTTTTCCTTGTGTATTCCAGCAGCTTACGGTAGCGATTTCTTCCTCAGACCATTGAATCTGCAGCCAGTCGGTTGCCGGATTGGGGAAGAGTAAGGGGGAAGTCTCTACCTGCTGCCCGCTGTCGGCGCTGGGAGCTCCTTCGCGCAGCGGGATGCGGGCATTGGCTACCGCTACGGGCACGGCTCTCTCTTCGGGGGTTATCACCAGACAGTTGTCTATGGTGATGGGAAGTTCAATGGCGCCGGCCATCCATACAGGTAACCAGTCGAGCGATGCGATGGGCCCCCGGCCACTGCGGGCCTGCCCGTCGCGACGCACCAGCGCGCAGTCGATCCGGCCTTCCGCAGCGTTTGTATGGGTGTAAAAGAACAATTCGTCGGGGCTGCCCAGCCACGAATTGGCGGGGACTATGCTGAAACTGCCGCTTTCGATCATGTCCGGGGGGTAGGAGAGGGTGAAAGCCAGCCCGTAGACTTGTTGGGCAATCGCATCCTGGTTGCCGTACTGCAGACTGTAGTGCGCGCCGGGCATAGAGGTGTACAGGGTATCGGCCGGGATAAAAAGGGGCGCACGGCTCAGCTCTGCTGCGACGGGCAGCTCAGGCAGTGTGTATGTCCCTCCGGGCCAAAAGGGGGCTTGCAGACCATAATTACTGTCAATCACCTCTAGGTCAGTGGGCGATAGTTTGCCGTCGCCGTCGGCATCGGCATGGGCAAAATTGACGGCCGATTGAGGGGTGCTGCGCCCCCAGGCGATGGCGGCCTGCGCATACCAATCGGTGATGCCGGCATTGGGCCGCGGCCCGCTCTGTTGCCCAAAACGGCCGGCAGCCAGCCCTGTATACAGTACATCATACTGATTGACAAGGCCATTGGCATCGGCATCGCCCGGAAATACGTACAGGCTGGGCTGGACAGTAACCATGCCCTGACTGGTAGAAAAGGGAACTGCGTCTGCAGTGCCCGAAACAGCCTCAGCCGGGAAAGAAAAGACATTTCCATTGAGCAGAAAAGATACCATGGGGGGCGTCAGCACCGGCGAAATTCCTGCTCGCCGGGGTTCAAAGCAAATGCGTATGATGGTCTCGTCCTGCGGGATACTCACCGGACTGAAGGAGGGGCTGATCCAACTGTAGAGGAGAACACCCGGGAAAGTGTTAAACTGTGGGCCAAGTCCATCGTCGCCTTCCAGCGGAAATTCATTGCGCACAAAGCGAAGATGGCTGGTGTCGAATAATATGGGTAGCTGAAAACCCAGCATATCTGTAAACTGGCTCACGCGCACAGAAAGACAGAGCTCACCGTAGTGGCCTGTACTGAGGCTGTCGAGCCGTAGTCGGCAGGGGGTGGAAAGGGCTGCTCCCGGTGGTATTGCGGGCAGGCTGCTGCGGAGGGAGTCAATGCGGCGCTGCCAGTCGCCATAAGGAAGCAGGGGCTCAGTAGGCAGCGAAAATGTGGGTGGTGGTGGCGACGCTATCATGCCGGATAGCGGATTGCGCATGTTGGTCGACATGTTGAGCAGCTGGCCAAAGGCCGACGGTAGCGCCAGCGTGGCGATGGCCACGAGCATCATCAAAAAGCGATGTACTTTCATTCTGTACCATTTTTTTCCAAGCCCAAGGGGGGCCTTATTACGGCAAACGCTGTAATGCCGGTATACCGAATAGCAGCGGTAGGCCGGCAACATACTATGCATTACTGAAATCGTGCCAATTTTTGTGGATTTTGATATCTTTGTATGGACGGTGAAAAAAATTATTCAAACCTACATACTTATGAAAGTAAGAATCCTCACTTTTTGTGCTTTTGTGTTGCTGCTGACGTCAGCCTTGCGCGCAGGCGAAGGGATGTGGTTGCCGCTGTTATTGTCACAGCTCAATGAGGCCGAAATGAAGTCGATGGGCATGAAAATGTCTGCCGAGGACATCTACAGCGTCAACAAAGGGAGCCTCAAAGATGCTATCGTGCACTTCGGGGGCTTTTGTACCGGGGAAGTAATCTCTTCGCAGGGGTTGGTGCTGACCAATCATCACTGCGGTTATGGTCAGATACAGTATCATTCCAGCTTGTCCAATAACTATTTGCAGGATGGTTTCTGGGCGGCTTCGAAAGCAGATGAGCTACCCAATCCGGGACTCTTCGTCACGTTTATCGTACGTATCGAAGATGTGACAGCCACGGCCCTGGCCAATACCAACGATGAGATGAGCGAGCGTGAACGGCAGTCAACAATCGATAAAAATCTTGGCTTTATCCGGCAGAGCTACCGCAAGGAGGCTTGGGAAGAGCTTGTTATCCGTCCGTTTTTCAACGGCAACCAGTATTTTTTGTTTGTCACGGAGACTTACAGGGACGTTCGGCTGGTGGGGGCTCCTCCTTCCAGCATTGGTAAGTTTGGCGCTGATACGGACAACTGGGTGTGGCCGCGGCATACAGGGGACTTCGCGCTGTTTCGCATCTATGCAAGTCCCGATAACAAGCCTGCTGAGTACTCCCCCAACAACATTCCTTTCAAGCCACGCAAGCACCTGCCGGTGAGCCTCGACGGGGTAACTCCCAACGATTTTACCATGGTCTTTGGCTTCCCGGGCCGCACCGATCAGTACCTGCCGGCTGCTGCCATTGACCAGCGTGTCAACGTACTCAATCCAATTCGCATCAGCATTCGCGATCGCTCACTGGCCGTCATGGACGCTGCCATGCGCAGGGATCCGCAGGTGAAAATCCAGTACGCCTCTAAACAGGCGCGCATCGCCAATGCCTGGAAAAAATGGATTGGCGAGACCCAGGGGGTCAGGCAAACCAACGGTATTCAAAAACGACGCGAAATGGAGGAGGAATTTCGCCAACGGGTGGCTGCCAATCCAAAGTGGAATACGGCTTTTGGTGGCCTGCTGCCCGAGATGGAGCGCCTCTATCGCGAAATTGAGCCGCTGGCAGTCAGCCGCGATTATGTGATGGAAATTGCGCTCCGCAACGTAGAGCTGTTCCAGCTGATGAACAGCCTGCACACCTACAACCGCATGCTGAAAAGCTCGGGCGAAGAGGCGCTGAAGGGGCGATCCAAGCAGGTAATTTCAATCCTCGAAGATTTCTACAAGGATTTTAACCTGGAAGTCGATCAGGAAATTACGGTCGCTTTACTCGACATCTATTTCAATAAAGTGCAGGTCAGTCATCTTGCGCCTTTTGCCGTCGAACAGATTACTCAGGAGGGAAAGAACTATGCTTCTCTGGCGCGTGCGCTCTACATGAAGTCACTTTTTACCCAAAAGGATAAAGTGCTGGCCATGGCCAATGAAAATCTGCCGGAGCTCATCCGCCAACTGAATGAAGACTATGCCTATCGCTTTATCCGTTCTATACTCGAACATCATGAAGCCATAGTGATGACGAGCTACCAGCCGCTGGATGACAAACTCAATGCGCTGCAGCGCAAGTATATGATGGCGCTGATGGTTGTTTTTCCCGAAAGACGCTTCTACCCGGATGCCAATTCAACCATGCGTGTGACTTACGGGCAGGTGGCTGGCTATAAAACACCCGAAAAGATCTATGATTTTATGACGGACCTGGATGGTATGGTAGCCAAATATGTGCCTGGCGATTATGAGTTTGATCTGCCTCCACGATTGCTTGAGCTGCACAAAGCTAAGGATTACGGCCGCTACGCTTTGCCGGATGGCCGCATGCCGGTCTGTTTTATTGGTTCCAACCATACGACGGGCGGCAATTCCGGCAGCCCGGCCATTGACGCGCATGGCAACCTCATCGGGCTCAATTTTGACCGCACCTGGGAGGGGACGATGAGTGATGTTTACTACGATGCTTCCATTTGCCGGAATATCATGGTCGACCTGCGATACATTCTGTTCATCATCGACAAATTTGCAGGGGCTACCCATCTGGTTGATGAAATGACGCTGGTCTACCCTAAAACGGGTAAATAGAGAATATTCTTCCGGATTGTGTCCGGGTATTTTTGCCTCCGGCAAAAAGTCTGAATGTGCACTTCCGTAAAATAAATGACGCCCTTGCCTCCGGAACAGCCGGAGGGAGGGCGTCATGACGACCAGAAAATTTGATTGCGGCATGCGCTGTTGCTTGCCCAACTTATCCATAAGTTTCAATTACCATGCCAAAGTTGTCGATCATTGTCATTTTTCTGTTGGGCTGGCTCGGGCTGACAGCTCAGGCGTCTTTGCCGGCAGCTGAAGCTGCTGTGTACGATACCCGTAAATCGGTGATTGTCGATTCGGCGGCCGTGGTGTCACCTCACCCGCTAGCCACGCGCGTGGGCGTCGACGTGATGCGCAAAGGGGGCAACGCAATAGATGCTGCCGTGGCCGTACAGTTTGCTATAGCAGTCGTGTATCCGAGAGCAGGCAATATTGGGGGCGGTGGACTTATGGTTATCCGGGAGAGCAGTGGTGAAACGGCTGCACTGGATTATCGAGAGAAAGCCCCTGCGGCTGCAAGTCGCGATATGTATCTCGACAGTATGGGCAACCCGGTTGAGGGAATGAGTACCGACGGCCATTTGGCTGCAGGGGTGCCCGGCACAGTGGCAGGCCTGGCAGAGGCCCACAAGCGCTACGGGAAACTCCGCTGGGAGGAGCTTCTGCAGCCTTCCATAGAGCTGGCCGCCAATGGTTTTGCCATTACCGATGCAGAGGCCGAACGGCTGCGAAATTTTCAGGGTGATTTTCGTACGTATAACGAAGAGGGTTGTGCTTTCATACGGAACAATTGGCAGGCTGGAGATCTGCTGATCCAGAAGGAGCTGGCAGCTGCCTTGACGCGCATACAGCAGCGAGGTCCTGACGGCTTTTATCGGGGGGAGACTGCTGCGCTGATCGTCAATGAAATGCGTGAAGGAGGCGGATTCATCACCGCCCGTGACCTCAAGGAGTATCGCGCGCAGTGGCGGACACCGGTGAGTGGGTACTACCGGGGCTATAAGGTGATTTCTATGCCGCCGCCTTCAAGCGGTGGGGTAGCTTTGTTGCAAATGCTGGCTGCCTGCGAGCCTTACCCTGTGGCAAGCTACGGTTTCCACCAGCCGGCAGCAGTGCATCTGGTGGTAGAAGCTGCCCGAAGGGCGTATGCCGACCGGGCTGCCTGGCTGGGCGATACTGACTTCTTTCCGGTACCTGTCAGCAGTCTGACGGATACGGCTTATGTGCGTAGGCGCATGCGCTCGTTTGATGCTGCCCATGCTTCGCCCAGCGATAGCATTGCAGGGGGAAAAGTGACCCTGCTGAAGGAGAGTTTTGAAACTACACATACTTCGGTGGTGGATCCTATGGGGAATGCCGTCTCGGTTACTACAACCCTCAATTCCAACTACGGATGTAAAGTCGTGGTAGACGGAGCCGGTTTTTTTCTCAACAATGAAATGGACGATTTTAGCGTCAAGCCGGGCGTTCCCAACCAGTTTGGATTGGTGGGCTCCGAGGCCAATGCCATAGAACCCGGTAAGCGTATGCTGAGTTCTATGACGCCTACCATCGTAGAGAAGGACGGCCGCTTGTTTATGCTGCTGGGCGCACCGGGAGGATCTACCATCATCACTTCGGTACTGCAGGTGATGATGAATGTCATAGATTTTGGCATGCCGCTGGATAAGGCGATTCAGGCAGCGCGCTTCCACCACCAGTGGCTGCCTGATGAGATTATGGTAGAAAAAAATGCCATAGCAGCACCTGAGCGGGCATTGATGGAGTCTATGGGCCACCGCTTCAGGGAAGTCAAATCGCTGGCGGTTGTCAAGGCAATCCATGTACGCGCCGATGGTAAGCTGCAGGCTGCAGGCGATCATCGCAATCCCGATGATCATGCAGCGGGCTGGTAGCCGGTCCATCTGTGTTTTTGCTGCAGGCAAAAACAGGGCGGTTTTTTGTGTTGCGGAGGGAGCATGCGTGGCGGCTTGTAATCGGAAAAAATAGTAAACCCGCGGGAAAGGAGCCATTTCGGGCCCGGTGAGAAAATCCCGGGCGCGTGCTGGTGTATCTGGTAATTAATCAGCGAATAAATCGTATGAGCAAACTGCTGTTTTTCTTGTGTTTGTCGACAGCTTTTTTGTACAGCTGCCGGCAGGATGGTCAGGCGCCGGCGGAAGCCGCTGCACCCGATAAGCCGCTGCCTACAGAGCCGCACCGGCCAGCTTACCATTTTACGCCGGAGGCCAACTGGATGAATGATCCCAACGGCATGGTGTATTATGAGGGCGAATACCACCTGTTTTTTCAATACTATCCCGACAGCACGGTATGGGGACCTATGCATTGGGGGCATGCGGTAAGCAAGGACCTGATACATTGGGAGGAGCTGCCAATAGCACTCTATCCGGACTCACTGGGCTACATATTTTCAGGGAGTGCCGTGGTGGACTGGAAGAATACTTCCGGCTTTGGCAAAAATGGTCAGCCGCCGCTGGTAGCTGTTTTTACCTACCATGATATGGCTGCCGAAAAGGCAGGGCGCATCGACCGCCAGTCACAGGCAATTGCCTACAGCAATGACCGCGGGCGCACATGGACGAAGTATGCGGGCAACCCTGTGCTGCCTAATCCGGGCATACAGGATATCCGCGATCCTAAAGTAATCTGGGATGCCGACAGGAACCGCTGGGTGATGGTGCTGGCCGTCGGCGATCATGTGAGCTTTTATCAGTCACCTGACCTCAGGCAGTGGACTTTTATGAGTGATTTTGGGAAAGATAAGGGGGCTCATGGGGGGGTCTGGGAGTGTCCTGATCTTTTCCCCATGACGGTTGCCGGCACCAATGATGTACGCTGGGTGTTGTTGGTGAGTATGAATCCGGGTGGCCCCAACGGGGGGTCTGCAACGCAGTATTTTGTCGGTTTTTTCGATGGGGAAAAATTTGCGCTTGACTATGATTTTACCCGCAGACTGGACGCAGGTGAGGCTGTATGGCTCGACTGGGGTCGGGACAATTATGCCGGGGTAACCTGGTCGGATATACCGTCGCAGGATGGCCGCCGTTTATTGATCGGCTGGATGTCTAACTGGGACTACGCAACCGTGACGCCAACTCAGCGCTGGCGGAGCGCTATGACAATTCCGCGGGAGCTGGTACTGCAACGAACGTTGCAGGGGTTGCGCTTGTTTGTTTCACCGGCCAAAGAACTGGAGAAAATGCGCAGGCAGCAGTATGAATGGAAGGATGTGCGTGTTGAAGATGAGCTGAACATGGGCGAAAAACTGACGTTTAGTCCCACCGTAGCTGAAATTGTGCTGGAAGGCGAATGGCCGGTCGACGGGGCTATGGATTTTGGTTTCGAGTGGTCCAATGCCAAAGGGCAGTCGTATCAATTGGGCTATGATCCGGTAAGGCGAGTTGCTTACAGCGACAGGACACGCTCGGGTAAGGTTGATTTTGATCCCGATTTTGCAAACGGACGGCATACCGCTATGGGGGCTATGAAGGGCAACGAAATACAATGGCGTATTTATATAGACAGAGCCTCTTGTGAGCTTTTTGCCAATGATGGGGCAAGCTGTTTTACGAATGTATTCTTCCCTGAAGAGGATTTTAATCAACTGCGGTTCTATGCCAAAGGTGGTGCTATCAACATCAAGCGCATGACGGTATACGAACTGAGACAGTAAAATTTACTTCACGGGCTCTGCCAGCGTGCAAGTATTTGATATTGCTGAGCTGTACGATACTTCGCTTGACAGCACCACCGTGTGTACGGGGTGCAAGTACTTGATATTGCTAAGCTATAGGTCAGTAACTTCAGTCAGCACACAGTTTTGTGCACATGAAATTTTCCAAGAAGCCGTTGCTTTGACCAGCGCAAGACACTTTATTGATCGCGCTGCATTGTATACGTCTGCATCTGGTCAACAGTCAGAAAGCGGTACTTGCCATCAAGAGAATCGACAGCTTGCTGAACGCTGAGAAAGAAATGATCCTTGCCTATTTTGTCGCGCAGGCCACTATCGGCCAACCGATCCCTTACAGGTCCGATGACAGCCGCCAGCAGCAATTGTATGTCGCGCTTTCTGAAGTCCTCGATCGTCTGTTCAAGCATGTGCATGGCCGTCGAGTCGATTTGACTGATGGTATCGCACTGGACAATGATGGCCTTGAGGGCATCACCCTTGGCGGCTGCAAGCTGCTCAATGTTTTCGCGAAAAAAGTCTGTATTTGCAAAAAAGAGGGGGGCGTCAAAGCGTAGCACCAGAATGTCTCGTCTTATTTCGAGTTTTTCATGCCGCTCGATGTTGAGGTAGTAGGGGGCATCGGGAAGCTTGCCCAATACAGCCAGGTGAGGCCTTGCAGACCCGTAGACAACGGAGGCCAGTGAAAGTACAACGCCAATACCGATGCCCTGCTCAATGCCCAGTAGCAGGGTAAAGAAAAAGGTGGCGATCAGCATCCAAAAATCTACCCGATGAATATGCCATAAATTAACAGCCTCGCGCCAGTCGATCAGGTTGATGACGGCTACGATAATCACAGCCGCGAGTACGGCATTGGGCAGGTAATAAAACAGAGGTGTGAAAAAAAGCAGGGTGAGTAAGACCAGTGCTGCTGCAATGAGTGACGCCAGGCCTGTCTTAGCGCCTGCCTGATCATTGACGGCTGTACGCGAAAATCCTCCCGTGACCGGAAAGGACTGGAGGAATGATCCGACAATATTGGCCATACCAAGGGCGAAGAGCTCCTGGTTGGCATTCAACTGGTAGTCGCGATGCCGGTTGTGCATAGCTTTGGCGACGGCGATACTTTCCATGAAGCTTACCAGACTGATGGCAAGGGATATGGGTAACAGCGAACGTAAATCTGCCCAGGAGAAGCCCGAAAACTGAAATTGTGGCAATCCCTTGGGCACATTGCCTACAATTTTCACCCCGAGCTCGTTTAGAGAGAAGGCGGCAGTTATTGAGATGCCTAAGACAACAGCTACCAGCGCCCCCGGGATAGCCGGAAATTGCCGGCGAACCGCAATGATGACCAACATAGCACCTATGCCTATGGCAGCTGTGAGCCAGTTGATCTGATCGATATTGCCGGCTGCTGCCAGCAGTATTTCGTGAACGTGGTGGCTGTTGGGAAGATTTATACCTAATAGGTGTTTGAGCTGCGAAAGTCCTATGATTAGTGCCGCCGCGGAAGTAAACCCGCTAATGACCGGGTGGGAGAGAAACGTTACCAAAAAGCCTAACCGCAGGGCACCCAGCGCAAATTGTATGAGGCCTACCAGCAAGGCCAGCGTAAGTGCCAGCGCCAGGTAGGCTTCCGTGCCGGCGGTTGCCAGGGTGCCAACGCCTGCTGCTGTGAGCAGTGATACCATGGCAACAGGTCCTACGGCCAACTGCCGGGAACTGCCTAGCAGGGCGTAGATGATGAGCGGAAAAGTGCTGGCGTATAATCCGTATACAGCAGGCAGCCCGGCCAGCAGAGCGTAGGCCATGCCTTGAGGAATGAGCATGACACCGACGGTCAGGCCTGCTGAAAGGTCGCCGCTAAGCCACTCGCGGCGGTAGTTTTTTATCCAGTCCAATGCGGTAATGTAGGACAGCATATATACGTTGGTTGTCGTTACCACCAATCAGCTGATGCGATTGCATCCGCTAACTAGTGATTAGAGATAATTTCAATTTTGTTGCGGCCGAGCTTAATCTTACCTTGCTTCTCAAGCTGTTTCAACAGGCGGCTGATGGCCTCCCTGGAAGCGTGAAGGTCGTCGGCAATTTCCTGGTGCGTAGTCTGAAGTATTTTCTCGTGTGTGGCCTGGGAGCGGTCGAGCAGGTATTGCCACAGCCGCTCGTCCATACGCAGAAAAGCAATATTGTCAATGGCTTCTACCAGTTCCATCAGCCTGTCTTCATAAGACTGCATGACAAAGTCTTTCCAGCTTCGGTAACGGGTCATCCACTCATCAACCATGCGCGTAGGTAGAGTAAGTACGAGTAAGTCGTCCTCGGCAACGGCTCGTATGTAGCTTTTTTTCTGGCTTATACAGCAAGTGAATGATGATGCACAGGCCTCCCCGGCCTCTACGTAATACAGGAAAAGGTCACCGCTGTCGCTTGAGCGCATGACTTTGAGGGTGCCTTCCAGCACAAGGGGTATATAGCGTACGTAACTTCCGTACTCCGACAGCGTTTCACCTGCTTTGAAGTCTACAAGATTGCCTTGCGCGGCAATTTCGTCAAGCAGCGCCGGCTCATTGAGCCTGGGAAACCGACGCCTTACCAGCTCCCGGATTTCATCCTGCCGGCTCTTTTCCGGCCAATTTTGTGCCTTCATACCGCACCTCTTTGTTTAATAGCCGTACAAAGATAGGCCAATATGAAGACTTTGTCATGTGATATTTGTCACAAAAAATGGCAGTACGGGCAGCGCTTGCGCTGCCCATACTGCCACAATACAGCTGTTCACTAAGTTTTGCAGAGCGCAAAACTTAGTGAACAGCTGTATTGTGGTACATACTGCTCTCTGTTTTCACCAGCTGTGCAACCAGTTCTATCCAGCGTGGATCATCATTGAGACTAGGTACAAGATCAACTTTCTCTCCACCCATCTCCTCGAATTCTTCCTGATATTCAGAACCGATTTCCTCAATGGTCTCAAGGCAGTCGGCAACAAAAGCGGGGCTGAAAACCAGCAGATGCTTGGCGCCCTGCTTGGCCAGCGATTCAATGACGCTACTGGTATAGGGCTTGGCCCATTCCTCCGGCCCCAGCCGGCTTTGGAAGGTAGTGGTACACTTCGACGGATCAAGACCCAATTGGGCAATCAGGGCGCGGGTCGTGGCGTGGCACTGGGCAGAGTAACAAAATTGATTGACACTGCCAAGTTGCTGGCAGCAGCCTTCTTTGCGGGCGCAGTGCTGACCACTGGGATCTGCCCGCTTCAGTTGCCGTACGGGTAGCCCGTGGTAACTGAAAATAAAGTGATCGTAATGGCTGAGGTCAAACTTGCGTGCATTGTTGGCAAAGATGGCAATCATCTCGGGATGATCGTAGTAGCTGCTTACAAAGTGTAGCTTCGGGATATTTTCTCTGCCGGAAAGTAATCGCATTACTTCCTCGTGCACGGATCCGGTAGTTGCACCGGCGTACTGAGGGAAGAGCGGAAAAACAATGATCTCATCTACTCCTGCCTGCATGAGTTTGTCCAGCGCTGACGCAATCGACGGATTTTGGTAGCGCATGGCCAACTCTACATGAAATCCATCACCCAGCGTTTGGGCAACGCCTTCCGCAAGCCTGTAGCCGTAATACTTTAGGGGAGAACCGTTTTCTGTCCATACCTTCTGGTAGGCTTTGGCTGATTTGCCTGATCGCAAGGGGGCAATGATTCCTCTGACGACCAAGGTTCTGACAAACCAGTTGTAGTCAATCACTCGCCTGTCCATCAGAAACTCTGTCAGGTATCGACCTACTTCTTTGCGCCTGGGAGCATCCGGGGTGCCCAGATTTACGAGCAACACGCCTGTCTTTCCAAATCTTTGTGTCATTGGCTTACGCAGTAATAATTTGTAATATGTATGGCCGGCAGCAACTACCACCTGCAAGCCGTAAAACAATCACAGGACAGGATGGTTGTCAATACACCGCCCGAAATTGGTGGATAAAAATAGAGGATGCTTTATGGAGAATTATATGAAAAATGTAAAACCCCGGGTTCTTATAGAGGCTTATACCAACAACATTCGTAACTTGTAGCCAACAAAACCCGGTTTCGACTGTATTTATAGTACTCCTAATCTGCAAAAGCTATGTGCAAGCAGTTTACTTTGTTGGTTGTCTTACTCGCAGCTGTATTGCATACATTGCCGGGGCAGCAGCAGCTGCCTGCCGGCCGCAATTATTACAACGACGAGAAAAAGGGCATCGTTTACAACGAAGAGCTCACTTTTGATTTCAAACTGCTTACCCCCCGCAGCATTGCCCTGGGGGTAAACTTTGGTGAACTGCAGACGTATTACCGCACCCGTTTTTACAATCTGGAAATCGGTAATCTCAGACATAGCCAGGAGTTTCGCCAGAGCTTTGATATACAGTTTCCCGGCTCTAATATTGCTTCCAACCCTTTTGTTTTTGGTAAGCAAAATCAGTTCTACGTGCTGCGCGGCGGCTTGGGGTTCAAACGCTATCTGTCAGAAAAAGCGGTGCGCCGTGGAGTAGCGGTGGGCTATTCTTACAGTGGGGGTCCTGCATTGGGGTTTTTGAAACCCTATTACCTCAACCTTATTTATTTCAGTGATCAGGGCACCAATCGCGTTGTCATCCGACCTGAGCGCTACACGGAAGATAACGCACGTACGTTTCTGGATATTTACACCGTCTACGGAGCTGCTTCCTGGCTGAGAGGACTGGGAGAAATACGCCTGCTGCCGGGAATACAGGCCAAAGCGGCGCTGCATTTTGACTGGGGGGCTTTCGAAGAAACCGTCAAGGCTGTAGAGGCCGGGATTGCGGTCGATTTTTTCTTTAGAGAGGTGCCTATTATGGTGGAGAGCTCCACTACCCGTGGGGTTGAAAACAGTGCTGCTTTCATCAATTTTTATATAAATTTGCAACTCGGCAAGCGCCGCTAAGCATTAGACAATATGATCGAGCTACCCATTACAGAGTCTGTCACTAATACCCAGCGCAAACCCGACTGGCTGCGTGTTAAGCTTCCTATAGGTCCGGCTTACAAGCATGTCCGTTCGCTGGTAGATGAGTATAAGCTGCATACAATCTGTCAGAGTGGTAATTGCCCTAATATGGGGGAGTGTTGGGGAGAAGGTACAGCTACCTTCATGATCCTGGGTAATACCTGTACACGCTCTTGTAGCTTCTGTGCAGTAAAAACTGGCAGACCTACTGAGTATGATGTCGATGAGCCGCGCAGGGTTGCAGAGGCTATCCGGCTCATGCAGGTAAAACATGCTGTAATCACTTCCGTTAATCGCGATGAGCTCAAGGATAGAGGTGCAGAAATATGGTATCAGACCGTCCGCGCTGTCAAGGAAAGTTCTCCTGCAACAACCATTGAGACACTAATCCCCGATGTGAAGGCCAACTGGGACGCGCTGGAAAGGATGATCAGTGCCGGTCAGGAGGTGGTTTCTCACAATATGGAAACAGTTGAGAGTCTCTACAGAAAAGTGAGGCCGCAGGCCAAATACAGCCGTAGTCTGGAGCAAATTCAACGCACCAAAGCGTATTGTAAACGCACCAAAAGCGGCATCATGGTGGGATTGGGCGAAAAGCCTGAAGAGGTGTACAGGATCATGGATGATCTTGCAGCACATGGCTGCGATGTGATGACCATCGGTCAATACCTGCAACCAACCCGCATGCACCTTGAGGTGGTTGAGTTTATTCATCCCGATCTTTTTGCCCACTATAAAGAGGAGGGAATCAAACGTGGTTTTTCTTATGTCGAGAGTGGGCCGTTGGTACGCTCAAGTTATCACGCTGAACGACACATCTAGGCCTACTGATAATGCCGTCCTTAAAGAATACAGGAGGAGTCATCTCCTTTAAATAGTTCGACTGTAAGCATGCGCGTGGCTGCTCCCGGCAAGGCGACACTCGCTTGATTAACTCACGGAAGCACTCAGGCGGGCAGAAAGTTGCATGAGTGTTTCTATCTGCTTATTCGGTGGCTCACGCCAGGCTTTACTGATGGGATTAAAAAGGTCGTAAATCAACAGGAAATTGTTGATTTGGTAATAGATCAACCAACTTCTGTGCCTGGCAGCAGCCCATTGTGCAAGTTCCGTCTGGTAGCGGTCGCATAGCAAAGGATACATGTTTTCATCACAGAAAGGCGCCAGTTCCCGACCCTGCACAGTGCTGCGGAAGGAGGCCCACACATTCATCACGCTTTCTTTGTAAGAGAAGCAGAATTTCTTCCAAAAGGATTTGGCCAGGGGGGAGTTGCTCTCCGCAGCATAGACGTTGAGCATGGCCATGCTGCTTCCTACAGCGTCAAGTCTGCATCGGTTTGTATTGGTGAATCCCGAACAAGGAAGATCGTTGTCGTCAAAGAGTAACTCTCGCTGTACGTACATGGACCAGTCCATCGATGCGGTCTCCAACAGCTTGCTTCCGAAGTAGCTGTCGTGCAGGCTGAGAGCGTACAAAGCTGCTGCATTGTCGTAGGGGCGAAAAGCAATATCTTTGGGTCGGGAGGCCAGGTTTTTATAGCGCGAACGGCTAATACCGTCTGCCAGGTACTTGCACGCCTTCGTCCATTTGGCTGCGTAGGTTTCATCCAGGGTAGTCATTTGATAATGAGCCAGTATGATAGCAGCGTGTGACAGAAAAAACACCTGCTGCTCCCATTCTGCACTGCGCCTCCAGACAGGGAATCTTCGCTCGTCAGCAACCCATTGGGCAGACCAGGCCAGCCAGCTCCGTGCCTCTGTTGAAGCGGTTTTACTGATGCGTGCATAGCCGGATAGTCCTCGGCTGGCCACACTCAGCATCAGCAAACTCTTGTCGACATCTACGCCTCGGCGAAGATAACTCTGCATAATGGGGTCGTTGAGGGCATAAACCAACTGTTTGTAGTGCGCCTGCCGCTGCCAGCCGCTTGCCTCGTATACCCACAGGCCGAAGAGGAAGGCAATAACAATGCCTCCCAGCCCGTAAAGCAGACGACTAAGGCTGCTCAGCCGCTGACGTACTAGCCAGGCAACAATCCAGAATACACTGGATGCAGACAAAAGGATAGCAAGTAAGGCCAAAAACCGCATAAGTAGTTTACATATATGACCCTAAGATATGAATTCTTATGGTAAGGCAGGTTTTATTCTTGTAAAAACATATTCGCCCCTCCAATTAACACGGCAGCATACATATAAAAAAACAAGCGTTGCAGCAGTCCGCTGCAGCGCTTGTTTTTGATGCCGGACTTTCAGCACCCGAAGCAGATTTTAGCGCCTCCAGGGTATTTCGTTCACCTTGCGGCCGATCCGATACCCGAGCTGCAAACCCGACTCAGCATCCATGCGGAAGTGGACACCCAGCGGAATCCTTGAGTAGGCATTTTCCTCTGCCATATCATAGAAATTGGCAAATGAGCGCGGCCTGCCGTCAAATTCCGTACGATCTTCGTGGCAGCGATCAACAAAAGCATAGTTCTCTCCAAACAAATCTACAAATATCTCGGCTGCAGCAGCGCTGAAGGTTGCATGCCCCGAAGGATAAGCCGGGAAGTTGGGCGTAAAGTAATTGCCGGTGCCATCCGGGCACATAAGTGTATTCCAGTCAGTATTGTTAAATACGCGGTGTATATAAGATATGGGGCGCTCAAGATTGTAGCGGTACTTCTCATGCCAGGCGCGGATACCCGCATCTGCAATGCCTATGCCTACACGGGCGTAGGTTTCAATAGCAAAAGCTAAATTGGCATCTTCCTGCTCCAGCAACTGATTGGCAATGGCAATAAAACGCCCCGATGGTGTAAATGTTAGTACTGCACAATCGTCACTCCAGAAAATAGCAATCCATTCATCCTCCGGACGATTGCCGGCTTTTACCTGGTTGACGATATCCCGTACCTCCAGGGCCTGCTGGTAAAAACTTGAACCCGGTTGCTGGCTGTAGGCATCAGGTGACGGACAAACGTCATCAGGTCCGGCTACAAACGTCCGGGCCTCACCCCAACGCGGTAGCAGCGCATCCGTATACTCAGGAAAAGTAGGCCTCCATATACCGGGAATATTACCCTGCGGGGCAACATAGTCGGGGCTGAGCGGACTTAGATAGGCCTGGTGGCCTACCGGATCCGTTGCCGACCAGTTGAATACTGCCTGCGCTACACGACGGCCGTATTCTGTCGAACGATCAAAAATTTCAGAATCTATCGAGTTTTTATATTGCTGAAACAACTCGTTGCGCAGGCTGTACAATCTGAAAAGATGTTCAGATGGAGCCGTAGGGAAAAAAAGTTCACACGACCTTGCATAACATGACGTCAGCACCGATGGCCAGTGATAAGTCAGACCCGGCTCTACCTTTGGCAGAACGAGCCCCGGAAATTGATCTTGTATAGAAAGGTACTCGTCAGACATACCTGGCAGTATGCTTTCGTAAGCCGCGATCCCAATGTAAGCATGTGTTCTGGCAGCAATCGGTGGTCTGTAGCCTGGTGAAAAACGCTCCAGATCAAGCATGAGCAGATTCCAGCGCATAGCAAGCTCATAGCTGTATTCCTGCGGTTTACGCAAATCTTCATCTATGACGGGGGTGTCATCGGGACGGCAACCGGTCAGGAAAAGCATTACAACTAAAGCACCAAACAAGACAGGCTTTACTGCACTTCCTGAAAAATAAACTTGTTTCATTGGCCAACACTTTTTACATGAGATTTTTGACGAATTCCGATGCAAAGCAGTTTGTTATGGGTCGTTACTTTATTTCAGACAATTTACGTCAACAAACTTGTACTTCCAATTTGTATACAACTCCGGTTCCCTTTTCGCGAGCGCTACCAGCAATTTCTGTGAAAGACTATCGCAAACTGAAAGGCTGTCCATGGCTATTCGCATTTCCGCTGCAATCTGCACATCCATGAGTTGCGCACTGTCGACTAACCTGTGCACATCCTCGCCCAACAGGGGATATACTTCAAACTCCCGAATCAGCCGGGCATTTCGCAACCGCAACATGTTGTTTTTGTGATACTCAGACATGTCTGCAGGCAGACGACCTTCCATGCTTGTATTCACAGCATCCCAAAGCTTCTTAGCTTCCATGCTCAAATCGGCAATTCGACAGTGAAGTGCTTTCGTTTTTTCCAAAAGCTGTTGAAGATGAACTTCCTCCGCCGGGCTTGCTACCGACTGGCAGCTATGGTACAATGAAATCGTGCAGAATAAAAGCAAACTATAATACAAGAATTTCATAGAGCACTCCTTACGGTTATGCAAAAGTAGATAATATTTATGTTTTGAACATGACAAAGGTAATAAGCTTATTGAAAATACTTATAGCCTATTGACAGAAATTATAATGCAGCCGACTGTTTTTCTCTCCTTTCTGCACCATGCAAGTGGCTGATCACGATCCATACGCAGCTAATAATTCTACTACCGACGCCAAGGCAGCTGATTCACTTTTCTGCCGACTTGGTAACCCAACGCAAGTCCGGCGTCTAAATCTGCCTGAACATGTACTCCCAAGGGGATGCGGGAATAAGCATTTTCCTCAGCCATGGCATAAAAACTGTTGAAGGCTCTGGGGCGTCCGTCAAACTCACCGCGGTTTTCATGACACCGGTCAACCAGATGGTAATTGTCGCCAACAAAATCAACCATCACTTCAACTGCAGCAGCTCCAAAGGCAGCGTGCCCTGAAGGATAGGCGGGGAAAGGTGGCGTAAAAAATTTGCCCGTACCATCAGGGCACATGATGGTATTCCAGTCATTCCTGCCCATTACCCGCCGTATATAGTCAATCGGACGTTCTGTATTCCACTTGTACTTTTCGTGCCAGGTGCGGATGCCGGCATCGCAGAGGCTGATGCCAACTTTGGCATACAATTCCAGCGCTTCCGGCAGCGAGCTGTCTTCCTGCTGTACCAACTGGTTGGCAATGGCTATCCACCTGCCGGCCGGGGTGAAGGTGAGCGTCGCGCAATCGTCACTCCAAAAAATGGCAATCCAGGCATCCTCGGATAAATGTCCCTGCTTGATGGAATCAACTTTTTGCACAATGTCAAGGTGCTGTTGGTACATGTCACTGCCTGCAAACTCGCTGTACGCCAGTGGCGGGGCACATACGTCAGTCTCGTCCGCAACGAAAGTGCGCGTATTACCCCAGGCGGGAAGTACCGGTGCTCCGTAATCAGGGAAAGTAGGCCGCCAAATGCCGTCAACCAACCCTTGGGCCGGCACATAACTGGGATTGCGGGGGCGCCGCCAGGCATTGTGGGCTTCGGTGTCTGTCGCCGCCCAATTGTGAACCGCTTGTGCTACCTGTGCTCCATAGTTGGATGACCGCTCGAATATAGCCGGGTCAACTATTTGCTTGTATTCGATAAACTGGCTGTTGCGCAGGCTGTATATATTGAAAACAAGCGCAGAAGGCGCCGTGCGGTAAAAAAGTTCGCAGGATTTGGCATAACAGGCAGTCAGTACGGTGGGCCAGTGGTACGGGCCTTCGCCTGCCGGTGGCAATACCAAACCCGGAAAGGCATCTGCCACGGAAGTATGTTCATCGCGCATACCCGGCTGTACGGCCTCATAAGCTGCCAGCCCAATATAGCCCAGGTTGCGGGCAGCAATCGGCGCAGGCAGGTAGCGCTCAAGCTCGAGCATGAGACTGTTCCAGGCATAGGGCACTTCATAGGAATAGGCTTCAGCTGCAGCCGGACCTTCTACCTGTACGGCTTCATCCGGGTCTTTCTGGCAGCTTGCCAAAAACAACATGGAGAGAAAGGGTAACCACAGCAAAGTGCGGCTGAAAAAGTGGAAACGCAATTCGTTTACGCTTAGCGATCCGCTAAAGTCACGTTGATAGTTCATGTTCATGGTGATGACATTCTGCAATTCAGCCCGGGCTGATTTTTCTGCTATATCAACGTGATGGTGGGGTGTTGCAAGTAGGGCAAACCAGCACGCAAGGCAGGCCAAATCCACTACAACAAGGTAAGGCTTGCTCATTATGCAAAAATCAGCAAGCACACATACTTCCACAACGTTTTGTTGGCACCAGCCGTCAAAACGTTGTGGAGTAATTAATCATCGGGTAGAAGGTAAATAAAAGACAGGTTTGGGACACGACCGGGCTTGAGAGTGCCGTATTTACACCAGCGCCGGTATTGCGTCACAAAAATACAATATTTTAATTTGCGGCATCTTGTTTTTCAAATATTCATACCCGTGCGGCCTATACTTCTTCGATTGAGAGAAGGTATTGGTTGAGTCGTTCCATGGGCTTTACGATAGCTACCCTGCCCGTACGTACAAACTCATAGATGCCATAGGCCTGCAATTCATGCAACAGTGCCTCTGTTTCATGCTCATGGCCAGTTTTTTCAATAACGATGTATTCCGGCTCTATGTGCAGTATGCGGGCATTGTGCGCCCGGATCAGTCGTTCGACTTTATTGCTGTTACTGAAGATTTGGGTAGGCACTTTGTAGAGTGCAAGCTCCTGATGAACGATTTCATCAGGGGGGTAGTAAAATGCCTTGAGGACGTCTACCTGTTTATCCAGCTGAGCGGTTAGTTTTTTGACCATATCCTCGGTGACAGTTGCCACGATGGTGAATCGATGGATACCGGGTATGGAGGACTGGCTGGTCGTCAGACTCTCTATGTTGATGTGTCGCCTGGTGAAGACCGATACAACCCTGCTGAGAAGTCCGGTATGATTTTCGGTAAAAACCGTGATGGTATATTTTTCTTCCAGCATACTACACGCGTTGGTAATGAGAAAATCGGAGCACAAGGGGCGTGCCGACGGTTTTCAGGGTTCAAGAATAATTTCATCCACGGCTGCACCTGCAGGTACCATGGGAAAGACATTTTCTTCTGTGGCTACGCGTACGTGCAGCAACCAGGGGCCGTCGCTGGCGAGCATCTCTGCAACAGCTGTTGGGAGCTCTTCCGGCTGGCTGATGCTGCGGCCCGGCACGCCAAAGCCAGCAGCAATGGTAATGAAATCAGGATTTTCCAGTTCAACCGCCGAGTAACGCCGGTCAAAGAACAGCTGTTGCCACTGCCTGACCATACCCAGGTGGTTGTTGTCCAGCAAGATGATTTTGACACCCACTTTCCACTGTGCACAAAGTCCCAATTCTTGCAGCGTCATCTGGAATCCCCCGTCACCGATGAAGACAACGACTGTGTTGTCAGGTTGTGCCCACTTGGCACCAAAAGCTGCCGGCAGTCCGTAGCCCATAGTACCTGCTCCGCCCGAGGAAACCCACTGGTTGGTGCGTTGGTAGTTGTAGTAGCGCGCTGCCATCATTTGGTGTTGCCCGACATCTGTTGCCACCGTAGCCATACCGTTTGTCTGCCTGCTAACTTCGTCAACGACCATACCCATCCTGATTTCTCCTGAGGCTGTCGGGCTGAGCGCTTTGTCAATAACAACACTCTTTTCTTCGGCATCGCAAAGCCTGAACGATGCCAGCCAGTCGGTATGCTGTCGGTCTTCTACGAGCGGGAGCAGCTGTTCCAAGGCCATACGGGCATCGGCCAGAATGGGCACGTCAGCAACTACGTTTTTATTAATTTCGGAGGGATCTATTTCAATATGAATGACTTTTGCCTGTCGTGCATAGCTGCTCAGCCGACCTGTTACCCGGTCATCAAAACGCATGCCGATGGCAATGAGCACATCACATTCGTTCTGTTTGATGTTGGCGCCATAGTTGCCATGCATACCGAGCATGCCTACAAAAAGTGGATGATCGGATGGCAGGGTTGAAATGCCGTGCAGCGTCCATGCCCAGGGAATACCGGCTTTTTCTACCAGCTTCCTGAATACCTCTTGCCCGCCACTGATTTGTATGCCGTGGCCTGCCAGAATCATGGGGCGTTTTGCCCGGTTGATTAGATCTGCCGCCGCTGCAATGGCCTGTGGGTCAATCTTGGGCAGCGGATGATAACTTCTGATATAAGGCTGCCGCTGGTAGTGGAAGTCAAGCGAAGCCAGTTGGGCATCTTTCGTAATATCAATGACTACCGGTCCGGGGCGACCCGAGTTGGCCACGTAAAAAGCCTTGGCAAATACAAAGGGGATTTCTTCCGCTTTGGTAATCTGGTAATTCCATTTTGTAACCGGCATGGTGCAGTTGATGACGTCCGTTTCCTGAAAGGCGTCGCTGCCAAGCAGGTGACTGGCTACTTGTCCGGTAATGCACACCAGGGGGGTAGAATCCAGCATTGCGTCGCCCAGCCCTGTGAGCAGGTTGGTAGCACCGGGTCCGGAGGTGGTCATGCAGACGCCTGTCCTGCGGCTCACCCGGGCGTAGCCCTCAGCAGCATGGATGGCGCCTTGTTCATGCCGCGGAAGCACATGCGTAAGCTTGTCCTGATAGTACCAAAGTGCATCATAGACAGGCATAATGGCGCCTCCGGGATAGCCAAAAATGGTGTCGATACCTTCCATCAGCAAACAACGGAGGACGGCTTCGGCACCGGTGATACGCTCCCGCGCGGGGGGGTCAGCAACTTCTGTGCCAACTGACCATACTTGTTCGTGTCGCTTCATACAAAATGTGTTGTACCTGATTGTTGCAGGAGGATACCTGTATTTATTGCAGTGGGGATTCGTCGGTTACGCAGCCTTCACTGGCGCTGCTGACGAGGGTGGCATATTTGCGCAGCGCTCCGTTGGTGACGGGTATGGCCGGTGCTTTCCAGCGCAGGCGGCGCCTGCTGATTTCTGCTTCGCTCAGATCCACCGACAGTCGCCTTGCAAGGGTGTCGATGGTGATGATATCACCGTCCTCCACCAGGCCTATCAAACCGCCGTTTTGGGCTTCGGGCGTGATATGCCCCACAACAAAGCCGTGGGTGCCGCCCGAAAAGCGTCCGTCAGTAATCAGGGCCACCGATTTACCAAGGCCGGCACCCATAATGGCGCTGGTGGGCTTTAGCATTTCGGGCATACCGGGCGCTCCGCGGGGGCCACAGTATCGAATGACAATAACCTCACCTGCCTGAATCTGATTCGCGGCAATGGCAGCATTGACATCGTCTTCACGGTCAAATACGCGTGCCGGCCCTTCAAAAACCTCTCCCTCTTTGCCGGTGATTTTGGCAACCGACCCGCCTTCGGCAAGGTTGCCGTACAGAATCTGAATATGCCCATTCGATTTGATGGGATTGGTGACAGGTCTGATGACATCCTGACCAGCCCTGAGCGATGGAACTTCCGCAAGATTTTCTGCCACTGTTTTGCCGGTAACGGTCATACAATGGCCATGCAGATAACCCTCTTCCAGCAGTTGTTTCATGACCCCGGGCACTCCTCCGACGAGGTACAAATCTTCCATAACATAGCGCCCACTGGGCTTCAGGTCAGCCAGCAGGGGTGTTTTATCGCCTATGCGCTGAAAATCATCAATAGAAAGAGGTACACCTATAGCCTTGGCAATGGCAATGAGGTGCAGGACAGCATTGGTAGACCCCCCGAGCACTGTGATGACCGTAATGGCGTTTTCAAAAGCTTCCCGCGTCATGATATCAGCAGGTTTGATGTCGCGCTCAAGCAGCAGGCGTATGGCGGCTCCCACCCGGCGGCAGTCAGCTTCTTTTTCCGGAAAATTGGCCGGATAAGAACTATTGAAGGGGAGACTCATGCCCATGGCCTCAATGGCAGAGGCCATAGTATTGGCCGTATACATGCCGCCGCAGGCACCGGGTCCCGGGCAGGCGCTCTTTACAATTTGTTTGAAGACAGAAGCATCGAGCTGACCTGCATTTTTTTGGCCAAGGGCCTCAAAGGCAGAGATGATATCGAGCTTTTGGTTGGCATGGCAACCCGGACTGATGGTGCCTCCGTAGACAAGAATGGAGGGTCTGTTGAGCCGCGCCAGCGCAATCATGGCGCCTGGCATGTTTTTATCACAGCCCGTGACCGCTACAACGGCGTCATACCACTGGGCACCAACCACCGTTTCTATACTGTCAGCAATAATATCACGGCTTGGCAGGCTGTAGCGCATGCCGCTGGTACCCATGCTGATGCCATCGCTTACACCAATGGTGTTGAAAATTAGCCCGACCAGAGAGCTTTCCCAGACGCTTTCTTTAACCCAGTCTGCCAGCCCGTTGAGGTGCATATTGCAGGTGTTGCCTTCCCAGCCCGTACTGACAATACCTACCTGAGCCTTGGTCATGTCCTCTTCTGTCAGACCTATGCCGTAGAGCATGGCTTGCGCTGCAGGCTGTGTCTCGTCCTGTGTGAGCCTGCTACTGTAGGTATTTAGTGGCCGCTGATTGTCTTTTTCCATCATACGTAAGCGCTTTTACTTGCTTGCTGATGGTAAATTTAGAGTCAATTGCGCTACGCTGGTGAGTGAAAAAACAGACTGCTACGAATTGATGAAGCAGGTGTTTTGTATGTAATAAAATGATTTTCAGAAATTTATACGGGGGCTATATACGAAGTAAAGCTTGTGGTAAAAAGTGCAACAAGCTGTGCAAAATGCGATATCACAACTGAAAACCCAGGCGTATACCAGGCTGAAACTGCATCAGAGGCGAGTTGGTGGTAAAATCGGGCTGTATGGCCATTGTATTGTCGGGAGGTACAAGTTTCTCCCAGCGGACGGACGGACTGTAGATGCCCCGCAAAAGCGGACTGATGGTAAGTCGTTGGTTTAGCCCCAGATCAAGACCCAGGCCAACACCCAAATTGCCGGCCCAGCTGCCTTGGTCAATATTTGCTGTTTGATTTTCCAGCGACAGATCCAAATAGTTGATACCGGCACTGATCATCAGAAAAAGACCCTTCTTGAGACTGGGTCCTTGTCGGCTGAAAGTAGGACAGTCACAGTCTCCGTCCAGATCGAGAAAATATATATGAACGGGCAGGTTGAATCCGGCATATCGGACAGAAAATTCCAAGGGTGGAGCGATGAGTGAATTAGGAGATTCGGTAAAGGTTCTTGCAGCCCGGCCTATGCCCAGTGCGGGCAGGAACTCTATACGGGTACGCGGAATGCGAAGCCGATAGTCGAGACTAGCGCTGTAACCCTGTCCCAGTATGCTGCGCTCCTGAAATGAACCGTCGGGATTGTCCCCCAGTTTCCAGTTTTCAGCTTGGTTGTTGCTGTAGTTGACCATCAGCCCCCACTGGGCCTGGCCGAAAGTTGTCAGGCTAAGGAGTAAGGCGGATGCAAGAAAAAGTGTACGCATAGCTGTAATGTAGTTGAAAAGCTGTACATGCTTTGGCGCATGTTCGGAATTTTTTTACACAACCCTTACACAATCTTTTGGGGGGATTTCGTCTTTTCCGGTGATTGCGCAGCCGACGGTGCCTCTTGCTAAACGCATATAAGCGTGAAAAAATGCTACTTTCTTATGATTGTTGTAAAATAGCTCGCAGGTCAGCAGGAGAATAACGTATGCTCTTGAGCGTTTTGTTATCATCCTGTCGGTACACAAGCCATTGGTTGCCGCTCGGCCGGATATAACATTCAACACCACGGCTTTGCCGGTAGTAGTCTGCGGTCTCTATAGCCTCTTCTTCGCTGGCACAGGTTTTACTCATGTTGGAACGCTGAACTTCCTCAAACAAGCGCACAAATTTTTCACCCAGTCCAAATTCCAGTACAGCACCACTGAGTACATACTGCAGATCACAGAGCGCGTCCGCTACCTCTACGATATCTTTGTTGGCTATAGCAGCCTCCAGCTCCTGCAGCTCTTCGCGCAGCAGCGCAATACGCAGCTTGCAGCGGTCGGCAGCGGGTATGACAGGTTGTTCTTCGATAGGATGCTGAAAGGTTCTGTGAAATTCAGCAACCTGGTTCAGCGCGTCGATTTTGTCCATGATACAGGCAAGTTAAGGAGTAAAAAACGACCGCAAAGGTCGATCTTTTACAGGAAATAAAAATAAAATTCAATAAGCCCCCCCATTTTTGGTTTTTACGTTACATTTGTCCGGTTTTATCAGCCAAGGGTATTATATGGTTTGACCCTCACTAATCTTAACCGCTGGTGGCAAACAAATATTTTGACCTGATCGATCAGACGTTTTACTTTCCGCAGGAAGGGTTTGATCTGGAGGATGGTTATTTGACATTTAATGGTGTTCCTTTGATCTACCTGATCAAAAAATACGGCACACCGCTCAAGCTGACCTATTTGCCCAAAATAGGTTCTCAAATCAAAAAGGCTCGCAATCTGTTTACCCGGGCGATGCGATCGCTGGGCTATTCGGGCAAGTACCATTATTGCTATTGTACCAAGAGCTGTCACTTCAGCTATGTACTCAATGAGGTACTTGATCACGATGCAGAGATCGAAACTTCTTCAGCCTTCGACATCGATTTGGTTCGACGGTTGTACAAACAGAAGAAAATTGACAAGAGCACCGTCATCATCTGCAATGGTTTCAAGCCGGAGAACTATCTCAAGCGCATCGTCGAGCTCATCAATGACGGCTTTGAAAATGTCATTCCTATTTGTGACAACTTTCACGAAGTGGAATACTATGCCAAGCATGTCAAGGGTGTGTGCAATCTCGGTATCCGCGTAGCTACTGAGGAAGAACCCAATTTTGAGTTCTATACTTCCCGTCTGGGTATTCGGTCTACTGATGTGGTCAGCTTTTTCCGCGATAAAATTGCCGGCAATCCCAAGTTCCGCCTACGCATGTTGCACTTTTTCGTAGATACGGGCATTCGGGATACCCTCTACTATTGGGGTGAACTCAAAAAGGCGATCAAGCTGTATTGCGATATCCGTAAGGAATGTGAGGATCTGCATGCGATCAATATTGGTGGCGGTATGCCCATTCGCAATACCCTGGGCTTCGAATTTGACTATAAGTACATGGTCAAGGAGATCGTCAACAATATCATGAATACTTGCGAGGAGGAAGATGTACCGGAACCGGATATTTTCACTGAGTTTGGCAAGTATACAGTAGGAGAGAGCGGAGCTACCATCTTTTCCGTGCTGGCGCAAAAACGCCAGAACGATTCCGAGATGTGGTATATGATCGACAACTCACTCATGACAACCCTGCCGGATACCTGGGGTATTGGCGAGCGTTTCATACTCCTGCCCATCAATAAATGGCAGAATGATTACCGACGAGTAAACATCGGCGGACTGAGTTGCGACAATTCCGATTATTACAATTCAGAGATCCACGAAGGTCAGGTATATCTGCCGGCCTACGATCCCTCAGATGAGGAACCGTTGTATCTGGGCTTCTTCCACACGGGGGCTTACCAGGATAGCATTGCAGGCTACGGAGGTATCAAGCACTGTCTGATTCCTTCTCCTAAGCATATCCTGGTCGATCGCGACGCACAGGGCAATCTGGTCGACCATCTCTACCAGCCTGAGCAGACGCCGGAGTCTATGCTCAAGCTGCTCGGCTACTAAGGCTGCCCGACCCTGGAGGGGTGATTAGGTTAAAAAAAAGCGGCGTGCAGAAAATTTTGCGCGCCGCTTTTTTTTAACCGGGCAAAAAAAAAGAGAGATGAATAAGCATCTCTCTTAGTTTTTGTCGGGGCACCAGGATTCGAACCTGGGACCCCCTGCTCCCAAAGCAGGTGCGCTACCGGGCTGCGCTACGCCCCGAATGCAAGTATTGGCTTGCGTGCTGTAAAAAAGTGAATAACATCATTTTTTCAAAGCGGCAGCAAAGATAGGGCACAAGCTGTGTTTGTGCAAGTATTTGGGGTTGTTTTTTGAAAAAACCTTGTAATTTTTCTGTGAGCGGGTTCTTTGGTGGTAATTATCAAGTGATTAGGGGGTGTAAAAAAACAAACCGGCCAGGCGCCCGCCCAATGGCGGGCAAATTCTTTCGGCAGTGATTGGGGTAGAACAAAAATAAATCTGCCGGTAAGCTGACAAAGTAGAACGGGATGTTGTATTTTTTCCCATCAATTAACCACAAATCTGCCGTACACATGCGATCGACAATTTTATGGCTGGCCACGCTGTTGCTGGCCAGCTGCGGGCAGCCTGCCAGCCAACAGGCGGCTGCGACGAATGAGAAGGAACGCCCGGCCTATGCTATCGCCATTCATGGAGGGGCGGGTACAATACGCGCTACAGACCTGACTGCCGAGCAGGATGCGGCCTACAGAGCTGCACTGGATTCTGCTTTGCAGATTGGTGAAAAAGTTTTGCAGGAAGGCGGAGCTGCGATTGATGCTGTCGAGCAGACGATCCGCTTTCTGGAGGATTCACCTTTGTTCAATGCGGGCAAGGGGGCTGTTTTTACGCATGAAGGTCGCAACGAGCTTGATGCCAGTATCATGCAGGGCAAGGATTTGTCGGCGGGTGCTGTAGCGGGCCTGACGGTCGTCCGGCATCCGATTGCTGCTGCCCGTGCTGTTATGGAGCAATCGCCTCACGTGATGCTCACAGGACAGGGTGCTGAGCAATTTGCCCGCGAAAAAGGACTCGAAATAGTCGATCCTGCCTACTTTTTTACCCAGACACGCTGGGATGCTCTTCAGCGGGCGAAAGCAGAGGAGGCGACGCAGCTCGATCATGACAGCAAACAGGGCTCCCGGCGGCCATCCCGAACGGACTATAAGTTTGGTACGGTTGGTTGTGTTGCTCTCGACCGGGCCGGCAACCTCGTTGCCGGAACCTCAACCGGCGGCATGACCAATAAGCGCTGGAACAGGGTAGGGGATGCGCCTGTCATTGGAGCAGGCACCTACGCCAACAATGAGACCTGCGCTGTGTCCTGTACGGGACACGGGGAGTATTTTATTCGCTGGGCCGTTGCGCACGACGTATCCGCCCTCATGGCCTATAAAGGGTTGAGTCTGGAAGCGGCAGCCGAGGAGGTCATCAACCGAAAGCTAAAAGCAGCAGGCGGAGAGGGAGGATTGATTGCCGTAGATGCTCAGGGGAATATCTCTATGCCGTTCAATTCGGAAGGAATGTACCGCGGCTATGCCAAACCGGGCGAGCGGGTGGTAGCTATTTACCGGGAATAAGTGCAACCAGTGCAAGACACTCCCGGGTGGTAAGAGCCACCCGGGAGTGTCTTGTAAACACCGCTGCCCGAGCCGGCATTTAGTGCAGCTTGCTGAGCGCTTCGGCGATACGCCTGATGGCTTCTGTGAGTAAGGCCTCGGAAGTCGCATAAGAGATGCGGAAACATTCGTCGGCGCCGAAGGCGCTGCCGGATACAGTAGCTACATGGGCCGTATTGAGCAGGTACTCGCAAAAATCATCTGCATTGCGGATAACTGTATTGCCGTCCGTTTTTCCAAAAAAGCTGCTAATATCGGGAAAGCTGTAAAAAGCGCCCGAAGGTGTATTGACCTTGCAGCCGGGTATCTGGCTGAGCAGACTTGTGACCAAATCACGGCGCTGCAGAAAGGCGGCCTGCATATCATACGTTGGCTGCATATCAGCCTCCAGCGCGTAGGCAGCGGCCTGCTGGCTGAAAGAGTTGGCACCGGAGGTAAACTGTCCCTGAATTTTGGCGCAGGCTGCTGCGATGAAGGCGGGGGCGCCCATATAACCGAGGCGCCAGCCGGTCATGGCGAAGCCTTTAGAAAAGCCGTTGATGGTGATGGTACGGTCTTTAACTGCATCAACGGCGCCAATGCTGGCATGGCGGCCGCTAAAATTGATGTATTCGTAGATCTCGTCGGAGATGATGTAGATGTTTTCATGCGGTGCGACCACGGCTGCGATGGCTTCGAGCTCTTCCCGGGTGTATACCGAGCCGGTGGGATTGCAGGGGGATGAAAACAGTAGCAGCTTGGTACGCGGGCTGATGGCAGCAGCCACCTGACCGGGGCTGACCTTATAGTCTTGTTCGATGCCTGCTTTGACGATGACGGGCACCGCCTGGGGCATTTTTACAATCTCAGCATACGAAACCCAATAGGGACCCAGTATGATGACCTCATCGCCCGGATTCAGCATGGCCAGACAAACATTGGCGATGGACTGCTTGGCACCATTGGATACGACAATCTGCGCAGGGCTGAAGTCCATGTCATTGTCGCGCTTAAACTTGCGGCAGATGGCCTGCCGAAGCTCCATGGTGCCGGGAACAGGGGTGTATTTGGTAAAGCCCGCTTCAAGTGCCTTCACCGCGGCTGCCTTGATGTGTGCAGGGGTGTCAAAATCTGGCTCGCCCAAGCTCAGATCAATGACATCATGCCCCTTGGCCTTGAGGTCACGGGCCATCTGAGCCATCCGTATGGTTGCCGATTCTTCCATATCCAGCACCAGCCTGGACAATAACTTTGCTGCTTCCATCGCCATGTTTTTACCTAGTTTGTGAACGCAAAGGTAATGATAATTGTTAGGTGGATATGCAGCTGTTTCCAATTTTTAGGCCACAGTCTGTATTAGCAGATTAAAGGCAAACCCCTTATCTTTACAGGGTAAATGAATACATACGATTTATGAAGCGCAAGTCAATCATTGTAGGAGTCATGCTGTTGGTGCTACTGCTTGCAGTCGGTACAACAGACTTGCTGGCTCAATGCCCCATGTGCCGTGCTACGGCAGAGTCCAATCTGGCCAATGGCGGCAGTTCGGGTAAAGGCCTCAATGCCGGTATTTTGTATATGCTCGCTACACCTTACCTGCTGCTCGGCCTGCTGGTGTGGCTCTGGCGCAAAAACAGGAACAAAGAAGCAGATGAGCAGGTAGCTTAATAAGTATTTCTGCCTGCCTGTCATTTTTTTAAAAAAACGACAGGCAGGCAGAAACAAAAACAGCTTTTTGGTAGCTTCAGCCACCAAAAAGCTGTTTTCTAAACATTTATGGGCGGCTCATGCCGCCCATAAATGTTTAGCGATATTCGACAATGAAAGGCAGTCTTGCCTGCACACCTTTCGGTTGACTTAGTGACTCCAGAAACTGGATATACGGCTGGTGCTGTCCCATCTTCTGCCGGAAGATGATGCTGCCGAGGTCCTCTTCTTCTTCCATAAGCTCTTTAAAGAGGCGTTCGATAGGAGAAACGGCTGAAGGGTAGACAGCTTTCTCATAAGAGGTCAGACCAGCCATGGAGGCGGCAGTTTGTATGGCTTCGTCGAGGCCGCCAATTTCATCAACAAGCCCGATTTGTTGGGCCTTATCTGCCAGCCACACCCTGCCTCGCGCAACACTATCCACCCCTGCCACCGACATATTCCGCCCACGGCCCACTTTTCCCAAAAATACCTGGTACAACCAGTCCGTCCGCTCCTGCAGCATACGGCCTTCAGCTTCGCTGAGCTGCTGCACAGGCGTAAAGCCCGCCGCGTAGGGCGCCGTGAGTACCGTGTCAAAGCGAACCCCCAGCTTGTCATTCATCAGCTTTTGTACAGAGGGGAATATCAGAAAGACGCCTATGGAGCCGGTAATGGTATTGCGCTGCGCAAAAATGGTATCGGCAGGCGCGGCAATATAGTAGCCGCCGGAAGCAGCATAATCACCCATGGACACGACCAAGGGCTTGCCGGTCTCCTTGAGCATCATGAGCGACTCCCAGATGTGGTCAGAGGCCGAAGCGCTGCCGCCCGGTGAGTTGATGCGCAATACAACCGCCTTGACCCGCTTGTCCTGACGGAGCTTGTCAATGATGGCCACATAGTCTTCGTCGCCAATACTGCCGGCATCGCCCTTGCCGTCGACAATGTTGCCCTCGGCTATGACCACCGCAATTTTGTCGGCCTGCTTTTCCTCATCGCGCACACGCGCATCGTAGTAAGTATTGGCACCAATAAATGAAATCTCCTTATCTGTTTTGATACCCAGCTTGCGGCGAATGATGGTGAGCACTTCCTCGCGGTAGGCTATACCGTCAATCAACCCTGCCTCGCGCGCACCCTCGGCCGTGCGGCCGGCATAAGTGCTTACCGCTTGCCGCAACTGCTCCGGCTTGGTTTTGCGCGAGCGGCTTATATCCGCCAACAGCATTTCATACATGCCATCCAGCAACTCCCGTGTCTGCAGCTTGTTTTCCGGAGAAATGGAGGTGCGGCGGTAGGGTTCCGTAGCACTCTTAAACTCGCCGGCATAGTAAATCTGCATATCAATGCCTACTTTGTCCAGCAACTCCTTGAAAAAGGGTACCTGGGCGGCAAAGCCGCGGAGGTCTACCAGCCCCTGAGGGGCAAGGTATACAGCATTGGCAGCAGATGCCAGGTAGTAGGCTCCCTGCGAATAATAGGGTGCGTGGGCAATAACAAATTTGCCGGTCTTCCTGAAAGCTTCCAGCTCTTCACGGATGAGTGCAGAAGTGGCAAAGCCTGCCTGTACTTCTGTCGTCTCCAGAAAAATCCCCTTGATATCTTTGTCCTTGGCGGCTGCGCGAATAATCCTGCTGATGTCATGAACACCCAGCAACCGGCTCTTCGACTGGTTGAGGCTAATGGGCAGGTTGGCACTGTTGTCGGTTAGCTCAGGTATGGGCTGGTCAAGCTTGAGCCGCAATACACTGTTGGGCTTAACGTCCTTGGGGGCACTCGCTTGTTGTGAAAGCGAACCAATCGTGCCGCTGATGATAATCAGCAGGGCGAATATTGCTAACAGCGTGCCTAAGCAGGAGGCAAAAAGGAATTTAAAAAATTGTCGCATGCAAGATGGGGTTGTATTCTTTATTGAATGCAAAAATATCGTTTCGAGTACGAATTTGGGCTTTTTTTCGATTAATAATCATGAATAACAGCTGTAAGGAGTATTTTTAGCCCTGCATAACAAAATACAATATGGGTAATATCTGTAATGGCCGCTGGGTATGGTCTGCGAAAGGGTTGGGAATGCTGCTGCTGGTCTTGTTTGGAGGGCCACATGCATGGGCACAGCCACTGGAGGTGAGTAGCGGACCGCCTTACACTCCCGATAATCTTATTACCAATGTTTTTCTGGGGGATGGTGTAGAGGTGCTAAGTGTTACGTATGAAGGGAATAATCAATCCGTTGGTTTCTTCAACAATGGGGGAGGCAGCATCGGGATGAGCCGGGGTATCGTAATGACCACGGGCAGGGCTGCCACACAGGGGGCCAGCATTGGGGTCAATTCGCCCGGCAGCTCACAAGCTTCTGTATCACTGCCCGGTACGGCTCTCTTTGATCCCGATATGCAGGCCATCGCGGGTCAGGGCGGGGCCATCAATGATATTTGCCGGTATACCATTACTTTCAAACCTGTGAGTGATACGCTCAGATTCCGCTACGCATTTGGCTCAGAAGAGTATCCGGAATATGTATGCAGCAATTTCAACGATATCTTCGGGTTTTTTATCAGCGGACCCGGCATCACAGGGCCTTACAGCAATAACAGCCGCAATATCGCGCTGGTGCCTGGTACCAATCTGCCTGTACGTATCAACAACGTCAACTCGGGCGTGGTCGGCAACAACGGTACGGCGGGCAATTGCCAGCCGCCATTGGGATCACTCAATTACAGCGCTTTCTACAATGCCAACGAAAATTCTCCTCAGTTGCCTGTATACGACGGGTATACAGATGTCTTCACTGCAGAGGCAGTCGTTGTGCCTTGCAGCACCTATACGATAAAGCTGGTGATTTGCGATGTGAGCGATGGTGCCTTCGACTCCGGGGTATTCCTCGAAGCAAAAAGTTTTGGTACGGGATCTGTCGACGTGCAGATTGCCGGACTCAGTGTCGACGGAGGACTGGCCGAGGGCTGTCGCTCGGGTGAAATTGCTTTTGTACTGCCTGTAAGGACGGAGGCGGACCTGCCCATCAGTTATTCAATCGAAGGGAGCGCGCAGGCAGGCCTCGACTACAGCCCGCTGCCTGCTGCCGTGGTAATTCCTGCAGGCGACAGCATTGTGCGCTTTATGGTTGAGGCTTTTGAAGACAATATCGATGAAGGAGACGAAAACATCCGGCTGATCGTTCAGGTGGATCCCTGCAATGTGGATACCTTCGATATTATCATTAAAGAGAATCCACTGCTGAAGCCTGATCTGGGCGATGATCTGCAGCAGTGCCCCGATGAGTTGGTAAATCTCGATGGCAGCATCCCGATAGAGCTTCCCGTCCCGCCGCTCTTTGTTAACAACACGCCGCTAAGCATTGCACAGCATAATATTCAGTATTTCTCGCCTATCGAAGTACAGGGGGTATTGCCCACTACGCTCGGTCCTGAGGTGATTAAGTCTGTCTGTATTGATAGTCTGGTCCACCAGTGGATTGACGACCTCGATATCTTCTTGTTTAGCCCCGATGGGCAGTTTATCGAACTGACTACGGACAATGGGGGCAATGGGGGCAATGGTGGTCAGCCTGATCAGTATCGCCGGACCTGTTTTAGCCCGACAGCTACCACGCCCATCAATTTTCCCGGGCCGTTCGCACCTGCCTCTGCAGTGCCTTTCACAGGCGACTGGAAACCGGAGGGTGTGTGGGAGGATCTGTGGACGGGCAGCAGAAGAACCAATGGTACCTGGCGCTTGCTGATAACGGATGATGCTATGGGTTTCGTTGGTACATTGTTTCAATGGTCTATTTGTTTCAATGCGCCCTATGAAATCAATTATCAGTGGACGCCTGCCAGCGGACTTTCCTGTGCTGACTGTCCTGATCCTGTGCTGACGGTGCCGGGTACAACTACAACCTACTCTTTGCTCGCCCGGGATTCCTACGGCTGCCAGGTGTCCGATACGCTTGTCGTTGAGCCTTTTGGCTCGCTGCTTATGTCAGATCCGGTCTGCGGTACTGTGACGGAAGATTCTATCGAAATTATCTGGCCGGCCGTGCCTGCCAGTCTGGGGTATGAACTAAGCATCGATGGCGGCCCGTGGATCCCTGCCAATGGTATCAACAGCCATCTGATCAGCGGCTTATCGCAGCTACAGACGGTAACGGTAGCTGTCAGGGTGATTGGCAGCGATTGCCCGAGTGATCCGAAGCTGGTGAGCTGTACTACACTCGACTGTACACCACCTGCTGTAAGTCTCGCTACCGTCAATCCGGTAAGTTGTTTTGGTGGCAGCGATGGTAGCGTGCAGTTGGAGGTTACAGCAGGCAACGGGCCTTTTGTATACACTTTGCCGGGACAGCAAAATACTACGGGTTTGTTTACAGGCTTGTCCGCGGGTCTTGGGGTGGCGCAGGTGACTGATGGTAGTGGCTGCATTGCCAGCATCAGCTTCTCAGTGCCGCAGCCGCCAGATCCGGGCTTCGCCTTTGTGGTAAAAAAACCTGTCAGCTGCGCAGGGGCGCAGGATGCTGAGCTGACGGTAGTCGTTGATGATGGCAACGGTCCTTATAGCTTTGATTGGTCGACAGGGGCAACCGACTCAGTAGCCACGCAGTTGGGTACAGGACAGTATCTGCTCAACCTGACTGATGCCGGGGGGTGTATCTATCGCCTCGATACGCTGCTGTCGGAGCCGCTGCCACTGCAGGCCGCTGCCACTGTTTCCGAAGTTAGTTGTTTTAATGGCAACAATGGCGCTGTTCAATTGATGATTAGCGGGGGTACAGGCGAATATGCGGTCGAATGGCTCGGAAGCGGGGGGCTCTTTGGGCCTTCTATTGCCAATATTCCTGCAGGAAGTTATGAGGCTTTGATTGAAGATATCAATGGTTGTTCACTTTCTGTGCGTGCCGATGTAGGCCAGCCACAAGCTTTGGAGATCTCTGCAGCGGCAACGGACGCGCCTTGCGCCGGGCAGCCCGGTGGAATGCTGCAGGCGAGCAGCGAGGGAGGCGTACTTCCGTATACGTATAGCTGGCGTGAAACATCGTCCGGAACAGTAATCGCCAGTGCGGCTACCGCCAATAATGTGCCGGCGGGAGCCTATACGCTGCTGGTAGGAGATGCCAATGGGTGTGAAAATACGGCTCAGGTGATCGTTGCAGAACCACTCCCGTTGGCAGCTGTGCTGAGTCTGCGCCAACCGGCCTGCTTTGGGAGCAGTGACGGACAGGGAGATGTACTGGTATCAGGGGGCAATGCACCCTATACGTATCAATGGAGCAACGGGGCTGCCAGCCAGTCGACCAATACGCTGGCGGCCGGCAATGTGGCACTGACGGTCACAGATGTCAACGGCTGCCAGCTGGATACTGCGCTGCTATTGTCTCAGCCTGAACGCCTGCTGCTGTCGCTCAATGCCTACCCTGTTTCTTGCTTTGGGGGCAGCGATGGTGCTGTCGGCAGTGTAGTTACCGGAGGAACTGCTCCCTATACCTATAACTGGAATATTGCTGCAGCCGGCACGGACAGCCTCTCGCAGTTGAGTGCAGCATCGGTGATTCTGCAGTTGAGCGATACCAACGGATGTGAGGTGGCTGATACGATTGCAATCGTAGAACCTTCACCGCTTGCAGTCAATTTTACGGTACTCGATGCAGCTTGTTTCGGTGGGGATAGTGGCCGGATTACGGCGACAGCTACCGGTGGCGTAGGGGGCTATCAGTATAGCTGGAGCAATGGCCAGCAAACCAATATTGCTTCTGGCTTGCAGGCGGGCAGCTATACGCTCAGTCTGACCGATGCCAATGGTTGTGCACTGACAGAAACCATAGCTGTCAGCCAGCCAACGCTGCTGACGGCTGCCGTCAGCAGCTCGGTGCAGGCGTGCAGTGGCCCGCCCAATGGCGGGGCTTCGGTCGTTGCGCAGGGAGGTACACCTCCCTATAATTTTAACTGGAGCAACGGCCAGTCCGGGAGTAGTATCGGCGGCCTTTCAAGTGGAAATTATCAGCTAACGGTTGAGGATGCCAATGGTTGCCGGCTTATACTGCCGGTAGTCATTGAAATTGCACCTCCTGTTCTACTCACGTATTCAGTGGTAGATGTGGACTGTCACAGTTCAGCTACTGGCTCGGTTAACCTGACCGTTTCGGGCGGCACACCGCCTTTTATCTATCAATGGGGAGGTGCAGCCATTGGCAATATACCTGCTGCCACCAATTTGCGGGCCGGCAGCTACACCATAACGGTGACCGATGCGCAGGGTTGTGAAGCTTCAGCCGCTATGGTGGTGGCAGAGCCTTCTCCACTTCAGGCTGATGCGCAACTGACCAATATCGCCTGCGCAGGCCAGTCAACGGGCGCTATCAGTGTTTCGCTTACCGGAGGCCGGCAGCCTTACAGCTATGTATGGTCCAACGGAGAAACCACGGCTTCTGTTGACAGTCTGGCTGCGGGACAATACAGTCTGCTTGTGCGCGACGGTAATGGCTGTCAGCTCAGCCGCTCGTTCAGCCTCCTTCAGCCGCCAGCTATCTTGTTGCAACCACAGATCACCAATGCAGACTGTGCCAATAGCAGCAATGGCCGCATAGTAATTTCAGCCAGCGGCGGCCAGGGTCCCTACATTTTCCAATGGTCCAATGGCACCAACGGTGCCAGCCTTGAGGAGCTGACAGCCGGAGATTATACAGTCACCCTGACCGACGGACTGGGTTGTGCTGTAACAAGAATGTACACTGTTGAGGCACCGCCGCCCATCATCGTCAACCTGCAGACAACCGATGTGAGCTGCTTTGGCGAGGCTGATGGCCAATTGCAGGTGATCGCTTCCGGAGGCAACCCTCCTTATCGCTTCAAAATCAATACCAGTAGCTTGTTTAGTGGCAGCTCCCTGTTTTTGGGACTGGACGAAGGAAATTATGCCGTGCTGGTCAGGGATGCTAAGGGCTGTGAGCAACAGTCAGGCGTAGCCAACATCCGGCAGCCCAATCCGCTGCTGCTTGACCTTCCCGATCGGCTGATTATTACCTATGGCGATACAACTACCCTCGATCCGCTCATTTCGTCGGACAGGCCCATCACCTTCTACAGCTGGACAACTGTAGATACTACGCGCATGAGCTGTACAGACTGCCGGCAGCCGCTCATCTATCCCGTCTATGAAGGAGATTATGCACTGCTGATTCGCGATGAAGAAGGCTGCGAGGCCAGCGGTAGTGTGCGGGTGATCGTAGAAAAAAATTTCCGGGTGGACGTGCCTACGGGCTTTACACCCAATGGCGACGGACAGAATGACTTGCTGTTGGTACATGGCCGGCCGGACATTCGGGTGAGCTTATTCAGGGTCTACGACCGTTGGGGTGAAATTGTCTTCGAAGCACAGGATTTCGACGTCAACGACACTTCCGTAGGCTGGGACGGCAATTTCCGCAATGAACCGGTCAATGGCGGGGTCTTTATCTGGCAGGTGGATGCGCTGCTGCCCGATGGCCGCGAACAGCGGTTCAGGGGGCAGACGACACTGATTCGATAGCCACATGTCGCTCAAGCCCAAAGATATTTTTTTTCGGTTGGCAGGGGGAAGCCTTCAATGGCTTTCTCCTGCCCGCCTGCAGGGCCTGAGGCCGTGCAGGATTTTTTTACCTTTTTACCACCTGATAGCCGACAGGCCGCCCGCGCACATACGTGCGCTCTACAAGGTTCGGACGGTCGATGAATTCGTGCGCGATGTCGATTTTATATGCCGGCACTTTGCGCCCGCCCGCCCGCAGCAGCTGTTAGATTGGGCCCTTTCGGGGGAAAAACCGGCCAGGCCGGTGGTTGTTTTTTCTTTTGATGATGGTCTTAGGGAAGTGGGGGAGCTGGCTGTACCTATACTGTTGGAGCGTGGGTTGATACCTGTGGTTTTTGTCAACAGCGCTTTTGTCGACAACCGTGCGCTGTTTTTTCGGTACAAGGTTAGTTTGCTGTTGACCGAGTTGGAGGTGCGGAAAAAAGAAGGCCGGCGCTTGCTTCGCCGCTGGCAAAAGGAGCATGGCCTTGGGGCGGGTGCTGCCCCTGCAGTTCTGCAGGGGATCAGCTACCGGCAGCAGCAGTTGCTGGATGATCTTGCCCGCCTGCTGGGCTTTAGCTTTGAAGCTTATCTGCAGCAGCAGCGGCCTTATCTGTCAACGGACGCGCTCAGGTCGCTTCATGAGGAGGGCGTTGTTATTGGTGCTCACAGCATTGACCACCCCTTGTATGCCGAAATCGGTCGGGCGGAGCAGTGGCGTCAAACCATGGAAAGTGTAGCATTTGTGCAGCGCTTATTCCCCGGGGCGCCCCGCTTTTTTTCCTTTCCTTTTACCGATGCGGGCTTAGCGCCCGATCTGCATAAAAAGCTGCTGTCGGCAGGGCCCGAAGGGCCACAGCTGCTTTTCGGCTGCGCCGGCTTGCGGCACGGCCATACGGCCGGGCACTACCAGCGCGTACCTATGGAGGTAGCCAACTGGGATGCCAGACGGGTGCTCATGTCCGAATGGATGTATGCCATAGCAAGAGATTTGTTGACGCTCAATAGGCGGGCTGATGGAAATTAAAACGTTTACGCGCAATCAGTTGCGCGATTTTGTGGATTCGGCCGCGTATGCTGCTATGCCGGTGCTGCCGATTAGCCGGCAGCGGGCATACTCCCAAATGGCCAACCCGAGAGCAGGTGAAGAGGATGTACTGTTGATCATAGCTTTTAGCGAGGGAAGAATGGCAGGCTATCTGGGGCTGCTGCCCGACAGCCTGCTGTCGACAGCGGGCGTGCGCAGCCCGATCTCGTGGATGAGTTGTATATGGACGGATCCGCGCCTGCGCGGTCAGGGGGTGGCCAAAAAACTTGTGCAGACAGCCCTGGATGTTACCGGCAACAGGCTGCTGGCAACGTCCTATACGCCTGCGGCTAAAAAATTATACGATCGCATGGGGGCTTTTGCCGATCTGGCTTCGATGTCCGGCACGCGCTACTACCGAAAAGCCGCCAGCCGGCCGCTGCTGGCCGGCCGCTGGCCGACCTGGACCCACGGGCTGCTGGGGCTGGCCGACAGCCTCGCCAATGGGGCGAGCTGGCCTTTGCGCGCCTTCGCGCCTCGCCTGCCGGCGGACCTGCACTGGCGCTTCGCCGGCAGGCTGGGCCCCGAGGCGGCAGCTTTTGTAGAAAAACATCAGGGGCGCAGTTTGCTGGGCCGGACTGCAGAGGAGCTAAAGTGGATGATTAACCATCCATGGTTGCTGGTGGCCGCAGCGGATGAGGATAGCAGGCGCTACCATTTTTCTTCGGTAGCTCAATCGTTTACAGCTCTTTTGGTCGAACTCAGAAAGGGTGACCAACTGATGGCAGTACTGCATTTAGTCATCCGCGAGGGCCACTGCAAGCTGCCGCACGCGTGGCTGGAGGAGGGCAGCGCGCCCTGGGTTGCTGCTTTTGTCAGATTTCTCTGGCATCAGTATGATGTTCATACAGCAACTGTTTATCAGGCAGATATACTGCGGGCTATGGGCAAAGGGCCTTGGCTTCGGCGACCTTTTAGAAGGGAGTGGCTTATTAGCTGCGGGGCTTTGTCATCGCTGCCGCATGGCAGCTTTTTCCTGCATCCGGGGGAAGGCGATGAGGGATTTTTATAAAAAAACCACGCGCCCAAAGCAGCCCCTTTTGACTTTTTTTCAAAAAATCAAAAGGGGCTGCTTTTTTACGGGCGATTCAGGCTGAAATCCTGTACCACCAAATGCCGTCGGTCAGGAGATGCGATAACCTCTATCCTGAGCGTGCATCGCTCGTAGTTGAGGGCGTATGACTGCCGCAGCCCGGGCTCGTAGGAGGCAGGGGTCGAAGATGCCAGCCCCAGAAAGGTGCCGACATCCCCGGCAAAGCCTTCCATCATCTTGCGGATGGTCGCCAGTGGATTTTCTGTGCCCGCCTGGTTAATGAGGCCGGCAACAAGGGCAAATTTGATTTTTTGGAGGTTCATGGTCACCGGATTTTGTTCAGAGGATATGTTGTTTTACCATCACTTGTCATCTACCTGTTGTAGGTGATACGTTAGCATGATAACTGCGAGCTGCTCGTTTATGTTGCCTTCTCTTATCTTAAAATATTGTTAAAGCGGATTCGGCCACCGAAAAAATTGGGCCGGCTACGGCCGACCCAATTTTTCTGACGATGCCCATCGGGTAGTTTGTCAGGTCCAGGCCACAGAACCGCGACAATTTGACATAATGATCAAACAAAATGTGACAAATTGTCGTTTTTGTTGTATCGGTACAAACTTTGCACAATAGGAATAAAAAACCTTAGCAATGAATTTGAATAATTTCACCATCAAGGCGCAGGAAGCTATACAGCGTGCACAGCAGATTGCCCTTGAGCACAGCAACCAGGCAATCGAGCCCGGGCATATACTCAAGGGGATACTGGAGGTCGACGACAGTGTGGCGCCTTATGTCTTTAAAAAACTGAGCGTCAATCAGGACGCTATTGTCCGTGCAACAGATGCCATCGTTGCTTCCTATCCTAAGGCTAGCGGGGGTGGTGCCCAGTACTTGTCGCGTTCTTCCAACGAGATTGCGCAGCGTGCCGGTGTCTATCTCAAGGAACTGGGCGATGAGTATATCGCGCTCGAGCACTTGCTGCTGGCCATTCTCAGTGTGAAAGATCCTGTCGGCCAGATGCTCAAGGACAGTGGTCTAACGGAGGGCGAACTGAAGGCGGCGGTTAAAGATTTGCGCAGGGGACGGAAAGTGACAACCCAGAGTGCGGAGGATTCTTACAATGCACTTAGCAAATATGCGGTCAACCTCAATGAGCGGGCTCGCTCGGGCAAACTCGATCCTGTCATTGGCAGAGAGGAGGAAATCCGCCGGGTGCTGCACATTCTGGCGCGCAGAACGAAAAACAATCCTGTGCTCATAGGTGAGCCGGGGGTCGGAAAAACAGCTATCGTCGAGGGCCTGGCACACCGGATTGTAGATGGGGACGTGCCTGAGGACTTGCGCGACAAGGATATCTTTGCGCTGGATATGGGGGCACTAATCGCAGGTGCCAAGTACCAGGGGGAGTTTGAGGAGCGACTCAAGAGTGTTATTAATGAGGTGACAAAGGCCGATGGCCAGATTTTTCTCTTTATTGATGAGATTCACACGCTCATCGGCGCCGGCAAAACGCAGGGTGCTATGGACGCAGCCAACATCCTCAAGCCTGCGCTGGCAAGGGGTGAGCTCAGGGCCATCGGCGCTACAACGCTCAATGAGTACCAAAAGTATTTTGAAAGCGATAAAGCGCTGGAACGCCGCTTTCAGACAGTCATGGTCGATGAACCAGGTGAAGAAGATGCTATCTCCATTCTGCGGGGGCTCAAGGATCGCTACGAAACCCACCACAAAATCAACATCAAAGATGAGGCCATTGTGGCAGCGGTACAGCTTTCTACCCGCTACATTACCGACCGTTTTTTGCCTGATAAGGCTATAGATCTTATCGATGAGGCCGCAGCTCGCCTGCGCCTCGAAATGAACTCCATGCCTGAGGAGCTGGACGAGGTCGAGCGCAGGATTCGCCAGCTCGAAATTGAGCGGGAGGCGGTCCGCCGCGAAAATGATGCGCTGAAGATGAATCGCATTAGTCAGGAGCTGGCCAATCTCGAGGATAAGCGCAATGCGCTCAGGGCTCGCTGGGAAAGTGAGCGCGAGGTTGTACTGGGTATTCAGGCAGCCAAAGAAAAAATGGAGCAGCTGCGGCAGGAAGCCAACCGACTGGAAAGGGAGGGCAACTACTCGCAAGTGGCCGAAATCCGATACGGACAGATACCGGAGCAGCAGCGTATACTGGACAGTTTGTACGATCGCTTATCCGGTATGCAGCTTGACAACAAAATGCTGGTCAAGGAGGAGGTAGATGCCGAGGATATAGCTGAGATCGTGAGCCGCTGGACGGGTGTGCCGGTAACGCGTATGCTGCAGAGCGAGCGTGAGAAACTCTTGCTGCTGGAAGATGATCTGCACAAGCGGGTGGTAGGACAGGAGGAGGCCGTGGAGGCAGTAGCCGATGCGATCCGCCTGAGCCGTACAGGTCTTGTCAATCCTAACCGGCCTATCGGAAGCTTCCTCTTTCTGGGGACTACAGGGGTCGGAAAAACAGAGCTGGCCAAAGCACTGGCAGCCTACTTGTTCAATGACGAAAACCTGATTACACGCATCGATATGAGCGAATACCAGGAAAGGCATGCTGTAAGCCGTCTGGTGGGGGCGCCTCCGGGTTATGTGGGCTATGATGAGGGTGGTCAGCTTACAGAGGCCGTCCGCAGAAAACCTTATTCGGTTGTACTGCTTGACGAAATAGAAAAGGCACATCCGGATGTATTCAATATTCTGCTGCAAGTGCTGGAAGATGGCCGGCTGACCGACAACAAAGGTCGGGTAGCCAATTTCAAGAATGCTATCATCATCATGACGTCCAATATTGGTTCTGATCTGATCCGGGAAAATTTTGCCCGCATGACAGATATCAATGAGGAGGAGGTAGTTGAAAAAACCAAAGGGGTTGTCTATGAATTGCTGAAACAGTCAGTGCGGCCGGAATTTCTCAACCGTATCGACGAGGTAATCATGTTCAAGCCGCTCTCCCGCAAGGATATTGGCAAAATTGTCGAACTGCAGGTCAATCATATCCGCGAGATGTTGTCAGCTCAGCACATTGACCTGCGGGTTACACCCGAAGCGATGAACTGGTTGGCCAATGAGGGCTATCATCCCGAATTTGGGGCTCGTCCGCTCAAGCGTCTGATTCAGAAGAAAGTGCTTCGCGAGCTCAGCAAACAGCTGCTGTCGGGTAAAGTCGAGCAGGGGAGCAGCATCGTTCTGGATGTCTTCGATGATGTCGTCGTGTTTCGCAAGGCACTCGCCAACGAGCCGCTAGCGGTGTAATATAACAATAAAGGCTGCCCGAGGGCAGCCTTTATTGTTATGCAGGCTTACTTAATTTCCCATTCCGTCTGTTTGGTTTCACCCGCTGCCTCGACTTTGATGAGGTATTTACCAGGCATCAGGTAAATTTTTCCGTCATTAGCAGCTTTGGGTTGCTTGGGACGCTCATCCGGCTTGCGGTCTTTGTTGAGCCAATTGGTATAGGCTTCCAACTGGGCAGGATCAATGCTGCCGTCATAAGCCAGATAGTTGAGACCCGGCTTGGTTGCAGCCGAAAATGTCCTGAGTTCCTGTCCATCCCTGGTCTGTATGCGCACGCGCACATTGGCTGCTTCACGGGTGAAGACAGGAATTTCTGCTGACGCACCTGCTGCTTCGGCAAACCAGCTTTTGCGGCCCCAGTTGCTGCGGTAGCCCAGGGCAGGGATGCTGAACAAATGGAGCTTACTACCCAGCACTTCTTCGCTTAGAGACTGCAGCTCAGCTACGTCAGCCAGGTAAATTGAACGGCCATGCGTGCCTACAATGAGGTGCTTTTCGCGGGGATGTACCACCAGGTCGTGTATAGCCACTGCCGGCAGACCGTTGTCCATACCCATGAAAGTAGTTCCGTTGTCAAGACTCACATACAATCCGTGGTCGGTACCTACATACAACAGCCCTTTACGACCGGGATCCTCCTTAATAACATTGACGGGCTCCTGCGGCAGATCAAGGCCTATGCGCGTCCACGTCTGACCGTAATCATCCGAACGATATACCATGGACGTGAAATTATCCCAGCGATAACCATTAAGACTGACAAATACAGTCCCTTCCGCATGAGCACTGGCCTGTACGCGGGTGATCCAGTAGTTTTCGGGCAGGCCGTTGCTGATATTGGTCCAGCTGTAACCACCGTCGCGGGAGCAATACACCAGCCCGTCGTCGGAGCCTGTGTACAGAAGGCCGAACCGCAGGGGCGACTCATGAATGGTTGTGAGCGTGCCGTAGGGCACATCTCCCTTTCTGCCTCCACGGGTAAGATCTGGCGAGATTGCCTGAAAATCATCTCCCTTGTTGAATGAGCGCATAAACTTGTTGCTGCCCATATAGAGAATATCCGGCTGATGGACAGATAGATGGATAGGCGTCTGCCAATTCCAACGGTAGGGTTGTTCGCCCAGATCGTGCTTGGGTGTTATGAACTTACGATCGCCCGTGCGGGTGTTCATGCGGAAGTAGTTGCCAAACTGGAAACCGGTGTAAACAGTTTCGTTGTCGCGAGGATCAATGGCAATCTGCATACCGTCTCCGCCAATGAGTTCCTTGTATGGATACTGCCCTTCCTGTAGCCAGCCATTATTGTAAGTGTATTGATGTGAGCCCATCCATACACCATTATCCTGCAGGCCTCCATAGATGCGGTAGGGTGTAGCCATGTCAACGGCTACAGCGTAAAACTGGCCAAGAGGTATAGAGTTGCACTTAATCCATGTCTTACCATCGTCGTATGAAATATTGATACCACCATCATTGCCGAGAATCAGGTGTCCGGGGCGCTGGGGATTGACCCAGAGCGCGTGGTGGTCAACGTGGACGTTATTGCCATTAATGCCTGTCCAGGATTTACCGCCATCATCGCTGCGCAATACAGGCACGCCAAAAGTGTATATCTTGTCGGGCTGGTTGGGCTTTGCCCGCACCTGACCAAAGTAGTAGCCGTAGGTAAAGTATATATCGTTGAGGTAGTCGTCATGGGTTCGCTTCCACGTTTTGCCCTGATCATCAGAGCGATAAATTTCGAGGCCGACAATAGCCGTTTCGAACAACTGGCTGTTGGCATCTTCATTGTAGCTTGCCAGCACAGCCGGGCTTATACGGCCGGAAGCAACTTCTTCCTTAATGCGGGCAGGCGTATAACGCGCGGGGAATCCATTGGCCTGCAGGTAATCGCGCAGTTGATAGACGGGAATTTTGGCAAAATCTTCTGCACTCATGCGGCGCAGTTGATCTTTAGTGAGCTTGTCTCCTTCATTCTCTCCTTCTTGGGCCGGCCGGCGGTTGTTGTTGTCAACAGCTGCATACAGAATGGTTTTTCCGTTGTCCGTGCTGGCAGCATCGAGGCCTATTCTGCCGACACCTTCTCCCGCCGGGAAACCGCTGTTGGCACCACTGATTTTGGTCCAGGTATTGCCGCCGTCCATACTTTTCCAAATGGCAGATCCCTGACCGGATTCCACGAAATTCCAGGCACGGCGCTCGCGTTCCCAGCTTGATGCATACAGAATATTTGGGTTGGCCGGATCGAGTACCATATCAACTGCACCTGCATTGGGATGGACGTACAGTGTTTGCTGCCAGGTCTTGCCGCCATCACTAGTCTTATAGATACCCCGTTCTGCATTGGGCGAATACAAGTGTCCCAGTGCCGCCACCCAGGCTACCTGCTTGTTAGTGGGATGGAGCAAAATCCGGCCAATGTGGTGGCTTTCGCCCAGACCACAGTATGTCCAGTTTTTTCCACCGTCTGAACTTTTATATACGCCCGCACCTGCGTAGGATGAGCGGCTTGAGTTGACCTCACCCGTTCCTACCCAAAGAATATTGTTGGTCCAGTCAACGGCAATATCTCCGATGGTCATGACGGCCTCATTGTCAAAGAGAGGCTCAAAGCTGGTGCCGTTGTTGGTGGTGCGCCACAACCCGCCGGATGCGTAGGCGACATAAAAATGTGTGGGGTCTTTGGGCCACACATCAATGTCTACCACACGCCCACTCATGATGGTAGGGCCTACATTGGTAAAGTGGATGTTGTTGATGATGGAAGACGCACTCAGTTGCTGCCGCTTCTCAAAGGCTTGCAGGCGCTCAGCAGCTGGTGTAGAAGGAGGTTGGGTGAGATCCTGTGCGTTCCCCAGCCAACAGCTCAGCCCCAGAATGGCAGTGAGCAGATAGCGAATCGACATGGTCATGATTTTCACTCTTTATCAGATAAAATAATGTAAAGTCCGGTTGTCTGTAAGCTATCGGAGCAGCAGCATGGTTACCATGGCCGCTATGATCAGGAAGACAACCACCCATAGCATGAAACCGCCATTGCGGTATTTTTCGTACAAATAGGTACCCGCTTCCAGCCATTCCATCTTTTTGCCCAGCCGTTCAACTACCAGCAGCAGGTACTTGCGTTCAAACAACTGCTCGTTGCCGTGCCGCCGCAAGATCAGGTATTCGTCATCGAGAAAGGCCAGTTCATAAATGATTCCTTCCTGTATGCTTTCCCCAAATTGTAGCTTATTGCCCAATGCACGCCATTCACCGGCAATAAATCTGCCATTTTCAGCATATATATACTCGTTTTCAGCATTGAAAATGTGCAGATTAACATGCTGGTACCGGTCGTCGTCGCGGATCTCAATGTAGTGCTTTCCTTCGTAGAATTGCTTTTCACGCAGATCCTCGCTGTGTTGTCGAATCCGGGGCAGTATGGCATCAAAAAAATCGTCCAGTGAGTTGGCCTGTGGCAACTCAACCTGTAGCGCTTGGGTCAATGATTCCAGTAGCTTATTTTCCAAATCAGCCAAATTTTTGCGCATAAATGACAATATCCTGAGCAATGCGTAATTGACCAGGATATTGCAGTAATAGTGCAGGCCGGGAGCTGTCCCTGCGCCTGTTCCGTCATGCGGGCATGAAGTTACAATTATTCCGCTAATTCATCAAGAAACAGGCGTTTTCTTAGTCCACTCACTGCGTGGCCGAAAATATTTGCTGTTGACGACCAACAGGCCAAATGATTCTCCATCCTCTTTTTCCTGCTTGGCATGGTGTGCACCGTGTGCCCGCAGGATGGCGCGGCTGTAGCGGTTGTCCAGTTGTCTGAACCACTTGAAGCGCTGGTGGATGTACACATCGTGGATGAGAAAGTAAATCAGACCGTAAATGGAAATACCAACGCCCACAAAGGTGAGCGGGAACCAGCCGGGCTGTGAAAGACCTACCATATAGCAGATGGCGCTGGGGATGGCAAATACAAGGAAAAAGAGGTCATTTTTCTCAAAAAACCCAGCTTTTTCATGATGTGGCTTGTGATGGTCGGCATGCCAGTTCCACAAAAAACCATGCATGACGTATTTGTGCGCAAACCAGGCCACAAATTCCATGGCAAGTACAGATCCTAATGTGATACCCGAATACAGCAGGAAATTCATAGACAGATTATTTTTACTTTTGGGCGGAGCAGAGTGCTGGCTACGCATCTGCTTGCCTGCTTCGTATATACTACTCTTTCGCAGTCTGCAACCCAATACCTCAATAACGAAACAGCCGGTAGATTGTTTATTATTGCAGCCTGCTCTTCCGTAATTATTGGACCAAAATGCTGCCTGCCCAACGCTCACCTCCGGTAGCAACAGCTTGCAGGTAGTAGAGACCAGGCGCAGGCAGGGGGTCAATCTGCGTAAAAGGCGCCGGTAAACAATGTTGACGGCGTACAAGCTGCCCCTGGCTGTTGTAGATTGCCAACATTGCCGGCTGTGTAAGGGGCCAATCTAAACGAATCGGTCCGTTGGTCGGATTGGGGCTTGCCAGCAGTGTCTGTACCTGTGTACTGTGTCGGGAAAGGCTGCTGATAGTACCGGAAAGGTCGTATTGGCTGAAAAAGCGCCATATTTCCCGGCTGGCACTTATGTCGCGGTTGGTGTTGCCAATACCGGAGAGTCCCGAACTTCCGGGCCATGTATGTCCGCCGCCGACTATGCGGAGATGCTCCAGACTGCTGCCGTTGCTGCAGGGTGTATAGAGTTGTTTTTCAACGTAAGAGCCTTCGCTTACAACATCAGGCAGGTTGCTTATGGTCGCTGCTGCCGGGCAACCATTGTTGTTGCGCCAAAATTGTATTACCTCCGGGACGGGTAGTATGCTGTTGCTGCCGGCATAGGGGACGACGGCGTCTGCAGTGCCGTGGATATTAAGTACGGGTATCGCTCTGCCCGGTGTACAACTGTTGAAGGTGGCAGCAGTCATGCTGCCGGTGACAGAGGCGATGGCGGCAATTTTGTTGCTCAGCTCGCAGGCAAGGCGGTAACTCATAAATCCTCCATTGGACATACCACAGGCGTACACGCGCTGTTGGTTGATGAGCCAGGAAGCCGACAGGCTGTCGATAAGGGTCTCAATAAAGTTGACATCATCGGTAGCTGCTGTCGTAAAGCCGACATTCCAGCTGAAATTGATGCCATTGGGGTAGCAGACTATGAAATTTTCTTCTTCCGCAACGCTGTTCATACCCGAATACCCCATGATCCCCTGAGCTGTCTGGGTAAAACCGTGTAATACAAAAACAACGGGCCATCCGCCTGCCGGGGGCTCTTGCTGGGGTATGTATACCAGGCCACTGCGTTGCAGCCCGTCATGCAGAAAACTAACATTTATCTGTGCATTGGTCACAAGACAGTTGAGCAGCAGAAAAAGGAGAAGTATGTGTTTCATGATGCTATAGGTTACAAAACGATAAGAAGGGACTGTTGCATTGTTTTCTCCGGAAAAATCCTCTGCAGTAGTGGCTTAGGCTGGTTTACTGCCCCTGACCTGAGCTGCCAGTTCAACCAGCCGCTTACTCGTCTCTGCCAGCTCGCCGAAGGCGATAATACCTTCGGGATGATCCCGCATGACCAGCAGTTTGCGCGACAGCAGATCGGTGGTGTCAAAAAGATTCATGATGCTGAAGGCCATCTGCGGGCTGCCGTAGGTGGCTTCGGGGGCTGTCGTCGGGTAGTTGTCCAGTAGTGAGGCCCACATCGGGTAGTGGTGCACGTGAATCACAGCCATCGCTTCCGGGCAGCGCAGATAAACAGCCGCATGGCTCATACTTTCAGAAGAAGCGATAACAGGCCCGGCGCAATAAAGTTGATTGCCGGCTATGTCTACAGCCGTGACAAGCGCAAAATGCGCTGTCGTGAGCTGCGCTATGCCTCCGGTCGCCGACCCGCTGATGATAAATTCATGGCTACCCGGTCGCAGGCGCTGACTGATGTTGCCATAGCCAATTCCGTCGGGGAGTTGTCCGATGAGTCCGGCACCATATAGTAATTGTCGCGCTTCGATCAATGCCTGCAGCGCTGTATCATCAGCAACGGGTTCTGTCTGTTGCCAGACTGCCTGAAATTTTATGTAGCCTTCATCTGTCAGCGACATCGTCATCTTTTTTTGACACAGATAAAATAAACCTAAAGAAACGAAAGTTTTATGGGAAGTGGTTGGGGTTTTGGGTATAGATCACTCATCATGCTTTTGCATAGACAGCATCGGGCTGTTCAGGCCGGAAGCATGCAGATGTGTATACCTGCAAGCCTGCGGACTGCGTGTACGGGTATTTACTGTCGGAGACTGAATGTTGTTTTTATGTTTTTTTAGAATCACAGCCGGTACCGGCTGGCTAAAAAAGGTAAAATCCCTGAAAATCAACATTTCGGCAGACCTGAGAGAATCCCGCACTCGCGCTGAATTTTAGTATGGCAAATTATTTCACTATGAACTCGTATACTAAACAAAACGGCAGCAGCTTGCGGCCTTGGCTGCAAGGCGGACTTATATGGCTGCTGATGATTTTTACCTTAACAGCTAAGGCCCATACTCCCTATCAGCTGCCGACTATTCTACAGTCGGCCAGCGCCTGGTCGCCTGACGGGCGGCAGCTTGCTGCAGCCATGATAGACGGGCGTCTTCTCATTGTGGAGCAGGGAAAAGATGAGCCGCTTTGGCTGTTGGAGGATTTCTCAGACGAGGCGCTGCTGTCTGTGAGTTGGTCTCCGGATGGCCGTCAACTGGCTGTAGGCACGCAGCGAGGGGTAGATGTGTGGAGCGTAGATAATCGCTCGCTGACCTTTCAGCTTTCGCAGGATGATTATGTAAGATCGGTAAGCTGGTCGCCTGATGGCAAGCTGCTGGCAGCCGGGTCTGACGATAACCAGACCTGGCTTTGGAACGTGGGCAGTCGGGAAGTGGTGTACAAACTGAAGGGACATCAGGATTGGGTGCGCAGTGTGGGCTTTTCTCCTGACGGAAAATGGGTCGCTTCGGCTTCGGATGATGGCAGCGCCATCATCTATGACGTAGCCAGCGGCAGCATTCATCAGCTGTTGGATGGTCATACCGACTACGTGCGTGCATTGGCCTGGGCGCCTTCCGGGCAGCAACTGGTGACGGTTGCTGATGATCGTCTGGGCATTATTTGGGACGCTGCAACGGGTAATCAGTTGGGGCAGCTTACCGATGGTCACGGGGAGTCGTGGATCATGGCGGTCAGCTGGTCACCGGACGGTCGCTATATTGCGTCCGGAGATCAGACGGGACTTGTAAGACTTTGGAATGCTACGACGCAGGAGAAGCTCAACAGCTTTTCGGCTGGTGATTTTATCATACATCTCTGTTGGTCAACTGACAGCCGCCTGTTGTCAGTTGCCGGACAGACGGAAGATATTGCCTGCTACAGACCTGATGGTACCAAGGCAGTAAGCTGGCAGATCCCACCCTCACCCATAGAGGAAGAGGAGGAAGTCAATTTTGCGGACGAGATGGAGGAAGATGGTGGTGGGGTGCAGCAAATAGCTGTTGCCTGGTCGCCCGACAGCCGCCAGCTGGCGGTAGCCATGGCGGATGGCCGTGTGGGGATTTTTACAAAAAACCAGCCCGAGCCCCGCTGGCTGGTGGAGGCTTCCGGCCAGGTGACTTTTTTTACCCTGGCCTGGTCGCCGGATGGCCGCCGCCTGGCGGGCGGTTACCAACAGGGAGTTATCATCTGGGAGGCGAGCAGTGGTACAGAAGTGGCCAGCCTCGAGCAGGACGATTATGTCCGCGGTATCGCCTGGTCGCCGGATGGCCGCCGGCTGGCAGCTGCTTCGGATGATGGCCTCACCTGGGTCTGGCAAGTAGATCGCCGACAGCTACAGTTCAAGCTGGTGGCACATAGCGACTGGGTGCGGTCGGCTGTATGGTCACCCAATGGCCGCCTGATTGCTACAGCTTCGGATGATACCACTGTACGGGTCTTTGACGCTGGCAGCGGAGCGCTTCGGCTTACGCTGGTCGGTCATTCAGATTATGTGCGCGATCTTGCCTTTTCGGGCAATGGCAAAAAGCTGGTATCCGTAGGTGACGATGGCCAGACAATCATCTGGGATTCCAATAGTGGTGAAGAATTGAATGTGTTTACGGAGGGTCACGAAAATTGGATTATGGCTGTTGATTGGTCCCGCAACGGACGGTTGATCGCTTCGGGGGATAACAGCGGGCGCGTAGTCATCAGAGATGCCAAGACGGGTAGGGTAGTACAACGCTTTGAGACAGGCGGTGCAGGTTTTGTCTATGATGTGGACTGGTCGCACGATAATCGCTCACTGGCCGTGGGTGCTGCAAGTGAAGAAGTGGTTGTTTACGATCCCGCAGGGGAAGCTCAGTATCTATGGACAGTAGCTTCGGTGGCGATGCCATCTGTCAACGAATCAGATGTGTATCAGACGGGGGTCAGCTGGAGTCCTGATGGCAATAAGCTGGCGCTTAGCCTGATCGACGGGCGTTTAGGGATTTTTGACAGACAAACCGGCGATGTATCCTATGTACAGGAAAGCAATACGGCATTGAGCGTTCAGTGGTCTCCCGACGGACAGCAACTGGCTTTGGGTACCGATGCCAATGTTCAGGTATTGGATGGCAGTACGCTGGCAGTTTTGTTTACGCTGCCCCATTCCGATTATGTCCGGTCTGTCGCCTGGTCGCCTGACGGCAGCACGCTGGCGGCGGCAGGGGACGACAATATGGTGTCTTTGTGGGATGTGGCAACCAAAGAACTGCGGCGACAACTGGCAGGGCATACGGATTGGATCAGGGGGATCGCCTGGTCGCCGGATGGTACAAAGCTGGTCTCCTGCAGCGATGACGGTAAGCTCTTGGTATACAATGCTCAGACGGGTATCATTTTGCAGCGCCTTGAACAACATACTGACTACGTGCGATCAGTTTGCTGGTCACCGGATGGCAGGCGGATTATTTCTACAGGGGATGATCAGCAGCTCATCGTCTGGGATGCAGCTACGGGCACTTCGGTAGCGGCTTCACAGGGGGGGCACCAGAATTGGATTATGGCTTCTGCTTTTGATCGCAGTGGTGAGCGACTTATTAGCGGGGATAATGCGGGCATTGTTCAGTTTTGGGATGCTGCCGGCAATCCACAGGAGTTGGTCAATCTGGAAGGCATGTCTGTACTTGGGCTTGCTTTCTCACCGGACGGAAGTCTGTTTGCTACCGCTCAGGCTAGCCGCACCTTTTCCATCCGTAATCTTGAGGGTGTTGCTGTTAATAGCTGGGATATCGAGCCGGTTGCGATGGAAGAGGGTCAGGCAGAGGAAGAATTTGAATTTCAACAATACGATGCTGCCTGGTCGCCGGATGGCCGGCAGATTGCTGTGGCGGGGGATTGTGGTATTGTAGGTGTCTATCAGGCAGGCGGTGAGTTGCGCACAATGGAAACACCTATGGAGCCTTTCTACAGCACCGCCTGGTCGCCCGATGGCAAGCTGTTGGCTGCCGGGGGGCAAAGTACGGTCATGGTTTTTGATGCGGTTACGGGGCAGGTACTGAAGGTGCTGCCCCACAATGATTATGTGCGGGCTCTTAGCTGGTCACCCGACGGTACGACCTTGGCTGCAGGTTCTGATGACAATTTTTGCTGGTTATGGAATGTGGCTTCAGGCCGGCAGTTGGCCAAACTGGCAGGGCATTCCGATTGGATACGGGCGCTGGCCTGGTCACCTGATGGTAGCCGCCTCGCAACTGCCGGGGATGATTCCGCTGCTATTATTTTTGATGCCGGCAGCGGTCAGATAGTCCATGAACTTACTGATCATACAGACTATGTGCGGGATCTGGCCTGGTCGCCGGACGGACGTCAACTGGTGACCGTGAGCGATGACCAGACGGCCATTATTTGGAATGCCGACAGTGGCGTTGCTGTTCGCCGCCTTACAGACAGACACCAGGCATGGATTATGTCAGTTGCCTGGAGCGGGGATGGCAGTACTTTGGCCACCGGGGATCTCGATGGGCAAATTCAGTTGTGGTCAGCCAATACTGGCGAGCCTGTGGGAAATTTTAGCCCCTCAACCGGAACGATTAGTTCCCTGAACTGGTCTCCCGATGGTAGTCAGCTATTGGTGGCTACTCCCGGCGAAAGGCTGCAGGTATTTGCTAAAGATGGTAGCCTTGTAATGGAGGTGGCTATCCCGGCTGAGAGCCGTTGTATGACGGTAGACAAACTTAGTATTACCGGTCTTGACTGGAGCCGCGATGGGAAGGAGCTGGCCAGTGCAATGGGTGATGGTCGACTGCTTATCATTGCTGCCGATGGAGCGCAGCCGATTCGTGAAATAGATATACCTGCTGAATCGGTTTTCTATGCACTCGCCTGGTCTCCTGATGGACAACAATTGGCTTGTGCCGGTGAAAATCGGGCGGTCTTTATTGTTGATGCAAGCAGCGGTGAAATGCGTTCCAGCCTCAATCAGATAGATGTGCTCCGCGATCTGGCCTGGTCGCCGGATGCGCGTTTACTGGCTGCGGGTGGTGACAACAATGAGACTTGGGTCTGGGAAGTAGCCAACGGAAGGCTGGTTTACAAACTAACGGGACATACGGACTGGGTTCGGGCAGTAAGCTGGTCACCTGACGGAAGCTGGATTGCTACGGGTTCTGATGATGGCAGTATCCTTGTCTACAATGCCGGCACGGGTATGCAGGTTGCCAAACTGACCGCCCATACAGACTATGTACGGGATTTAGTGTGGTCGGCCGACGGCCGCAGATTACTGTCAGTGGCCGATGATCAGCAGTTGATCATCTGGTCAACACCCGCCTGGATCGAGGCTGGCCGCCTGAAGGCGCCTACGGATAGCTGGCTTATGTCGGTTGCTATGACGGAAGACGGGAGCCGTGTACTCACAGGCGATAGCAATGGCTGGGTAAGGCTTTGGGATATGACGACTTCCGCTGAGCTCCGCGCTTTTCCATTGGGCGGTAGCGAAAACAGTATACGGCATCTGCGTCTGCAGGCCGGTCAGCAGCAGTTTACTGCTGCTTTTGAAACATTTGACCTGCTCATCTGGAATTTTGAGGGGGGCGTAATGCAGAAAATACCGCTTGGCAATCCCGGAGAATGACCTGATTCATAAAAAAAGCCGCAGGCAACACGCCTGCGGCTTTTTTTATGGCTATTGACGCTTTGGTTGTCTCAGGTGTTGCTCGAATAATCCAAAGATGCGCTTATATTCATCGGCCCAGCTGGAAGATTCAATAAATCCGTGATCTTCAACCGGGTATACGGCCATTTCCCATTTGTCCTTACCGAGTTCTATCAGCCGCTGGGCAAGGCGTACGACGTCCTGGTAGTGTACGTTTACATCGACCATACCGTGAAGGATGAGCAGCGGCTTAGTAAGCCCTTCAGCATGGTAAATAGGGGATGAGCGGCGATAAGCCAGGCTATCCTGTACGGGCGTGTTGAGTATGTTGGCCGTATAAGGGTGGTTGTAATGAGCCCAGTCAGTGACTGCCCGCAGGGCTGCCCCGCAGGCGAAGGTATTGGGCTCGGTAAATAAAGCCATAAGGGTGATGAAACCACCATAGCTGCCGCCGTAAATACCAATGCGCTCCGGATCAACGGCATACTTGTCAGCCAAAAATTTGGCGCCGTCGATGTGGTCAGATAAATCTTTGCCACCCATGTGCCGGTAGATGGCCGTGCGCCAGTCGCGACCGTAACCGGCGCTGGCACGATAATCAATATCCAGAACAGTATATCCACGATCAGCGAGCAGATTGTGGAACATATACTCCCGATAATAGGTACTCCACCAGTGGTGTACGTTTTGCAGATAGCCGGCACCATGTACAAAAATAACAGCAGGCCCTCCTCGCTGTGGGCGTTTGGGCCGATACAGGCGGGCGGGGACACTGGCACCATCACGGGCGGTGAAATATACAATTTCGGGCTTTCGCCAGGGATAGGCGCTAAATGCAGCTGTCTGGCTGCCGGTCAGCTTTCGGGCATCGGCACCCGGCTTATTATCCTGGACAAATAGCTCCCAAGGGGTATTGCTGCTGCTGTAGCGAATGGCCAACTTTGTCTGGTCCGGCGACAGGATTACCTGATGGGCACCGGTACCCTGTGTGATGCGGGTCAGCAATCCCCCCAGCACCGGCAGATGGTAAAAATGCTGCTCGTGAGGACCTTCAGCGTTGGCTGTCAGATAAAAGGTATCACCACTAAGGCTGAGGTTTACTTCCAGTACTTCCCATTGACCGCTGGTGAGCTGACGGATACCTCCGTTTTCGAGATCAGCAAGGTATAAGTGGCTGTAGCCACTTTTTTCAGACTGAAAATAAAGATGGCGGCCGTCAGGCAGCCAGCCGATGGTGCCGGCCGTGTTAAGCCAACCCTCGATGCCGGGACCGCCAATCCAGGCTTCATCATGCTGGTGGTCAATAACGGTAAGGGCAAAGTTGGCCGTATCCAGACTGACGATCCAGCGGTCTTTGTTGTCCAGTGATCGTATGACGAGCGCTGCCCGGCTGCCGTCGGCATTCCAGAAAGGGCCATGGAAGATGACAGGCTTGGGCTGCTCGTACTGGTGCTGCCAGCTACTGTCGCCAAGGTGGTAGTCAGCCAAAAAAGAGGGCTTCTCGTAAATGCCTGGCAGCAGCTTGAGGTCGGGTTGAAATATTGTATCCTTTCCGACGTGGTAGAGGAATAATTGGTAGTTTTCTTCCTGGGTACCTACTTTAGGCCTTGTACTGAGGATGTCGGCATAGCCACTGCTGTTGACATACTCTGTCACTCGCGTGCGGTTGGCACCGCTGTTGCTGCTGCTGAGCCGCCAGGCGAAGCATTGCATATCGGGACTGCCCAACACGTAATCGAGGCGTTGGTTGCGGTAACGGAAGCTTGCAGGTCTGGCAGGTCGCAGCGCTTCGCGCATTTTGGAAAGAGAATCTTCGCGTGCCTGTCGAAGGCGCAGTACCTCAAAGAGTTGCATTTGGTCGTCCTGTAACCAGCTCCTGGCTGCTGAGGACGATGATGATTCGGTACTGCCATCTGCTTCTCTGCCGATGTTGGTGAGTTGTCGGAGGGCGCCGGTTTCCAGCGTTAGCGCATATAGATTGTCGCCCCGACGGAATATCAGTTGTCGTCCATCAGCCGAGAAAATGGGGTTGCTCTCCTCCTCCACAGTCTGGCTGATTTGCACGTCCTGATTGTTGCGCAAGTCTCTGATAAACAAATCGCCAAATTTGGCATATGCCATCTTGCTGCGATCGCGGTTGTAATAACCATCACTAAACTCCTGCCAAATCTCTTCAGAACCTGCCGGTACGGGTGCCGCCGGCAGTTTGTTTACGTCAACTACATAGGTCTTTCGGCTGTTACCCAAAGTGGGGTTCCAGCTGAACAGGATTCGCTCGCTGTCAAAGGTCCAGCGAACTTCTTCAGGGGAGAAGCCTGTGTAATATTCACCCTGCATGATCTGATCAATGCTGAGCGTAGTGGTTGATTGCGCCGACAGGCAATAAGTTGTGAAAAGAAGAGGGATGACAAACAGTAAAGGCATTGAAGTATATCGTTTGGGGCTAAATTAGGCTAACTTTAGCAGATGGAGATAAAAAATCAACGAAATACTGCCTACCTGACGGTTTTTGGCTGTGGATGGCTGGGATTTCCACTGGCAGCACGCGTGGCAGCGCGTGGAGAACGGGTACATGGCAGCACAACGACAGCAGCTAAGTTGGACGTGCTGGCGCGGTCAGGTATAGATCCTTTTCTGTTGTCTTTGGGTATGCCGGGCGACTGGCCGCGGTTTTTGGGCTCGGGCCGAATACTGGTTTGTATGCCTTTCAACAGCAGGCATAAAGAACTGCTACCTGCTTTACAGGCTTTTGTTAGGCAGATTGACCCGGAGGCCGTGGAGAAAGTAATCTACACTTCCAGCACAGGGGTGTATGGACAGCAGCAGGGATTTATTGATGATGGTGCTCCGACGGATAAATTGGACGAAAATGCTCGTGTACTGGTAGCTGCAGAGGATATTTTTTTATCGCACCTGGCAGAAAAAGTTACTATACTGAGACTCTCTGGTCTGGCTGGCCCCGGCCGCCACCCCGGGCGCTGGCTGGCTGGCCGCCAGCAGCTGCCTGGTGGCGCTGATCCTGTCAATTTGGTACACCTTATTGATGTGCTGGCCATTATTGATGAACTCTTTACCCGGCCCGGCCCGGGCGGTGTATACAATGTATCAGCACCACAGCACCCTGCGCGGCAGGATTTTTACCCTTTTGCCGCCGAACAGCTCGGGCTGCAAGCTCCCGTTTTTGACCTTTCACAACCAGGCGGGGAGGGGAAACTGATCCTTTGCAGCGGTATCCACAATGAACTTGGCTACTCCTTTCAGTTTCCCGACCCCTTTGGATTTGTGTATGCGTAGGCAGTTTACAGTTTAATGATTTTATACCATTGCCTTTGGCCATACAATACAGTACGCAGCCAGTAGATACCGGCCGGGTAGGAGCTGATATCCATAAGACCATCTTGGGAAGGCGTTATTTGTGCCAATACCTGCCCGGTAGCGCTGATGATAGTCAATTCCATTGCCGCTGCTGCACCGCTGTTGTTTGCTAGGCGAATAATGCCAGTGGTGGGATTGGGGAAAATCGTGATTTCCTCGCTTGGGTTTTGCTCTTTGTCGGCCACGATGGTTATGGGAAAAGCAGCTCGCTCGCTGACGCATTCCTCGTCGGGCAGTTCTATAGTCCAGTCGTAGAAGTAGTAATAGCGGTCGGCACCCAAAGTTGTCGATTTGAGGGAGACAATGCCATCGATGTTGTAAGGGAAAGTAACATTGCTGTCCGAACGACGCAGGCGGGGGCTTACATAGCCGAAAACAGTTGTATTGTGCGTTTGATCGGTCGTAAGTACCAGATTATTGCCTTGCGGAATGGGCATATCGAGGGTGAGAACATGTGTGCCTACGGGAATAAAGACGGATTGTGAGTCCAGCAGTACATTCTGGGCATCGCGCAACTCGATAATGCGATAACCCTCCCGGTCAGTATACACCTTTACAGTATTGAGCGTAAAGGGCTGGTAGGCGTCAAAGATGATACCACCATTGAACTGATTACCACTAAAGTTGGAACCTGTATGGTCGATCTGTCCAACTTGTGCGCTACCGCCGTCAAAGATGATACGTGCGTCGGCATAAATGGTGAAAGTGGGATCTGACCACGGAATGGTTAGTTGTTGGCCGCTACCTAGTAAGATGTTGCCTTCCGGGTCTTCGTACCATTGGATGTTTTGCCCCTCTGCAGTCAGTATGACAGTATCTCCGGCAGATGGCTGCACATTTATCAGATTGGGTTGGGGGATGCTAATCACGTCAATGACAACAGCCGCCGCGCTGAACTCACGACACTGACCGGGCACGGTGACGGTATATGTACCGCTACTGTTAATTTCAACGGACTGTTCCGTGCTGCCGTCCGACCACAGATATGCAGTCGAGGGGGAAGCAGTGAGCAGTACGGAGCCGCCGCTGCAGAAAATGGTATCACCTGTGATTTGTATGGTAGGCGTTTCATCTGGATCGACAACTACCTGTATTACCTGTGACAAGCTGGCACAACCGCTTCCGTTGGTGACGGACACCTGATAAGTACCTTGGGTAGTTACGGAGACAGAAGCGGTGTTTTCACCCGTATTCCACTGATAAGAATACCCCTCTGGCGCAGTGATTTCGAGTGTATCACCCGTGCACATGGTCGTAGGACCGCTTAGGCTGAGGTTGGAAGGAGGAGAAATGCAGGTGTTTTCGATGACATTGATAAACTGGTCGGCCTCGAGATTCGTATAGGAATCAATGACTCCGCTTGGCCAGCGAATGATTAGCGAGTCGGCAAGTTGGTGCTGGCCCATTCCAAAATGCTGTTGCAGGCTATTGGTGATTCCATAGCTTTCGCCGGCGCGCAGCTCGCGAATTTGAACCCCCCAAGGGCCATAAAGCTCCAGCCTGGCGCCCACGCCGCTACGATTACTGCTGACCCCTTGCAGACTTACGTTTAGAAAGTGGTTTTCACCACCATCGTTGAGCCACAGGACGTCATCAATGTTGGAAGGTGTCGTATAAATTTGTGCATAGCCGGCGTAGATGTCCAGATAGCCGTCGTGGTTGAGATCGCCAACCGCAAAGGATTCCACCTGATTATTGTTGAAAAGACCTGATACGCTGGAGAATGTGAGATCACCGTTGTTGAGGTAAAGATAATGACGGGTACCACTGACAAGGATATCAACAAAACCATCGTTGTTGAAATCCCGCATAATGCCTTGAATGGGCAGTCCTTGTACAACAATGCCGGAGGACGCAGTAATATCTGTAAACACACCCTGTCCGTCATTGATAAGCAGTTGGCTTGGAACATCGTGATTGGTAATGAAGCAGTCCATATCACCATCGTTGTCAATATCGCCGAAATCAGCAGTCCACGACTGGGCACCAATTTTCAGGTTAGCTTCTGCCGCGCGTTCAGAAAACTGCCCGTTGCCATTGTTGATGTAGAGCGTATTGATCCTGCGTGGATCCTGAGGATTATTAACCCCTTGCCGGCATTTGGCAATGTAGAGATCGATATCGCCGTCGTTGTCAATATCAGTCCACACACTGCCGTAATTGCCGGAGTTATCGGAGGCAGGTACGGTGGCCATATCGATCCAATCATCAGCCGTGATAAAATTACCTTGTCCGTCATTGGCCCAGATACGGCTTTCGGCATCGTCATGGCAGGAAAAAAAATCCAGCCAGCCATCGTTGTTTATATCCACGAGATTGGTCCCCTGTACGAAGAGTCCGGCTCCCGGCAGCAATGAAGAAGTGTAGCCGCTGCCGCTGGCGTTACCCTTCCAAAGCTTAACACCATCGTAGCTGCCGCCATGGAGAACATCCCCAATACCATTGTTGTCCACATCTGCTACACAGATACTCCATTGCGCCTGCCCACCGCCCAAGCTAAAAATTTGGCTGGTGAAAGGTCCTCCGTCAAAGGACTGCCAGTCAATGGTGAGTTGCCTTGCTTGTCCCAGCCGCACCAAATCGTCCAGGCCGTCACCATTCATATCGGATACAGCAATGGCTACACCGCTTCGGAAGCTGGCGGCAGGAAGCTTATAGTTTCCATTAGAAAAGCTGACCTGCTGCCCGTAGGAGGCAGATAAACAAAAAATCAGGGGTAGCATACCTAGCAAGCGGTAGTAGTATTTCATATCAAGCGAATGCGTTTGATGATAAAGATTATTTTTGAATAATAGCCGGTGATGGATGAAGGCCTCTCCGGTATTTAGCGGAAAGGAGCCTCAACGGAGCATGTTCGGGATTTTCCCGGGGACAAAATGAATTCGTTTTGTTCCGGGTGAGATAGATTCGTACACGCTCTAAGAGGCTAAGCTAAGCACAATTGGACGTATGTTGGCGGTGAGGTGCAAAAAAGTAAGCTGGCTGTCAATATATGTTGGATTATTAAGGATACCTGGATAGCATGCATTGCCGCACCGCCATGACCATTTATCCTCCCGACTGGTCTTCATTTGGTCAGGTATTTACTACTATATGATTATTGATTTAATGTATTGTAGACAAAAAAAACTGACTTTTGCAACCTCCGTATTATAGATAATTGTGTTATCTTTGTCGATATGAAGCCCAGTAATGTACTAAGGTAGCTTTTTCGAATGGCGTACAATTTACTTGCCAAAAATGGTGTTGCAAATCATGTGCTCTATTGCGTGTATATGCTTGTTAAAAGGGTGTTTCGCTGTTAGGCTGCTGTGAAATAGGCATAAGTTTGCTTAACTACGGGTAGCTTCATCACACGGGTATTTCGGAACACATCCTCTGCCATCATAGTGGCGGATTATTTTGGCAGGTTAAGCGATCTTCGTCAGGTATACCTGGTTCAGTCAGCGGCTCGTGTGTCATCCCTGTATTTCGTTTGACTGTTGTATAGGTAATCTTTTCCCCCCTCCCGATTGCCGATTCGTGTTTTCTGAAAGCGCTGTGTGTAGGCTGCATACGTTGTATGTTAGCTACTACTCAGGCTATTTATTAATTTTACAATCTTACTTGTATGCCAATCCTGAAAATTACCCATGTTGTCATTGGGATTTTACTGCTGTTAACAGAGGTGCGTGCCAGCGATGAGAGTTTTTGTCTTGCAGGCACGGTTCGTGTATTCACCAATCCCTCTCTGACGGAGGTGAATGTATGCTCGCCTCCGGGGGTTCCTGATTTTGTTTCCTTCAGACACAGTGTGGTCGCCATGCCAACGGGGTTTGCAATGGTCAACAGCAGCGACATCATCGTTTATGTTGGCCTGAACGGCAACATCAACTTTGATCTGTATCCGGCAGGTACCTATAGGGTATATGGATTTTCGTATCTGGGGGCAATGATAGGTCAGGTTGGAAGACCTTTGGCGACAACGGCGCTGGGGTCGGTCTGTTATCGACTTTCTAATAATTTTATAACCGTCTACAATCAGGCGGCTGATGCAGGCACAATCAGTTCTTCAGCGGGTGCCGGACCAGTGGCTTTTTGTGTGGGCGATGGTCAGCCCAACATGCTGGGTGTATCCACGACAAGCCAGAGCAATGCATACGCCTGGTTGGTAACAGATGAGGATAACGTAATTCTGGGGATATATCCGGTTGGTTTTATCGATTTTGAGGGTCTCCCTGCCGGTATTGTTCGTGTGTGGGGGATTTCGTACGGGGGTAATAGTTTGCCACTGTCAGTTGGAGATCAGGTAAATCCAAGCAGCAATCAGGGAAGTTGCTACGATCTTTCGGACAATTTCATTGAAGTGAATAATTTCTATCCCGACGCCGGACAAATTTATCTGGAAGGCGGATCAGTGAGTTTTTCAGACTGTAATGCGGATGAATCCGGTGGCTTACTGACGGCTTTTCGCATCAATGCACTGCCGATTGACTACGTATTTGTACTTGCAACGCCTGATGGGGAGATTGTCGAAATACTGGCTGACAGCGTTTTGAATTTCAATGCGCTGGAGGTAGGTGCTTATCGCTTGTGGGGCGTTTCCTACACGGGATCTTTGACTATCCAGCCAGGGGATTTCATCACACAGCCGCTCTTGTCTACGGAGTGTAATGACCGTTCGGACAACTTCATACTGATAGAAAAATACGCGTTTGATGCGGGTAGTATTTCCTTGTCCGGAGGGGGGGCTGGTACTACGGTTTGTACTTTCGACGGACAACCCGATGTGCTTACCTTCGAAAGTATCTATAACGGAAGTGAAAATCTCGTCTATCTAATTACAGATGCCACCGGTACACTGCTAGCTATAAGTGAAAATGAAGATATTGACTTTGAAAATGCTGAGGGATCTGAGTTGCGGGTATGGACAGCCGTCTATACAGGAAATCTGTTACTGGAAGTGGGTACTTTTGTTCCTACAGCGGCTATCGCCGACGACTGTTATGCGCTGAGCGAAAATTTTGTGACGGTTAATCTGCAGCCAACGTATGCAGGTTTTGTATCGGGCAGTAGCCGCGATATTTGTAGAGGAACAACTGCTGAAATAATACTTTTTACAGCGGAAGCTGCGCAGTCGGTAAACTATCGCTGGTTGGTAGTTGATGCGCAAGGCATTATCAGGTCGGTTGAGGCTTCTGCAAGCATCGACTTCAGCCTGCTGCCGCTCGGAGAATACAAGGTATACGGGTTAGCTTATACGGGTACGCTTACCGCACAGACGGGCGATTCAATCACGGATACAGGTTTTGCTTCTCAATGTTTTGATCTTTCCGATGATTTTGCAGAGGTTGCGATTAGCCGTATTGATGGTGGTACAGTGGTACTTGAAAACGGAGCTTTTCAGGCAATTAGCTGTCAAGACGAGATCTTGCCTGATGTTTTTAATTTTCAGCATACTACATCGGCGGTAGGCAGTAACTATGTTTACTTGCTGACAGATAACAACAACAATATTTTGGAGGTACTCACAGCTGGTTCAGTAGATCTGACCTTCAGACCGAGTGGTACTTTTAGGATATGGGGACTGTCATATGCAGGTGCACTTACAGCATCCATTGGTGCTAATGCTGCTTCTGCCGCACTTTCTTCTTCTTGTTTTCAACTGTCATCCAATCATTTGACGATTGTCAGGAGCGAAGTTGACGGGGGTGTCGTCAGTCTTTCCGGGGGTGCTCTGCAGATTAGTTTGTGTACGGCTCCCGGCAATGACGTTCTGCATTTTGATAGTACGGGTTTAAGTTCTTCGAACGGATACATCTATCTGGTAACGGATATGAATAACCGGCTGCAGTATGTGGTCGATGAGGATTCGTTTGATTTCCGAATTACAACCGCCAGCAGTTTTAAGGTATGGGGTTTGGCTTACAGTGGTGTGCTGCTGCTGCAGACGGGCGCTGTTATCACCAACGCTGTGTTGTCTTCGCAGTGTTATGATCTGTCAGACAACTTTGTGACGGTTTTCAGAGAAACGCCGCCTGTACTCTCGCTAGCCACGTTCGAAGGTGATACTGAGCTGGCTTTCTGTCCCGGAGACGGCGAGCCTGATTATTATCGGTTCAGAACTTTTGGCTCAACCAATGCCAATATCGCCTATATCCTTACGGATGAAAATTATATTATTCGCTCTGTACTGACGGTTGATCAAATAGACTTTGATACAATGCCGAGCCAATTCTACTATGTGTGGGCACTGGCATATACAGGCACGCTAACCGCGAATGTGGGTGGGAATATATATGCTTCAGGACTTAGTTCAGACTGTTTTGTGCTTTCAGGCAACAGCATTCTCGTCTTCGCCGGAGACTATTCCGGGGGACAGATCACACTCTTTGGCGGTGATGTACTGGCCTATGCTTGTCCGGGAGACGGAGAACCGGATATTGTTTCTTTTTTCCATGACTTTACCATTGGCAGTGGCAATTATGTATATATACTGACGAATGAGGAGAATGTGATACAATACGTGCAGGAGGAAAACAGCTTTGATTTTGACGGATTGCCGGAAGGGGTTACCCGGGTCTGGGGTTTGTTGTACAATGGTGAGTTGCTGGCAACAGAAGGGCTGGATCTCGATTTTCATCTGCTGGCAAGTAGCTGTTACGGATTGTCTGAGCAGTATGGAACTGTGTATCGCTACCTGCCTTCTGCCGACAGTATCACTACTGAAACCGGTGCTACTGCTGTAAGTGTCTGTTCAGGTGACGGGCAGGCAGATCAGTATAATTTTCAGGTGAGTGGGGCAAGTTTTGCTGCACTTACTTTTCTGGTTGTGGAAGACGGATTTTTAGTGGGAGCTGTTGACGATGCCAATTTTAATTTTGAGGGAAGTGGTGAGGGCAATTGGCAGGTGTATGGTTTATCGTATACGGGTAGCCTGCAGGTACTGCCCGGGGATAATATCTTTGAAGTTCCTTTGGCTTCCGGATGCTGGAAGTTGACGGACAACTTCGTACAATTAAATAAGGACAGAATCGATGGAGGCATCGTTCTGGATGCTACCAATCTGTCGACAAGGGATATCTATGTATGTATACAGGATGGACAGCAGGATGTGTTTTCTTTTGCCAATACGGGTATTTCAGCTTCAGCTAACTATACCTACGTGAGGACTTCAGCTAACAATATCATTCTCAGCAGTAATCCTAGTGGCATATTCAATTTTGAGACCATGGGGCTCAATGCGATGAGGATACGCGGTCTTTCGTATACAGGGAATGCCAATTTGCCCGCCGGAGCCAATCTGCTGACAACTGTGCTGTCTGATCGCTGCTATGATCTTTCAGAAAATGTGATTTCTGTTTATCGTGGTGTTACCAATGGTGGAGTCATTTCCTTCCCCGGGGGCAGCAACCCCCTCACGCTTTGTGCCGTCAACGGACTGACTACTGTACAAGTAGCAACCAGCTCCGGCGCTAACCTGGGATATGTGTACGTGTTGCTTGATGCAAACAATGCCGTTATGAAAGTTTTCCCGGGTACTGTTATCGATATGGCTTCTGTTTCTGAGGGCACTTATACAATTTACGGGCTTTCTTATGCGGGAACGCTGTTGGTTGAACAGGGGGACATCATTGATTTTACGACTTACGAGCCGGCTAGCAGTTGTTATGACTGGTCCGACAACTCGCTGACTATTAACCGCTCCCGCAATTTGAACGGAGGTATGTTGGATACACAACTCGGGGCACTTGAATTTTATGTTTGTCCTAGTCCTACTGGTGGAAGTCCGCTCCTGATTTCTACTTCTTCTACGGATACGCCGTATAAGCTTGTGCTGACAAACGACAATGGGCAGGTGAGAATTCCTGACATGGGAAGCAATGCCATTGATATGGCCGACCTGCCTGTGGGTATCTTCCGCATTTATGGTATTTCCTATTCAGGGGCTTATACGGTCGGCGTAAATGCATCTATCAGCCAGTCCGATCTCAGCACAGGCTGCTGGGCGCTGTCACAAAATTTTATACGCATCGTCGTTCAATCGCCTGCCGGAGGCGTAGTGAATACTTCTCAGGGAGATGAGACAGTATCTGTGATTGTTGGTGACGGAGAAGCTGATGTTGTCACTTTTGCCAATAACAGTAGCTCACTGGCGCAGTATGCTTATCTGGTGACCGATGAGTTTAATAATTTGCTGTTCTACACCAATACTGATCTGATTGATTTTGAACCTACGGGTGCGGGTAGTTGTCGTGTTTGGGGCTTATCTTATACGGGTAACCTCACGCTGACGCCGGGTCAAAATGCGGCATTTTCGTCGTTGTCAGATGATTGTTTTGATCTGTCAGACAACTTTATCACGATAGTCCGTACAACGGGTTTACAGTCTGATCCTAGCAGCCAGTTGGCTGCAGATGCATCCTCAGCAGAGGCTATGGAAAGTGTGGTGACATCCCATGAGCAGGCGTTGAACTTGTGGCCCAACCCGGTACAACAGCAGCTTTGGCTGAAGGGGGGTACGGCTACTGACGGAAACGAGATGTCACAGGTGCTTATCTTTGATCTTGCAGGCAAACGGGTAGCTGAAGCCAGATTTACGCGGGCACAGCTGGCCGTTGGCGTAGAGATGGCTGTTGGACAGCTTCGACCGGGTATGTATCTGCTGCGCTGGCAGCAGGGCAATGAGGTGAAGACGCTGCGCTTCGTTAAGCAATAGGCACGACTCTTTGATTTTTTTTAAAAAATAAACCATAGGCGTTTGTTCAAAAGGCTCTTTGGCTGCTAATGCAGCTAAAGGGCCTTTTGAGAAAGCCCCGGTTTTTTCAGTATCTTGCAAGAAAAGCTGCAATAATGAACCAAACCTATGAGCAGGCCGTTGCTGAGCTCAAGCAAATCGCTGAATACCTCGAACAGGAAAATTTGGATGTGGATCTGATGATGGAAAAATCGGCAAGGGCTGCAGTCTTGCTAGATTATTGTCGACAGAAGCTTTTTCAGGCGGAAGAAGATCTCAAACAGTTGTTTCCTGACTAGTGGGTGGGCTGCATGCTGCTGGCTTTCTGCAGGATCTTTATTTTTATGATCACTTGAGGAATATATATCACTGGTGTATTCCGATTTGTTAGCGAACTTTGCAGAAAAATGATGCGCAACATGCTTTTAGCTGTAAGTTTATTTGCCTTTCTACAGTGTCAGTCTCCGCAACCCACTTCTGTACCGGCTGATTCCATACCGGTATTGGCCACTTTTGACCAGCTCGAACAACGTCTCGCAGGAGGGGGGGATACTACCTTCGTTGTCAATTTTTGGGCTACAACCTGTCCGCCTTGTCGTAAAGAGATGCCACTGCTCGAAGCTTTTAATGCCGAAAGGGGAGAAAGCCCGCATAAAGTGCTGCTTGTGAGTCTGGACCGGCTTGCTGATGTTGAGACGAGGGTAGGTGATTACGTGCGATCAGCAGATCTGAAAAGTGAAGTATTTTTGCTCGCAGATCCGCAGTGGAATGTGTGGACAGGCAAGGTGGATACGAGTTGGTACGGCGCACTACCGGCTACCTGGGTTGTCAGGGCTGATGCCAGGGCATTTCAATTTGGCGCTTTCGAACGTATTGAAGATATCAAGGCACTCACACAGAAGGTACGATAGGGTAGACCGAGCTAAGGTATCCGGCTGAAATAGTTCGGTTGGCTATGCCACAGGTCTACATGAATAGTGCTACCTTTGCCGCAAATTGTCAAAAATATGGTTCACGCAATCATGGGTACGCAGTATGAGCTACCCGGACAAACGGCTTTTTACAAAGGTAAAGTAAGGGATGTCTATTCGGTAGGGGATCTGCTTGTAATGGTTGCTTCCGACAGAATCTCAGCTTTTGACCATGTACTGCCCCGGCCAATACCCTATAAAGGTCAGGTGCTTAATCAACTTGCGGCTCATTTTCTTAATGCGACGCGTGATATTTGTCCCAACTGGCTGCTGAGTACGCCGGACCCCAATGTTGCTATCGGGAAGAAATGTGAGCCACTGCGCGTAGAAATGGTCATCAGGGGCTACCTGGCGGGTCACGCCTGGCGGGAATATGAAGCCGGAAAACGAAGTATTTGTGGTGTGGCTATCCCGGAAGGAATGCGGGAAGCTGACCGATTTCCGCAGCCTATTATCACACCGGCTACCAAGGCTGATGAGGGGCATGATGAGGACATTTCAAGAGAAGATATCTTGCAGTCAGGGCTGGTGTCGGAAGAGCACTATTTGTTGATGGAATCCTACACTCGGCAGCTTTTCCGAAGGGGTACAGAAATGGCTGCCCGGCATGGGTTGCTGCTGGTAGATACCAAATATGAATTTGGACTCTATAAAGGACAGGTGACGCTGATCGACGAAATCCACACCCCGGATAGTTCGCGCTACTACCTGGCAGAGGGTTACGAAACACGGCAGATATCAGGTGAACGCCAACGCCAGCTTTCTAAGGAATTTGTACGGGAATGGCTGATGGCGCATGGATTTCAGGGACTCCATGACCAACTGATGCCAACGATGCCCGATAGCCTGGTAGAAGAAATCAGCGCCCGCTACATCGAGCTATACGAGAAAGTCACGGGCCTTTCCTTTGTACCGGCACCGACAGAAGAACTCTCTGAAAGGATATACCAAAATATTCTGCAGGGGCTACAGGCGCTGTCCAATCAGTGAAACAGCACTTAGTGTATAAAAAACAAAGCTGCCGATACAAGTAACAACTTATATCGGCAGCTTGCTTGCCTTTAAATACATGTTAGCTTTTATTGGCAACTATATTGCAGAGAGCAGCGACTTATTGCGCTTCCTCTTCTCTAATGACCTGCTCCTTGTAAACAGCCTTGAGTACTTGATCACGGCGCTTTACGCTTGGCTTAACAAACTCGCGGCGCTCACGCAATTGGCGCATGATTCCTGCGTTCTGGAACTTGCGCTTATAGCGCTTCAGTGCTTTGTCAATATTTTCGCCATCGCGAATATCAATAATCAGCATAGATACATTTGATTTAATTTTCGGTGGGCAAAGGTAGATAAGAGCAACAAGATTTGCAATTTTTCAGGTATGATTTTTTGAAAAAAATGAAAAAAATATGATTTGTAAGGAATAGCGTTGAGCGATATTTATCTGCCGACGCATACTGTAGCAATTATCTTCCTACTTAGCATCTATTCCGAAAGGGCGATCGGAGGCAAATGAGCGCCGTTTTTACGATTGTTACTGTTGGAAGAAGCCTGATCGATGCCAGTTATCTTCGGATGATAAGATTTGGGGGCTGTTGTAATTTCTGGTATACACCTAGTCGACGATGAGTCTGATTTGGCCACCTTCCGTTAGCAGATCCAGCTGTTGTCCTTTAGATACCTGCCGGGGGTCACGGACAATTTTTCCATTGTGCGTAGCAATAGAGAATCCTCTTTTAAGCTGGCGCTCGAGGCTTAGTGTTGACAGCAGTCTTGATAAGCTGCTGATTTCAATTTCAGCTGCCCGCAGTTTTACCCTGCTGCGTAGGGGTATGTCGCTTGCCAGCTGTTTCAGCACCACATTTTTTTGTTTCCAGTTGGCCCTGGCAGCTGTGTACAAGCGGTTAGAGAGGGCGTTGAAGCGTATGTTTTTGGTGTATAGTTGATCGAGCTGGCTAAGCCGGATGTTTTGAAGAATATCATTCAGCATATCCAGATTTCTCAGTTGTCTGGCAATTAGCCACTCAGCGACAGCCGTAGGCGTTTTTAACTTTTCGCGTGCAATCAGGTCAATCAGCGATTCGTCAATCTGATGTCCAATGCCAGTGAGCAGCGGCAACGGGCATACAGCCGCAGCCTTGCAGATCTCGATATTGTTGAAAACAGCCAAATCGGTACGGGCACCACCGCCGCGCAGCACAGCGACAGCATCGAACCGTTGGTGCTGTTGACCAATTGCGGCCAGCTGCTGGCTCACTTCAGCTATAGCAGCCGTACCTTGCATAGCAGCAGGGAAGAGGCTTATCGAAAAATGAAAACCGTAAGGGTTGCCGGCCAGCTGATCTATAAAATCCTGATAGCCGGCAGCAGTGGGGGAACTGATCACAGCTATTCGTTTGATGAGCGCAGGCAATTGGATAGCCTTATTGAGTTCCAGTAGACCTTCCTTTTTGAGAAAAAGATAAGTTTGCTCGCGACTTGCGGCCAGTTGACCGTAAGTATAAGCAGGGTCAATGTCTTCAATAACCAACTTAAGACCGAAGCGCTCGTGGAATTCTACTTGTACCAGCAGACTCACTTGCATCCCTTCTTCCAACATGTTGTAGAGCGTGCTACCGTGTTTTGTCAGTAGCTGACTGTAGCGATTAGACCACACTACAGCATTCACCTGCGCAACAACCTGGTCGTTATTTTCTCCTTTCTCTACGAGCTCGATATACAAATGGCCACGTGACAGATTGGTTTTCAGGATTTCTGCCTTCACCCACAGACTTGTCTGAAAATTCAGGGCGATAACACGTTTTAGGTGCTTTTGCAGGTCGATAAGTGTTATTGCGTTCATTGCGAATGTGATTATGTTATGTCCTGGCTACTGTAAAATGATGCAGTGCCTGCGCTGATGAATTTGTACAAGCCGGTTGAGCTTGTCCACAAGAGCGCTCTGATGATCTGTCCGTAATAATCCGCCGGCAACAATATCAGCTGTTGCGCATTCATTTTGGCGCTTTTGGAAGCATAATGCTGGTTTTAAGTGAAAGAAAAACAAGCATATATATTAAAAAGTAACCTTTTGAAATCTGACGACAGTATTGCGAACAGGCTCTAAAATATACATTATCATCGGGATGAGGTATTGTTGAAAAAAATATTTTGGCAGGGAGTAGGATTTTGTGCGTTTGTGGCGAATGAGCGAGGGATTGCACCTGCTATAGGCAGATAAATAGATGTATACAAAGGCGGGGAACTGTGTGGCTTTATACCAAATAATTGCCTTATCTTTGCCTGCAAAATCAGAACGAAGACCATGTTTGAAAGTTTAAGTGATCGGTTGGACAATGCGCTCAAGGTATTGCGCGGTGATAGTAAACTCACGGAACTCAACATTGCTGAATCCATTAAAGAAATTCGCAGAGCCCTGGTGGCTGCTGACGTAAACTATAAGATAGCCAAAGAATTTACGGATAAAGTCAAGGATAAGGCACTTGGTTCTGAGAATGTTCTGAAAAGTGTGCGCCCGGGTGAGTTGATGATTAAAATTGTCAATGACGAGCTGATTGAGCTGATGGGCGGGCAGTCGGCTGGCATCAACCTCAAGGGGAATCCTTCTGTAGTGCTGATCGCCGGTTTGCAGGGCTCGGGAAAGACAACCTTTACGGGCAAGCTTGCCCATTTTCTGAAGACTAAGCGCAACAAAAAAGTATTGGTTGTTGCCTGTGACGTATATCGCCCTGCGGCAATTGATCAGCTTACCGTGCTGGCAGAGCAGGTAGGGGCTGCTATTTTCAAAGATCCGGAGAATAAGAATCCTGTTGAAATTGCATTGCAGGCGCTTGATCAAGCCCGGCAGCAGCGCTATGATGTAGTCATCGTAGATACAGCGGGTCGACTGTCTGTCGACGAGGAAATGATGGCCGAAATTGCACGTGTTAAGGAGGCTATCAATCCGGATGAGACGCTGTTTGTTGTGGACTCTATGACAGGTCAGGACGCTGTCAACACTGCCAAAGCCTTTAATGATCGCCTGAATTTCGATGGTGTAGTGCTTACCAAGCTTGATGGTGATACACGCGGGGGTGCCGCGCTGTCCATTAAGTACACTGTGGGCAAACCTATCAAATTCGTTTCAACAGGCGAAAAAATGGATACGCTCGATGTTTTCTATCCCGAGCGTATGGCCAATCGCATCCTGGGTATGGGCGACATTGTTTCGTTTGTGGAAAGAGCCCAGGAGCAGTATGACGAGGAGCAGGTCAAGCTTCTCGAACAGAAAATCAAGCGCAATAAGTTTGATTTCAATGATTTTCAGACACAATTGGCGCAACTGCGCCGCATGGGGGATTTGAAAAATCTCATCAATATGATTCCTGGTATGAATAAACTGACCCGGGATATTGATATTGACAATAGTGCGTTTACGCGCATCGAGGCAATCATCCGTTCTATGACGCCTGAAGAGCGTGGCAATCCTGAACTGTTGAATATGAGCCGCAAGAAGCGTATTGCACTCGGCTGCGGCCAAAAGCTGGAGGATATTAATGCCTTCATCAAACAGTTTGATCAAATGCGCAAATTTATGCATCAGGTCAGCAAAAACCCCGGCGTGTTGGGCGGAATGCAGGGGCCTGCCGCCGGGCCGGGTAAATTTCGCAAAAGATAGGCAAGTTGCCTGAAGGTAGCTCTGTTGTCAGCAAGTAGTATTGATATAAACCAGGAGTAGTATAAGGGCAGAAGCAGTAGTCCGGGGCTTATTTCTCTTTTGTAAGCTGATCGACGGTTGCACCGCTGAGTATACCTAGCGTTGCATCTCTTACCTGCAGGAAGACCGTTCTGATAGGGCAGTTTTCCTCAATCACGCATTCTTCACAACGGACATAGTAGTGAAGAGATACGCAGGGCAGCATGGCAATCGGACCGTCCATGATGCGAATAATCTCTGTAAAGGAAATTTCATCTGCTTTTTTCAGGAGCTTATAGCCTCCACCTCGCCCGCGCTTGCTGAGCAGGATTCCGTTGTTGCGCAGGTCCCGCAGTATACTTTCTAAAAACTTGAGCGGTATGCCTTCCCGTTCGGCAATTTCAGCTGCATACACAGCTTCCTCGCGGTGTTGGTGTCGGGCAATGTATAAAATGGCCTTAATGGCGTATTTGCATTTTTTAGATATCATCGTTACTCGTTTCTCACTAAGCAAATCTACATTTTTTTTGGATATTGTGGTAAGAATCGATAGGTGTGTTGCATGATGTGTACCCAAGTCGCACAGGAATGCGGGCATCGCCAGTAATTGAATATAACAACACCATTATGCAATATTTTTTTCTGATGATTGTACTTGGCCTGTCGGTATTGCCCGGCTATGGGCAGGGCAGCCAGTTGCCGCAGGGCAGTCAGGTCTACCATATAGTTGACCGCCTTGCTATTAAGGGCGCGCCTGCGGAGGGGCTGCATACTTCGCTCAAGTACTACGACCGTGCAACCGTCGCCCGCTTTGCCCTGCTGACCGATAGTCTGGCTGGCGATTGGCTGACGTTGCTGGACAGGCGTGATCTTGACTGGCTTTTCAAGGACAATAACGAGTGGTTGGGTGTGTTGCAGACGCCTTTGCCGGGCATGGGGCTGCACAAGCAGCCGCAGGCAACTGCCAGTCTGATTGAGCTAAGCCGGCAGCATGCCTACTATGCGCGTAGCCAACGCAGGCTGCTAAAAGGCAAAATCTATTCCACACCAGCCAATTTGTATCAGATTGACGAGCCTCATTTTCATTTTCGCCTCAATCCGCTGCTGCAGCTACGATATGGGCCTATGCGTCACGAAGCGGGAGAAAGCCGGCCTTATTTCATCAACCAACGTGGAATCGAGGCGCGTGCAGGTATTGATGATCGTGTTTATATTTATTTTCAGTTGCTCGAAAGTCAGGCTGCCTTTCCCAATTATGTTAATGAGTGGATCGTAAAAAATCGCTCACTACCGGGCAATGGCTTGTATAAGGTGTACAATAGTGATGTGTTTGATATTCAGGGAGGCTATGATTACCTTAACAGTCAGGGCTATGTAGCTTTTCAACTCAGCCCGCATTTGTCGGCACAATGGGGGTATGGCCGGCATTTTATAGGGGACGGAATGCGGAGTATGTTGCTATCAGATTTTACCAATAACTATCTATACCTCAAGCTCAACTGGAATGTCGGGCGCTTCCATTACCAAAACTTGTTTACAGAGCTCAACGCACTTTCTGCCAATAGTACGCCCGGCGATCTGGTGGTGCCCAAAAAATACATGGCAGCTCATTACCTGAGTGTGGACCTGACGCCCCGCCTGCGACTGGGATTGTTTGAGTCTGTGGTGTATCAGCGCGGAGATGGTCTGGAACTTGGTTATCTGAATCCGGTCATCTTATACCGAACGGTTGAACATTCCTTGGGTAGTGCAGATAATGCCCTTATTGGTCTGGATGGTCGCTGGAACATAGCCAATCGGTTTCAATTATATGGTCAGTTGATGATCGACGAATTTATTTTTAGAGAGTTGGTAACCGAGCGAAGGGGATGGTGGGGGAATAAATTCGGCATACAGGCAGGGGTCAAGTACATAGATGTGCTGGGAATTGATCATCTCGATTTGCAGGCCGAGATCAACCTGGCTCGTCCCTACACCTATACCCATCGCGACAGCACAACTGCCTACACGCACTACAATCAACCTCTGGCACATCCACTGGGTGCCAATTTTTACGAAACCATACTCAGCCTGCGCTACCAGCCGAAGGCTCGGTGGCTGCTGTCGGCCCAGTGGTTTCAGTTTGCACAGGGGCAGGATGTCGGAGGCAGGAACTTTGGCAGCAACCTGCTGTTACCCCATACGAGCCGTACAGCTGATTATGGTATCTCTATGTTGCAGGGGCAAAGAGCCGATACGTGGCTGGGGGTTCTCGATCTGGGCTATATGTTGCGGCACAATCTGTGGGTGGAGGCGCAGTATATGTTGCGCAGACAGCAAGTGGAGGGAGGCGCAGAAAAAAATGTGCGCATATTCAACCTGGGGCTGCGGCTTAATATTGATCGGCCGCGCTTATTTTTCTAGGAAAGGAATTAATGAAAAAGGCAGCCGGCATAGCTTGCCGGCTGCCTTTGTGCTATTTGAGGCTGCCGGTCATGTCCTCCGGGCGTACCCATTCATCAAATTGTTCAGCGGTAAGCAGGCCCAGTGCGATGGCTGCTTCCTTAAGAGTGGTACCTTCTTTGTGTGCCTTCTTGGCAATTTTGGCAGCATTTTCGTAACCAATATGGGGATTGAGCGCAGTTACCAGCATCAGTGAATTGTCCAGATGGCGCTTAATAGTAGGCAGGTTGGGCTCGATGCCCTGCGCACAGTTAATGTCAAAACTAACACAGGCGTCGCCGATCAGGCGCGCAGACTGCAACACATTGGCGGCAATGAGTGGTTTGAACACATTGAGTTCAAAATGACCATTGGTACCACCAATGGAAACAGCTACATCATTGCCGATGACCTGAGCACAGACCATAGTGAGTGCCTCCGGCTGTGTTGGGTTGACCTTACCTGGCATGATAGAAGAGCCGGGCTCATTGTCAGGTATGATGATTTCTCCGATACCCGAACGGGGACCTGAACTGAGCATACGAATGTCATTGGCGATTTTCATAAGCGAAACAGCCACCCGTTTCAGTGCACCTGAAAGCTCAACCATAGCATCGTGCGCAGCCAGGGCTTCAAATTTGTTGGGAGCTGTGACAAATGGCAGGCCGGTAAAGTGGGCGATTTGCGCAGCAACGGCAACGTCATAGCCTTTGGGCGTATTAAGACCTGTACCTACAGCTGTGCCACCAAGCGCTAGCTCACTGACCATCACAAGCGCATTTTCAATGGCCCTGATACCGTTCTGAATCTGCCGGGCGTAGCCCGAAAATTCCTGGCCCAGGGTCAGTGGCGTGGCATCCATGAAGTGGGTACGACCCGTTTTTACAATATCTTTAAACGCTTCTGCCTTGGCTGAGAGTGTGTGGTGGAGGCTGCGCAAACCCGGTAGGGTCACTTCCTGAACCAACTTATAGGCTGCAATGTGCATAGCCGTAGGGAAAGTATCATTGGACGATTGACTTTTATTGACGTCGTCGTTCGGATGAAGGACTTTCTTCTCGTCAGTAAGTTGGCCACCTTGCAGCACATGTGCCCTGTAGGCAACCACCTCGTTGATATTCATGTTGCTTTGTGTACCTGAGCCCGTCTGCCAGATGACCAGCGGAAACTGATCATCCAGTTGCCCCGTCAGTATCTCGTCACATGCCTGACCGATGAGATCTCTCTTATCCGCAGAAAGGACTCCCAGATCACAGTTGGCATACGCAGCTGCCTTTTTTAGGTAGGCAAAAGCATGGATAATCTCTTTTGGCATACTGGCCTCAGGGCCGATCCGAAAATTATTGCGTGAGCGCTCCGTCTGCGCTCCCCAATATTTGTCAGCGGGCACCTTTACTTCGCCCATGGTATCTTTTTCAATGCGGTACTGCATATAATCTGATTTTTTGGTTTTGATAGACTGCATATTAATGCGTCAGGTCACTGCCTGAAATCCGCCACAAAGATACTACTTGCTGTTCGATCCGTTACATGACAACTATTTTTTTGCCCCCGGAGCTTATCCTAAGTGGGGTTGACGTACTGTCTGGTTTGTGGTTGTCCTCGCTGGGAACTAAAAATTATTACGTATGGTTGATAAAGGGGGGCTTGTTGTACCGCTTGGTATTTTAATTGAGATAAAAAGCATATCGGTAAAGGGGTATTAGGAGGCGTTATTTTACAGATTTGCTCGTTGTTGATGGTGTGTAAACTATGCTGTAATACTTAGAGGAAAAAACAGGCAGAACAGAAAACGGTTTGAACTCTGTTACAAATCCCCAGGTATATCTTGTAGCCGTGATTTTTATTTTGATTTTTTTGTTGTATATGTATTTATGTTGTGTTTTTTATGTAAATTCAATATTAAATTTCACATAAAGATTAAATAATAATTTGGCTTGTTGTAAATTAGCATATCATTATTAAACTGTTGATTATGAAATGGCGACGACTGAATGGGCAGCGGATAGAGGAGCCGTTGCAGGAGGCCGTGGCAGCCGCTATTAGCCGGGAGCTGGCACAGGGTAACCGGCTCAAACTATGTATAGGCACCGACTCTCAGGTTCGTGCTGAAGTCATAGAATTTGCTACGGTAATTGTTTTTCTGCGAGAAAAAAAGGGTGGCTTTATGTTCATTCGCAATTGGCGAGAGGACAAAAAGATGAGCCTGCGCGAGCGAATGATAGCAGAGGTGGGGCACTCGGTAGAAGTGGCGTATAGCCTGTGCGACATGCTGGATACATATGATATCGGGCTTGAAGTGCATGCTGATATCAATACAGATCCACAATTTGAGAGCAATCTGGCGCTTAGGGAGGCTATGGGCTATATCCTGGGTATGGGTTTCGTTTTCAAGGCAAAACCTGAGGCCTTTGCCAGCAGTTCTTGCGCCGATAAAATGGTTTAGTGCCGCTCTCTGTATGGTTTGCATTACTGCCCAGGCAGAGAATGTAAAATTTAACTTTTAGTTTACTTTATAATGCGCTGCAGCATCTACCTTAGCAGGGTAAATAAATGACCTTCATGCAGCACGACGCTTACCAAAAGGCCTGCCAGTTTTTGTTTGAGCAATTGCCCATGTTTCAGCGTGTTGGCGCGAAAGCTTATAAAAATGATCTCACCAACATCAAAGCGCTAATGGAGCGGCTGGGGCAGCCGGAGCGGCAGTTTCCCAGCCTGCACATCGGAGGTACCAACGGAAAGGGCAGCGTCACGCATATGCTGACTGCAATATGTCAGGCTGCCGGCCTTCGTACGGGCTTGTATGTTTCTCCTCACTATAAAGACTTTCGTGAGCGTATCCGCATCAACGGGCAGTATATCCCACGTAGTGAGGTGGTCGAATTTGTTCAAAAAGTCAGGCCACTAATGGAGGATATCAGGCCCAGTTTCTTTGAGATTAGTGTAGCCATGGCCTTTAGTTATTTTGCTAAAAAAAAGGTAGATATGGCGGTGGTGGAAGTGGGGCTGGGGGGGCGGCTCGACTCTACCAATATCATCCAGCCTGAACTGGCGGTTATTACCAACATCAGTTTTGACCACGTACAGTTTCTGGGCGATACGTATGCGCTTATTGCGGGCGAAAAAGCAGGGATCATCAAAAAGGGTATTCCTGTAGTTGTTGGAGAAACGCTGCCGGAAACAGCTCCGGTGTTCGAGCAGAAGGCGGTTGAGATGGACGCTGCAATTTATTTCGCTGATCAACATTACAGCGTTGAGTTGCTCCGTACATCTCTGACGCACAGTTGGTACAGGGTGATGCGCGATGGTGAGCTTGTGTATGACGAACTGGCACTCAATGCCACCGGCCCTTATCAGCATTTGAATCTGCAGACAACGCTGGCGGCTGTAGACCAGTGGCAACAGCATACGGGGCGGGATATTTCAGCAGAGGCGATACGCTATGCGCTGGCCAATCTGCGGGCGTTGACAAGATTTCAGGGCCGCTGGCAGCCGCTTCGCGAGCAGCCTTTGGTGATTGCCGACAGTGCACATAATGAAGCAGGTTTACAAATGGCCCTGACAGCAGTGGATCAAATGCCCCACAACCAATTGCATATTGTTTTTGGTATGGTCAATGACAAAGATCGCGAAAAAGTATGGCCTCTGTTGCCCGCGACTGCCCGTTATTATTGGGTGAAAGCCAATGTACCCAGAGGACTGGATGCAGGAGAGTTAGCCGCCGAGGCAGCCGAAAAGGGCCTGCAGGGAAAGGCATACAGCAGTGTTCGCAATGGCTACAGAGCTGCGCTGCGTGCAGCAGCCGATCAAGATTTGATTCTTATCTGCGGGAGCATCTTCGTTACTGCTGAGGTCTTATAAATAAGTTTATCCCGCAATCGCCCCTGCAGCGCACTGATATTGCTTATGCCGGATACAAAACGAATCATCCTCAGCGGGTCTTCATAAACGTTTTAAGAGATTAGCAGTTGCCATGATAAAGCGAAACCCGTTGAAAAAGAGTTTTTGAGCCGGGTGAAAAATTCCCGAATGGACCCCTAGTGAAATTCAATGGTAATATTGCCACCGGTAATGCTCAATTTGAGTTCGTCAAAGTGGGCGATCCATCGTTCAAAATCATCGCCGAGCAGTTGGCGGCGCCAGCCATTGCCCAACAGATCTTCACGTACCGCCGGATCATTTTTCATGCGCTTGATCGCGTTGCGAGGCATTACCAACGAATGACTAATCCCTTCCTCCATACAACGGTACTTCATAAGTAAGTAGATAAACTCAATGAGAATTTCATCGCGTTCGTCTTCGTTGTCATCGTTAGCGATTTGCAGCAGCAACGCCTTTTCAGCAGCCGTGGCCGGCTGTTGGTAAAGCTGTTCCCATTGTTTTCCATGGCGATTGACAATAGAAGCAGGAACGCGGCGGTTTTCCAGCAGCGCATCCTTACCCGAACGAATGGTCTTCACTACGTGGCTAATCAGCTTGCTGGAAAGAATCATTTCGCGGGAATAATCTTTTTCTTCAGCCAGCCGCCGCCGCCAGTCGTATAGTCGTATGAGAAAAATCTGCTCACGGGGCTTCAAAGAGCGTATGAGGTTGCTTGTAAGTGCTTCCTGGTTGGGATCCCGCAAATAATAAGCGGGCCGCTCCATACGGCCGCACTCTTCCTGCACCCAGGCCAACCTCTCTGCTTTTTCCAGTTTGGCATGCAGCGACAACCAGAGCGGACGCAATAACTGTACGTCCTCAATCGCATATTCAAGCTGTTTTTTTGACATGGGACGCTCTTCCCAGTCGGTTACTGCATAGCCTTTTTTGATATGTATATCGAGTTCCTGCTCAACGAGCTTACTCAACGAACTTGGATAGCGGTAGCCCAATAAACCAGCCGCTAGCTGGGTGTCCCATACATTGGTAGGAACAAGGCCGTAAAGTGCATTGAGCAACCGATAGTCGTTGTCTCCGGCATGCGTAATGATCGCGATGGAGGGATCTTGCAGCAAACGCAGGAAATCACCCAGATCGTGAAGTCCAAAAGGATCGATCAGGTAATAACCATGCACGGTTGCTACTTGTATCAGACAAAGTCTGGTCTGGAATCGCTTCTCGCCAACAAACTCGGTATCAAAAGCAAGCCAGTCTATTCCCTTGTTTTCTTCGTAAAAAGCCTTGAGCTGCTGGTCGGTTTGGATGAGCTGGTATGAAATTTCTGTGGACAGATTTGTATTCATTCGTTTTACATGGGATTTAACATCGGGTCGTGAGATTCTCCTATATTCAACCGAAAGTGAAGGGGGAGAGTACAGTTGCCAAAAAAAAATACAAAGTATTGATTTTTAATTTTTTATTTGCATAAAAAAGGGAGCGCATAGCTGCATGAATCCACCCGCCCGAATTTAAACCCAAATTTAGGCTTATTCCTGTTAGTACTCAAAGAATTGACGAACGAATTTTTGGTAGTTGATAAACCATGCTGCGCATGCTGTGCGTTATACTATTGAGGGTGGCGTATATTTGTCGTCGCTGAAAGGCCCGACCTTCTCAGGCTAAGGCGGAAAAGCGGCTAACCCGATTGAATAATTGAAAAAGTAAAAAAGATGAATGTCAAACGGCTGGTAGTTGCCTTGGGGCTGGTGTTGGTTGTGCTGTTGGGGGTGGTGGTAGCCATTCCGCTGTTCTACAAGTCGGCACTCCTCGACTTGGTAAAAGTGGAAATTAATAAAAATGTAAGGGCAAAAGTCGACTTTGCGTCTCTTGATGTGTCGTTGCTTCGTTCTTTCCCCAATCTGGAGTTGGGACTCAATGAGATCAGCGTAGTTGGCATTGATACTTTCGAGGGGCTTCCACTCTTCAAGGCTAAAACACTTGCACTCTCGCTGGATTTGATGACTGTCATCAGGGGAGGGGAAGTTGAGATACAGGAAATCGCGCTGGTTGAGCCTGATATACAAGTGCATGTACTGGCTAACGGGCTTGCCAATTACGACATTGCTATTCCTGCAGAAGAGCAGGTTGAGGAAAAGCCAGCTGATTATAGTGGCTTTGCACTCTCGTTGGAATCGTATCGGGTAGAGTCAGGGCGGCTGTACTACGATGATCAGTTGTCTGCTATGCGGGTCTCTGTGGCAGGACTAAATCATAGTGGCAGTGGACAGTTTACGCAGGATGTTTTTGACCTCACCACAGAAACTACCATTGACAGCCTTCTTCTTAGCTTCGATGGTATAGAATATCTTGATAAAGCAAGAGCTTCTCTTAAGGCTGTTTTTAATATAAATCTGCCCGAAAATAAATACACGCTCAAGGAAAATGAGCTGGTGCTGAACGCCCTCAAGCTTATGGCAGATGGCTTCGTACAACTCAATGAGCAGGATATAGTCATGGATATGAAGCTTAAGGCTCCGGACAATGATTTCCGGCAGCTTTGGTCCATAGTGCCTAATGCATTCATTGAGGGGTATGAGCAGGTGGATATCGACGGGCAATTTTCGCTGGAAGCTCAGATGACGGGTACGTATAGTGGCAGCCCCGAGCGTATACCTGCTTTTTCACTCAAAGCATCGGTGCGCAATGGCAAGGTAAAATATCCGGATCTGCCAATGGGTATTGCCGATATTCAGGCAGATTTGGCTATTGAAAGTCCTCAGGATAAGCTGGATGGGATGCGTATACATCTTTCCAAAGGCAATTTGACGGTGGGCGGTGATCCTTTCCGCACCAAAATGTTGTTGCTGACACCCATCAGCGATCCGAATATAGACTTGCTGGTCAATGGTACCATCGACCTGAGTAAATGGGCAAAGGCTTTTCCTATACCAGATGTAGATGAAATGAGTGGTCGAATTGTGGCTGATGTAGACGTTAAGGCTCGCATGTCGGACATGGATGCTGCTCGCTATGATCAGCTCAATATTAATGGCAAGGTGGATGTCTCCAACATTCGCTATAAAGCTACAGATTTGCCGCTGGTAGTTGTCAAAGAAGCCAACGCTGTATTTACTCCCCGCAATATGCAGATTGGCAAACTTGACATGACGCTGGGCAGGAGCGATTTGTCGGGTTCTGGGTACATAGACAATGTACTTGCTTACTTAATGCCCGAAAAAACCATGACCGGCCAGTTTACTCTGCAGTCACGCATGTTTGATGTTGATGAGTGGATGGAGGATGAATCTGTGGTTGTGGCTGCGGAGCCCCTGCCCCCTGCCATGGCAGCAGCCAGGGCTGCTGCTGCTGCCCCTGCAGAATCATCGGAAGTATTCGATCGATTTGATTTTCTCGTCACCGCCAGGGTTGACGAAATCCGCTACGACGTATATAAGATTAAGAATGCTTCGGCCAACGGAAGAATTACGCCCAACTACATGGTCTTTGAAAATGCTAAAGCCTATATAGGCGATAGTGATTTTAGTGGCTCGGGTAAGCTTTACAATGCCTTTGATTATGCTTTTGCCAATGGTATCCTCGGAGGAGAATTCGAAATTGCGTCCAATTACCTGAACGTTAACCAGTTTATGAGTGATACCGAAACGGCACCCACCGCCGCTGCCGTTCAGGCACAGCCCGAGACACCGCTGGAGGTGTTTTTGGTGCCCGAGAACATGGATCTGACAATCGCTATGAAGGCGCAAAAGGTGGATTACACCAATCTGCCGCTGACCAATGTTACCGGTAAGATGGTTATTCGGGATGAGCAATTATTTATCGAAGATGGTGTCGGGAATCTGCTGGGGGGTAAGGTACTTATTGATGCGCTTTATGATACCCAGAATCCTGATAAGCCTTATTACAGTTGTAAGCTGGATCTACAATCACTCGATTTCCAGGAGTCATTTGTATCCTTTAACACCTTTCAAAAATTGGCACCTGTAGGGAAATTCATTCAGGGGAAGTTTAATACCAGCCTGGTCATGGATGGCGATCTTGGTAAAGATATGATGCCGTTGCTGGGTACACTGAATATCGATGGCTTTATAGAGACCCTCAACGGGGTCATCAACGGTTATGCTCCTGTCACAGCTGTCGGTAACGCACTGAACATAAAAGAACTGAAGGAGTCTGTCCGCCTTGACAATCTTAAGAGTTGGTTCAGTATTCGCAACGGGCTGGTAGAGGTAAAGCCTTTTGACTGGAATGTAAAAGATATAAAAATGCAGGTCAGCGGTAAACACGGGCTCGACCAGCAGATGAATTACCGCCTGCTTGCTCGTATACCCAGCGAGAAGTTAACTTCTACTACTGCTGGCCAGGCGGTTAGCCAAAGCCTCAATCAACTTCTCGGGCAGGCAAGGGGGCTCGGGATTAATATTGCCCAGCCTCAGTATCTCAATGTACAAATAGACCTTAGTGGCAGCATTACCAAGCCGGCCGTGGCACTCAAAATGTTGCCGCCTGAGGGGCAGGCAACAGCTGCAGAAGCTGCTAAAGGGGTTGTTGCGCAGCAGTCGGAGGAGCTCAGGCAGGAGGCACAAAGGCAGCTGGACCAGGCTAAAGGCCAGCTCGAGGGTGCAGCCAACAAAGCGGCTGATTCTGTCAGGAATCTCGCTAATAGAAAAGCAGAAGAGCTTCAGCAGGAGGCTGCCCGCGCAGCACGTGAAAAATTGGGAGGGGTAGTTGATTCCGCAGCGCTCAAGAAAGTTGAGGAGCAGGGGCAGCAAACCATAGACCAGATCAAGGACAATCTGCAGCAGTGGAATCCGCTAAAGCGAAGAAAAAATAACTAATAATTACTCTAATTAGCTATGCACGGCCCAGGCCGTGTACAGCTTATTAGAGTCAGCCGGAAAAAGAAAAAGCGCCATTGTACTGCAATGGCGCTTTCTGTAAGAATCTGTTGAAGGTTCGCTCTGAAAATCAACTCGGATAAACTATATATAAGATACTTCAAAGTTGAAAAACGTTGCCTGAAGAATTTTTTTTTATTTTTTTCTTTTACAAAGCCTGAATGATACGGTGTTGCCAAGGCCAAACAGGCCAGTTGCAATGGTAATGTGACCGTTTCGTAAATGTATGCTGCGTACTTATAAGCATAATATTTATTTGTTTTATTTTTGGCAAGTTATTTCGAGTTAAGCTTTAATCATAGGGATGACTTGTCGAGCCCTGCAGCCTTCGGTGGCTGCAGGGCTCTTTTACTTTTGGCAATAAGCAAAAAACACAGCTTTTAAAAAGGCCATACGGCATGCGTGTTCGTGGAAAAATTTTTAAGGAAGAGAAGGAGTAAGGGCAAAAAAAAAGTAGCCCCTGTAAAGGAGCTACTTTGAAAGGGTGCCGAAGATGGGAGTCGAACCCATACGCCCGATGGACACACGCCCCTGAAACGTGCGCGTCTACCAATTCCGCCACTTCGGCTAAAGTGGTACAAAATTACAAGAGCAGAGTACCGAAGGCGGGAATCGAACCCGCACGATATTGCTATCACTGGATTTTGAGTCCAGCGCGTCTACCAGTTCCGCCACTTCGGCTGACGGGTCAACCGATATTAAATTGCCCTTGCAATTAGTGCGGTGCAAATTTAGAAAGGTTTTCTCTAATGCGCAACAAATATCTCTTTTTTAAATAAAAATTTTTCAAGGCTTCCAGCTGCTGAGCAGACAGGGGATAGACGACACCTCCCTCTAGTGCCTGATTGAGTGCTTGTTGACAATTTTGCTCGAGGTCTTCAACGGTCGCCTTGAGTTGTTGGATTGCGTGGGGTTCGGGATTCAATTCTGCTTCCATGAGTGCTTCGTTGAGTTCCATGACCTCCATAAGAAAATCCTGAGGAAGTTTCTGTTGACCTTCTTCCGGCAGTGCATCCTGCAACTGCAACAAGTGTTTGATACGACGATCAAAGTCTGACAGCACCAGCCAGGCTTCATTGTTGAGGCTGGCCATTTCCAGTGCATGCTGCTGTGCTTCGGTGGTCTCCAATGTATGGAAATCGGGATGGAAGCGCTTGCTGTTGAGCAGAAAGCGCTTCCGCAGCAGGGATTCGTCAATCTCGACAGCGGGTGGCAGGTCGAAAAAATCGAAATAATTGGTCATTACTTAAACAGGTATCTTACAATATCCAGGCCATTGGCATAGACAACCAGCCCAAGAACAATAATAAAGCCAACCATGGTAGCAGTCTCCATAAACTTATCGCTGGGCTTGCGGCCGCTGACAACCTCATACAGCAGGAACACGACATGACCTCCGTCCAGGGCTGGTATCGGCAGCAAGTTCATGAATGCCAAGATGAGCGACAGTATGGCCGTCATGGTCCAAAAGCGTTCCCACATCCATTGATCACCAAACATTTTGCCGATGGATGCAAATCCGCCCAGGCTTTCACTGGCTTTGATGCGACCGCGAAAAATTTGTCCGAATGCTTTTACCTGATCATTGAGAAATCCCCAGCCTTTGCTTATGCCGGCAGGAACGGCAGCCAGCAGGCTGTATTCTTTACGGGCAGTATCAAAAAAATAGGTCTCGTTGTAGGGAGCAACGCCTATACGCCCTTCAGGCGTAGTCGTCATTTCGATGTTTTTGACTTCACCCTTTCTGATGGCTGTGACGGTGACCTGCTGACTTGGGAGTTGGCTCACCTGTTGCAGGAAAACATCAAAAAAAGGTGTGGGCTGTCCATTGAGGGCGATTATCGAATCGCCCACCATAAGGCCTCCTTTTTCAGCAGGGCTTCCTTCTGCAATGCCTGCAGCCACAAATGGAAAGCGCCCCGCAAATAAGCGCTTGTCTTTATTTTCATGGCTGGTCAGCAGTCCGACCATGGAGGCATCTACTGCCAAGTCCAACGGCTTGCCCTCCCGTTCAATGTTGATAACCTTAGCATCATTGATGATAATTTCACGAACGACAAAGCGGTCGGAGAAACGTTCCATGGGCTTGCCGTCAACACCTGTCACTTTATCACCATTCTGAAGGCCCATCTGCTGGCCAAGGCTGTCTACGTAGATGCCGTAACGCATATTCTGGGCAGGCATGTATTCCTCTCCATAGGCCCATAGGACCATAGCAAAGATGAAGAAACCCAGCAAAAAATTGACGGTTACACCGCCCAGCATGATAATGAGTCGCTGCCATGCCGGCTTGGTGCGAAATTCCCAGGGCTGGGGTTCGTTGGCGAGCTGTGCGGCATCGAAACTCTCGTCGACCATGCCGCTGATTTTTACATAGCCCCCCAGCGGCAACCAGCCAATACCATATTCAGTTTCTCCAATTTTTTTCTTGAAGAGCTCAAATCCAGGATTGAAAAAGAGATAAAATTTTTCTACCCGTGTGCCAAACCAGCGAGCGGGTGCAAAATGACCAAATTCGTGTAACACGATCAGCAGAGAAAGGCTGAGCATGAGCTGGCCAACCATAATCAATACATCCATATAGCGGAAAATTCGACGTTTAAACGGAGTTTTGAATCAATGTTTGTTTGCTAGTTTCCCAGCAAAATCCAGATAGCCAGGAGAAAACTTCTGTAACGCAGACTTAAGTGTCAATATACCTGGCCTGTATTCAGGATGTGCTGTCATACAAATATGCGAGTCAAAGGTAGCACAAAAGGCTTAGAGCGTGTTCGGGATTTTCTCACCAAAGTTAAAAATGGTTTATGTTCCGCGGCTTTCACTCTTTATTTCTAGCCGGCTGCTACTGGCTATATTTCTTTTAAAGCGAGAAAGTGCGAAAAAATTCTTTTTGGCTTACGGAGATAATGCCACTTTCAGCTCAGCGAATTTAGCGGTATTGCTTCCCTCGCATACTAGATTGATTGCTCACTTACTAGCTAAGCAAGTAACAATTGCATGCCTTGCTTGGTTGCGCTTGTCGCATACAGGGGATAAATTTTGTGAGATTGTGGATGTCTCAGCAGACCAAAGTCAGTTGAATATCGCTGAACAGCGGCTCAAGCTAATCAAATTGGGGGTGAGGGCGGACTTGATTTATGGGCGTAAATACTATCTTTGCCAGCAAAGCGCGCTACTATGCAGTTGTTTTATCAACAAGGGTTGCAGGAGGGCATCTGGACGATGTCCGAAGAAGAATCAAAGCACGTAATACAGGTTTTGCGGCACAAAAAGGGTGATGAGCTGAGCCTGATCGATGGACAGGGAGGCTGGTTTAGCGGCCGTATCACGGACCTGGGTAAAAGAAGCTGCGTGCTTGAAGTGACGTGCATTCGGCGGGAAGCATTCAGAGCCAATTACCGGGTTACGCTGGCTGTTGCGCCCACTAAGCGTATGGAGCGGTTGGAGTGGCTGGTGGAGAAAGCTACTGAGCTTGGTTTTGATGAATTGATTCCACTCAGAACCAGTCGTGGCGAGCGTAGCCAACTGCGCACCGACCGTTTGGTGAGAGAAGCCATCGCTGCGACTAAACAGTCACTTCAGGCCTGGGTACCTGTCATCCGCGAGCCCATGCACCTTGAAGAGTGTCTGCTATCCGTTAAGGCTGCTCAACGATTTATCGGGTGGTGCCCCGATGAACCACCACCACCCTTGGTGGTCAACTGTCAGCCTGCAAAAGATGTTCTTATTCTGATCGGCCCTGAGGGTGATTTTACCGAAAAAGAGGTCGGGCTGGCCGTTGAGTTGGGTTGTCAGCCTTTCACTTTGGGAAAGGTACGTCTTCGTACAGAAACAGCTGCCTTAACGGCTTGCATGTGTGTGCGCTTTATTAATGATTTGGCTGATACAAAATCTTGATAATGAATATTTTATATCGATCCGTGTTGCTTGTCGGGATTTTTATCCTAACCATAACTTCCTCCGCAAATGCACAGGCACGTCCGCTAAAACTTGCCCTGCTGAAATACAGTGGCGGCGGAGACTGGTATGCCAACCCAACGGCATTACCCAATTTGGCGCGTTACTGCAATGAAACCCTGGGCACCGCTTTTGATCCTGCATATGCCACTGTAGAGGTCGGCAGTGTAAACTTATTTAATTATCCTTTTGTGCACATGACAGGCCACGGCAACGTGGTTTTTTCTGATACAGACGCGCGCAATTTGCGGCAGTACCTGATAGGGGGAGGATTCCTGCATATCGACGATAACTACGGTATGGATCCCTATATACGGACGGCCATGAAAAAAGTTTTTCCGGAGCTTAGCTTTATAGAGCTTCCTTTTTCTCATCCTATCTACAGTCAAAAATTTACTTTTTCGGGGGGACTTCCCAAAATCCACGAACATGATGGAAAACCTGCTCAGGGATTTGGGTTGTTTTGGGAGGATCGGTTGGTGTGCTTTTATACATACGAGACTGACCTGGGCGACGGCTGGGAGGATGCCGACGTGCACAAAGATCCGGAACAGCTGCGTCAACAAGCGCTTCGCATGGGAGCAAACATCGTCAGATTTGCATTCCAGCAGTAACGGGTGCCGGCAAATGCACGCGAAAACGGCCTGAGTGGGCAGTCCCCCGCTTAGGCCGTTATTTTGGTATTAGGTTAGTATGATCGTATCCGGAGTTTATGACAGGACCAGAGAGGATAATTTTTTTGGCTTGGTTTCCGGTAGCAGGCAAGTAGATGCAGACTGTCGGATAGGTAGAAGAATACAAGAGAGTCTTGATTTTCACCTCCGATAAAAAAGTTGAAGATAATCTTATCGTGTAGAATACACTGAAAGACAAAATATTACTCCCACAGGAGGTTTCGCTTATCCCTGATGTATTGTCGTACATTGAGCCAGAAAGCAGCAAAAAGGTAGAGGATGAAAGAAGAACCTAGTGTAATAAAGCTCAGGTAAATGAAGTACAATCTGACTCTGTAGGAAGCTAGTCCCATCCGGTAGCCCAAATAGCTACATACACCAAACGCTGATCGTTCTAACAGATTTCTGATGATGGCCATACGTCACTAGTCTGCTTATTAGTAAATATTGGTTAGTCGCGGAAATCAAAAGATGCAAAGGCTAAAATACGTGCAATCTGTGCCGGAACTGGGGTATCAATACTACTTGCCCTTTGCGTTGACTACGCAAAGGGCAAATAAGATAACAAAAAAAGCGTCAAATGGATTATAATTTGGCACTATTTTTTTTGAGCAACAAATTATTTGTATTTGACCTCCGTCACTTTGCCTGCTTCTACAACCAGTACAAGCTGACGCTTAGTCATTTCCGGGTTGGGCATGAGTGAGCCTGGTGCTGCAGGATTGTCGAAGGGTACAAGATAATCTTCGGGTACTTTGCATTTTCTGTCAGCCACATTGAAAGCTACTTCAGCAGTGATGGTTTTATTGTCTGAAGTAAGCATGTTGAGCATAATCGCTGTTGATGAGAGGGCTGCATTCTGATACGTGGCCTCAACTTCCCCGCTAAGACTGGCATCTGCCGGTTGCGGCGGAGCTGCAGGCTTCTCAGTAGTTGCTGCCTTATCGGCGGCTGCATCAGTAGCCTTGTCATTGGCGCAGGCGGCCAGAAAAAGAAGCAGGAGCAGTGAAAAGAATTTTACTTGCATGACTGAAATGATTGTGAATTTTGCTGCAATTTTCCGAAAAAAACTGCTAATAAGCTATTTTTGTACCCTTAAATGTTTATCGAGTGAATTAATAATCAATTGTAGATTAATTTTGAGGGTATTAAAAGCCTGAAATAAGTATTCATCATCAAAGAAGCCGTACTAATTATGCAAATGAGAAAAACATTCATCCGCATCGGAAGCCTGTTAGCCGGACTTGGCGTTGCCATTGGGGCATTTAGTGCTCACATGCTCAAAGGGCACATTACAACAGAACAGATGGAAACCTTCCAGACGGGCGTCCGCTATCACCTGATTCATTCGCTGGCATTTCTGATGATTGGCGTTATGCTTTATTTCCGCCGCACGAAATGGCTTTTGCGGGCCGGATGGTCATTTGTGATTGGTATTGTATTATTTTCCGGTTCACTGTATTTGTTGTCTGTGCGCGAGCTGTTGCTGGCTCCCTTGGAGTGGATGGGCTTTATTACGCCCCTTGGGGGGCTCTTTTTTATTGCCGGCTGGATAGGTGTTTTTCTGTCTACCTACGAATCCAACGAGTTGTACAAGCATAAATCCAGGTCTGCAGCAGCAGACGAATAGGTTTACAGTTGCCACAAAACGCGCTTCGGCTGCAGCCGAAGCGCGTTTTCAACAATAAAGGTATTTATTTAACAACCCAGCCGCCGCCCATTTGTGCAGGCGCCTGCACAAAAACCAGCTTACCGTCTCCGTCTTCGGCCATGAGAATCATGCCCTGGCTGACGATTCCCCTGAGTTTGCGCGGGGCTAGGTTTGCAACAACCAATACCGCCTGACCAACGATGGCCTCTGGTTGATAGTGAAGTGCAATACCAGAAACAATAGTGCGTTTTTCGAAGCCCAGATCGACCTCCAGTTTAAGCAATTTATCAGCCTTTTCGACTCGTTCAGCCTTCAGAATGATGCCCGTGCGAATATCCAGTCTGGCAAAATCTTCATAGGCGATATCCGGCTGCAGCGGTGGGCGCTTTTCGGCTTGTTCTGCCTGTTGTATAGCTGCAAGACGCGCTTTCTGCCGGTTGATGATGTCAAGCCTTGAAGTGTCATTTCTGTCCATGATTTTGGGGAAAAGCACCTCTACTTCCCCTATGATATGCCCTGCGGGGAGCAGGGGCATGCCGTCATAGCATGCGCTAATGGCTTTTTCCAAATCACCTGCCTGTACGGCCGGCAGGTTGAGCAGCTGCCGCAGGCGGCGGGAAGAAAAAGGCAAAAATGGCTCAACCAGCACGCTCAGCAGGGTGGTTAGCTGCAGCCCTGTATACATGCTGTCTGCAATCTTTTCGTCCTGCGGATTGGCCTTGTACAAGGCCCAGGGGGCAGTATCCTGTAAATGTGTGTTGCCCCAGCTGGCAATCTCCATAAGGGTAGCAGCTGCCTGCTTACAGTTGAAGGCCTCAATTTCTTCAACATACTGGTGGACTAGCTGGCGCACGGGCAGTAAAGTATCCGATAGCATAGCTGATGAGGCAGGTACAACGCCCTGATAGTATTTATGGGTGAGTGTACCGATGCGGTTGACGTAGTTGCCCAGCTTGTCTGCCAGTTCTTTGTCGTAGAAATCGACAAACTGATCCCACTTGAAGTCTGCATCGCCATTTTCAGGCAGGTTGCGCGCCAGTGCCCAGCGGAGCGCGTCCTCAGCATTGGGAAAGTCGGCAAATTCTTCAAGGTATTCGTGTTGCTCAATGCCCCAACCCCTGCTTTTGCTAAACTTTTGTCCCTCGAAGTTGAGAAACTGATTGGCAGGGACGTTGACGGGCAGGTTGAAACCTCCGTACGCCTTGAGCATAGCTGGGAAAATGATGCAGTGAAATACAATATTGTCTTTGCCAATAAAGTGAATCAGCTTTGTGTCGGGATTACGCCAGTAATCTTCCCAAATTTTACCATTTTCCAGCGCCCACTGTTTGGTGCTGGAAATATAGCCGATAGGCGCATCAAACCACACGTACAGTACCTTACCTTGTGCATTGTCGAGCGGCACCGGGATGCCCCAGTCGAGGTCACGGGTGATGGCACGAGCTTGCAGACCCTCGTTGAGCCAGCCCAGACACTGCCCGATCACATGCTTACGCCACTGCTGCACTTGATGGTGCTGCTCTCCGTCAAGCATACCCGTCTCTATCCAGGTTCGCAACCACTCAGCATGCTGGTCAAGCCGGAAATACCAGTGCTGCGTCTCCCTAAGCACCGGTGGTTTTTGGCTGAGTGTCGAAATAGGGTCAATAAGTTCAAGGGGCGAAAGATCGCTGCCACAACTCTCGCACTGGTCGCCATAGGCCTCCTTGTGCCCGCATTTGGGACAAGTGCCTTTAATGAAACGGTCAGCGAGAAATTGGCTAAAGTCTTCGTCGTAGTATTGCTCCGTGGAACGTACTTCAAACTGATCGCCTTTCTCCAGCAACTTCAGAAAAAAATCCTGGGCCGTCTCGTGATGAAGTGCAGCGCTTGTCCGATGGTAGTAATCAAAGGAAATCCCCAGCCGCTCAAAGGTCTGCCGGTTGAGGTTGTGGTATTTGTCTATGATCTCCTGAGGGCTGATGCCCTCCTTCTTGGCGCGTATCGTTATGGCAGCTCCATGCTCATCAGATCCGCACACCCATACTACATCCCTGCCCATACCGCGCAGGTAGCGCGCATAAATATCTGCCGGCAGGTAGGCACCTGCCAGATGCCCCAGGTGCAGGGCACCGTTGGCATAGGGTAGTGCTGACGTAATGAGGTATCTGGACATAAATTCTTATCTGTTTTGCCCGCAAAGGTAAGGGGTTTTCAGCGGCTTTGCCGTTGCCGGGGCGTATTTGTTGTGGTAAAAAAATAGCAGCCTTTCGGCTGCAGTCGTCTCGTGGACACAAACATGTGCTTATCTTCGCAAAGGAATAACCGTTTCAAGGCGGAAGGAAATAAACCAAATGATTACATCCAATGAATCACCCCGGACAAATACGCATTGAAGATTACGACTACCTGCTGCCGGAAGACCGCATTGCCAGCCACCCCTTGGCCGAGCGTGACGCCTCCCGGCTGCTGCTCTTTACGGAGGCCGGCTGCAGCGACAGTGTTTTTCGTCAGCTGGCCGAAGAAATTCCCGCCGGTAGCCTGTTGGTATTCAATGATACCCGCGTTATCCGCGCGCGCTTATTGCTGGCTGCTGACGCGGGCCAGGCAATCGAGATTTTTTGTCTCGAGCCTGTACTACCCGCTGACTATCAGATGAGTCTGTCAAATTGTGAAGAAGTGGTCTGGTGCTGCCTTATCGGAGGAAACCGCAAGTGGAAGAGTGGTGTACTGGCTCTTCAGGTAAGCACGGACCACGGTACTGCCCGTATCGAGATCACCCGTCGTGAACGGCTGAATGATGGTAGTTTTCACATGGTTTTTCAATGGAATAATCCTGCGCTGACATTTGCAGATGTACTCGAGGCAGCAGGTCAGATCCCGCTGCCTCCCTATCTCAATCGGCCGGCAGAGGAAGAGGATGAACTGCGCTACCAGACAATTTACGCGAAAGAGCAGGGATCGGTAGCGGCGCCAACAGCCGGTCTGCATTTTACAGAGGCTGTCATGCAGTCGCTGCACGATAAAGGGATTGATACGGCCTACGTAACCCTGCATGTTGGGGCGGGTACCTTCCGGCCCGTAAAATCAGAACTGATGGCTGAGCATTCGATGCATCGGGAAAATGTGATCGTTTCCCGACAGCTTATCGAGCGTTTACTGCAGCAAATGGAAAAGGGATTGCCTGTTGTGGTTGTTGGTACAACGAGTCTGCGCACAATCGAAAGTTTATATTGGTTTGGTGTTCAGTGTGCAGCAGCTAATGCTACAGACCCCTTGTCGTTTCAGCTCGATCAGTGGGAGCCTTACCGGCAACAGCCTGACAGCCTGCCCGACGGGCAGGAAAGCCTGCGTCAACTGCTGGACTTTTTGGGCGATAGCCCCCGCCTGGAGGGTGATACCCAGCTGCTGATCGCACCGGGTTACCGTTTCCGGCTTGCCGACGCGCTGATTACCAATTTCCATCAGCCCCGAAGCACTTTGCTGCTGCTGATTGCAGCTTTCATCGGGTCAGCATGGCGGGATGTCTATGCATACGCGCTTTCCAATGGGTTTCGCTTTCTGAGTTATGGCGATAGCAGCCTGTTGTGGCGTAGAAAGGCATAGGCGTTGTGAAAAAATGAGTTGGAGACTTTTTGATTTTTGGGAAAAATCAAAAAATAAACTCCTGTTCACGCTCAAGGCATCCTGGCGGCTGTTGCCACTTGTGTCGGGATTCACAAAAAGTGTTGTCGAGCAGCGGGGTTTGGCAAAACAAAGAGGGAATTTAAGTTGTATATAGTAGTATTGTTTTTGGGTCGCCTGACTTGTCCGGTGCTGACAAAAACAGTACTTTTATGTATAGGTATTTATCACAGCAAAAATAGATCAGATGTATCCAGTTGAATTAACCATTCCGATGGCTAAGGACCTCACGGATTTTGGTTTTGAAAGCCTGCAGACACCGGATGCCGTCGATTCAGTCATGACTGGCAAAGATGGTACTGTATTGGTCGTCGTCAACTCTGTCTGCGGTTGTGCAGCCGCCAATGCCAGACCTGGTGCCAAACTGGCTATCAGCCATGAGAAGCGCCCTGACCGCGCAGTGACGGTTTTCGCTGGTGTGGATGCAGCAGCTACTGCAAAAGCCAGAGAGTATATGCTTCCTTATCCTCCGTCTTCTCCCTCAATCGCTTTGTTTAAAGATGGTAAGCTGGTGCACTTTCTCGAGCGCCACCATATCGAGGGTCGTTCGGCAGAAATTATTGCCGAAAACCTGAAGATGGCTTTTGACAGGTACTGCTAATAGCGGGATATACAAAGGGCGTGTTGTTTTTTTGACTCAAAAAAACAGCACGCCCTTCGTGTATGTATTTTCTTTACAGTGTCGATGGCTATTTTCCTTTCAGAATTTCACGGCTGATAACTAGCTTTTGAATTTCTGTGGTGCCCTCACCAATGGTACAGAGTTTGGCATCGCGGTAGAATTTTTCTACCGGAAAATCCTTGATGTAGCCGTATCCACCCAGCACCTGTATGGCTTCATTGCTGATACGGACAGCCGCCTCCGAAGCGTAATACTTGGCCATAGCAGACAACTTGGTGACCTCCCTGCCACTGTCCTTGAGAAAACCTGCCTGCCGGATCAGCATTTCGCTGGCCTGAATCTGGGTGAGCATGTCGACCAACTTGAAGCCGACGGCCTGGAATTGTCCTATGGGCTGCCCAAACTGTTCGCGCTCCCCCGCATAGTCAGCAGCAGCTTCATAGGCACCTTTGGCAATACCCAATGATAATGCTGCTATAGAAATTCGACCTCCGTCGAGGATTTTCATGGACTGTATGAATCCCTCGCCTTCTTTACCCAACACCTGACTTTTGTGTACACGGCAGTTGTCAAAGATGAGTTCAGCTGTTTCACTCGCACGCATACCCAGCTTATTTTCCTTTTTGCCAGGAAGAAAACCCGGATGACCTTTCTCTATGATGAAAGCAGTCATGCCACGACTGTCAAGTAGTTCGCCAGTACGTGCAATCACTACAGCTACCTGCCCGGTAATACCATGGGTGATAAAATTTTTTGTGCCGTTGAGGATGTAATGATCACCATCTTTTATGGCAGTACAACGCATCCTGCCAGCATCACTTCCGGTATTGGGCTCTGTAAGCCCCCAGGCTCCCAGCCACTGACCCGATGCCAGTAAGGGCAGATATTTTTGCTTCTGTTCCTCGTTGCCAAATTGAAGAATATGATTGGTACACAAAGAATTGTGCGCAGCTACTGACAGGCCGATGGCACCACAAACGCGGGCAATTTCTTCAATGATGGTGATGTAGGCCTGGTAGTTGAGGGCGGCTCCTCCGTAGGCTTCAGGTACGAGTACCCCCATGAAGCCCAGCTCGCCCATCTTATGAAATAAGTCGACGGGCAGATGCTGCTGTTCATCCCATTCTGTCCGGTATGGTTTGATGTAATTTTCGGCAAAATCCCTTACGCTGGCTTTAATCATGGATAGATTATCCAGCGCGTCTGTGTGTTCTGTTTGTGGATGCATAGCTATTTGGTTAGGTACTTATCATAAAAACCTGCCTCATTGGCGATTTGTTCAGTTATGGCGTAGTCTATTTAGTGATAAGGTAGTGTTCGGGTGACCCACCCGAAGGAACGACATTGGGTGCCTGTCTGCGCAGTCGATGGTACCAGCTGGGTTCAGGATCTAGGGAGAGTTGGTCGATATGGTTATAGAATTGTTCAAGGAAGAGTGTCATTTCGTCGCGTGCTTCACGATTGAGTAATTTACAGCGGTCAACGGTACTGAGTAGTGCTTCCCGCTTTTGCCTGAATAGAGAGAGGTTGGCTTCTATGACTTCATTACTGGCCGGCAGGCCTAAAAATATGCGGTGCTGCAGGCTAAGCTGACCCATCTGCAGGTTGGGGATGGCGTAGCCTGCATTGACCATACCTGAAAAATCAAAATCGAAGGCTACCGGAATAAGTGTGCTGTCGGGCATAGCCATAAGCTTTAGATTTCGAAGCATCGGAAGGCTGAAATCTGTATTGCTGATGAAGTACTGGAAAAGCGCGTGCATGTTTTCAGCTTGCATATCAATACGGGATGGGTGGGGGTTGAGGCAAGTATCACAAACAGTTGCTCCGAGCCTGTCTGCCAATTCTGCTGTGTCTTCAATAATAAAACCGTACCTTCGCAGGGGACTTATTTGCCCTTTGGTGTCGATGTACTGAATACGAACCAGCTGTATGCGATAGCTGTAGTTGGTCAGCTGTCGGTACATTTGGTAAATGAGGTATTCTCGGAGCAGATTGTCATTGCCTGCTGATTTGTCTTCCTTGCAGTGGGTGACAAGTTTGAAGTCGTCATAGTCTGAGAGGCCTTGTTGTCGAAGGTCTGACTTGCTAAAATCCAATTTGATGGGTGGAAAATCGCATATCCGGCGTCTGTATTTACCCCTGGCACTAACCTTAATCTGGTAGCTGCGACCAACCTGCTTGCCGTTGTCGGTCATGATGCAAAATTCTGCGTCCTGCTCGGCTGAGTCCGTGTTGCGATGGTCTATCAAACTGGCTAAATCTGTGCGCAGGCTTATTTCCCGAACTTCAGTTCCGCCCAATTGGTCAAAAAAACTGGGCTGCTGTACGGGTTGAGCTGCCAATACATACCAACTGAAACCCGCAAAGAGGTATATAACAATGCCTGAAAATTTGTGAATCAGTGGTAAATTTTTCATGTGATGCTTACTTGTTGACAACAATCCGAGAACGCTGTATTGTGATGACGGTTACACTAGTATAAACGTATCATCTTTAGAATCGTTGCATGTTTTAGAATATTATTCCAATATATTGATTTTTTTTGCTGTATTTAGAATTTAATTTTATCAATGAGAAAAAAAATAAACAGATTGCTACTCTTGCGCAGCCGAATTCGGAATAATGCACAATGGTGGCATGCGTTGGTGTGGTTCGGCTTACTGTGGGTAGTGCCGGCCACTCTGCCCTCTTGTAAATCTACGGCTAAAATAGAATCAGTGCAACCTTCAGCAGCAGAGGCTTCTCCTGCAGTGATTCTGTTAATTGGGGACGGGATGGGGCTTAGCATATTGACAGCTGCTATGTATAACAGTACCACTCCGTTGGCGATGCAACAGATGCCGGTTGTCGGTTTTCACAAGACTCATTCTTCTTCGGACTTGGTGACAGATTCGGCGGCAGGAGCGACGGCTTTTGCCTGCGGTATAAAAACATATAATAATAGCATAGGGATGGGGCCTGATACAATGCCCTGCTATAGTCTGCTGGAAGCTAGCATTGCTCATGGTCTGGCAACAGGTTTAGTGGCTACGTCCTCGATTGTACATGCTACACCAGCTGCTTTCTATGCGCATGAGCCTTTGCGAACAAGCAACGAGGCCATTGCTTTGGCACTGGTGGAGTCCGGTGTCGATATTTTTATTGGCGGTGGTAAGCGCTACTTCGACCGGAGGGAGGAGGACGACAGGAACCTGATTGCGGAATTGACCTTTAAGGGCTATGTGATACGGGACTACTTTGATCATTCACTCGATAAACTCACTATTGATCCCGCCAGGAAGTTTGCTTTTTTCACAGCCGACAGCCAACCGGTTAGTGTGTCGCAGGGGCGCTCTTATCTTTCCTATGCAACACGACTTTCTATGGAGTATCTGGATCGACGCAATCCCAAGGGTTTTTTCCTGTTGGTAGAGGGGAGTCAGATCGATTGGGCTAATCATGCGAAAGAGGGCCGACTGGCAGTACAGGAAACACTGGATTTTGACCGCGCAGTCGGAGAGGCACTGGAATTTGCCAGAAAACGCGGTAATACACTGGTGCTCGTAACAGCGGATCATGAGACAGGGGGTGTCTCATTGCTTCCTCGCAGCAAATCGGAGCGGGTAGACATTGCATACAGTACAAATGCACATACGGGTAGCATGGTGCCTTTATTGGCCTTCGGACCGGAAGCAGCTGTTTTCTCCGGCATCTATGAAAATACAGCCATACACGATAAAATCAAAGCTTTTCTGGGACTGGAATAAAGATAAGCGGTATTGACAGCCTTAGCCGCCAATACCGCTTCAATGACTACCGAATAATCAGTTTTTCTGTGGCTATGGATCTGCCGGAGATCAGGACTAAGTGGTATTGACCCGACGGCAGCATTAATTCGTATGCTTGTTGATATTCTCCTGCAGGCAGTGTCTGATTAAGGAGTGTCTTTTGCAATTGACCACTGGCATCGTAGACTTGCAGGCTGACAGCCGCGCTTTCGTCCAGCGTGAAAGACAGGTTGAAGTGGCCTGTAGTAGGATTGGGAAAAACGGACAGCAAATGTTGGGAAGGCTGCAGGTCACCGGTTGCCGTTATATAGCCTCCTGAAGGGGATTGCAGCCGCTTGCTGGTATAAAGTCGGTATTCTCCGGCTTGTAGGCTTATCGGTGTACTAAGGTTGATTACTTGCAGGCTGTCTCCTGTGAAATACTCGTACCACCATCCGCTGAAAGAGAAGGGAGAAGTAGCATTCTGAGTTGTCAGGCCGAAGTTGCCTAGTGCCACCACATTCATGGAAGGGTGGTTAAGTGCTATTCTTTTTACCTGTGTATTGACCGACTGGCTGAAAGAGGTAGTACTGAATGCCGGTTCCTGGGTACGCAGGGCAATCAGGCTGCTGGTAACGTTGAAAAGGCGTTGCCGATCAGTATTTAACAAATAGTCCCAGCGGATGGGCTTGTTGTCGGTACGACAAGCATTATTGACGGTGCCATTGGGGCAGTGATTGATGCTGAAATCATAGCCCAGCTCTCCAAATTGCCAGAGCATCTTTGGCCCGGGTAAGGTGTAATAGAAGACACTTGCCAGCTCTTTACGACGCAACGCTGTGATGAAATTGCGGATATTGTAGCTTCCTGATGAAAGTCCCTGCGTTAGATTGGCATACATGAGGCGTTCTTCATCATGGCTTTCCATATAGGGGATAAGATTGGGTTGTGTCCAGCCCCGGGAGGTATGGCTGGCAGAGCCAAAACTACTGTTGACCCCTCGGGCAGCATTGAGGTAGAGACCGTGAATACCTGCACCACCCCAGAAGAGCATACCGTTTCCATAGGCCTGTAACTCTGTTTCTTCACTGTTGACAGCAAAGTGCTCAAGGATTACATATGCCTGCGGGTTGGCCTGCCAGACTACGTCTGCATAGTGTTTGAGGATGGCAATGCGGTTGGCGTCATACGCATTCCAGGCGTTCACATCACTTGATTGCCGTTGCGTAAATCCTTTGCTCAGGTCGAAGCGAAATCCATCGACCTTAAATTCGGTCAACCAGTAGGTCATCACCTGATCAACAAATTTGCGGGTGGCCGGGCTCTCATGGTTGAAATCGTAACCTACATTGAAAGGGTGTCGTGCAATGGGATTGAGCCAGGGGTTGCCGGGCAGTGGCCTGAAGTTGGCGGCATCCCAATAGAGCTGAGCCAGTGGACTTTGGCTAAATGCGTGGTTGTATACGACATCGAGAATGACAGCGATTCCGCGTGCATGGCATGCATCGACAAACTGCTTGAAATGTTCGCGTTTGCCGTAGTACTTGTCGAGGGCCATGTGAAAGCTTGGATTATAGCCCCAGCTCAGGTTACCTTCAAATTCATTGACGGGCATTAGTTCAATGGCATTTACACCTAGCTGCTGCAGGTAATCAAGGCTGTCAATGAGGGTGAGATAATCGTGTTTCTCAATAAAATCGCGTACGAGAAGTTCGTAAATGACTAACTTACTCTTTGCAGGAGGTGTAAAATTTTCTACCTGCCAGTCGTAGGTTGCTTCTCCGGGATGGAGGAGGGTGACGATGCCATCTGTTTTGCCGGTGGGGTAGGCTGGCAGACCGGGCCAGGTTTCCTGCGATATAAATGGGTCGTTCCAGCGGTCGAGCACAAGGGTGCTGTAAGGATCGGCAATGCGCAGATTTCCGTCAACCAGATACTGCATGCCGTGGTATTGTCCCGCCTGCAAAGGCTCCAAATACAGCCACCAGGTGCTGCCATCGAGGCTGCGGTTCATCTGGTAGGCAGGTCTGGGCGTCCAGTCATTAAAATCACCTATCACAAAAACCACCTGCTTACCAGGCGCATACAGTTGCAGATAAATGCGACCGTCGGGAAGGTAAGTGATACCGTCATTGAATCCTTCGGGTGGGTTGATGACGTTGTTAGAGCCTGGCACGACATAAATAAAACTTGCTGTATCCCGCAAATCTCCATAAGCTGCTGCCAGTTGAACCAGCTGGGTGCCAGCGGTTGTGACAGTCAGGCTGCTGCTGTAAGTAGCACTGTTGAGGATGGCCGCTCCCTGTGGTTGCCCGTTAACCAATAACTGCAGTGTGGAGGGTATATGTGCATTGGCCTGCAAGGGAATACTGCCGCCCAAAGAGGTTAGTACTACGGATTGTGTAGGTTGTGAAAACAATACCCGGTAGCTGGCATCATAGCTGAAGCGGCTGGTATCGCTTTCTGTACCGTCGTTGGCGACCATTTCAACCAGGTGCTGTCCTGGTTGCAGCACGTCTATCGTATGATTTATGGTCGTAGCATTGCTGCTGCTGGCAATCAACTGCCCGTCTTCGTACAGGCTGATGGTCGACGGTTGGGAAGCTGCCCCGACAACCTGAATAGTCTGTCCGACAAATCGGGTGACATTAGTTTCTGCAGGGCTGGTGAGCGTTGTTGAAAGAGGGGCATTTGCCGGAAATACATCGTAAAAGATGTCAGTATTGCCTGCTCCCTTGCCCTCCAGCGTGCCATTGGCATTGCGAAATACAAAGGCCAGCCGAAGGATTTGCTCACTGGCAGGAACATTATAGTACTGGCGAATGCTGGGACCAATGGTAAATGTATATTTGTTGGGCTGACCCGGTACAGGTGTCATCAGCCATGCGGCATTGGCCTGGCCCCAGGTGGTGACAACGTACTTCCAGTCACTGGCAGAGGTGCTGCTTGAGGTGATAAGCCCGGTATGTAAATAAACGGCACAGTTACAGTTGGCCAGCCCTCCATTGCCTTGGGTTGCATCAAAAGTGATGGTAACCGGACCAGTGGCGGTAGGGAAAGCGGGATTCGCCGTGAGAAGTTGTGCAGACAGCGGACCAAGTCCGGTTGCAAACACGGCCAGTAGGAGTAGAATACATCGCAGTGACGTCATAACGAACGGATTTGTGTGTAATAATTTCTGTTGGTGTAAAAGCTATTGGTCAGGGCAATTAACAACTTTTCTTGGATTGATCCTAAAGTGCCGTCTTATGTGTACAGACTTTCAGCCGTTGATGAGGCTGTCGGGATTTATTCCGCGTTGAATTTTTCGCTGCTTTGCACTAGCTTCGTTTCTCTCCAAAAAACTGTGGAAAAGTGCGTCGCGGCGGCTGGCAGGAAGTGGATTCCCGGATTCGTACCACCCCAGCAGGCTGCGCTGCCGATAGGCCTCATATACACTGACAGCACAGGCAACAGAAATGTTCAGACTTTCGGACATGCCAACCTGAGGAATAATGAAATTGGCATCTGCATAGGCCAGACTTTCCCGGCTAAGACCACTGAGCTCATTGCCAAAAAGAAGGGCAACGGACTGGCTTAGATCAAGCTCATACAACGTTTTGGACGCAGTCCCCAAGTGGGTAGCATATATTTGGTCGTATGACTCCCGCAAATGCCTGAAGCAGGCAGCAGTGTCAGTATAAAAGTGAATATCCATCCACTTTTGAACACCTCTGGCCGTTTTTCTTCCCAGCTCAATGTTTTTCTGCTTGATGTCCGGCTCGGAATACAAGATAAAAACTTCCTGAATGCCTACAGAATCACAGGACCTCAGTACAGCACCTATATTGTGTTGATCCACAACATTTTCAAGCACTACAGTAAGTCCGCGCTGGCGATGCTGCGCCACACGTTGAAATTTGGCAAGCCTCGTCGGATTAACCGGCGTATCTGACATAGGATCTATCTTAGAACCGGTTGAGGTAATCAATTACACTTCAGTTTTGCCAACCAAGGGATTGAAGCCGCTATCCGGGCTCAACACATGGTGAGCCCGGATAGCATACTCGCTGCACTCATCGGTTGACAGGTACAAACTGGTAATCCTGGTAGCGCAGAATATTGACGAACTTATTTTCCCAGCGATCAATGACGGGAAACTCCCGGTCAGCGGGATTCGTCCGGACGATCTTTCGGAACGCAAAGCGCGTATGTAGCATGTCCTTAGGTTCCTTTTCCATGGAAAACTGGAACCGGGTGCCGTGCTGTCTTAGCTGATCGCAGAAATACAACGCTATGCTGTAACCATTGTAAGCTTCTTCCCTGGGGATATCACCGAATCGCTCGAAAAATTTCAGCCTGAAATCGAGCAGATCTGTACGCATAGGATCAATGAAGGTACTACTCGTCAGATGCAGGTTGAGTTCGTGGTAAAGTTCGAGATCTACCTGCTCAAAATTCATCCATTGTGGCATACCAAAAACGATCACGGACTGGTATGTGTCGAGGCTGTTGTAAATTTTTTCGAGCAGTGCGCTGATGTATCTTTCATCCGCCCAACTAGGGATAATGATGACCGTAGTATCACTACTGTTGTTACCATCGAGGTAACTGATGATATTCACGTCCTGTGTGAAATTGGGGAAATTGTAATTTGGTACAATGAGCTGTTGGAGCGGCAGGGTGTCTCTGTCTCCATTGAGCCGCCGGTATTCGTCATTGAAAAATTGCAACCTACTGATTTCTGCCGTGTCATTACGAGCTACCAGCAAAATGGCATCCCGTTCGAACTTGCCGTAGATGTACTCCATAATCGACCGGCAGTGTGTTTCCAGTGTAGGATTTACCTGTATGTAGTTGGGGTTGGCAGAAGAAATATTAGCAGCGGCACTAAAAGGTGATACGAGTAGCTGCTGGGTATTACGTACATGCTGTGCCACCTGAGCAACATTCTCGCGTTTGTAGGGACCTATGATCAGATGGGCCGCTTTGAGATCGGCATTGTTGCGCAGCAGCTCGGCCGTTGTCAATTCATTGGCCTTGGTGTCGAGTATGCTCAGCTGTAGCTTGTGGCCTTGGGCACTCAACTCATCAAGTCCCATCCGGAATCCCGATAAAAAATGGAGTCCCCAAAGAGAGTTTGGATCAATGGCATTGTTCTGAACAGGCTGATCTGCAAACAGAGGCAGCAGCAGGGAAATTTTGTACGTATCGTAAAAGACAGAACCATTGAGGTCAACCCGGACAGGCTCACTATTTACACCAGGCTTGCCCGCGTCGGGGGACTGTTGTATGGGAAAAGCATCGGGTTTGGATAAGATAGGCGGGTAGATGTTTTCAGCAGTCTCTCGCCATACGATGGTATCCATAGGAACAGTTAGCTGTTGCACCGTCTCCCAGGCATCAGTTTGAGGGTTGTAGACGCGGCTGCCCTGGATAACTTCTGCCCGTCGGTCGGTTGCTTCCTTGTCAGAAGGGGTAGCATCTGAAACAGGCTTCAGCAGCTCGCAGGAGGCAAGCAGCAGGCTTAGTCCGAAATATAGCAGAAGTGATTTACTCCCATTCAATAGTGGCTGGCGGTTTTGTGCTGATATCATAGACGACACGATTGATTCCTTTTACATGATTGATAATCTGGCTGGACATGTCGGCCAAAAAATCGTAAGGCAGTCGGCTCCACTCGGCAGTCATGCCATCAGTAGAATTGACCGCTCTGAGTACCACCGTCTGCTCATACGTACGCTCGTCCCCCATTACACCAACGGACTGTATGGGCAGCAGGATGGCTGCAGCCTGCCATACTGAATTGTAGAGGTCGTACTCCTTGAGGCCATTGATGAAAATGGCATCGGCTTCCTGCAGTATGGCCACCTTCTCAGGTGTAATATCTCCAATGATACGAATACCCAAACCCGGGCCCGGGAAAGGATGGCGGTTGAGAATAAACGGAGGTATACCCAGTTCAGCACCCACCAGTCTTACCTCATCTTTGAACAGGCTGCGCAGGGGCTCGACAATCCTGAGGCGCAGCTTATCGGGCAGACCGCCTACATTATGGTGTGACTTGATGGTGACAGAGGGGCCATGGACAGAAACAGATTCAATAACATCAGGATAAATGGTGCCTTGTCCAAGCCACTGCACATCCTTGAGTTTGGCAGCTTCTTCTTCAAATACCTCTATAAACAGGCGGCCAATGGTTTTTCTTTTTCCTTCCGGGTCACTGATGCCGGCCAGTGCATTGTAGAACCGTTGGCTGGCATCTACACCAATAACATTGAGACCCATACCCTGGTAAGAGTGAAGCACTTGTTCGTACTCATCTTTTCGCAGCAGACCATTGTCTATAAAAAAGCACAATAGTTGATCACCCACTGCATGGTGCAACAGCATAGCAGCAACCGTTGAATCTACCCCTCCGGACAAGCCCATGAGCACATGGTCGCTGCCAATTTGCTGGCGGAGCGTAGCCACAGTAGACTCAACAAAGCTGTGCGGTGTCCATTCTCCTTCACAGCCGGCTATGCCGCGAACAAAATTCCAAAGCAGCTCTTTACCGTGCAGGCTGTGGTAAACTTCCGGGTGAAACTGCAAGCAATAGAGCGGGTAAGCAAAAGTTTCGGCTTGCGAGCGAAAGGCTGCTACCTCGATGCTATCAGTGCCTGCCAGCAACTCAAAACCAGCAGGAAGCCGGGTGATGGTATCACCATGAGACATCCAGACTTGTGAATTGTCGGGGATTCCTTCCAGCAGCGAATCTTCGATAGGCTGCTGTTTCAGGTGGGCCTTGCCGTACTCCCGCTTCTGCGAGCGCTCAACTTTACCTCCATAGTAATTGGCCACGTATTGTGCTCCGTAGCAAATGGCCAATACCGGTCGTTTGCCAACAATATCTTCAATGGCGGGATGCAGTGCATTTTCGTCCCTGACAGAGAAAGGGCTGCCCGAGAGGATGATGCCCTTGACGGTCTCGTCCAATACGGGTAATTGATTGTAAGGGACAATCTCACTGTATACGTTGAGCTCGCGCACCCGTCGGGCAATCAGCTGAGTATACTGCGAGCCAAAATCCAAAATCAATATTTTCTCCTTCATGGGACAAATATAACCAATTGAGAACACTTTGGCAGACTTGCAGCTGTAGAAATAAATACAAAACACGAAGGGCCGGAAGTAATCCACTTCCGGCCCCTCCTATAGATGCCGACCTTATGGTCGTAATTACTTACTGTGTAACCTGCATTTCACCACCTGCTACTTCACCCGTGAGGTAGATGAACGTTTGTGGTGGGTTGGTATTGGCCGTGATAGTCACTTTTTGGTTGCGCTTACCACCCTTACCTTTAGAGTTGAATTCAACCTTGACTTCGCCTGTGCCGCCCGGAGCGATTGGCTCACGTGGCCACTGTGGAACAGTACAACCGCAGCTTCCCTTAGCATCGCTGAGGATAAGGGGCTCGCTACCAGTGTTTTTGAATTTGTAAACATGTGAAACCACTTCACCATCCTGAACCGTACCGAAATCAAAGGTCGTCTCATTGAATTCCATTGTCGTTGTCGGACCTGTCGGAGCTGCTGCAACTGCAGAAGGATCATTGGGGTCGGCTGGCTGAACCGGTGTTGGGTTCTGTACGCTCTCAACAGCTTCGTTGCGAACGTCCTGGTTGCCACTCTGGCAGCTGACTGCGAATACAGCAACCAGCGCTACAAACAAAATGGAAGTTGCTTGCTTAAGCATTGGTATTGATTATTTTGGTTTGAAAAAATATGTAATACTCCACTGCAAAGGTAGGTGCTCGCGTTATCAACGAATGTTAATCAAAGGCCAATATTTCTTAACGAGTTGTTAACGACCAGCCGCCATACCTTGCCAATAAACAGCCTTCTGCGGGTGTTGGTTCAATACGGGCAAAAATTATCTCCCAGCCGGTTGGCGGTGCAGAAAATCCTCCCACGGCCGTGTGTTCAGACAGTCAGCAGGGCTTAGCCCGCCCTTACGGGCAGCCATGACGCCATACCTGATATCCCGTATACCTTCCCGGCTGTGGGCATCAGGATTGATGCTTATGGCTACGCCTTTCTCACAAGCATAGGGAATCCAGCTCCAGTCTATGTCCAGCCGATAGGGATTGGCATTCAGCTCGATCGCAACGCCATTGGCTGCGCAAGCATCAATGATTTTTACAAAATCGACCGGATACCCTTGTCGGGAAAGCAGGATTCTGCCCGTAGGATGGCCGAGAATAGACGTATAGGGATTTTCGATGGCTCCAATGAGCCGGCGGGTGGCCTTATCAATGTCCATGCGAAGATTTGCATGGATGCTGGCGATGACAAAATCAAATCCGGCCAGTAGTTCATCACTGTAATCGAGCCTGCCGTCTGAAAGTATATCGCACTCTATGCCCTTGAGTATTTTAAAATCATTATATTTGTCGTTGAGTGCGTCAATGGCTGCCCATTGAGCGCGCACCCGTTCTTCGGAGAGCCCGTTGGCATAAAAAGCTGATCGGGAGTGGTCGGTAATACCAATATACTCGTAGCCCAGTGAACGAGCATACTCAGCCATTTCCGATAGCGAATGCAGGCCATCGCTATCAGTTGTGTGGCAATGAATGACACCTCTTATGTTGGCTTCTACGATCAGCGAGTCGGGGTAGGGGATTGTCAGGGAGGCAGCATTTTCCCGCAACTCAGGAAGCAGGAACGGCAGCCCGGCCAATGTAAATACGTCATCTTCATGCTGCAGGCCCCGGAAATCCAGCCCGGGATTACGGGCGACAAAAGCTTTCAGAAATTCATCACTACCGGTGTATTTAAACAATTTGGATCCGAAAGAGCCGGCTTCAGTGAAAAAGATTGTGAGCGGGTATCCTTCCGGGCTTACACCCTTGATTTTGTCTTCCTGCTGTTCGAGTACCGTAAATAAGGCAGAAGCTGCCAACAACGGCAGCGCAGCGCGGTCACCGATGAGCCAGCTAATCTCCTCCTGTATTGGATGGCGCCGGCGGAAAGCGCCGGTGAAAGAAACAGGTATTTCCTCCGGCAGCAGCTGCCGGAAGGCTTCGTCCAGCCGAAGAGCCTCCGGCTCGAGGACGGCAAATAAAAACTGGTGTCGGCTTTTTTGAAAAAAAATAAGCTTTTCGGCAAGATCAGCCTGCGTTTTTTTGCCAAAACCCTTAAGCTCGAGCAGCCTGTTTTCGTTGATGGCATATTGAAGCTCGCCGATAGATTCAACGCCCAGTTCGGTCCACAATACCCGTAATTTCTTGGGCCCTAATCCGGGTACTGTCAACAACTCCTGAATACCCACCGGCGTTTTCTCCCGGTACTGCTCCAACAAGGCCAGCTTGCCGGTAGATACCAGTTCGACTATTTTTTCGCTGATAGCTTTGCCCACCCCGGGGATGGCTGACAGCTCTGCCGCATCCAGCCCCGCCAACGGCTGCTCAATCTTTCGCAGGCTGATATAGGCATTCTGATAGGACTTGATCTTGAACGGATTCTCCTCGTAGAGCTCCATGATTTCTGCCAAATCCCTGAAGGTGCGTGCAATGTCGCGGTTGGTCATGATGAGCGCGCTTAGCGTATTTCGCATTGCAGCATACGCTGACTGCCAGCCTTAGTGACAATAAAGCCTTCGAGCACATCGCCAGGCTGCACAGGGCCTACGCCGGCGGGTGTGCCGGTATAGATGAGGTCACCCATCTGCAGTTTGAAGTACTGAGAAACGAAGACGATGAGCTGATCAAAGGAGAAAAGCACATCCTTAGAGAATCCGTGCTGTACGGTCTGACCATTCTTACTGAGCATAAACTCGATATTGTCCTGATCGGGAAGTTCCTGCACACTGATAAACTCGCTGAGTGCGGCAGAGCCGTCAAATCCCTTGGCCAGTTCCCAGGGATGCCCCTTAGCTTTGAGTGCTGCCTGCACGTCACGTGCGGTAAAATCAATACCGAAAGCAATCTCCTGATAGTATTCGCGGGCAAATTCAGGCTGCACGTGACGGCCGTTTTTGCATATTTTTAGTACGATTTCCCCTTCATAGTGGAGATCCTTGGTGAATTCGGGATAGTAGAGCGGTTTATCGTTGATGAGCAGTGCTGTAGCCGGCTTCATGAAGACGATGGGCTGCTCAGGTATCGCATTATTGAGCTCGCGGGCGTGCTCGGCATAGTTGCGGCCAATACAAAGTATTTTCATTTGCAGGTAGTTATACGTTTTGTAAACCAGTGAGTTCCTTGACTTCCAGCAGTGTCTTGTGCGCGCGCTTCCGGATGTTGGCGGCACTTTCCCGAATCATTTCTTTGACAGCTTTTTTATTGGCCATAAGCTCAGCTTTGCGGGCCACACAGGGGGCACTGATGCTAATGAGCCCATCGGCGACTGCCTCCTTAAGATCAACGTATTTGAGAGCTCCTGAGCGATAATCGTCCATGAGAGCATCGTGTGCCTCGAAGGACTGACAAGCCCTGAGCAGTAAAAACAAGTTGGCCACGCCAACGCTCATTTCGGCTGCAGACTGGCCGGTATCGGTGACGGCAGAGCGCACTTGTTTACGAATGCGATCAGGATCTGCAAACAGGCTGATGTTGTGTTTTTCACCCAGGCTGGCACTCATTTTGCGGCCGGGATCAGCCGTTGACATGATTTTGGGCGTTTCTGTAAACAGGGGCTGCGGTATGATGAAGTAGTCCCTGCCTATGACATTGTTGAACCTTTCAGCAATGTTGCGGGCCAGTTCAAGATGTTGTTCCTGATCTTTTCCGACAGGCACATAATCAGCCTGGTACACCAGAATATCAGCAGCCTGCAGTACCGGATAGGTAAAAAGCCCTACAGAAATGAAGCTCTCATCACCATGGGTTTCGACCTGTTGACTTTTATCTTTAAACTGTGTCATGCGCGTGACCTGACCATAGCTGGCGAAGCAGTTCAGTATCCAGTTGAGCTCCGTATGTTCAGGCACCATAGACTGAATAAACAAGGTCTCCGGTTTTATCCCCACGGCCAGCAGGTTGAAGATGAGATCCCAGCTGTTTTCCCGCAGTTTTACAGGATTATAGGGCATGGTCATAGCGTGGTAGTCCACCACGCAATAATAGCAGGTATAGGTTTCCTGGAGTCGCAGCCAATTTTCAACAGCTCCAAAATATCTGCCAAAATGCAAGTTACCGGTTGGCTGTATGCCGGATAAGATTGTTTTCATCAGGAAACATTTTGGGGCAAATGTAGCTATTTTGGTGATTTTGTAAAAGGAATGTTCGAGGCTACCTGTCCACGCAGATACTACCAGTAAACACCATTCGGGCAGGGCCACACAGCCATATAGCCGAAAATCCCGCTTCGTCGGCCTGAAACCTGACTGCCAGCCGACCACCTTTTACCTGCACCGGCAGGCTGTAGGTGCCTGACAGGTGCATTTTATGTGCCCAGGCGAGCACGGCAGCGGTGACACCTGTACCGCAGGCCAGGGTTTCTGCTTCGACACCGCGCTCATAGGTGGCTACTACTAAACCTTCTTTTTCTGCCTGAACAAAATTGACGTTAATACCCTGTGCCCGGTAAGCCTCACTATTGCGAACAGCCCTGCCAGATTGTTCGACATCAACCTGTTGCAGGTCGTCAACAAAACACACATAGTGAGGAGATCCTGTGTTGAGTACGTATGCGCCTATGCCGTCCGGATCAATCGCAGCAACATCCTGCATTTTTAATTCGACCCAGCCACTGCTGTTTATCCGGGCTTCATGCAGACCATCTGCAGCACTGAAAGTACAGTGATTGTCAATGATTCCAAGTTTTTTGGCAAAAGCAACGATGCAACGGCCTCCATTCCCGCAAAGGGTACTCTCACGGCCATCCGAGTTGAAATACCGCATGCCAAAATCCGCGGCCTCTGTTGCTTTTTCCAGCAATATGAGCCCGTCTGCTCCAATGCCAAAGTGTCTGTCGCACCAGGAAGCTATGAGCGCTTGTCGATCCCGGACAGGGAATACAGCTGTTCGATTATCAAGCAGTATGAAGTCGTTTCCGGCACCTTCATATTTGAAAAATGTGAACATGATTTGTTTGGTTTATCATCCTCTTAATCCACTTTACGCAACACACATTTCTTTTGAGGAGTAGATTGTTCAACAGGGGCGGCAAGCACAAAAATGCAATTATTTGGACATATTTTTTGCGGACTTATTTAAAAAAATAACAGCAAAATTTATTTCTGTTAAAAAATATAAAAACGAGGAAACTTTAAAAACAATATAGTTTCCTGTGCGTTGTTAGGATTGTTTACTATAAATAACGAACAACTTTCAATGAGTGACAAACAAAATATTGTAGAAGAGGCAATAAAGGTGTTTTTACAGTACGGTATTCGGAGTGTTACGATGGATGACCTCAGCAGGTTGTTGTCGATATCCAAAAAGACCCTTTATCAGCACTTTACAGATAAAGAATCACTCATCATAGCTGCGCTGGAAACGCATCGTTGCGGAGTCAAGGCTATGCTGGAGGAAGCCAGAAAAATTGCGCAGGATCCCATACAAGAACTGCTGATATTCAGCCAATGGGAGCAGTATGCCACCAACCAGGTGCCTCCGGTTGTCATATTCGATCTAAAGAAATATCACCCTGCTATCTGGAAATCAGTGCTTGAGCAGGAATTCAACTACAGCCGTAGCTGGTTGCATGAAAACCTTGAAAAGGGTATAGAACAGGGTTTGTACCGCAATGATATATCCACAGATATTGTTGTCCGATTGTATTTGGCGCAGCGGGAAGGGATGCTGCAAGATTATATATTTCCGGATTCATCCGGGTTGCTGGCCGATTCCATCTCGGTCAGCGATGATTTGTTTATCCGGGGTATTGCAACTGAGCTGGGGCTCGAACGGCTGCTTTTGTACAAACAACAGGTACTTCCTTCACTAATTGATATTCGTAATAGTAATCCTCAAAAAAATCAATGATGCAAGAACAAAAAATGCCGGCCGATGACGGGCGGTGGCTTAGATCTGTGAGCCGACTGCTGTGGTTGTTGTTCCTGCCTTTCTCCTGGGTAGCAGCTACGGCTCAGCCAGTCCAGCAGCTAAGCCTGTCAGATTGTCTGACCTACGCTTACAACAACAGCGCACGCATACAAAAGGCGAGGCTTGAGGCGCAGCGTGGAGAGTTGCAGGTAAAGCAGCTAACAGCTGACGGTCTTCCTCAACTGAGCGCTTCGGGGCAGGTCAATTACAACCCGACCCGACAGGTTATTTTCTTTCCGGACTTCCTCAACGGGCGTCCTGACGAACTGACAGCAGTTACGGTCGGGACGGCCTGGAGTTCGCAGGGGAGTATCAACCTACAGCAGCTTGCCTACAGCCCGTCCTACAATGTAGCCAAGCGTGCTGCACTGGCCTCTAGGGAATTTTATCAGCTGATGGTAGAAAAAACGGCTGAAGACCTCATGCTTGATATAGCCAAGCTCTATTACGGTGTACAGATGATCGAGCAGCAGCGGGCACTTCTGTCGGCCAACCTCGATCAGGTAGGGGCACTCATCAGGATTGTACAGGCGCAGGTAGACAATGGCTTTGGCCGGCAGATTGAGCTTGACCAGCTGCTGGTGAGTCGCTTCAATCTGCAGACGCAGCTCGACGACCTCAATCTGGTATTTGAGCAGCAGGTCAATATGCTCAAGTTTTCCATGCAAATGCCCCTGGAAACCTCGCTGATGCTCACGGATACGCTCAGTGAAGCCTATCAGCTGCCAGTTTTGGCAGCCATTACGCCTTCATTTGCCGGGCGCATGGACTTTTCGGTGCTTGATAAACAGCGGCAACTGCACGAGCTGAACCGACTGCGCTACAAGGCTGATAACCTGCCTTCGCTGTCGCTGTTTGCCAACCTCAATGTACTTGCACAGGCAAGCACTTTCGGGGATTTCACAGCATCACGCTCATGGGCAGATTTCAGCAGCGTGGGACTGAGTATAAGGGTTCCTATTTTTGATGGCTTCCGCCGGAAGAGCCTCATTGGGCAGGTGGACATCGATCTGTCGCAAAATGCGCTGGATCGGCGACTTGCAGAGGAAAGCTTTCGGCTTCGCTACCAGAATGCCCGCCTGAACCTGCAATCTAATCTCAACAAACTTGAACCGCTGCGCCGCAACCGGGGACTGGCAGAGCAGGTCTACCAACAGGCCAGCCAGCGCTACCAGCAGGGGATTGCTCCCATAACCGAAATGGTCAACGCCGAAACCTCCATGCGCGAAGCACAAGCCAACATGCTGCTGGCGCTTTTTCAGGTAAAAATGGCCGAACTGGAACTGCTGGATATCAATGGCCAGCTTCGTCAAATGATCCGCTAATTCTTTAAGCTTGTATCACTCCTAATATGAAAAAAGTAATTAATCTGCTTATTTGGACCGGTCTCATTGCTGTTGTAGCTGCCGGGATCTACTGGAAACTCAATTCCAACAAAAAGGTAATTGACGAACGTGCTCAGGCTGCGCAGGTACGCAACACGTCCGTACTGGTTACTACCATAAAACCTGAAAAACGTGCTTTGGGGGGAGATTTTTCCCTTATCGGTACGCTGCGTCCGGCGCGTGAGCTGGCCGTAATGTCAGAAGTCGGTGGCAGACTCACCCAGGTGAATTTTGAAAACGGTTCTTCTGTCAGGAAAGGCTACGTACTGGCAGTGGTCGACAATGACCTCATCAGCCGGCAACTGGCCATTGCTCGTGTCAATCTTGACAAAGCAGGCAGAGATACTGACCGCCTCGCAAATCTTGCTTCTACCGGAGGCGTACCCCAGCAACAGCTTGAAGATGCCCGCAATCAGGTGGAGAATCTCAGGAGTCAGGTGTCTATACTGGAAAAACAGTTGGCCATGACTCAGATTGTAGCACCTTTTGAGGGCGTTATTACCAATAAAAGCGTGGAAACGGGAGCTTTTGCCAGCCCGGGGATGAAACTCGCGGATCTGGTGCAGGTTAGTAAGGTCTTTATGCGGGTCTATGCCACAGAAAGTCAGCTTACAGTACTGAAGACCGGGCAGACAGTCAAGGTGATGATGGATCTGATGCCCGACAAACCAATCAGCGGCCGTATTAGTTTCATCGACGTAAAAGCAGACCCTTCTCAACGGTATCTGGTTGAAATAGAAATGGCCAATCCGGGTAATTTTCGTGCAGGCATGAATGGTACGGTAACGTTTACACGACCTGTTGCACAGCCCGTACTGACTGTTCCGCGAGGCAGTATCGTAGGCAGCGTAAGAGATGCACACGTATACGTGATTCAGGGCGACAAAGCCGTATATCGCGCGGTGCAGGCTGGTGCAATATCCAATGATTATGTAGAAATCAAGTCGGGACTCACAGCAGACGAATGGGTCGTGCTCACTGGTCAGATTAACCTGAGCGATGGTGCTCAGGTAACGATTAGTAAGTAATTCAATTTTTCGTCCCCAAAAAAACAGTAACATGACCATTACGGAGTTATCCATAAAACGGCCGTCGCTCGTCATCGTATTCTTTCTGGTACTTGGCTTGCTGGGATGGTTCAGCTATTCGAAATTATCGTATGAGCTCATTCCCAAGTTTGATGCACCGGTAATGACAGCGACTACTATCTATCCGGGGGCGTCTCCGGCAGAGGTAGAGCAGTCCGTTTCCAAAAAAATTGAAGATGCTCTTTCCGGCCTCGAAAAGGTTAAGGGTATCAGAACCACCTCGCGTGAAAATTTCTCACTGGTGGTAGTAGAGCTGGCACAGGATGCAAAGCCCGATCTTATCCTGCAGGATGCGCAGCGCAAAATCAATGCAATTGCTGCAGAGCTGCCTGAAGATGCCAAAGCCCCGGTGCTGGGCAAATTCAGCTCTTCGGAATTTCCGATTATGAACATTGGTGCCTTTGCAGATATGCCTGCCACCGCTTTTTATGATCTGGCTAAAAACAGGATTGTCCCAAGTCTTTCTACCATCGACGGGGTGGCGAAAGTGTCTATCGTAGGGGGGCAGGAGCGCGAAGTGCGTATCAATGTCAACCGTGAAAAGCTGGAGCTCTATCGCATCAATATGCTGCAGGTGGTACAGGCGGTGCGCGCTGCCAACCTGGACTTTCCTACGGGTAAGGTCAAGAACGAAGGCGGGCAGATTACCGTCCGCCTGGCAGGTAAGGTAGAGGCAGTGGACCAGCTGCGCGAGCTGGTCGTGGCCACCAATCCGCAGACCAATTCGGGCGTTCAACTGGGTGAAATTGCTGAGATCACGGATAGTGCAAAAGAAGCGACGGATCTGAGCCGTGTCGATGGTCGGGATGCACTGGGTATACTTATCCAGAAGCAGTCTGATGCCAATGCTGTAGCAGTGAGTGAGGAGGTCAAGGTGAGTCTGGACAAGCTGGCCAAACAGTACGAAAAGGAAGGCCTCAGCTTCAGCATTGCCAATAACTCCAGTGATTTTACGCTGGATGCCGTTGATGCCGTAGTGCATGACCTGGGTATAGCTGTCATTTTGGTGGCTGCGATCATGCTGCTTTTCCTGCACAGCTTCCGCAACGCTGTCATAGTGATGCTTGCGATTCCGACCTCCCTGCTGTCGACCATGATATTGGTGTATGCTTTTGGATTTACGCTCAACCTGATGACACTGCTGGCTATGTCGCTGGTGGTAGGTATCCTGGTTGACGACTCCATTGTGGTACTTGAAAATATTTACCGGCACCTGGAGATGCGTAAAAAACCCATGCAGGCTGCGTTGGACGGTCGAAACGAAATTGGCTTTACCGCCCTGGCCATCACGCTGGTGGATGTCGTTGTATTCTTGCCTATTGCGCTCTCAGGGGGTATCGTCGGTATGATTATGCGACAGTTTGCACTGGTAGTCGTATTCTCTACCCTGATGTCGCTGGTAGTTTCCTTTACGCTGACGCCCATGCTGGCTTCGCGTTTTTCCAAATTGGCTCACCTCAGCAATGCCACACTCATGGGCAGCATACTGCTGCGATTTGAACGCGGGCTCGATGCGTTGTCCGATGCTTATGTCGGACTGCTCAAGTGGTCATTGCGGCGCTGGTATGCAGTGCTGATCATTGCCTTTGCGCTGTTTTTCTGGTCCTTCTCGCTGGTGAGCAACGGCTACATCGGCACGGCCTTTATATCCAACAGTGACCGCGGGGAGTTTATTGTAAAAGTAGAGCTGCCCAAGGAGGCTACGCTGGAGGCTACCAATCAGGTAGTACATAAAGTGGAACAATACTTATTTGCCAAACCGGATGTTAAGGGTGTTTTCTCTACCATTGGCCGGACAACGGATGCTGTGGGAGCATCCAATCTGAATAATCTGGCTGAGATTCAGGTGAAACTCGTAGAGGGTGACAAGCGGGAACTGAGTTCGGATTTTTACGCCCGCAACGTCAAAAATGAACTTGAGATGCTGCTGCCGGGTGTAAAAGTATCATCAGGCCTGGTTTCTTTCTTTGGAGGAGCGGATCAGGAGCCGGTTCAGGTGATTGTAAGTGCCACTGATGTATCGCTGGCCCGCGACTATGCCAACCAGCTGCTTGGCTGGTTGCGGCAAACGCCGGGTGCAGTAGAAGCCAAGCTCAGCTACGAGGAGGGCAATCCGGAGATACGGGTCAATATTCATCGCGAACGTATGGCGGAGCTGGGGCTCAACATGCAACAGGTAGGTGCAACGATGCAGGCAGCCTTTAGTGGCAATACCGACGCCAAATTCCGCGATGGCAACAATGAGTACGATATTAACATCCGCTTTGACGAGTTTGACCGCCGCAACATAGAAGATGTGTCGGGCATCACTTTCAGCAATGCTTTTGGTCGAACGATCAAGCTCAGCCAGTTTGCTGAAATCTCTCAAACGACGGGTCCCAGTTTGTTGGAGCGCAAAGATCGCGTACCCGCTGTTGTCGTTTCTTCCAAGGTGTTGGGAAGGCAGTCCGGGGACATAGGCGCTGAGATCCAGGCCAAGATAAAGGAGAATCCGCCACCTGCTGGTGTAAATATAGCGTATGACGGCGACCTGAAAGCACAGGAAGAGAGTTTTGGCAGCCTTGGACTGGCGCTGATCGCTGCTTTACTGTCTGTTTATTTCATTATGGTGGCATTGTACGACTCATGGGTGAGTCCGTTTGTTGTCCTCTTCTCTATCCCGATGGCCATGATCGGGGCATTTTTGGCGATGGCGCTGGCCATGAGTACGTTAGATATATTTTCCATCATGGGTATTATTATGCTGGTGGGCCTGGTGGCCAAAAATGCCATCCTTTTGGTCGATTTTGCTACCCAACGCAAGCAGGAAGGCTACGGGCTGGCACGCTCTATCCTCGAGTCTGGCCGCCTGCGTCTTCGGCCAATTCTGATGACGACTATTGCGATGGTTGTCGGCATGTTGCCTATTGCCCTTGCCAAAGGGGCGGGTGCAGAGTGGAAAAATGGCCTCGCCTGGGCGCTTATTGGTGGTCTGAGCAGCTCTATGCTGCTGACGCTGCTGGTAGTGCCTATCGTCTACATGCTTATGGAAAATCTGCGTATGTGGGTGACCGGCCAGCGAAACCGCCGCCGCGATCGCAAAGAGATAAAAAAGCAGCACCGGCTGAGCGGCTCAGGCGCTATGTCCTAGCGCATACGCCGGGTTTTTTGCCAGCGGCAAAAAATCCCCAAACGCTCTAAGCTTGTATTTTTTTACGATAAAAAAAGTTGCGGCCCTGGGCATCTGCCCGGGCCGCAACTTTTTTCTACCTAAACAGACGCTGGTAGTAATCGACCACCTGCTCATCTACCAAAATATCCCGCTGGCGTAAAGGCTGTCGAAGCACTACGCCTTCCAACGATCTGCAGCGGCTCAGCGCCACATACGTCTGGCCGTGTTCAAAAGCTCCGCTGCCCAGGTCGACCATTACCCGGTCAAAGGTCTTGCCCTGTGCTTTGTGAATGGTGACAGCCCATGCAAGGCGCAGCGGGAATTGCCGGAAGCTGCCGATGACTTCCGCGCTGAGCTGATCCGGCTGGTTTTTATCAAAAACGTAGCGGATGATCTCCCATACAACACGCGTAACTTCCACCATTTTACCCTGCTTTTCATCCTCGTCTTCCAGCTGTACCCTGATGACATCATCCGTCAGCGCAACGACTTTTCCAAGACTGCCATTGACGAACTGCCGCCCCGGGTCGTTTCTGAGCAACATGACCCTTGCATCCTGCTTTAGCGACAGTGCAGCTTCGGCAGGGTACTGGCTGGCAGGAAAATCACCCTGAATACTGGCCACATAAGTCCGTGCAGGCTGCTCAATGGCTGCTAGTTCGCGCCGATTGATGGTATCCACGGTAATGTTGCGGGCCGACAGCGTTATGTAGTGTTTTTCCGATTGAAAAGCAGGAAGGTGTCGGCTGTTGAGCATTTCGAGCTCGTCCGAATCTGCCTGGTTGAGGCGTATAGCGTCCAGCAATCGCAGGAACATCCTATTCTCCTGCCGGTAGACTTTTTGCAGTTCGATGGCTTGAAAATCAAAATGCTGCATGACTTTTGCCGCAAAAAAGTAGGGGGAGGCATAGGTGTGGCTGAAGTATTGGCGCTCGGCTGCCGAAGACACCACCGGGGGCAACTGGAACAGGTCGCCAAAAAAGACCAGTTGCAGTCCTCCAAAAGGACGGGTGTTGCCCAGGTTGAGCTGTAGGGAATAATTGATATGGTCAAGTAGATCTGCCCTGACCATACTGATTTCGTCAATAATGAGGGTGTCAAGTTGTGCAAAAAGCTGCTGAAAGCGCTTTTTCTTTTTGAGCTCCTGCGAATTAAACAAATGCGGCGGAAAGCCAAAAAAAGAATGAATGGTCTGTCCGCCAATATTGAGAGCTGCTACGCCCGTAGGAGCAAGCACGGCCACACGTCGGTCGGTGGTTCTTCTGAATAGCTGCAGCAGCGTTGACTTGCCAGTACCCGCTTTGCCGGTGATGAAAAGATTTTGGCCTGTCTCAAGTTCGTCTAGTATGTGCGAAAATTCGGCTGAAAGGTTGAAAACAGGAAGATCCGGGGCAGCAGATTTTTCTTCGGTTATCACAGCATATGATTGTAGCAGGTAAACAGACAGGATCAGAGAATCTTGAGACCGGCAGCGGCATAGGCCTGCAGTGCGGTATGCTCAGGCTCGAGCTCGGTGATGAGTATATCCGCTTCATCAAGATCGCATATCTTGATCTTTTGCACGGTTCCCAGCTTCTCAGAAATGGAAAGCAGAACCGTCTTAGCCGCCGATTTGATCATCGCCTTTTTAATAGTCACTACCTCCCATTCGGTATCAGTTAGTCCATGCGTAGGATCGAGCGCATTGGTCCCCAGCAGACACAGATCGGGCTTTATCTGGTTGAGCTGGGCAACCACATCGCCACCCACGCTTATTTTGGCCGTCTTCGACAGTTGCCCACCCAGAAAGATAGTTTCGGCATTGGGGTGCTCCAGCAGTTGCATGGCCGTCGACAAGCTAATGGTCAAAAAGATGACGCGCAAATCGGGCGGAAGGATGCGGGCGATCTCGAGGTTGGTACTGCCGCCGCTGATGAGCACCAGCATATCATCCCGCAAAAGACTAATGGCCTTGCGGGCGATAATAGTCTTCTCCTGATAGGCATAGATTTCGTTCTCCTGGTAAGAGTATACATGGTAAGACTTGGACAGCGCGCCACCGCGAACCTTGACTATCTTTCCGGCATCTGCAAGTTCCTGCAAATCTCTGCGTACTGTATCTTCAGAAACACTCAGCACATTGCTCAGATCAGAGAGAACAACCCGATTGTGTATATTAACCTCTCGCAGTATTAACGCCTGACGTTCTTTTTTCAGCATGTGAATGAATTTTTTGCAAGTATCTGCAAGTAATGACTGTTTTTCTGCTGTTTTTTTGGTGTTATCATTGATTTTTGCGGAAAATTGCAAATTTATTTTCGGATTTTTGCGCTTTATTGGTTTTTATTCTTATCTATGTGTCGGAAAGCTAGTTAATTTTTGCTGAAAAAGCGGTGAGATTTATGAGGAGGTTGAAAAAATGGGAACCTTGATCAATATTGTATATCAGAATCAAATTATTTGACACATTAAAAAGGAGCGAATGGCTACATTTTACACTTTGCGCAACAGATTGCTGTGGATGGCAGCACTGTTGTTCTGCACTGCGGTTGCCTACTCTCAGAATTATAATTTCAGCATACAAGGTATGCTGAAAGATAATCAGGGAGAGCCGCTGATCGGCGCTACAGTACAAGTCTCCGCCGTAGGAGCAGGTACAGTAACAGATATTGATGGCAAGTACAGCTTATCCGGAGCTGCTAAGCCTGGCAACTACGTGGTCACCTTCAGCTACGTAGGCTACTCATCCCGTACGGAGACCATCAACTTGTCGAGCAACAACCAGCAGTTTACGCTGGATGTTACGCTGGGCTCGGATGTGCTCAATATGGATGAAGTAGTGGTGATAGGTTCTTCGGTGACTGCCAGCCGGCGACAACTGGGCAACTCTGTCAACTCTCTGAAGGCAGAAAATCTGGTGATTGCCAATCCCCAAGGGCTTAACAGTGCCCTGCAGGGAAAGCTTCCGGGTGCACAGGTCACGCAGAACTCGGGTGACCCTGCGGGCGGTTTCTCCGTCCGGCTTCGTGGTGCCAGTACCATCAACGGTTCTTCAGAGCCGCTCTACATTATCGACGGTGTTGTTATCAGTAATAGCACGGCCAATGTGACTAACACCAATGTTAGTGCCGGATCTGCCCAGCCGGGAACCAACCGTCTGGCCGATATCAATCCCAACGACATTGAGCGTATTGAGGTAATCAATGGTGCTGCTGCCGCTGCTATCTATGGTTCGAGGGCTTCCAATGGTGTTATCCTGATCACCACTAAGCGCGGTAAGAGTGGCAAGCCTCAGTTTACCTACAGCAGCAGCGCAAATGTCAACCAGCTTCGTGAGCGCGTATATGTCAACTTGCGCCCTGAACAGTTTGGCAGCGCTACCCAGCGACTGTGGCCTATTGCAGGTACTAACCCTACAACGGGCGCATTGACAGTGGGCGCCAATCTTTCATCAGAGAAAGTTCCTGTCACGCGTTATGACTACCAGGATCAAATTTTCCGTACGGGCATGGGCACAGATCAGCATTTATCTGTCTCCGGCGGTAGTGAAAACAGCAACTATTATGGTGCTGTTTCTTATCTCAAGAACGAGGGGATTATACAGAATGCTGATTTTCAGCGCTATGGTGCCCGCCTCCGTTACAATCAGACGGTCAACAGTTGGGCTTCCTATTCTTTAGGTGTTAATTACAGCAACTCTTTCTCCAATGAGAAGCCGGATGGTAACGTCTTCTGGAGCCCGATCAATGCTTTCAATATTACCAATAACATTTGGGATATTACGCAGCGTGATGCCCTTGGCAATCTGCAGGCGGTAGAGCCTACGCGTATCAACCCACTGAGTGCTATCGAAGATTTCGATATCAATCAGGAGGTTAACCGTGCCATCGCTGATTTTCAGCTCAAATTGCTTCCTTTCAAAGGCATGACCATTGATTACATCGCGGGTGTCGACGCTTTCGCACAGGTGGGTAATATCTTCATTCCGCCTTACCCATACGCTGGTGTAAACCCCACTTTTTTCAATGATGGTTATGCGTCCACTGCCAACAACAACTCATTTTTGATGAACCACGACATCAACATGTCGTATCGCACCAAGTTGAGTGACATGCTTGAGTCAACCACACAGGCAGGCTACAGTACACAGTTTGAAAAGATCCAACAATCACTCACACAGGGCCGTGGGCTCGCACCTTTTGTACAAACGGTCAATGGTGCAGGCACCATATTGCCTACTCAGTCGAACATTGCCCGGCTGCGTATATGGGGCTATTATGTGCAGCAGACCTTTGGTGTCAACAACCGCCTGTTCCTGACGGTTGCCGGCCGTATCGATGGTGCGAGTTCCTTTAGCCCCGAAAACCGCAACCAGTTTTATCCTAAGGTCAGCGGTAGCTACGTACTTTCCAGTGAGTCTTTCTGGAAGGAGAGTGGTATCAGTAAGTACGTCAATACACTGAAACTGCGTGCTTCTTACGGACAGGCGGGTAACCTTACGGGCATTGGTGCGTATGATCGCTTCAATACCTACCTGACCAACAGTTTTGTAGGGGTAAATGCCATCAATCAGGCAGCTACGCTGGCCAATCCAAATGTACAGCCCGAGCGCCAGGCAGAAACAGAGGCAGGTATTGATCTTTCATTGCTGAACGATCGCATTGGTATCAGTGCTACTTATTATGAGCAGGAGATCGAAGACCTGCTGCTGCGTCGTGTACTGGCGGCCTCTTCTGGCGGAACGGCTATTACGACCAATGTCGGCCAAATGAATAATAAGGGCTTTGAAATGCTGCTGACCGGTACACCTGTGCGCAAGGCGAAGTTTAGCTGGGATGTTATGCTCAACTTTAGCCGCAACCGCAACGTAGTTAGCGGGCTGGGGCAGTCAGAACTGCAGATTCCTACGGTTACCGGTGCGCCTATTTCTGTAGTAGAAGGGGAGCCTTTGGCTGTTTTCTACGGCACTTACTTTGCGCGCAATCCCGACGGCAGTCTGCTGCTTACAGCTGCTGGTCTTCCGCAGGTTGAGCGCGGCAACATCGTTACGGGCGAAATTGGCCGCGATGCCAACGGTCAGCCGGTGGGCACAGCTTTGCGTCGCAAAATTGGCGATCCCAATCCTGACTATATGCTGGGCTTCTCTTCTACCTTCCGTATTGGTAAGCACCTGTCCATCAATTTCCTGATTGAATCTGTGCAGGGTGTAGATGTATTTGATGCCGACAAGCGCACGCGCCAGGGCGTAGGTCTGGGCAGGTTGTCTGAGCAGGAACTTACGGGTGAGCTTCCGCGTGGCTATATCAATGCGATCTATCCGATCGAAGAATGGCGTATGGAAGATGGCTCTTTCACCAAGATTCGGGAAGTTGCTATCAGCTACTCTATTCCTGAGATTGCCGGTGGTGCGCTGCGCAATACTACCATCACGCTGGGTGGTCGCAACTTGTACTCTTTCGACAATTTCTTCAGCTACGACCCTGAGACCAACGCTGGTGGCCAGAGCAATGTCATGCGTGGTGTCAACTTTGGCAATGTACCCATTCCGCGTGTATATACACTGGGTCTGCGTACCAATTTCTAACGTCTAAATAGCAGATTACAATGAAATATTCATTCATAAGAATTGCAATGGGTCTGGCTGTCATTGCCACACTAAGCCTGACCGCCTGCGAAAAAGATTTCTCCAACCCGGGGGCTGCCACGGAAGATCAGGTGCTGGCGAGTGCCGATGGCTTGACAGCGCTGGCTGTGGGGCTGCAGCGTCGCTGGAGCGTCGGGCGCCAAAGTCCGGTATACAACTATGTGACAGGCTCGGGCTTTTCTACCTTTGAGCTGCGCCTGATCAATCCGGGCAACACGGATGAAGCAGAGCTTTCTCAGGGGAAAGCTAATATCACGGGTAACAATGCAGTGGTGCGCAACCTGTGGGAGCAGAGCCTGCTGACGCGCGCTGAGGCGGAAAAAATCCTGAACAACCTCAATGTCATTCCCGATGCAAGTGTTCGTGCGGGTTTGCAGGCGTATGCTTCTATATTTCACGCCTTAGCCAACGGAACGCTCGCTCAGTTTTTTGAGCAAGTTCCTCTGGAGACAAAGGTCGCTGCTGAGTTTACAAGCGCACAGGCGGCACTTGAAGCGGCTGTAAGTATTTTGGAAAAAGCTAAAGCAGATCTTAATGGAGTTACGGTACCGGCTTCTTTCCTCAACAAGACACCCAAGAGTGTAGACCTTGTCAATACGGTAAACGCGTTACTCGCCCGCTACTACAACATGCTGGGACAGCACGACAAGGCTATCAGCGCTGCCAATGCAGTAGATCTGACAGTTAAGTCGACCTTCAAATACGATAATGTCAATCCTAATCCGATTGCCTTTATTTCTATCAGCACCAACAACGTTTATCAGCCACTGAATCTGACATTGGGCCTACCTGCTGCGCTGCACCCAAGTGCTGCTGACGCACGACTGCCTTTCTATTTTCAGTCTACTAACCCAATGAATGGCGATTTTCGCGCTGCTGGCTTCTTCGCTACCAACAGCACATCCATTCCGGTTTATCTGCCGGGAGAGATGTTGCTGATTAAGGCAGAGGCACTGGCTCGTCAGAATAAGCTCAGCGAGGCTGTTACAGAACTAAATAAGGTGCTGACAAAGACGGCTGCTGCTGATGCTTTTGGTGTGGGAGCAGCACTGCCTGCTTACGGTGGAGAACAGACGCAGGAGGCTATCCTGACGGAGATCTACCGCAACCGCTGTATTGAGTTGTTTATGTCCGGACTCAAACTGGCAGACAGCAGACGCTTCAACAGAGCTGCGCCAAATGCTGCCGGTGAGGAGCGCAACAGAAATTGGTATCCTTATCCCAATTCTGAGCGCGTAAACAACCCGAATACGCCCAACGATCCACCAATATGATCATAGCAGAGCCAAGGGCTCTGCAGGAAGATATACATAGCTGCTACGGCATCTAGGTATTTGTTATGAGCGCATTTCGGCCTTCTCTCCCTCCTTGGGAGAGGAGGCCTTTTTGTTTGTTCGTCGTCGATAATTCTGTAATGCGCTGGTGGTTGAGACGTCATGCATCATAAAATAGTGTAAATTTGTCCCTGTTAAGAACATTCTTTGTCCACAGAGAATCGCAAATTATTTAAGTATGAAGTTGATGCGTACAGTCCGGGTATTGTTGTTGCTATGCACAGGCAGTACAATTTTTGCCCAGGATTACAGCCAGTCGCCCTGGCATATTACCGCAGGCTCTATTGATCCTGCCCGTTATTTCGGGATTACATTGGCCAACGGTATGGTTGGCCTCGTATCTTCGCCGGAGCCGATGAAAGTTAAGGATGTAGTACTCAATGGTGTCTACGACTATTATCAGCGGGGGAGAGTGAGTAATATTCTCAAGACGTTCAATCACATGAACATGAATCTTGAGGTAGATGGCCTGCGAATTGGCAGGGCGCACATTACAGATTTCAGTCAGTCACTGGACATGCAACAGGCCGAACTGGTGACTACCTTTCGCGTTGCTGATAAGCTTACAGTAACGCACCGGTTGATGGCACTTCGTCACCTGCCTTTTTCAGCGATGAGTATCGTGGAGGTGAAAGCGCTCAAAGATGTGCGTGTAACACCTATGAGCGTGATTGAGGCACCGGACCATCTGGGGGATATCCGTAATTACTATGCGGAGATAGACCGTCCGCACGTATTAATTCCCCTGCTCACTTCTGTTGCCAACAGCCCGTCGGGCAAGCACCGGGTGGCAGCTTCTACCAGTTTTGTTTTTGAAGAGCCGCATGGTCAGGAGCCTCGCATTATCCACGAGGACTGGGATTACAACATGCACCTGGCCAAATTTACCAGGCAATTGAAAGCAGGTGAGACCTATTCATTCACTTTGGTGGGCTCGGCAGTTTCTACTGCGCATTATGAGGATGCGCATAACGAGGCAGAACGATTGACTATTTTTGCTGCGCTGGAAGGTCGCGAGCGACTCTTGCGGCGTCACCGGGAGGCCTGGGCCTCGCTGTGGGAGAGCGATATTATTATCGATGGCGATCTGAGAAGCCAGCGTGCAGTCAGGTCAGCGCTTTACCACCTTTATTCTTTTGCCCGCGAGGGCACAGCCTACAGCCTGTCGCCTATGGGCCTTTCAGGACTGGGCTACAACGGCCACGTGTTTTGGGATACAGAGCTGTGGATGTACCCGCCCTTGCTCGTTTTGCAGCCCGGTATAGCTTCTTCGCTGCTGGCGTATCGTGCCGAACGCCTGGAGGCAGCCCGTCAAAACGCATTTTCTCACGGTTACAAAGGTGCGATGTATCCCTGGGAATCTGCCGGACAGGGTTCTGAGGATACGCCTGTATGGGCACTGACAGGTCCGTTCCAGCATCATATTACGGGCTGTGTAGCCTGGTCATTCTGGAAGTACTACGAGCTTACAAAAGACAAGCAGTGGCTGTCGACTACAGGATGGCCGGTATTGAAAGCTTCGGCAGAATTTTGGGCGAGCAGGGTAGAGCGCAACGGGTCAGGCCGCTATGACATCAACAATGTGATCGGGGCTAATGAGTGGCAGGAAAATATTGATAACAATGCATTTACCAATGGTATGGCACAGACAGCATTGCGCTATGCCGTGCTGGCAGCCCGGGAGCTAGGATTTGTACCCAATCCCGATTGGGAACACGTAGCTGCCAATATTCCCATTCTGCGGTTTGCTGACGGTACAATTCGGGAGAATGCTACCTATGATGGTGAGATGATCAAACAAGCAGATGTAAACCTGCTTGCTTATCCGCTGAATGTGGTCACTGATGAACGAGATATTCGGCGCGATCTGGCCTACTACGAATCTCGATACGCGCCCGACGGGCCTGCGATGGGGCACTCTGTGCTGGCTACGCTGTACGCACGACTCGGAGAACCTGCCAAAGCGTTTACACTTTTTGAGCGGAGTTACCAACCCAATGAGGTTCCTCCATTTGGGGTGCTGGCAGAAACAGCAGGAGGCAGCAATCCGTACTTTGCTACGGGTGCCGGAGGGATGCTGCAGGCAGTCATCTTTGGTTTCGGGGGCCTGGAGATTGGCGCAGAGGGTGTCCGGCAGCGTCCGGCCAAATTGCCGGCCCATTGGCGCAGCCTCACAATTAAAGGCGTCGGGCCTGATAAGCAAACTTTCATTATCCGATAATTAACCAGTCATGCAAAGGTCAGCTCTCTTTCTCATCCTCTCCCTGTTGCTGTTGAGTACCTGTAAAAAGGAGAACCCCAACTTTCAGGCGGATGCCGCCAATCCTGAACTGCTGCATCGCACGGTGACGGCATTGACAGAGATTATCATTCACGATATTTTTTCACCCCCTGTAGCGAGTCGTATCTACGCTTACAGCAGTATTGCTGCCTACGAATGTCTGGCTGCCGGCGATCCGGCTTTCAAGTCACTGGTAGGTCAGCTCAATGGACTTACTGCTATACCGGCTCCTGAAGAGGGACAAACATATTGTTTCCCGCTGGCGGCTGTCACGGCCCAACTTCAGGTGGGCAAAGCACTTATATTTTCCGAACAGACGATGGAGGAACACGCTGCCGGGATTTACGCCAGCATAGATTCGCTGTCTGTTCCCGACGATGTCTACGAGCGTTCTGTCGCTTATGGAGAAAAGGTGGCCGATCACATCATGCGCTGGGCTGCTAATGATAATTACAAGGAAACCCGTACGGCGCCCAAATTTAGCCTGGATATAAACGACCCCGGTCGCTGGCAGCCTACGCCCCCCGCCTATATGGACGGGGTAGAACCTAATTGGCGCGAGATACGACCTTTTGTACTCGACAGTGCTCAACAGTTTAAGCCCAATCCTCCGACACCCTTTAGCAGTGATAAAAACAGTCGTTTTTATGCTGAAGCCATGGAGGTGTATGAAATTTCAAAAGAGGATTCAGAAAAAAGAGATGTAGCTGCTTTTTGGGATTGCAACCCCTATGTAAGTCATCAGCAAGGGCATGTGATGTTTGCAACCAAAAAAATTACACCCGGCGGGCACTGGATGGGTATAGCCGGGCTGGCTTCCCGCGGTAGTAAGGCCAGCATGGCCAAAACGGCGGAGGCCTATGCATTGACTGCCATCAGCCTGATGGACGGGTTTATCAGTTGCTGGGATGAAAAGTACCGCTCTAACCTGATCCGGCCCGAAACGTACATCAATCGCTACATTGACCCGGACTGGCGTCCGATGCTGCAGACACCGCCTTTCCCTGAATACACCAGCGGGCACAGTGTCATCAGCAGGGCTGCCGCCGTCGTGCTGACGCATCTTTTTGGTGAAAATTTTGCCTATGTGGATACAGTTGAAATTCCCTACGGCCTGCCTGCCCGGTCCTATAAGGGGTTTATCCAGGCATCGGAGGAGGCAGCCATCAGCCGTCTGTACGGTGGCATCCACTATCGTCCGGCCATCAGCGAGGGTAGCGTCCAGGGCGAGCGGGTTGGCAGACACGTCCTGAGCCGTGTAGAAACCAGGGAAGGCATGCTGGGCGAGCGTTAATTCGTACTCGATCTTCTAATGGTATTAGCGCGTGCCCGTGTATTTTTGCCAGCGGCAAAAATACACGGGCACCGGTTTATTTTTTGGCCATAAGGAAAGGGTGCACTTTTACGTCGACCCATACATTTTGAAGCAAATAGGGCTCCTTTCCCAACCAGGCATCCAGTTCTGGTCTGCCTGCAAATTCCATGAGCAAGGTAGATCCGATCATTTTGCCATCGTCATCGAGCATGGCACCACCCATGATGAAGTTACCGGCTTCCCGAAGCTCAGCAACCATTCTCAGGTGTTCTTCCCGCGCCGCCATACGTCTGCTAAGCGCCTGCTCATCGGTACCATCCAGTGCGTAGATCAGGTATTTTCCCATTGTTCTGTCATTGTAAATGATGCGAATAGCAAATATACAAAACTTGTGATTGTATCACCCTTGGTGCAGCGGGCATTTGGGTGCCTCGATGGTAGCTGACCGGGGAGTGGCAGTATGCCGACAATAAAAATCAGGATTATCGGTTGGCTGTCGGGAGCTGTCTAATTTCTCAGCCGGGTAAAAATAGTTGGGGGATCGCACGGTATTGTCCCAGTGAAGATGGTAGGGCGGGTGGGTGGCCGCCGCCATGGGCGGTACAATCCACGCCCAGTCAGCAGTAACCTTCCGGCCTTCCCGTTCTTCTGTGCTGACGAAATGCATGAATTGTGTCGCTGCGGTATGGTGATCCACGAGTGTCACCCCTGCTTGCTGAAAGGAATACAGCACGGCTCTGTTGAGCTCCAACAGCGCCATGTCTTTCCAAAGTGTTTTTAGATTGTCCGTATCCAGACCCAGTCGCCGGGCGATGAGGGGTAGTTTGTTGTAGCGATTTTCATCGGCCAGATTACGCGCTGCAATCTCTGTGAGCATATAATAACCATTAAAGGGAGCAGCAGGGTAGAAGATACCGCCGATTTCGAGCACCATGTCGGCAATAACAGGCAATGCATGCCATCGCATTCCAAGCTCGGCAAACCACGGATAATCAGGGTGTGTGATGCCAACTTCCTGTACAATTTCACGGGGCCATTCGAAAAGATGCGGGATCCCATCTTCATAGACCAAAAGGGGCAGCAGGTCATACTCTCCCTGTTTACTTTGCCATCCGAGTGCCTGACAGCGCTGTGTAAATGCCAGCTGCTGAGGGTCCCCCGTGATGCCACTTTCAGTCGTGTAAGCAGCATATCGAATCAACTGGCTGTTGGCAATTTGTAGGCGGGTAGGCTGCCGGGGATGTAAAGGTGGAAAAACCGTTATGGCTGAGCGAATTTTTCCCCCATTGGTCGCCCAGCGGATGTGCTCGGACAGTGCCTCGAAGGTTTGTTGTGCCGATGTCAGGTGGCGGCAGTCCCTTACTTTCAGGCTTCGCCAAAAAAGGCGGCCAATGCAGCGATTGCTGTTGCGCCAGGCAATTTTGGCACCGTAAGTCAGCTCTTCGGCCGTATGCAGATAAGTGCCGGTATTGTCAATTTCTGCCCGGATGTAGCTAAGTCTTTGTTCCGCATTGGCAAGCCCGTTTTCCTGATAATATTGTACAATAAAGTCACTCGCCTGTCGGAACAGTTCGCCCGCATCAGTTTGTATGGCTTGCTTTGCTGAACGCATAAATATTCTTTAGGATAAAGCTTTATTCTGCTGAATAGGATGAAGGATTCCAATAAGCTACCATTCCGTAAAAATACGCGGATCCGGCTGCTGGTCAAGGGTTATAGGCAACATGGATCTGCTGCCCCTGCCCCCCGAAAGCCAGATGTCGCCATAGCGGGCATACTGATCCCATGGTGTACTAAAACGGGGCGCCGGATCATCGTAGCGTGTAAAAAATTGCCATTCGCTCACCAGATAGGTCTCTTTGTCAACAGCAACATGGTATTTATTATCAGGCGTATCCCCGACGGCCTGAAAGGTAAGTTCAATCCAGTAGGCCGGCTTACCGGCGGTTGTTAGCAGACTGTCTCCCAAATAGCGCAGCCTCACGCCATCATCTTTGAGTTTGAAGGGCATACACAGCCAGTAACTGTCATTGATCCATATACTTACGGCCTGATCAAGGTAATACTGCAGACTGTCAGGCTCGGAATACTCAAAACCATTTCGCCGGGCACGCCCCTGGCGGGTGTGTATATTTACGATATACTGATAGCTGTTATCGAGACTTTCAATGCGCACATCGCCTGTCCATTTATCCCACCACAGCTTTCGCCTTCCCATGAAGGTCCACTGCAGCAGTCGTGTCTGGTCCCAGGCTGTTCTCCCTCCCATAGCGTGCATGACACTGTCAGCCAGCGCAATCGCAAAATCATCGGAGGCAGAAGCCAGAAAGCCCGGCGCTGCCGGGTTAGGCGAAACATGTTGAGCGCTCAGCACATTGGTTGTACCCAAGAGGAGTAGCAGAATCAGCAAGCTGTTTGTAAATGACATAGTGAAGCGATTTGCCCGGACTGTGTTCAGGAATTTTTACCGAAGAGAAAAACAAGGGCATTTTTGCACATTTTCACATCTTTTGACGAGCCAACAGCAGCTAAAGCTAAGAATGCGCAGAAAAAATAACCATGTTGCTCTACCAGAATACTCCTGCGTGCGACTTTAATAACAGTCTGGTCGCCACTATGTTTTACAATATCCCTCCAAACCATTATTTGAGCAAAGTAATCAATACCCCTGCCGCCACAGCAGAGCCAATAACCCCCGAAATATTGCTGGCCATGGCATATTGCAGTATGTGGTTGTCAGGATCTTCCCGCAGGGCAATCTCATTGGCCACCCTCGATGACATGGGTACGGCGCTCAGGCCCGTGGCACCTATCAGCGGGTTGATTTTTTTGGTAAAAAAGAGGTTGTATAGTTTTACGAGGTAAATACCTCCCAATATAGATATGCAAAAGGCCAAAAAACCGCCCGCAATAATACCCAGAGTGCTGCTTGTCAAAAAGGTATCGGCTGTCATGGTAGCCCCTACGGTAAGTCCCAAAAAGATTGTCGAAGTGTTGAGAATCGTCTCCGAGGCTGCCTGAAAAAGGCGACCGGTATCATTGCCCAGCTCTTTGATCAGGTTGCCAAAGAGCAGAAAGCCAATGAGCGGAGTACTTGAAGGTGCCAGCAGGCTCACGGTCAGGCAGAGGAAAACAGGAAACACGATTTTGAGCAGACGCAGGTTGCGTATCTGAACCCGGGGAGGATAGCGCCTGTCCTGCTCTTTCATGTTGATTAAGATCTCCTGGCGGCTCATGCTGATTCGCACCATAAGCGGGATAATTACAGGTACGAGTGCCATGTAGCTGTAGGCAGCAATGGCGATGGGGCCCAACAGATGAGGAGCCAGCTTTATGGCAGTATAGATGGCCGTCGGACCATCAGCACCGCCAATGATTCCCAAAGCGGCAGCCTCCCGGGGGGTAAACCCCCACCAAACAGCCCCCAGGAGGACGGCAAAAATTCCCAGCTGGGCTGCTGCTCCAAAAAATGCGAGCTGCAGATTGCGAAGCATAGGCCCAAAATCAGTTAATGCGCCCACACCCATAAAAATCAACGGAGGCAGCAGGCCGCTTTTTATAAGAGCAAAATACAGCATGCTCATAATACCATGCTTCTGCGCCATAGCGGGCAGCGACAGCTGCAGCAAGGCAGGGTCGCTGTTGGCTGCAACAACAGCCATGCCCCCGTTGGGCAGGTTGGCCAGCAAAACACCAAAGCCAATAGGTACCAACAGCAGGGGCTCGTATTTTTTGAAAATACCAAGGTATAGTAAAAAGACAGCCAATGCTAGCATCAACAAACTGAGAGGCTGCCGGATGAGTTCATCCAGCGCTGTCATATAGATAATTTCCTGCATGTCATTTAACCTCAAGGGTGATAATTACATCATCTTCATTTACCTCCTGGCCATGTCGTACGACAATCTCCCGGACAGTGCCCGACTGGGTCGAAGTGATGGCGTTCATCACTTTCATAGCTTCAATATACCCGACTACATCACCTGCTTTGACGCTGCTGCCCACCTGAATTGCTTTATCTGCCGGATCGCGTGTCAGCAAAAATTTTCCCTCCAGTGGAGCTGTTATGTTGGCGCTTCGGCTGTCAGTAGTTGTACTGCCAGCCTTTTCAGGCTGCTGCGCGCTGGCCTGCATCGGCTTGTCAGGGGAAGCTGCTGCATCCTGTTCGTAATCAATACGCACCTGATAGGCTTTGCCATCAACGGTTATGGTGAGCTGGCGTGGCGCCTGCGCCGCCGCCAGTGCAGCCGTGGCCACCTCAGCGGGCGCGGGCGCAGTTGCGCCGGCTGAGGCGCGCTGGCGGGCGAGGTCTTTTTCAAAATCGGCTTTGGCATCACCCGATTTGTAGCGTTCGTACTCGCGGGGGTGCAATGCGTATTCGAGCAGTTCTTCTTCGTCCTGACCTAGCGACCAGCCCTTGTTTTGCATGAGCTCGCGGTACTTAGGCAACTCATCGGGATAAAGATCCTGCGGATTACCTGTGAAGAAGATACGTTCATTTTCCTCCGCAAGGGCTACTATTTCAGCACCCAGCTTACCGGGCAACGGACCACTTCCCCCCAGAATCATATTCCAGGTATTCTCGTCTATGAGTGACCAGCGCTCACGCCCTTTGGCACGCTGTATGACATTGACCAGCGCCACGTTTTTGACGTACTGGCTGTAGGGGGTGACGAGGGGAGGATAACCCAGGCGGGGCCATACATACTGAACCTCTTCGAACAACCGCAGCAACAGCTCGTCGATGGTAAGCTGTTGCATTCCTTCTTTTTGCAGCCACTTATTGAGACTGTTCAGGCTTTTTTCGAGATCTGCCATCAAGCTGCCCATCATGCCCCCCGGCAAGCCGGGGCCGATGAGGAGGCTGTTCATGAGGCGGTTTTGCGGACTGATGTAGTAGCCCAGAAAGTCATCAATAAAGCGCTGATTGAGCTGTCGGGCCTCCATATAGGCCTTGATGTTGACATCCGGGAGTGAGAAACCAGCATCTTTGAGCATCGCATGGATGGTGAGCAGGTCCGGGTGTCCTGTGCCCCAGCTTAGCGGCTCCATACCTACGTCGATGATGTCCGCTCCTGCGCGGGCGGCTTCCAGGCAAGAAGCCACCGAAAAACCCGGCGTTGCATGACCGTGGTACTGCAGCAGCATGCTGGGGTGGCGTTCTTTAATACCCTTTATCATACGTCCGATGGAAGCCGGCCGGCCCACACCTGCCATATCTTTGATGGCAATCTCCTGAGCACCTAGCTCGATGAAGCGGTCAGCAAGCCGGATGTAATACGCTACGGTATGCACAGGCGAATGCGTTATGGACAGAGCCCCCTGCGCAATCATACCGGCTTCACGCGCATACTGAAAGGACAGCGCCAGGTTGTCGGCATGGTTGAGTCCGTCAAAAGAGCGGGAAATGTCCGTCCCCTGCTTCTTTTTTACCGCAAACATAAGCTTGCGTACATCTGCCCCGACGGCATTCATACTCAATGCATTGATGCCCCGCTCGAGCATTTGTGTCTGTATACCTGCCTTATGGAAGGGGCGAGTCCAGGCTCTTACAGCAGCATTGGGGTTTTCACCGGCCAGCAGGCATATCTGTTCAAATCCGCCACCATTGGCTTCTACCCGAGCAAAACAGCCCATATCAATGATGGGCTCTGCTACCTGCTGCAGCTGGTCGACCCGGGGCATATACTTGCCCGAAGACTGCCACATATCGCGGTACACCAAACACAGTTGAATCTCTTTGGTCATAGTTGGTTAGTCGTCTTGTGGTTTTTTATCAATGGAAGTAGCTGTGAGCAGCCGGCCACGCCCGTTTGTGGCTGCTGCCACGGCTGCTGCCAGCACAGCCACTATGGGATCCGGAGCTACAGTCCGGGGGGCGGCTGGTAAATCGGGCGTTGTCGGGGGCAAATCCGCATCTGTGTAATGGTTGGTGATCCGGATCAGCAGCCTTCCCAGGGCAACAACAAGTGCCAGCGCCACAAAAACAACCCCCATACCCAGTAACAAGGCTGACACAGCAATTGAAAAGGGTGAGCTCATAGCTGAAAAAATTGGTCAGCGGCAAATATAATAAAATAACAATACTTTGTTGGCAGGCAGAATATTGTTTTGAAAAAATGCGAATAAATGTAGTTGATTTATTGTTTTTTCAATAAATATACCCGTTGGCTGAACGATTTCTATTAATTGTGACATTTTGTTGTAAGTAGCGGCTACAACGTCCTATCTTTGCATCACTTTTGAGCTTATCTATAGCAGGCATGAAAAAAAATCTGAAGGTCTTCAAATTTGGTGGCGCTTCCCTCAAAGACGCGGCTGCTGTACGAAACGTTGGCAATATTCTAACCCGCTACCTGGACGACAAATTGCTGATCGTTGTGTCGGCTATGGGTAAGACTACCGATGCGCTGGAGAAGGTCGTGGTCGCGCATGCCCGGGAAACGGGAGAAGCGCTGCAGCTGTTGGAGCAGATCAAACAGACACATGAACTGCTGTGTCATGAGTTGTTTGGTGCAGCGCACGAGGTGTATGCACACATCAATGATCTGTTTGTCTCCGTCGAATGGGTACTGGATGAACCTCCGCATGAAAACTATGACTACATGTACGACCAGATTATTGGTCTGGGCGAGCTGGTATCCAGCCGTATCGTGCATGCATGGCTCAACCAGCTGGGCCTGCCCACCGAGTGGCTGGACGCACGTGATGTGATTTTGACAGACGATATTTTCCGTGAGGGCTGGGTGCAATGGGAAGAGACAGAGGCTCGTGCGGAACGAATCGTCAGGCCCATGCTCGAAAAAAATGGCTTTATCCTGACACAGGGCTTTATTGGTAGCACTACCGAGAATTTCACCACAACCCTTGGTCGCGAGGGATCGGATTATACAGCGGCCATTTTTAGCTACTGCCTCGATGCTGAAAGTATGACCATCTGGAAAGATGTGCCGGGGGTACTCACAGCGGATCCCCGCAAATTTGAAAACGTCATCAAGCTCGACCGGCTGTCGTATAAAGAGGCCATCGAGATGACCTACTACGGGGCCAAAGTTATCCACCCCAAGACAATCAAACCGCTGCAGAATAAGTCAATACCGCTTTTTGTTAAATCATTCCTGAAACCGGAGGATGAGGGTACCTTTATCTCCGCAGAGGTGGAAGATCACTATCCACCGATGGTAGCAGTAGAATCGCAGCAGGCACTTTTGCACATTTCCACCCGGGATTTTTCTTTCGTGGCAGAGCATCACATCAGCCTCCTGTTCCAGTTTATTGCTGATCTGCGATTGCAGGTGAATATGATGCAGAACACGGCCATCAGCTTTAATGTCTGCTTTAACGATACCGACGACAAAATTGATCGTTTCATGAAGCTGATCGACAAGGATTTCAAAGCCATTGTCGATCGAAATCTGGAACTGATTACCGTACGGCATGCACTGCCTGAAGTGATTGATAACCTCCGCAAAGGCAAGATTGTGTTGGTGGAAGAACGCATGGGGGATACTGTCATGATGGTCGTTAAGGATGTACCTGTATTGCGCAGGCGTGAAAACTAGACAGGCAGCCATCCTGCAGCCGGCAAGAGTCGCTGCAGGATTGTCGGTTAGATTCGCAGTATCTGTCCGAACAGTTGTCGTCAATTGCGTATATTCGCCTATTGTTTTGCTTTTATTAAGTCATGCGTATGGATTCTATGCCTCGTCCCGAACCACCGCCATTCACAATTACTGACTGGCTGCTCGAATCAGCAGCTTTGGTGCTGCTTGTGGGTTTGTGGGTATTGGTTGCCGTAGCTTATCCCTACCTGCCGGAGGTAATTCCCATACATTTCAATCTTAAAGGTCAGGCCGATGGTTTTGGCTCAAAGGATTTTATCTGGTTGGAGCCGCTGGTTGCATCTGCGCTGTATACGGTCATGACACTTGTCAATCGCAGGCCGGACACTTTCAACTATCCCGTTAAGATTACCCCTGAGAATGCCGGCAGGCAGTATGCACTTGCCAGCCGGCTGATGCGATATCTAAAGCTGATTGTCGTGGCCGTGATGCTCATAATCGTTTTATTTGTCGCACTGCCCGCCATGGGCGTGGCACTCGCCTTGCCCAACTGGCTGTTGCCAGCCTTTTTGGTCCTCATTTTTGGTCCGGTGGCAACCTATATCTGGCGATCGGTGCAGGAGGATAAAAAACCATAAATGTCGCGGGCGTTCTGTTAAAGACTTACTTAGTGTATTTTTTACAAGAATATCGAAAAGTAAGTGACTTAAGTTGTATTTTTGCCGGTATTTTCAATAATATTAGTCCTTTGCGGGTAGTTCCCGCCAGAAAACAAAAGCCATGATCGGACAACTCAGCGACGAACAAATCAAGCTAAAGCGGATTTATATAGCCTCAAAACTTCCTGACTCGCTGGTTCCGCTACAGGAGCTTGCCATGAACATCTGGTGGTCCTGGAATCCGGCGGCTGTTTCTCTTTTTCAGGAAATTGACCCCGACAAGTTTGAGTCGCTCAACCACAATCCGGTAGCGCTGCTGGATCAGCTGAATCCCGAGCGGGCAGCCAGTTTGGCGGGAGATGAAGGCTTCCTGCAGCGTTTGCAGGAGGTTATGGATGCTTTTCACGGATACATGGATGCGTCCCTGCCCGAAGATCAACCCAAGATTGCTTACTTCAGCATGGAGTATGGTCTGCACATATCGCTCAGGCTGTACTCCGGCGGTTTGGGGGTACTGGCCGGCGATTATCTCAAGGAAGCCAGCGACAACAATGCTTCCTTTGTGGCTGTCGGTCTTTTGTATCGCTACGGCTATTTCAATCAGGCGGTGGCGCTCAATGGTGATCAGATTCACCAGTTTCCCCCGCAGGAATTTACCAAATTGCCATTAAGTCCTGTGCGCGATGCGCAAGCTGAGTGGCTTAAAATAAAGATAGGATTGTCAGGTCGCATGGTTGCGGCTAAGGTGTGGGTATTGCAGGTAGGTCGTATCCCGCTCTACCTGCTGGACACGGATATAGAAGAGAATAGCTGGGAAGACCGTTCGCTGACACACCAGCTTTACGGTGGCAACAATGAGCACCGGCTCAAGCAGGAAATATTGTTGGGCATCGGGGGAATAAAAATGCTGAAGGCCATGGGGCTGGAAGCGGATATCTACCATTGTAATGAAGGGCATGCTGCTTTTCAGGGGTTGGAGCGCCTGCGCAACTACGTACAGGAGGGGCTTCGTTATGAGGAAGCTGTGGAGCTGGTGCGCTCTTCTTCGCTTTTTACAACACATACCCCCGTGCCTGCCGGCCATGATCATTTTCCCGAACAACTCATACAGGCCTACCTGTACCACTATGCCCACGACCTGGGGATCAGCTGGCAGGATTTTATGGCGCTGGGGCGTATTCGTGCTACGGACAGCGGGGAGCAGTTTAACATGAGCCATTTGGCCATCCGGCTTTCACAGGAGGTCAACGGGGTGAGTCGCCTGCACGGCATGGTGTCTCAGAAGATGTTTAACACGCTTTTCCCGGGCTATGTACCCGAGGAGCTGAGTATTGGTTATGTGACCAACAGTGTCCATTATCCAACCTGGGTGGCCAATGAGTGGCGTGCTTTGTATGATCGCACCTTTGGCGAAGGCTATCTGAAAGACCAGTCGAACAAAGACTACTGGCGCAAAATCCACGGGCTTGAAGATGAGGAAATATGGTCGATCAGGACCACCTGTAAGCAGCGACTGCTGGCCTATGTGCGCCAGAAGATGCAGGCTGATCTGGCGCGCCGCGGCGCCAGTCCCCGGTCGATCTTTGAGGCGGTCAACCAGATTCGTGAAGATGCCCTGCTGTTGGGCTTTGCCCGTCGTTTTGCCACCTATAAGCGGGCACAGTTGTTATTTACCAATCTGGACAGGTTGCGGGCTATTGTAAACAATCCCGACCGGCCGGTCATGTTTATTTTTGCCGGCAAGGCACACCCGGCAGATGGCGGCGGGCAGGATCTCATCCGCCACATCGTCAGCGTCAGCAAGCAACCGGAATTTATGGGCAAGATCATTTTCCTGGAGGATTACAACATGGAGATGGCCAAATTGCTGGTGCAGGGAGTGGATATATGGCTCAATACACCTACACGTCCGATGGAGGCGTCGGGTACCAGCGGGATGAAAGCTGTGATGAATGGGGTACTCAACTTTAGTGTGCTCGATGGCTGGTGGTCGGAGGGCTATCGCCCCGGCGCTGGTTGGGCGTTGCCGGAGGAGGCCGCCTACGAGGATGCAGGTTTACAGAATGAGCTTGATGCGGAGACCATTTACAATTTATTGGAGTCAGAGATTGCGCCTGCCTATTTTGATCGCAACGAGGAGGGTCTTTCTGCGAAGTGGATTGGTTTTATCAAAAACAACATTGCAGAGATTGCACCGGAGTTTACCATGAAGCGCATGCTCGACGATTATTACGAGCGATTCTACCAAAAACTATTCCAGCGCAGCCAGGCGATGCGGGCTGATGGTAATGTGTTGGCGCGCAATATGGCACAGTGGAAGCAGCTGGTGCAAAAGAAATGGGACAGCGTGCATGCCATTGAGGTTACGGCTTTTGATTCTTCCAACCACGCACTGCCGTTGGGAGAGGAGTTTAAAGCTTCGATACGCCTGTTCCTGTCGGGTATTCCGGCGCAGCACGTCGGTGTCGAGGTTGTCTTTTTCAAGCGTATCAGCGAAAAGGAAGTCGAGCTTAAGCGGGCATTTCCTTTTCAGCTAACGGAGATTCAGGGTGATACAGCCAAGTACGAGATTAGTACGATTCCCCGGCTGACAGGCGTATACGAATATGGTTTTCGGATATTTCCGCAGCACCCTGCGCTGCCGCACCGGCAGGATCTCAACCTCGTTCACTGGGCTTAGTGCATGTCGCCCGGGCTTTTTTCGGGTCGGCAAAATATCCGGGCATTTCCTGAAAGCCGGGGGGCAGCGCCCCGGCTTTCAGGGCCGCACTACTTTTCCAATCATTTCCCGCAGGCTCATAGCCAGGAACAACTGTTCTTCCTTTTCGGAGATATCGGGCAGTAAAAATTCGAAGGCCCGCTCACTGAGGCCTTTGACGGCTGTTGTTGCTTTTTGATTGATGCTTCCAATTTCGCGCTCACCGACTTTTACGGGCAACAGCTGTCCTTTGGGAGGGGCTAGCTGTGCTAGTACTTTACCAGTGCGTTTGCCGGTGAGTACGCCCTGCTGGCTGATGGAGCCTACCTCCTGATTGTCGATATACAGTCGTGTTTCGTTTTTTCGATTCAGGTAAGCATACTCATGTTCTGCTGTTTTGACAAACAGTATCGAGCTGTTTTTTTTGCCGGGGAACTGTTTGTAGCTGTAGGCTGCCACCGGCTCGTTGAAAATGGTAGTATACACGCCCTGAGCCGAGGTTGACAACCACCGGCGGACCTGGTGTTTTTGCTGGCCATTGGACATGATTTCGAGTTCTTGCCGGCCGATGGGCGTGAGTTCCGGATGGCGTTTGATGAGTGCGGCTTTCATGCGTTCCAGCTCCTGCCAAAGCTTATTTTTGCTGGGGGGCAGGAAGGAGAGGCCCATAAAAAGCAGGATAACAAAGAGTACAGCCAACAGGCCGGAGAGAATTGCGAGAAAAATCATAGTACTGTCAATGCATTAATTACCCAAAAGGCGGATATTTTTTAGTAGCAGCTCCCAGTCATCGCCAGGTTGGTAGTCCTTGGCATAGAGGAAGTTGATGCGGTGCAGGGTTGCCGGAGCGGGGCTGCCGAGCGTTACGGCCTGCAGCGGTGTCAGTATGCCGGGTTTCAGGGGCGGTAGCCCTTCCGTGGCTTTAGCCGCGTAGCCCACCCAGGAGCGGCGACCCGATACTACAGCTACGAGATTCCGCAACAGACCCAGCGGTTTTTTTACCAGCAACAAGAGCAGCGGCAGCAAAGCGATGAAGAGCAGTGCGGCTGCCAGGTCTGTCATTCGCTTAAACCTTCGATTGATGGGAGTCGTTATCTGAAAACGTATATCAATGGTGTAAAGTTCGCCATTGTGTGCCTTAGACTGGCTGCCAATGATACTCAGGCTTTCTTCGGGCAGTATTTTGAAAAGCACCCTGGGGCCCAGTCGGGTCATCCACTGCATAATATGCTGTGCACTAACATCTTTTGAGCAAAAGATAATTTCGTCAATGCGGTATATGTTGACTACTTCCCCAAGCTGATCGATGCTGCCCAGCAGGTCATCGGCAGCATTTTCTTCCTGATCGACACCGACACGGCCGATGATATTTTTATAAACCTCAGCCTGCTGCAGCAGCTGCAGGGCGCGCTGCGTTTCGGCAGCGCTGCCGGCAATGACGAGCCGCCGCAGGCGCTCGCGGCCGAGGTCGAGGTTGCGGTATTGTAAAAAGTGCAGCAGCAGGCGGGCGAGGCCGGTGCTGAGCACCGCCCAGCCCGTACCCAGTACGATGATGGCGCGGCTTGAGCGATAGGCCTGATCGAGCAGGCCGTAGACGGCCGCCAGCAGCAAGCTGCCAAAGAGGAGGCCGCCGACGAGGCGCCTGAGCACCAGCGGGCGGTCGTAGCCGCCGCTGAGGAAGACCATGCCTATCCAGATGGCTGTATACAGCGGGAAATTGATGTACAGGATGTCAGGCTGAAAATAATGGACATCCCTGTAGTAGTATTCCGCCCAAAAGTATTTGAGAGCCACCAGCCCGCCGTAGAGCAGCAGGGCGTCGGCCAGGGGCCACGCCAGGCGCTGCACGGCATTGCGCAGCAGCGCTACGGCTGCCTGCAGGTAAATAGCTGCCTGCAGCATGAGAATAAACACCCTGGCTTTTTCTGCCTGAAAATGCTTGCGGGCAAAGATGATCATGGCCTGGTAAAAGGCCCTCACGTAGTTGAGACTGCCCTTTTTGGTGCTTTCACCCTTGTAGTGAATGATGGTGGTGTCGGCCAGGTAATAATTTTGGTAGCCAGCTTTGACGATGCGGTAGGACAGGTCGATGTCCTCGCCATACATAAAAAAGGCCTCATCGAGCAGGCCGATTTCGTCCAGCACTTCGCGCCGCAGCAGCATGAAAGCACCTGCCAGCACCTCTACGGGGTGGTTGGCTTCGGGCGAAAGCCAGCCCATATAGTAGCGGTTGAAGCGGGGAGAACGCGGGAAGAGAGCCGCCAGGCCGCTGGCCTTGCAGAAAGCCACCCATGGGGAGGGAAAGCCGCGCTTGGACTCGGGCAGGTAGTTGCCACCGCCGTCGATCATACGCACGCCCAGGCCTCCGGCCCGGGGGTGCGCATCCATAAACGCAATGCAGCGGGCGAAAGTATCTTCCTCTACAACGGTATCGGGATTGAGCAGCAGGACGTAGCGGCCGGTCGACTGCCGGATAGCCTGGTTATTGGCGATGGCAAAGCCCGGATTGTCGCGGTTGGCAATCAGCCGCACTTCCGGGAATTTTTCCAGGACCATATCTACGGAATGATCAACCGAGTTGTTATCGACCACCCATACCTCAACCGCCAGCCCCGCTGAGGCTTTTCTGACGCTGAGCAGTGCCTGCTCGAGGAAGTAGCGTACGTTGTAATTTACGATGATGACGGATAGCTGCATGCTGGCCTTGTATGAGGGCTCTAGGATTGGCGGTAGGGCGTTCTGGCAATGATACTTCTGCCCAGCGTGAGTTCATCGGCGTATTCCAGCTCGCCGCCAAAGGAAACACCCCGGGCGATGGAGCTTATTTTTACCGGCACTTCCCGCAGTTGGCGGTAGAGGTAGAAGGTGGTTGTTTCTCCTTCTATGGTTGGGCTTATGGCCATAATAAGCTCCGTGGTATCCGGAGCTGCCGCGCGTTGCAGCAGGCTGTCGATGTGCAGCTGTTCAGGGCCAATGCCGTCGATGGGTGAGATGAGCCCGCCCAATACGTGATACAGACCGCGATACTGGCCTGTATCCTCGATGGCCATGAGATCGCGAATCGATTCAACTACGCATATTAGCGAGCGGTCGCGACGATTATCGGCGCAAATATTGCACAGGGGTTCGTCGCTAAGGTTATTGCACTGGCTGCATTCCTGTATCTGGGTCCGCATCCGACGGATGGCATCGGCAAATTGTTCGCTGACTTCGGGCGACTGCCGCACGAGGTGAAGCACCAGCCGCAGGGCTGTCTTGCGGCCTATGCCGGGAAGTCCGGCAAAGGCTCCTACGGCTTGTTCTATGAGCTTGGATGAAAAAGGCATACGTTGATTGCGTCTTTATGAGGCAGTCGCCGGCTTTCGCTGCTTTGGCATGACAGTCGGGAAAACTGCAAAAGAACTACCAGAACATGAACACTAGTCATAACTGGCTTGTTGAACTCATTGTTAATTTGGCTGCTGTGTCTTTTTGTGGCCTAATTTTTTTTGCGAGCCACAGTTTAGCCCTCAAAAATGAAGAATTTATCGCATTTTTGTGGCGCTTATTCATAAGCTTATTGAAAAAACGTCAAAATAGTACGGATTATGGCGGAAGTCATACGGATGCCGCGCATGAGCGACACCATGGAGGAAGGCAACATCGTCGGATGGCTCAAGCAGGAAGGCGACAGAGTAGAGCCGGGTGAAACACTGGCTGAAGTCGAAACCGATAAAGCGACTATGGAGCTTGACAGCTACACGGAAGGGGTGCTGCTTCACATCGCAGTTAAGTCGGGTACTGTGCCGATTGACGGAATCATTGCGGTCATTGGACAGCCCGGTGAGGACTGGCAGTCATTGCTTTCGGCACCTGCGGCTGCCGCTGCGCCTGCACCTGCACCTGCACCTGCGCCGGTTGAGACAGCAGCAGCTGCTGTTCCTGCTGCAAGCCCGGTGGCTGTGGCGTCTGAATCGCGCACCAAAGCGTCACCGCTGGCGAAGAGCGTAGCCCGCGAAGCGGGTGTCGATATCAGTCAGATCACGGGCACAGGAGACAATGGCCGAATCGTTAAGCGCGATGTCGAAGCATTCCTGGAATCAAAGCCTGCTGCGGTAATTGCGGCAGAAGAGTCTGTCAGCACACCATCGGTATTTGCGGGCTCATCTGATCAGTACGAAGATCTCCCGTTGTCGCAGATGCGGAAGACAATCGCTCGCAGACTGAGCGAGAGCAAGTTCTCCGCACCACACTTCTACCTGACTATGGAAATCGATATGGCCAATGCCAGCGATTGGCGTCGTCGTATCAATGAAGTTGCACCAGTAAAAGTTAGTTTCAATGATCTGGTAATCAAGGCTGCTGCTGCTGCACTCCGGCAGCATCCAATGATCAACGCTTCTTGGCTGGGGGATCGCATTCGCATGAATCATGAGGTCAATATCGGTGTGGCAGTGGCGGTTGAGGAAGGTTTGCTGGTGCCTGTGATCAAAAATGCTGATGCTAAATCGCTGTCTCAGATTAATACAGAGGTGAAAGGCTACGCTGCCAAGGCTAAGGACAAAAAACTGCAGCCGCAGGAAATGCAGGGCAATACGTTTACGATCTCCAACCTGGGCATGTTCGGTATCGATGAGTTTACGGCCATCATCAATCCGCCGGATGCATGCATCCTGGCAGTGGGCGCCATCGTCGAAAAGCCGGTAGTGAGAGGGGGGCAGATAGAGGTTGGCCAGATGATGAAGGTAACGCTCTCTTGTGATCACCGTGTGGTTGACGGGGCTAAAGGCGCGCAGTTCCTGCAGTCGCTCAAAGGTATTCTCGAAAATCCAATCCTGCTGCTGGTATAAATGCACAATTCACCAAAAAGAACGGTCGTTCTGGGGGCGTCTGCCAGTCCTGACAGGTACGCCTTCCAGGCCTTCATGCAGCTTCGGGCTAAGGGGCATGAGCCTCTGCCCGTGGGGGTACGTGCGGGTAAGATTGACGAGACTGACATTTTGTTGGGTACACCTGCACTTGAGGATGTCGACACGGTGACGCTTTATGTCAATCCGGAGCGGCAACGCGATTACTATGCGTATATTTTGGGACTCAAACCCAGGCGAATTATTTTCAATCCGGGTACAGAAAATGCTGAATTCGCGCGCATGGCGCGGGAGCAGGGTATAGAAGTGGTAATTGGTTGTACGCTGGTGATGCTTACACTCAATAACTACTAGGATTGAAGAGAAATGCCCTGCAGGTATTTTGCCGCCGGTGGCGGCAAAGGAATGCGGCTGGCTTTTTTTTCAAAAAACAAAACATGTACAGTGCCCTTTGGCTGCAACTGCAGCCAAAGGGCACTGCAAAATAGGCCTTCTTACTTGACTTCCGGCATTTTACAATCCTCGCCCGTCTGTCTGCCGCATACTGTGCACTCGCCGATCTCATTCTTCAGCACGGGATTATTGCTGGCGCAAGTGCCTCTGAATTCGTTGCCGGTTATGATATGCCTGAGATTGATGAGGCCGAAAGAGATGAAAAATACACCGAAAATCAGTCCGAAGATGTAGAAGAATTCCATTGTTGGCTGTTCGTTTGACAAAATAAAAGCGGCATTGCCACTTGGCAGTTTACTGTCGGCACCGTTTCTGAGTGTCAGGTGCATCAATCTACCACCATTTTTCGCTACAAAAATAACAATATAATGGAACAGAAGTTAGCTGCTTTCGCCAGATTATTGCAGATAATGGACGAATTGCGGGCGCAATGCCCCTGGGATCGCAAGCAAACCTTCGAGACGTTGCGAAATCTTACGATTGAGGAAACCTACGAGCTGGCGGATGCTATTTTGGCGGGGGATGTAGCCGGCATCCGGGAGGAGGTGGGCGATTTGTTGCTGCACATGGTTTTTTATGCCAAAATAGGGGAGGAGCAGGGTGCTTTTGACATTGCAACAGCCCTCAACGGCATTTGTGATAAACTGGTAGCCAGGCACCCGCATATTTATGGCGATGTGGTGGCTACTGATGAGGAGACGGTCAAGCGGAACTGGGAGCAGCTAAAGCTTAAAGAAGGGAAAAAATCTGTATTGGCGGGTGTTCCTGCGTCCCTGCCGGCTATGATTAAGGCGATGCGTATGCAGGATAAAACCAGACAGTTTGGTTTCGAATGGGAAAATGAAGCACAGGTGTGGGCGAAGGTTGAGGAGGAAATAGACGAGTTTCGGTCTGCCGTGGCGACAAATGAGACTTTTCATCGGCGGGAGGAAGAATTGGGCGACGTGTTTTTCAGCCTTATCAATTATGCTCGCTGGCAGGGCATTGACCCTGAAACTGCGCTCGAAAAGGTAAACCAGAAGTTCAAACGGCGTTTTGAGTACATTGAACGCATGGCCGACAGAGCGCTGCAGGAAATGAGCCTTGCGGAGATGGATGCTTTGTGGAATGAAGCCAAGCAACTCGAGAAGAAGGACTTGTCGGCATAGTATCTGTTTCTTACAGGACGACTAAGGTGTATTGGCCGGGGTTTTCGCTGCTGAAAACAGGGACACAAGTCTGGCGGGAAAAATAATCTTAAGCCCCCGGAATTGAATTCACTTGTGTATCTTTGCAAAAATTATTGCCATGGGGTCAGCGCCTCATTTCCGCCGCTCTGCAAGACTCCGGAAAAACAGTCTGCTTACTGCTCGTGCTGGTGTGTAACCTTGACTTGTGCAACACAACCCATCCACCCAAAAGCTTGTTTCCTTTACTAAACGGATAGAGACATCCAGGAGTAAATATGAAGAAAATAGAAATGGATATAGTAGCGCTCTCACACAGCGTTACCAATTCGACAAACTACGCAGTGGTACTGGGGGAACGCGACGGCACCCGCCGACTACCGATTGTCATCGGTAGTTTCGAAGCACAGGCTATAGCGGTGGCTATCGAAGGTATGACCCCGAACCGGCCGCTGACGCACGATTTGTTTAAGAGCGCCTTGGATACGTTTAATATAGCGCTCAAAGAGATTGTCATCAACAACCTGCTGGAAGGGGTTTTTTATGCAAGACTGGTGTGTGTAAAAGATGGCGAGCTGCTGGAGATTGACTCCCGCACTTCCGACGCGCTGGCTATGGCCGTTCGTTTTCGTTGCCCCATCTATACGTATGATTTCATTCTGGACGCAGCCGGTATAGTGTTGGAGGGTGAAGAAGAGGCGGAAGAAACAGCTTCTTCCGGCCGCAGCGGCAGACCCTCAGGTAAATCGCGCACACTTTCAACAATGTCAATTGATGATCTGTCGCGTATGCTCGAGGAGGTGCTGGGCGAAGAAGACTACGAACGGGCAGCCGAAATCAGGGATGAAATCAATCGACGTAAAGAAAAATCTTAGCAATCATATAAACGAAGCACCGAGCTATGGCGGATAATAAGTCGAGAGAAGCTATTTTGTTGCTGGCCGACGGCACTGTGTTCAAAGGTAAAGCTGCCGGTAAGCAGGGCACTGCCATCGGAGAGTTGTGCTTTACAACCGGCATGACGGGCTACCAGGAGGTGTTTACAGATCCTTCCTACACAGGACAGCTGCTGGTAACTACCAATGCGCACATCGGCAATTATGGCATCAAACGCGATGAGAGCGAGTCGGAGAGTGTCAAAATTGCAGGTTTGGTATGTAAAAATTTTACGACTGCCTACAATCGCCCACTGGCAGGGGAGGATATTCAGTCTTATTTCGAGGACGAATCGGTAGTGGGAATTTCTGATGTCGATACCCGTGCCATCGTGCGACATATTCGCAGCAAAGGGGCTATGAATGCTATTATTTCGAGCGAACTGCTCGACGAAGCTCAGTTGGCATTGATGCTGGCGGAGGCTCCGGATATGGCGGGACTAGAGCTGGCAAGTACTGTCTCTACGTCTAAGCCTTACACGATGGGCTATCCGGAGGCACGCTATCGGGTGGCTGTGCTGGATTTTGGTACAAAAAGCAATATTCTGCGCAATTTCGTCCGCAGGGATTGTTATCTCAAGGTTTTTCCTGCCAAAACCACTTTTGAAGAGCTGGCAGCTTTTGATCCTCATGGCTATTTCCTGAGCAACGGCCCCGGTGATCCGGCCAGTATGGATTATGCGGTGGAGACAGTTAAAAAAATCCTGGCGGTGGAAAAACCTTTGTTCGGCATTTGTCTGGGGCATCAGCTGCTCGCCCTTGCATTGGGTATTCCTACCTACAAAATGCACCATGGACATCGGGGGATCAATCATCCGGTAAAAAATATTATTACAGGACACTGCGAAATTACCAGCCAAAACCACGGTTTTGGCGTGGATCCTGAAGCGATTCGCCAACGTTCTAATGAAATAGAGGTGACGCATGTCAACCTGAATGATGATACTATCGAAGGAATACGCCATCGGGAAAAACCTGCTTTTTCTGTGCAATATCACCCTGAAGCTGCACCGGGACCACACGACGCAAGTTATTTGTTCGATGAATTTGTCAGACTTATGGAAGCCCAGGGGGTTTCTTAGCCTGTTTGTGTATATATTCTGCCCTGGCCAATACCACAGAAATCATTGCTAACAAAAACAAAAGCTTTTTATGAGTACGATTATTGACGTTCGCGCCCGTCAGATTCTGGATTCCCGGGGCAATCCCACCGTGGAAGTCGAAGTGAAAACAGAAGAGGGTGTGGTCGGCCGTGCAGCTGTGCCCAGCGGAGCCTCTACCGGCAAACATGAAGCCGTCGAACTACGCGATGACGATAAGGAGCGCTATCTTGGTAAGGGGGTGTTGAAGGCTTGCCAGAATGTGGAGGATGTACTATATGATGAACTCATCGGCAACAGTGTATTTGATCAGCGCTATATCGACACGCTCATGCTGGAGTGCGATGGCACGGAGAATAAGAGCCGGCTGGGCGCTAATGCAATCCTGGGGGTAAGCCTGGCCGTTGCTAAGGCTGCTGCTGCTTCTATCCGTCAGCCGCTGTATCGCTATTTGGGGGGTGTCAATGCACATGTGATGCCTGTACCCATGATGAACATTCTGAATGGAGGTTCTCATGCAGATAATAGCATTGATTTCCAGGAATTCATGATCATGCCAGTAGGGGCCGATGCCTTTTCGGAGGGGCTCCGTATGGGGGTAGAGGTTTTTCATCACCTTAAAAGTGTATTGAAGAAAAAAGGGTACAGTACCAATGTAGGGGATGAAGGCGGTTTTGCACCTAATATCAAGAGCAATGTAGAGGCGATAGAGACTGTACTCATGGCCATTGAGGCTGCAGGCTACAAGCCGGGCATCGATATTATGATTGCTATGGACGCTGCAGCTTCAGAGTTCTGGCTGGAGGACGAACAGGTGTATCATTTCAAAAAGTCTACGGGTGACAAGCTTTCCAGCGCCGATATGGTAGGCTATTGGAAACAGTGGGTTGACAAGTATCCAATCTTGTCTATCGAAGACGGACTGGCCGAGGATGATTGGTCCGGCTGGAAATTGCTGACACAGACCGTTGGTGACAGAGTCCAGCTGGTGGGTGATGATCTGTTTGTTACTAACGTTAAGCGATTGCAACAGGGTATTGACCAGGGTATTGCAAATTCTATTCTCGTGAAGGTTAACCAGATCGGCTCGCTGTCCGAAACTTTCGATACGGTTAACCTCGCTACCCGCAATGCCTATACAAGCGTTATGAGCCATCGCTCTGGCGAAACAGAGGATACGACCATTGCTGACTTGGCAGTTGCACTCAATACGGGGCAGATCAAAACTGGTTCTGCCTCTCGCTCCGACAGAATCGCAAAGTACAATCAGTTGCTTAGAATTGAAGAAGAATTGGGTGAACTGGCCGTCTATCCCGGTCGTTCGCTGCTCGGATAAGATGTGACTAAAAATATTTTGAGGCGCGACAGCTGCCGCTGACATACATGTCTAAAAAAGTTTCAAGACACTCCTTGGCAGTAAATACTGGTAAGGGGTGTCTTGTTTTGTATGTCCGGCATATTGGGTGTTGGTACACGAACGCTCATCAGCTGTGCTCACTGAATAGGGTTGCAGCGGGTAGTACCGACCGCAAAATTGAAAAACACAGGGCTGACTGATAAACATACAGCTTACATTCTCACAGTTTCTGAACCAAAATGTATATCTTGTGCCCTAAATGCTGATTCCGTATGCAACAGCTTCGCCAACTACTGACCGACCGACTGCCAGCACCTTTCCGGAATCGCTACGTTCTGGTGCTGCTGGCATTTGTGATGTACATGGTTTTCTTTGATCGCCATGATCCCCTCACACAGTTTCGCTTACAGCGGATGGTCAGGCAGTTAGAAGCTGATCGGGTCTACTATTTGGAGAAAATAGAGGAGGAAGAGCGTGAAATGGCCGACATGCAGGCCAATCAGGAGCGTTTTGCCCGGGAGCGCTACTTCATGCAGCGAGCCAATGAGGATGTATTCATCATTGTAGACGAATCAGCCGAATAAAAGTCTTTATTACCAAAGAAATCATATCTACCTCATGTCAGTACTAGTCAATAAGCACTCCCGCGTTATCGTGCAGGGGTTCACGGGAAAAGAAGGTTCGTTCCATGCTAGTCAGATGATTGAATACGGAACGCCTCTGGTAGGTGGTGTAACGCCCGGTAAAGGGGGGACTTTTCATCTCGACAAACCAGTATTCAATACGGTAGCAGATGCCGTCAACAGGGAAGGTGCCGATACGGCCGTTATTTTTGTGCCTCCTCCTTTCGCTGCTGATGCCATTATGGAAGCTGCTGAAGCAGGTATCAAAGTGATTATCTGTATCACGGAGGGAATCCCCGTACAGGATATGGTTAAGGCCAAGGCTTTCATCGAGCGCTATAACTGTCGGCTCATCGGACCTAACTGTCCCGGGGTCATTACGCCAGAGGAGGCCAAGTGCGGAATTATGCCGGGGTTCATCCATAAAAAAGGGAGTATCGGTATTGTGAGCCGCTCAGGAACACTCACTTATGAGGCTGTTGATCAGGTTACAAAAGCGGGTATGGGGCAGTCCACCTGCATCGGTATCGGGGGAGATCCTATTATCGGTACAACCACCAAGGACGCCGTGGAATTGCTGATGAATGATCCTGAAACAGAAGGAATCATCATGATCGGCGAAATCGGAGGGTCGATGGAGGCTGATGCAGCTCATTATATCAAGGATTTCGGTACCAAACCAGTCGTTGGCTTTATTGCAGGTCAAACTGCACCTAAAGGCAGGACCATGGGGCATGCCGGGGCTATCATCGGGGGCAAGGATGATACGGCCGAAGCCAAGATGAAAATCATGTCTGCCTGCGGTATACATGTCGTAGATACGCCGGCCGCTATTGGCCTGACAATGCTGGCGGCATTGCGCGGCTAGCAACTGTGTCTGTTGTCTGACAGGGGTAGTGAATGTTGGCCAGAACTAAGCATCACATGCTTGCTTAGCGGCTACAGTTCTCTACCCCTGTTTCCATTTAAATTGACGTGTTGCTAACGAACATTCACCGCGTATGGATGTTGTGTAAGCACGACAAATCTGTTAACTTTGCCTTTCCAAATTTTGTATATGAACCATAATCGTACCATATCAATTTCGTGGATCGTGGTAAGCAGCATGATCCTCTTCGCTGCTCTGAGCAGGTTGCTGCCGCACTGGCCCAATTTCACTGCTGTAGGTGCTATGGCACTTTTTGGGGCTTCTCATCTTCGCAGACCGGTACATGCTGCACTGGTGTCATTTGGCGCGCTCTATCTTAGTGACTTGATTATCAATAATGTATTGTATGCAGAGTACTATACCTCCTTTTTCTGGGGCTTCAATACAGGGGTGTATGTTGGGTTTGCACTCATACTTGGTATAGGGTTGCTCTTGCGCGGGCGCGTTGGTGCTGCTACAGTAGGGAGTGCAGCCGTACTTAGTTCCGTTGTCTTTTTTCTGGTTACCAACGCCTTCCATTGGTGGTCAAGCGGCATGTATCCCCAAACGGCCACAGGACTGTTGATGTCCTACACAGCTGGGCTGCCATTTTTCTGGAATACATTGCTGGGTGATTTATTTTTCAGCGGACTGCTGTTTGGTGGCTATGCCTGGCTTGCACAGCGTGTAAAAATACTGGGCGTACAACAACCATAAAGCATGGAGTCTTCGCGCTTCTTCAAGAACCGCCAGTCATCAGCATCTTTAGTAGAAGGGATAGATTATTATCTGGAAAACGGTCTGCTGGTGTTTACTGCCGCCTGGCATCTCAAGCGGGGATATTGTTGCGGAAGTGGCTGTCGACATTGCCCTTACAGCAAGGAAAAAGCCGACGGGCAGCTGCAAACAGAGGAATGATTGTTGTAAGCTAACTGTAGGTGGTTTCGATATAGATCTTAGGATCTTCGGTATACCCGTTTTGCATACACTTGGGATGTTACAATTTTTGATTGTCGTAGATTTCCCGTTTCAGGTACAATTGAACATATACGCGCCGGTTCGGCTGTTCCCCAAAAGTCAACTGTCATGTCTGCTCTGAATATTACTGATTTTGAAGACCAACTACTCTCCCGCATACTGAGTAAAGGCAGACAGCTGTATTCAGACAACCGCATCACCAATGTCGAAGAATTCGTCAAAGGGAGCTGGGAGGCACGTGTCAAAGCGGAGGATTCATCCCATTATGACCTGTACGTAAATGTAAGTGATTCAGGAGAAATCAGGTATGCAGAGTGCTCTTGCCATCCTAAAGATTTTTTTTGTGAGCACATCGTGGCACTGCTCTTCTTTATCAGGGATAGTCAAAAAAGGCAAGCTGCCAAAGGAATGACGGAAGTGGCCGGGCTTGTTGCTGAACCTTCCATGGTCAGCAGTATTGCGCCTACTTCTCTGTCAGGCCGAAAATACGACCAACTTAATGATATTCAAAGGTCTATAGTTCTTTTTCTGGCTTTTTTCAGAGCAGGTGTTCCCAAATACGTACTGGAGGAGCGCATGCGGCAACTTGGTCACCGCCTGTCGCCTAATGCAGTTGCTTCCGCCTTGTCGGAGCTAGCCCAGTTGGGGATGGTGCAGAGCCGTGCCAATGCTTTCGAATGTCCACCCGAAGTGTCGAGAGATCTTATTTATCATTGTGGTTGGACTGATCGCATGAGCCCTTCGATTATTGCGCTTATTCGGCAGCATCATCAAGGCTACTACTTGTGGTCCGTTGAGGAGTTGCACGCCAGAGCGGTGAGAGAGATATTTATGTCTATGATCGAGAAAGACTACACCCTCTTTCTCCGACAGTTGAATTCATATTTCGATTATTTTTCATTTAGTGAGGAAGGTGTCAGAAGATTTAGTAGTCTGTGGCTGCCGGAAGTCTTTGATCGGGCAGTAGTCGACCTGATTCCAAAGGAAATGCTCGCACTGCTTCTGGATACCAGGGCTGCAGCTAAGTTGTGTTTGTTTGCACTTAAGCAGGATGATGCTTATCAGGAGTACGTACGACAGCATTTCAACCACTTTCCGGATAGTTCGAAGCCAGTATTGGCCAGACAATTATGTGTGGAGGCAATATTGAGGAGGGATGCGGAACAATTCGACAAATGGCTGCGATACCTGCCACAGCTTGAAAGGCTGGCGGCTACGGCGACCGAAATGCTGTTGCGAGGGAAAATATCGGAGGCTTTCGTTTTATTTACAGATATAGTACGAGAGCAAAAAAAACATGCGACAAAGCAGACCAAGGTCGAATTTTATCCCTTTTACCAGTTTTTTTACTTGCTTCTTGGGTTGAGCCAGTCAGAGAGCAGCCAGTATGGCAAGTGGATTAAGTTAGCAGAGCAAGGTCTTCGATCCAACGGGTTTTACAACGCGGCTATCAATCAGGTAGTTGCAATGGGTACTTATCTTTCGAATGAAAATACGAAGATCGAGAGGCAGCCAAATACCTATTCATGGGAGGAGTACTGGGGAAACTTTGTCAATTACTGGACCAGCGAGCCGGAGGGATCAACTGCCCGACTGTCTGATTTTCGTCAGCATCTCGAAGCTCATGGTTTTCATTGGCTGAGCCGTCAACTCTCATCAGTAGATTCGGCTGCAACACAGCCTGCATCGCAGGATGTCTGGGTGTTCCGGCAACTTTTCAAAAGAACAGAGAGCTGGGAAAATGTCCTCGAGCATTTGTTCTCATTGTCTGTGAAAGCTCAGTCCTCGGCAACCCGACAACATGAGATGAGGTTGATTTGGTTGGTTGATTTCGACAACATGAGTTTGCAGCCCAAGGAACAATCACACGGTAAGTCTGGTTGGCTGTCGGGCCGCAACGTCGGGCAGCAACGGCTCATCAGTGGGAAATTGGCGTTTATGACCGAGCAGGACAGACGTATTGCTGCTCAATATGTTCGTTCATTGGAAGACTGGTCGTCATTGAGTCCGGCAACTAACCAGAAGCTGTGGGAGGAATTGGTAGGACATCCCTTTCTTTTCCTGATGAAATCTCCCGGGGTAGCTGTCCAGTTTGAAGCAGCGACCCCTCGTATATTCGTCCGGAGTCTTAATGGAGGGCATGAATTGGCGATTGATCCCTGGCTTGATAAGGAGCGTTTCCTGATTCAAAAAGAAACAGCTACCCGCTACAAGCTATACCTGGCTCAGGAATATCACGAGCAGCTCAATAAGCTACTGCCGAAGGGCCGTATGTTCGTTCCGGACAGGGGGGAAAAAAAGCTGCAGCAGGCGCTTGAAGGTTTATCCCGGCTGGTGGATGTAGATATGTCGCAGCTTAGCGGTGATTATGAACAATTGCATACAATTCCTGCAGAGAATAAAATTTGTATACACCTTCTGCCGGTGGGAGATGGCTTTCATCTTGAGATGTACGTCAAACCCTTTGGTAATCAACCGCCCTACTTGCAGCCGGGGCAGGGAGAGGAAGAGGTCATAGCACTGGTTGACGGGCAACGAACCCGCACAAAGCGATCATTGCGGCAGGAACTTGTCAATCAGCAGCATGTACTTGATAGCGTAGAGACACTCAGGGATATTGCTCCGGAGATGGGTGTCTGGAGTCTGGAAGATGCGCATACATGCCTCAATCTTCTGGCTGAATTAAATCCTTTGTTGCAGGCAGAGGAAATAGTGCTGGAGTGGCCCAAGGGCGAAAAATTGCGAGTTGAGCGCGTAGCCGGATTTAGCGATTTTAGTATGCGCATCAATGCACGTAATGATTGGTTTGAGGTCGAGGGGGAGCTTCGGGTAGATGAGCAGCATGTAATCAGTATACAGGAACTGTTGGCACTATCGCAACAAAACAAATCTGATTTCATCGAACTTAGCCCCGGAAAATTTTTGGCCCTGACGGAAGCTTTTCGCAAGCGATTAGAAGAGATTGAGGGCTTTTTGTCGGTCGATGCGCAGGGTCAGTTGCAGATGCACCCGCTTTCTGCATCGGCTATGATGCCACTGCTGGATACGCTTGAGAATGTTGCCTTCGACCAGGCTTTTAAGGAAAGACGGGAAATGTTTCTACAGGCTTTCAATACGCATTACGAGCTCCCTGCCGGATTGGAAGCCAATTTGCGTCCTTATCAGCAGGAGGGGTTCGAATGGTTGTCTCGCTGCGCTGCTGCAGGAGTAGGAGCTTGTTTGGCAGATGATATGGGGTTGGGAAAAACGGTTCAGGCATTAGGTCTGTTGTTGAGCAGGGCCAGTGAGGGGCCCGCTCTGGTGGTTGCCCCCGCCAGCGTATGTCGCAATTGGCTTGCCGAGACTCACCGGTTTGCGCCATCACTTAAGCCCATTCTCTTTGGTGAAGGGGACAGGGAGGCTGTTATCGAGCAGGCTTCTGCAGGAGACCTCATCATTGTTACCTATGATCTGATGACCCGTGCTGCACAGGATTTTGCTGCCAAAACATTTTCTACCATAATCCTCGACGAAGCGCAGTCTATCAAAAACAGGAATACCAAGCGTTCGGAAACAGCTATGCAGCTCAAGGGGACTTTCAAGGTGATTATGACGGGAACGCCCCTGGAGAATCACCTTGGAGAGTTATGGAATCTTTTTCAGTTTATCAATCCCGGTTTGCTGGGGTCGCTGGAACAATATAATGATCGATTTGCCTGGCCTATCGAGCGCCTCAAGGACATAAAGCGCCGTGAGCAACTGAAAAATTTATTGCATCCCTTTATTTTACGCCGGCGTAAAGATGATGTTCTGAAAGACCTGCCTCCAAAAACAGAAATCGTGCTCACAGTCGAACGATCGGATGAGGAGGTTGCATTTTACGAGGCACTTCGAAGAAGCGCTGTTGCTAAGTTGTCTTCGCAGGATGAGCTTGGTGGCGGGGAAAAGCATTTGCGAATTTTAGCTGAAATTATGCGCCTCCGCCGTGCTGCCTGCCACCCTCGACTTGCTGACCCCAATACAAACATCCGCCAAAGTGGCAAGATGCGTATGTTTGCTGATCTTATTGTCGAACTTAAGGAGAGCAATCATAAAGCATTGGTTTTTAGTCAATTTGTTGGCCACTTGGAGTTGTTGCGCGAAGTACTGGAAAAGCACGACATTCACTACCAGTATCTCGATGGTCAAACACCGCTTAACTTGCGACAGAAGCGAATTGAAGCCTTTCAGCGCGGAGAAGGTGACTGTTTTCTGATAAGCCTGAAGGCAGGTGGGGTAGGACTGAATCTTACGGCTGCTGACTACGTTATCCACATGGATCCCTGGTGGAATCCGGCGGTCGAAGATCAGGCAACTGACAGAGCTCACCGGATTGGTCAGGAAAAACCAGTCACCGTATACCGCCTGGTGGCAGAAGGTACGATTGAAGAAAAAATTCTTAAATTGCATGACCAAAAGCGGGATCTGGCTGATTCTCTGCTCTCAGGAGCTGACATTAGTACCAGGCTGACTGCCGATGAACTGCTTGCAATGATAACAGATTCAGTAACTGTAGATTAGAGCACATTCGGTAGTTTTTATCCGGGCGAAGTGCAGCATCTTTTGGATGTTCTCGCTTTCTAAAAAATTCGGGTTGCGCTATGCAGTTGAAAAGGTGAGAAACTATTGAAAAAGAGCCGGGTTATTCGCGCTAAGAAATCCCTTACACGCGCTTAATAAATCGCAGAACCTGCTCCCGGTGTATAAAATTATGGTTATATGAGAGATAAATATAATGCCGGCTGGATTGGTCTGCTCAGCGGACTGCTGGTTCCTTTCGTTGGTTATGCAGTGTTGTTGATGATCGATGAGAAACTTGGACTAATGGATGTTGTGGGGAGTACTGATCCGGCGCTACAGGAGCGTACGCGCGCACTGCTGGCTATATGTTTGAATATTCTGCCACTAAGGTATTTCAATAAATGGCGCAGTGATCGCTCCATTCGGACGTTGGTGATTGTGACACTTGGCTACGCCGGGCTCTGGTTCTATTTATATGGCAGTCAGCTGCTGGGATAATCCTTCCTTCTATGCGGATTTTTTTAATTGCCGGGGAAGCCTCCGGAGATCTTCACGGGGCAGAATTGGTCAGAGCCCTGCGATGTCATCATGACGGACTTCAATTACAGGGGTGGGGAGGAGAAATGATGGCATCTCAGGGAGTTGAAGTACTGAAAAATTATCGTGAACTTGCTTTCATGGGGTTTTGGGAAGTCATTACCCACCTACCCGCTATCTATCAAAATTTTCAACTTTGTCGCAGGCAGATAACTTCCTTTAAGCCTGATGCAATTGTCTTGATTGACTATCCCGGGTTCAACCTCAGAATGGCAGCCTGGGCGAAAGCACAGGGGTATCGCGTATTTTACTACATTGCCCCGCAAGTATGGGCCTGGCATAGCAGCAGGGTCAAACAGATTCGACGCTATGTTGATCAGTTATATGCCATTCTGCCATTCGAGGAGTCTTTTTTTCGGCAACATGGTGTAGGCGTATCTTATGTGGGGCATCCGCTGCTGGATATAGTGTCCCGTTTTGTCCCCGCTGCTGATTTTCTGTCGCGGCAGGGACTGGAGGAAGGGAAAATCATTGCATTGCTTCCCGGGAGTCGACGACAGGAGATTTCACGAATGTTACCTGAAATGTTAACCCTGACAGATGATTTTCAGGATGCACAATGGGTAATCGCAGGGGCAGCAGCACTGCCTGCTGCTTTTTATGAGGAATTACTGGACAAGCAAGCAGCAGGCAGACGTATTAAGCTTATAATGGGGCAAACCTACGAACTTCTTGCACATGCAAGTGCTGCTGTCGTGTGCTCAGGTACGGCCACGCTGGAAACTGCGCTGTTTGGGGTGCCTCAGGTTGTTGGCTATCGTGCAGCACCTCTTTCTTATCACATTGCACGCCGTATTGTCGATGTACCGTATATTTCACTCGTCAATCTGATTGCCGATAAGCCACTGGTAGCGGAGCTCATTCAACACGATTTCAATCGTCAGCGGCTGGTTGAACAGCTACACTGGCTGCTTTCAGATACCGGCCGGGCAGATATGCTGGCCGGATATGAAGCATTGAAATCAAAATTAGGGAATGCAGGGGCCGCTGATCGCGCTGCAGCATCAATAATTTCACGTACTGCGGGAGCTCAGTAATCCGACAATTGACGTAATACCGGATTCGGAAAGTTCATACCGGGCGTAAGGCAATGCTTTCTCAGCGAGTTTCATTTTTTGTTAGTCTGTTAATGCTCGCCTGGTCCTCAACAATGGCAAAAATGCGCAAAAGCAGAGCGTTTTTGCAGCGATAGAATATTTGAATATGAATTAAGATTAATTTACATGTGTTTGTAACTCTTTTTAGCTATGGCAAGTGAAAACAACCAACGGACTTTGCTACAAAAACTTACCCGCTTCATTGCAACAACCGTATTGGGGGGTGTTGTTGTGGTTCTGCCGGCCGTTATCCTGTTTTTGTTGGTGAGGCTCGTCTTTTTAACCATTGTGCCTGTTTTACAGCCCATAGGGTATTTGTTTGAACTACAGGATTATGTCCAGAAGTGGATGGTAGATATTCTTTCATTGGCATTTGTTATAATTGGTTTTTTTCTTTTGGGTCTTATGGTGAGAACCCGTTTGGGGAGCCGGTTTTTTGATCGTATCGAGCAGCAATATTTATACAAACTTCCTCTTTACAGCATCTTGCGTGAGACCATCCGCCAGTTTACGGGATCTAGTAAAACGCCTTTTAGCCAGGTGGTACTGGTGGATGTTTTCAACAGCTCTGTCAGGATGATTGGATTTATTACTGAAGAGCTGGCCAATGATGAGTTGGCTGTCTTTGTACCTACAGGGCCTAATCCTACCAATGGTTTTATATTCGTCTTACCCAGAAACAGGGTGGAGTTGGTTAACATAAGAACAGAGGATGCCATGCGGATCGTTGTTGGTCTTGGGGTTGGGATGGGCTCTGTCATCCGTAAACCCGATCAAGTATGAGTATCGTCCGAAGAGAACTTGTCGATCTCTCACTGGAGGGGCTGGATATTCGATTCAGCAGAATAGAAAACTTTGATGCGCTGCTGGATGATCTCATTGCTAAGGGAACAGAGCATCCGGATTATCAGGATGACAGGATACCTTATTGGGCTGATTTGTGGCATTCTGGTCTGGCGCTGGCAAAATATCTTCTCCAGAAAAAGGTGGTAGCACCTGCTATGTCTGTTACTGAAATTGGTTGTGGATTGGGACTTCCCGGGCTTGTAGCCGCTATGCAGGGAGGGAATGTCCTATTTACTGACTACCTCCCTGAAGCACTGGAGCAAGTGGATTACAACTGGTCGTTGAATCTGCCGGGTGCTGCTCGCTCATTGGTTATGGACTGGAGAACGCCTCTCGATGAGGCTAAGGCACAACTCCTGCTAGCTGCAGATGTTGCCTATGAGCGTCGTGCATTTGAACCTCTTGTAAGTACTTTCGGTGCGCTGTCTGAGGCTGGCGGGCGTATCATTGTCACAGAACCCGGGAGGGAGAGAACATCCGGCTGGCTTAAAATGCTTGGGGAGCAATGGCCCAACCATGTATCTACCAGCGTTAACATCCTTTATAGAGAGGTGGAGGTAGCAGTCAATATCATGGATATACGGGTGTAATTTGTATACACCCTGTGAGCCGGCACTTAGCTATATTTCACAACATTGCTGTACAAGTCCAACGTAATCAGGTCTGTCTGAGGATAGTTTATGGATAAAAGCGTCCCGGATCTGTCCGTCCTGAATAATAAATACACCAGGCATTTGGAAACCATCACCAATAGGGCTTGCCAGGCCGTGCCCTGCCACGACGCCCGCCTGAAATCCTCTGATCCACGAGTGAAGGCCAAAAAGCTGGGTGACCGTAGCCTTTGTAAGGCCAAAAGCAGCATAATAGGTACAACTCGGATCGCCAATATAAACAGCATCAGACAATTCATATTTTGCGAAAAACCGCTCCGCAGTTTCATTGTCATTCAGATGTACAAAGACAACCTGTGTACCCAATGCTTCTATTTCCGCCTTTCTGCGGGAGATATCAGACAGTGCTTCCCTGCAAAAAACACAGCCAAAGTGGCGAAGAAAAACCAACATTACCGGTGATCGCCTGGAGAGGCTTAGCAAAGAGTCACCTTGGTTGGTGCGCATTTCAGCCATGATTTTCTGCTCGACGAAAATTTCGACCATGGATGGCGATTTTTGTGTGTGCAAAATTAGTACACACACCTTCGACTAATAACAAGTATGAATATTACATAACAACCAAAAATGAAAATGGATGAAATTTTTATAGAAAATAAAGGAAGCAAGCTTTTTACTTATTGCTGCCAAAGATAAAAACAACTTATTTGTTCATCCATTTTGATACTTTACAAAACGTGTGGGTATGATGAAAAAGTGTAATAAATTGAAAAACAATAAATTAAAGTGATGCAAGCCGGACGTATCTCCACAACGGAATGAATGTTGCCGATCATAATAAGCAGCCCGCATCAAAGCGGAGCTAACTCGTTGCGGGATCTTTGGAGATATGATCGGAGAAGGCGAATCTGACTAAGTCATGCGTGGTAATCAATCCTACAAGTTGCCCTTCATCTAAGATGGGTAGTGCATGAAATTTATTGGCCAAAAATATATCGGCAGCCAGCCCCACTGTATCGTTTGGTTCCAAAAATACCGGATAAATGGTCATGATATCATTGGCAGTTAGAGAAGCATATTCCAGCTGACTGTAGGTCTGTCCGTTGGTATTTAGTGAAAGCATGTAGGCCGCACGCGCAAAATCCTCTTTGCTGATGATACCGACGAGCTTACCGCCTGCCTGAACTACAGGAAGGTGATGAAATGTATGGTTATCAAAAGTATGTTTGATCTGGTTCAGATTTGTTTCGGGCGCCACTGTAATTAGCTCTTTGCTCATGATGGTGGCGATGGCAATATCTGTATTCATGGTACGTGTCATCAAAGTGATAATTGAAAAAAGATGAGACCGGCGATCAAATTGTGCATGAATGCAGCCGGATCGATATGTACTGCAAAGAAGGTAATTTTTTAAGTAATTGTCAGGTGATGAAACAGGAGGATAGGTATGATTTTTGGCACCTATGGCTGCCGTTCCAAACACCGGTACGTTGGGAGGATTTACGCAGGCGTACCGTCTCAGCAACATTTATCTGACTTGTTGCTACTTCCGGCAGAAAATACCGAATATACGCTCCATCAGGTAAATCAACAACAACAAGACAACTATCAGATGGGGAAAATGGGGTGCTATGCTTTTTTGGCCATTAGAATATGTACCTTTGGGGGTGTAAGCATAGTCGTTGGCTACCTGTTATTGCGGTAGTTCCCGCTATGACCAATCGGAGCAAATGTTGATGTTGCAAGTTGTCTTTTGGATAAGTCTGACAGCTATGGTGTACACCTATTTGGGTTACCCTCTGCTGTTGAGGTGGCTCAGTCGGGGTCGTTCACTCCGCACCCTCTGCTATGGTCCGGATGATCAGTGGCCCCGAATTTCTGTACTGATGGCCGTACATAACGAGGAGCGAGTTATCACCCGAAAGATGGAAAGCCTGCTGGAACAGACCTATCCGAAGCATTTGGTTACTTATTGGATTGGTTCGGATTGTTCAACAGATGCCACCAATGGCGTTCTGCAAAGATATGCAGACAGCGATGACCGTATACGGCTGTCTTTCTTTCATGAGCGTCAGGGAAAGCCCGGTATTATTAATCAGCTGGCATCTTCTGCCCAACAACTGCATCCTGCTTCGGAGAAACATATTTTTATCATTACGGATGCCAGTGTGATGTTGAGTCCTGAAGTGCTGCAACAGTTGGTACGACATTTCAGGACACCGCAGCTGGCCATTGTAGACGCTGTGATTGTACATACGGGTTTACAGTCAGCAGGCATTTCGCGCTCGGAGGATGCTTATATAAGTGGAGAGGCGCGCATAAAACAGCGGGAGAGTATTTTGTGGAAAATGATGATTGGGCCGTTCGGGGGGTGTTATGCCCTTCGCTCAGATTATTTCAGTCCGGTACCTTCAACTTTTTTGGTTGATGATTTTTATATAACCATGTGTGTTTTCGAGCGGGGAGGTTATGCCATCAACGACCCCTCAGCTCGCTGCTACGAGCCGGTAGGACACGAAATTGAGCAGGAATTTCGGCGCAAAGCGCGCATATCAGCAGGTAATTTCCAGAACATGCAGCATTTTCGTAAGCTATGGTGGCCGCCGCTGGGGCTGCCGCAATTTGCTTTTTTTTCCCATAAAATACTGCGCTGGCTGGGCCCCTTTTGGTTGTTACTACTGTTGCTGAGCAGTTTGCCACTGGCATTTGATTACATGCTGTACAGAATGGCACTGGCCGGGCTCATACTGCTGGTATTCTTACTGCCCGCTGCCGATTTTTGTTTGCGCTGGTTTGGCTTTCATTGGCTACCTTTGCGACACTTACGTTACTTTGTACTGATGAATCTGGCACTTTTTACAGGATTTTTACGCTATTATAAAGGAATCAGAACCAATGTCTGGCAACCACCAAAGCGAGCATAGCTCTTTTCAGCTGCATACAATTGAAGAAGCAATTGCAGATATCAAGGCGGGAAAAATAATCATCGTAGTAGATGATGAGGATCGCGAAAATGAGGGTGATTTTATCTGTGCGGCCGAATGTGTGACGCCCGAGATTATCAACTTCATGGCTACCTATGGCCGGGGACTTATTTGTGCACCTATAGATGAGCGTCGCGCCGACGAATTAGATTTGCCCATGATGGTAAATTCTAATACGGCCCTGCACGAGACAGCATTTACGGTCTCCATTGATTTGATTGGTCATGGATGTACAACAGGCATCTCTGCCTATGACAGATCAACAGGTATACGTGCGCTGGTCAATCCCTCTGTTAAAGGCAGCGATTACGCTCGCCCGGGTCACATTTTTCCGCTGCGGGCGAAGACAGGGGGGGTACTTCGGCGAACAGGTCATACGGAGGCAGCCATAGATCTTGCAAGACTCGCCGGCTATTATCCCGCGGGGGTTCTGGTAGAAATTCTAAACGAAGATGGCAGCATGGCCAGGCTTCCTCAGCTGATGACGCTCAGCGAAAAGTATGGTATGAAAATTATTGCCATCAAGGATTTGGTTGCCTATCGCATGCGTACAGAGCGCATTGTGAAGCGTGAAATGCAAATGACATTGCCGTTGGCGCAGGGTACATTTGAATTGGTGGTGTACCGCCAGCTGACCACCCAGGACTTACACATGGCACTTTTTATGGGAAGTTGGCAACCCGATGAGCCAGTGTTGGTACGCGTACATTCTGCAGGAGAAAGTGCTGACCTTTTTAGTCTGCTGGCAGAGCAGGAAAATGCACCATTGAGCAGAGCACTGGGACGAATTGCTGCTGAGGGTAGCGGGGTACTGCTTTATATGCGCCATGGAGAGAGGCATGATGACTGGCTTTCCCAGCTGCAGCGGATGAATCACTATTACAAAGCGGAAGGTGTCTTACCTCCGTTACAGCAACAGCCCATGGAACAGCGGGATTATGGGGTAGGTGCTCAGATGTTGCGCGATCTTGGCATAACGCGCCTGCGCTTGCTTACCAACAGTCCCAAACGGCGGGTAGGTCTGCTGGGGTACGGATTGGAAATCGTTGAGAATGTTGAACTCTGACGAGCAGCATACAGGGCAGGATTATCGCTATGAACGAAAGCTGAGGGTTCAGCTGGTCGACAGGTCTTGGGTATATCAGTTGGTTTGCTTACATCCCCTGGGATTTCATCCGTTGTTTCCCGACAGGATCGTCAATAATTTATATTTTGATACACCTGATTTTTCAGCCTACCACCAAAATATTTCCGGTGCAAATGTCAGAAGGAAAGTTCGACTGCGTTGGTATGGCGACAACAGGGATGAGTTGTCTCAGCCTGTATTAGAAATTAAAGCCAAACAATCAGAATTGGGCTATAAGCTTCGCTATCCGCAGGAAGATATGTTGTGGCAGCAGTTGCCGGATTGGATGAATAGGCATCCATTGCTGTCTGATCATGGACTGAGGCCTGTATTGCTCAATACCTATCATCGGTCTTATTTTGGCTGCTGTGGCGGTAAATTTAGGCTTACGCTGGATGCAGGCATTCAGTATGCTGCATTTCGAGCAGGGATACCAGCTCACTATAGTTTACAAGATGAATCCATTGTTGTCGAACTGAAATATGCAGCCGAGCACGATGATCTGGCTTGCCAATTGCTCAACTGGTTTCCCTTCCGACAGACCAAACACTCAAAATACGTCAGTGGAATCAATGGTTTATTTTATTGACGGGCTAGACATACGGGCGCAAAACTGTTGGTTATAAAAGCAAAAACCCGGGCAAATAGCCCGGGTTTTTGCTTTTATAGCACGTGAATAAACATACTTACTTGACTACACTGATTCTGCTACTCCATTGACGGATGCCCTGGCGCATTTGCAGTATGTATACACCTCCCGGCAGCTCGTCAACGCTGATGACGAACTGCTCAGTGCCCTTTGCAACGATGGCAGTCGGTGTCAACTGACGGCCAACCATATCGTACAATTGCAGGCTCAGGGGCTCCTCTACAGGACGACTAAATACCAGCCTGAGGTCCGAAGATGCCGGATTGGGGTACACCAGCAATCCGTGTGCAAAATCTGGCGTACTAATGCCGGAGATGCTTTCAACGGTTACAGTGATGGTAGTGGTACAGCCGTTGGCATCAACAAATCGAAGCAAGTAAGTGCCGGCTGCCAGGTTGGCCGGATCTTCTACTGTAGAGACAACATTGTCATTGTTGATCCAACTGTACTGGTAGGGGGCAATACCGCCCGTCACTGTAATATCGATAGCTCCGGAACCTGCACCGTTAACATCAGGCTGCACCTCAACAACGGTCACAGCAATAGGTGCCGGTTGTTCGATTGCGACATTTACCTCAGACATGCAACCACGCACATCGGTGATGGTTACTGAATAGGAGCCGGCAGAAAGGCCTGTTTGCTCAGGGCCGGTAGGTGCATTGCTGCCAGACCATGCGTAGGTATAAGGAGCAATACCACCGCTTACAGAAAGTGCTATGGATCCGTCGTTGGCACCTGCACAGCTTACATCACTGGAGGTTACGCTTATTTCCGTTGGCTGTGGTACAGTGACGGTAATATTACAGGTACTTGTATTACCGCCCGCATCTGTAAACGCAAAAGAGTTGACCGTAATACCTGCAGGGAATACGCTGCCACTAGGCAGGCCGGCTGTCTGAACCAGTTCACCTGCTATCGCACAATTATCAACAGCTGTTGGTAGTTCATACTCGGCAACGCCCGTACAGTTGAGCACGCTGATCGATGGTGGGCAAGTTACAACCGGAGCAATTTCATCTGTAACATTGACTGGTACAGTCGTGACAGACTGGTTGCCGGAAGCGTCGACGGCTGTTATAGTCAGTGTGCTGCTGCCCAGCTGACTGCAATCAAACGTGGTTTGATTGACAGTCCACTGTACATTGTCACAGTTATCTGATACACGAGCAGCAATGGCTGCCTGATCAACAGTTGCCTGACCGTTGGCATCCAGTTGTAGCTGAAGGGGCGAAGCGTCCACTACAGGTGCCAGATCGTCAACAATAGTAACCGTAGCCGTTGTGCTGCTGGTATTACCTGCTCCGTCGATAACAGTCAGTACAACTGTTTGCTGTCCAACATCTTCACAGTTGAAGAATTTGCGATCCAAATCCATAAGGACAATGGAACAATTATCATTACTCCCTGCATCAACAGCTGTTGCATTGATAACTACAGCACCGTCAATCCCAAGTGATACCGTGATGTCTTGTGCAAGTGCAACAGGCGCCTGATCGTCGGCGGCAGTGATGACGAGCGTACCTTCTGTTTCACAACCGTTGGCATCTGTGACCATGTAAGTGTAGCTGCCAGCAGCAAGACCATCTACCTGCTCGCCGCTAAGTCCGTTAGACCAGCTGACAGCGTATGGTTCTACACCTCCTGACAGTGACAGTTGAGCATTTCCTGTAGCCTCGTCGGCACAGAAAACATTGGTTTGTTCTGCGATTACAGAGACAAGCTGCTCCGGCTGGGACAGGGTCATGCTGAGTACTGCGGGACAATTTTTACCGTCGGTGGCTGTAACCTGATAGTCACCTGCAGGCAGATCTGAAAGTGAGTTGCCAGTCGCACCATTGCTCCAGTTATATGTGTAGGGGCCAACACCAGCCAACGGAATCAGGTTAATTTCTCCGCTCGCTTGGCCGAAGCAGCTAATATCGGCAGTTTCGCCGGTGAGGCTGAATAAGCAAACGAAAGGATCGACGGTCAATGCACTGGCTACTGTACATCCGTTGTTGTCGGTGATTGTAAGTGCATATTCACCAGGGCTGAGGTTTTGAATTTGTTGCGTTGTATCGCCTGTACTCCAGAGATAGGTATAAGGAGCAGTACCACCTGCAGGATTAGCCGTGACAGACCCGTCATTTGCCTGATAAGATGATTCTGCGCTTGCAGCGGTATTGGCCAACAAAAGAGCAGGTTGCTCTACAGTAAGCAGGAGTGTTAGTGGGCAGTTGTTACCATCGGTTACGACTGCCTCATAGACACCTGCCACGAGCTCAGTCCGCAGTTCACCGGTTTGGTCATCAGCCCAGGCAACGCTGAAGGGTTCCGTTCCTCCCGTGAAATTGATTTGGATACTACCGTCAGCGCTACCAAAACAGCTTACATCAGTGATGTTGGCAGAAGCAGCTACAGTACAACTAAAACTGTTAACAGTAGCCGTACTGGTTTGTGTACATCCATTGGCATCGGTCAGCGTGAGGGTGTAATTACCCGGTGCCAGACCTTCGATAGAAGGTGTATCTGCACCGGTGCTCCAGGCAAAAGTATAGGGAGCCGTTCCGCCGCCTGTAGTAGCATTAATACTGCCGTCGTTGGCATCAAACGAAGATTGACCCGTAGCGGTTAAACTAAGCTGGAGGTTATCAGGCTGGGTAATCACTGCACTGGATACACTTACACACTCGCCGTTGTCGCTCACCGTCAGAGAATAAGTGCCGGCAGGTAAGTTGGATATACTTTCCGTCGTAGCACCTGTACTCCAAAGGTACTCATAAGGTGCCTGTCCGTTAGAAACAGATGCGGATACGGCACCGTCAGCAGTTCCAAAGCAACTGATACTTTCAATACCAAAGACAACCGCCAGCGCTACTGGTTGAGTAACTACGAGCGTATCTGTCAGTGCGCAGCCGTTGCTGAGAGAAGAAGCTGTCAGCACGTAAGTTCCCGGACCCTGAACAAGCGGATTTGCCGTATTGCCGCCGGATAAAATATTGCCGTTTTCTACAATTGTCCACTGCAGGCTTGTTTGCTCGGGATTACCAACAGTAGCGGCCAATTGAATCTGATCATTATTGCAGGGGAGTGTTACATCAGCACCTGCCGCAGCTTCGGGGAGTGTTGTGTCGCTACCAACCGTGACAACCAGACTGTTGCTGCAACCATTCACGCCAGTGGCCACGGCTGTGTAGTCACCAGCGGAGGTTACAAGAGTGCTTGTCAGCACATTTCCTTCAGCATCACTCCAACTGATTAGGGCACCTTCTGAAGACGTAGATGCCAGAAGTTCAACCATTGTATCTTCACAGGTCAGCGTGCCGGCAGAGGCTTCCAGATTAGGGATGCTTACATCCTCGGATACTTCCAGACTACCGGAATTGGTGCAGCCATTAGCACCTGTGACAATCACATTGTAAGTGCCGGGCGTACTCACAGCGGGCTGAGCAAGTGTCGACGAAAAGTCTTCGGGTCCTGTCCACAGGTACTGAGCCAGCGTATCGGTCACGCCTGCATTTAGGGAAGGTGCGGTCACTGCACAGCTAATGCTGACTGCTACCGGATTGAGCACCGGAGGCAAGGTGTCTAAGGCTACCGTATAAGTTGCCTGTCCCACGCATCCATTGGCGTTGTTGGTTACCTCAAGCAGGTAACTTCCCGTACTAGTAACGGCAATAGCATCTGTATCAGTATTTCCGATAATCGTACCGTCGGTAGTAGACCATGTATAAGTCATATCAGCCGCTGTTGCAACTATGAATACAGTATCCTGAACGCAGTTGAGCGCACCTGATATTTGTGCTGCAGCACTTGGAACAGTAGTATTTCCCAGAACAACTGCTTCAGCTGTTTCAGAGCAGCCAGAGTTATTATCGGTAACTGTAAGAATATAAGTACCTGCTGCGCCTATAGTCGGGGCAAGCGTTGTTCCTCCGGAAAGGATTTGTCCGTTTTGTGTAGACCACAAGTAAGAGATATTACTCCCCTCAGAAGAACCGAAGCCACTGAGTTGCAGGCTTGGATTTGTGCAGGTGATCTGGGAGGAAACCAATGCAACAGCTGTCGGAATATCAGGAGGAGAAACGACAATGTTTCCCAGAGAGGTCGTACATCCCAGATCGTCAGTGACAGTAACACTGTAAGTGCCATCCTGTGCAGGATCGAGTGTCTCTCCTGTACTTCCTGTACTCCACAAGTACTGATAATCAGGCCATCCACCGCTTGCGGCCACCGTTATGGCGCCCGGAGAACCGTCACATGCCTCATTCTCTATGTCAGGTGTACCGATGGCCAGTGCAGCAGTTGGTTGAGGTACATTGATAAAAGGAGAAACAGCTGTTTGACCGAGGCCGTCCGTGATGGTACAGCGATAGTTGCCCGCTGTTAGCCCACTGATAGTAGGCGAGTTAGAACCGTTGCTCCACGAATAAGTCACAGGAACTACGCCCCCGCTAAGTTCAATAGCAATGGCGCCATCATTGCCTCCAAAGCAAGTAACCGGTGTGACATCCCATTCGCTGAAACCAGGTGTGGCTGAGGGACACTCTCCCACAAAAGAATACAGGCCTTCTGTATTGAGCTGGCCAACCTCATAGATCGCTCTATTGGGACAAACAGCGTAGATTGTGGGAAAATAGCCAATGTTATAGGAACTGTTCAGGGATGCGCTGTTGATGATGGGGTAGGCAGTACCTGCCACCCAGTTGCCCTGGGTGTTGGAACCCGTCCCAAATAGATCAGCAAGAGTAGTATTATTGTCTGCTTCTATGGCAATGACCATTACTTCGTTGCTACCATCAGGGCCATATTGTTCGTAAAGACCCTCCAGCGCTCCGGAATTATGGTAATTCCAGCAAGGACCACACCAAGTGGCAAAAAAGTCGAGGAAGACAGTCTTGCCCTGATTGAGGTAAGTATATAAGTTATGGGATTGTCCATTGATGTCTGTCAATGTCCAGTTGGGGGCTAGTGCCCCGTCGGGCAGCTGTGCTCGCAGAGCAGTAGCCGAACCCAACATGCATACAAGCAATGCTAAGTAAAAATGCCTCATCTTCAAGTTGTTTTGAAACTTATGATTGTGTTTGTTTAAAGCAGTCATGCAGCCTTGTATTCGGCAGCCTAAGTAATTCCAGCAACAGCGGTTTCTGGTTGCATGTAAAATCACGTTTCAAACAACCTGATCTTACGTCAAGTATACGCAAGGTTATTAAACAAGAGAAGCGTTGGAATATGATGTGTTAACTCAGGTTGTGAAAGGATTTATGACCTGAGAGGAATTAGTATAAAATTTTTGCTAAGATAATTTAGAGTCGCGAAAGTATGTAAAATCAAGGCCAATTTTTTTTTAGCAATTGTCGTTTGTTGGCATTAGTATTTGGTTTAATGATGCTTAGCAAAGAGTAAAATAAGGCTATTGGCATGTCAGGCATATAAAGATGAAATCAGATCAGAAGGTATCCCGGTGTTTTTTCATCGGAACCAAATGAAATTTTTTGCGGCTTTTTACTTTTTTCATTGACAATACCCTCTATTGTTCCTTCCAAATCTAAATACGTCAAAAACAACTTGCCTTCACCTCTGCCACGGATTCCTGAAAATGAGTTTAGGGCTGAAAATGCAGGTCCAGTACCCTGAGCACTTGTTCTTCTGCGGAAGAGGGGGTTAGGGGATGCCAATGACGCATACGGCGAATCCAGGTGATTTGCCTTTTGGCATATTGTCGAGTGTGGACAGCAATTTGTTGTAAGGCTGTCTGCAGGTCATATTTTCCTTCCAGAAAATCAAATATCTCCTGATAACCTACTGTTTGCAGCGGCATCAGCTGTCGATATTCGTAGAGCCGACGAACCTCCTGTTCGAGGCCGGCTGCTGCCATGTCCTGAACGCGCTGATTGATGCGCTGATGAAGTTGCTCTTTAGGATGATCGATAAAAAAGCAATGCGTATTGAAAGGTCGCGATTTTTTTTGGCCGGTTCGGAAGGAAGAATAGGGAGAACCCGATGCTATGGTCACAGACAGCGCCCTCGAGAGGCGGGCGGGATTATTTCTGTCTACAAGAGCATAGTAAGCAGGATCGGCAGCTTCTACTGCCTGTTGCAGGGCAGATAAACCGCCCTGGGTATACAAATCAGCTACCTGCTGCCGTACCGAGGGTGGTACTTCGGGGAGTTGATCAAACCCCTCAAGAAGGGCTTGCAGGTAAAGTCCTGATCCACCGACCACAACCACCAGCCGATGATCCTGAAACAGCTTATCAAGTAGTTGTAGCGCCTCTTCAGCATACTGGCCGGCAGACAGGGGCTCGTGGATACTACGGTCAGCAATAAAGTAATGACTGACAGCGGCCAGTTCCTCTGCAGAGGGTCGGGCTACACCAATATTCATCTCCTTGTAAAATTGCCGGCTGTCGGCGGATAGTATAACCGTTTGAAAATGTTGTGCTAATGAGATAGCCAAACTGGTTTTACCGCTGGCTGTAGGACCTCCGATGACTAGGAGGGTAGGAAGGGATCGATCTGCAGAGAGCTCCATGCGGGGGTAGATTGGTAAGAGAAAGGCAGCTGGTTGGTGTCTCCGTCGAAGACTAACCGGCTTGCGTGAAGTGCTATGGCGTCGGGCAGGAAAGACTGCTGACTTCCGTAGAGATGATCCCCGACAATGGGCGCAGCTGCCGCGGCCAGTTGCGCCCGGATCTGGTGATATTTTCCTCCTTCCGGATTTATCTTCAAGAGAAAGCCCTCTTTTTGCTGTCCGATGAGTTCATAGCGCAGTCTGACCTGACTGGCCCCCGAGCGCCGTGCTTCGGCCGCATTTTTCACAATAACGGCGCGCTTCAGAAGCTGATCTTTGCGCAGCCAGTGTTCCAGCCATCCTTGTCCTTCGGGGACGGCCGACGTAAGTGCTATATACTGTTTTTGCACGCCCTTTTCCCGGAAGACTGCATTGAAGTCAATCAGACTGCGCTTGCTGGTTGCCAGCAGTAACAGGCCACTCACAGGCCTGTCCAGTCGGTGGATGATACCTACAAAAGGTCGTTTACGGGTCGCTGAGAGGTATTGCCAGGCCCAGTCTTCCACAGAGGGAAAGCCTGGCCAGCGTTCGACATTCATACCTGCCGGCTTTTCGATGACCAGAAGCCCTTCTGACTGGGCAATAATCGAAGGTTGGCTAACTATCATGATTGGTGGAGGCTGAAGTCAAATCCCAATTTTTTGATGGCCGATATAAACTCGTGGTTGGCCATTACCTTGCGCTCGCGCGAAGCAGTTTGCAGTCGCAACTGCCTATGTCTATCTGTGAACTCAATACGCAGGCGATGAGGGCCGACACTCCGTTTGCACAAATCATCGAACTGATCTATGAGTGGTGCTGAAAGTTTTTCCAGCTGTAGTCGCAGCGTTACTGACTGAACCATCGTTTCGGCTATGCCTTCTAAGAGGCGAAGTTCCTTGATTTTAAACTCAGATTCGCTGTCTTCACGCCAGCCTTTTTGAAATTGCCCTTTGATAAACAAGGCTTTGCCGGGTTCCAACAGATGTTTGAAACGTTGGTAATCCTCTCCGAAAAGCCGGCATTCCAGCTGTCCGTCGTAATCACTGAGCTGCAGAATTCCCCAGCCATTGCCATTTTTGCTGACCATGTGCCGGATATTACTCACCATACCCGCAACCTGAATGGAGGGTCGCTGTTTGTATTCGTCCAACAACTTTAAAGGGCAAGTTGTAAAGGCATCCAGCTCGCTGCGATAATCGTCCAATGGGTGACCACTGATAAATATGCCTGTTACTTCTTTCTCCCGCTCCAGCTTTTCAATGAGCGACCAAGGTCGGCATTCTGGCGGAGCAGGCTCCGGTATATCGATTTCACTTTGAATATCTCCAAAGAGAGACTGAGCTGACTGTTGTTTTTGTGCATGGTGGCCCGAGGCGAAGCGCACAATATGCTCGAGATAGCTGTCGTACTTGTCAGAGGGAGCAAAATATTGGGCACGGTGCATCCTGGAGAAGCCATCGAAAGCACCACCATTGGCCAGACTTTCCAGAACCTTTTTGTTGACAGCTCCCGTTCCCAGACGACAAAGCATATCGAATACACTGGTAAAAGGACCTTTGCGCCGCTCTTCAAGTATAGACTCTACAGGTCCTTCTCCCACTCCTTTGAGTGCTGACAGCCCGAAGCGAATCTGTCCATTTTTGTTCACAGAGAAATCAGAAGCCGATTCGTTGATGTCAGGCCCGAGTACATCCAGCCCCATGCGCTTGCATTCCTGCAGAAAGAAGGTGACATCGGAGATATTGCTCTTGTTGTGTGTGAGCACCGATGCCATATATTCGGCAGGGTAGTGTGCTTTCAGGTAGGCCGTCTGGAAAGCAACGAAAGCATAGCAGGTTGAATGTGATTTATTGAATGCATACGAAGCAAAAGCCTCCCAGTCCTTCCAGATTTTTTCAAGGGTTCCCTTATCATGCCCCCTTTTTTCGCCCCCCTCCAAAAATTTGGGATACATGGCATCCAGCTCCGCTTTCTGCTTTTTTCCCATAGCCTTCCGCAATTTATCGGCCTGACCTTTGGTAAAACCTGCCAGCTTTTGTGACAGCAGCATTACCTGCTCCTGGTACACAGTGACACCGTAGGTATCTCGCAGGTACTCTTCCATATCCGGAAGATCATAGACAACGGGTTTGCGTCCGTGCTTGCGATCAATGAACTCAGGAATGTACTCGAGAGGCCCTGGTCTGTAGAGTGCATTCATAGCGATCAGGTCTTCGAAAGTAGTGGGAGCCAGTTCCTTGAGGTATTTCTGCATTCCGTTACTTTCATATTGAAAGATCCCGACAGTTTCCCCACGCTGAAAGAGTGCATAGGTTAGTTCATCTTCAAGCGGGATTTCATCTACATCCAGGGTTATTTGGTGATTTTCAGCGATCATGCGCACAGCATCTTTGATGATACTCAGTGTGCGCAGGCCAAGGAAGTCCATTTTGAGCAATCCCGCAGCTTCAGCGACGCTGTTGTCAAACTGAGATACCAGCATGCCATTGTCCTTATCGGCCGTGACAGGCACGTAGCGGGTGATTTCGTCGGGGGTGATAACCACTCCGCAGGCATGGATGCCGGTGTTCCGTACAGAGCCTTCCAGTTTTTTGGCTGTGCTAATCATACGGCCAATTGCATCCTGACCCGAAGCCATCTCCCGGAACCTGTAAGCCTTCTCGACGTCCTCGCTGTTCATTTCGGCTTTGAGCTTGGGATCGAGCTCAGCCTTGGCCAGTACCTTGGCCAAAGAGGCCTTAAGGTGAGTCGGAAAAATTTTGGCAACCCTGTCAACTTCCGGGAGCGGAATATTCATCACCCTGCCTACATCACGCAGGCTTGACTTTGCGGCCATGGTGCCATAGGTAACAATTTGTGCTACCTGATTGCGACCATACTTATCAATAACATAATCAATTACCTTTTGCCTTCCTTCGTCATCAAAATCAATGTCGATATCGGGCATACTCACCCGCTCCGGATTAAGAAATCGTTCGAAGAGGAGGTCGTATTTGATTGGATCCACATTGGTAATCCCGGTACAGTAAGCAACTGCGGATCCGGCAGCCGACCCTCTTCCGGGACCTACGCTGACGCCCATTTGCCGGGCTGTATTGGTAAAGTCCTGTACGATGAGGAAGTAACCCGGGTAGCCGGATTTGGCAATTACTTCCAGCTCAAAATCAAGGCGTTCTTTAATTTGGGGCGTTATGCTTCCGTATCGACGTTGTGCTCCCTGATAGGTGAGGTGACGCAGGTAGGCATCCTGGCTGTCAAATCCTGCAGGCAAGGGGAAGGCAGGCAGCAGCACATCCCGTATCATTTGCAAGGGCTCTACTTTGTCAAAAATTTCGAGCGTATTATCGAGCGCCTGTGGAAGGTCGTGGAAGAGAAGCCCCATCTCCTCCTGCGTTTTGAAATAAAAATCTGAACTGGGGAAGCGAAACCGGTCCTGATCATCCAATAAACTGCCTGTATTGATGCAAAGCAGGATATCGTGCGGGGAAGAGTCCTCCTGATCAACGTAATGGCTGTCATTGGTCGCAATGACCTTACGGTCGTACTTGGCAGCCAGTGCCAGTAGTTGCTGGTTGATGTCTTCCTGGCTGACACCGGAACCATCGATGTTTTCGAGCCCGCGGTGCCGCTGTAGCTCTATGTAGAAGTCATCTCCAAAAAGATCAATCCACCAGCGCAGCAATCTTTCAGCCTCTTCGTATTTGCCGTGCAGGATTGCCTGCGGGATTTCTGCGCCGATGCAGCAACTGGTAGCAATGAGCCCTTCATGATACTGTAGCAGCAACTCTTTATCAATACGCGGGAATTTGCTGTAGTAACCCTCAATAAAACCCAGACTGCAGAGCTTGCTCAGATTTTCATAACCGCGTTGATTTTTAGCCAACAAAAGCTGATGATGCCGTACATCCTGTTCACCTCTTGAACGGGAAAATTCTTTGCGATGCCGGTCTTCGACCAAATAAAACTCACAGCCGACAATGGGTTTTATGCCTTGCTTGTTCGCTTCAGCAACGAATTTGAAGGCACCAAACATGTTGCCATGATCGGTGAGGGCAACACCCCGCTGGCCATCATTTTTGGCCTTGGCCATCATATTGCTAATCCCGGCGGCACCGTCGAGCAATGAAAACTGTGTGTGGCAGTGAAGATGAAGAAACTCGGGCATGTATCAATAATATTGCTTTTCCGCATTAAAAATAGCAAAAATTTCTGGCTTGCGGGCTGCTTTTTACACAGGCTGATAACTGACGAATGCGCATACTGCTGTGTGGTAAATAACAATTGGCTGGTATAGAGTGCATACACCCGCCACCCTGTCTGTAAAAAACATTTTAGTTGGCCGTAGAGTTCTGTCAGGCATTAATTCGTAAGTGTTCGGGACATTCTGCCGGGGATAAAGGGAGGTGTTTGTACGTTTTGCGGGAATATGGCCCTTGCCTGTAGCCGAAAAGGTGAAAATATGCCTGAAAGTAACCGTTTGGGTTCCGGCGAAAAATCCGGAATACGCCCGGATCAATCATAATGAGGCCGATTTCAGAAACTGTCAACAACAAAGGTGGCTGTAGTCAGCTTATTGTATGTGGTTTTTAATAAATTGATTATTAGTTTTTTGTGGTTTTTTTTAACAAGTATGGATGCTGTAGTCAATGTAGGTTAACAATATTGCACTGTTGCGGAGGGGGTATGCCTTGTTTTATATTTGTTTCACAATCAATTCTTTTCTTTCTAAAACTTACTTTCATGGCAACGACAAAAGACGCATTCACGCAAATGCTGAATAAGCAGCAGGAGCTGATGGATACTTTTCAAAAAAATGCTCACAACAGCTGGGAGCTCTTTCAGGTAGACAATAAAATGTCCGAGAAGGGCACGGAGCTCGCCAAAGAGTATTTTGACAAGAGTCGTACATTGGCAGAGGAGATGATGAAACCCGAAAACATGGAGAAATTCATGGAAAAGGCGCCACACTATTTCACCAAAGCTATGGAAATTAATACCGACTTCTTCAGTAAGACGATGGACTTTTATCGGGACGCATGGAAGGGCTTCGGTCCCGCTGCTGCACAGCACACAATGCAGAAGATGGTTGAAATTTCCCGGGATAATTTCAATGCCATGCTGGAGACTGCCAACCAACAGGTAAAGCTGGTACAGGAGACGATGGCCTAAGCGCAGGTGCGGGATTTTTTCACCGGCTCGAAACGAGTCTTTTCAGCGGAGTATGATTTTTTTCGGCCGCACGATAGCAGCTATATTCTTCCAAAACTGATAAATATCCCGCATTTATCTCCGGCAGAAAATCCGGAATATGCTCTGACAGGGTGGAGGGTATGAGATAATCACAAAGACCCTGGTTTTTTATTTTAACGCTAATACAGCAATAGTTATGGCAACTCAGTGGGATTCCTGGCTGGAAAATCAGCAAAAAGCTATGAACTGGTGGAAGGACATGGCACAACAGATGCAACAAACAAGTGCATCAAAACCATCGGAAACAGCAGCAGCCTTTTCCGGACTGGATACTGCGCAAAATTGGTGGAAACAGTGGACGGAGCAGCAGCAGCGCCTCATGGAAGAGATGGTGAAAAATGGGGTGGCCGGCCAGGTGTGGGAAAAGGCGCCTGACTGGATGCAGCAGTGGAGTCAGTGGCAGCAAGACATGACCAAAATGTGGTCTAAGGCAGCACCTGAAGTTACGCCTTTCCCCTGGACGCAGTTTGCCGGCAGCACTCAGCTCAATCCTTTTGCCTCTTTCGGAGATATGGGCAAATGGCTGCAGGAGAGCAATCGCTGGATAAGCGATAATATTATGAGCAAGCTGCCCGAAAACATGCGCCCTCATCTGGGGTCTTTCATGGATGCGTATGGTCAGATGTATAAGTATTGGGAGCCCATCCAGAAGATGATTACTTTCAATATGACTTCCAATGAGCAGGTATTTCAGTATGTAGGTATGGATGCCTATCGGGAATGGATAGGGAAATTTTTTGGCATGAAAATGCCGATCGAGCAGACGCAGTTGCTGGAGACAACCAAAGATATGTTTGATCGCTACATTAAGTGGTTCTCAGAATTTAACCCTGAGCCCATGGCTTTGCGTGAGCAATGGGCGGAATCTTTTGCACGTATGCGCGCTCAAGGGATCAGTCCGGCATTTCAGGCGGTTATGGATATGAGCAATCTGGTTAATGAAGGGCTTGAGCGCATTTATCACATTGCTACACCGAGTCGGGAGCTGGAGATGGCACAAGTGATGAAAAACCTTCAGTTTAACTATCTCGCTTTTCTCACCCGTTCATCAGAACTGCAGACGATGGTTTACGAGGCCAGCCAGTTTGCGCTGCCGGAAGCCATCCGCCATTTTTATCAAAAATACATGGATAAGCGAGAGATGCCTGATTATCAGGAATTTTTTAAGCATTATCTGGATATTCTGGAGGAACATGTACTGGAAGTTCTCAACAGCCAGACATACTCGACCCTACAGGCGGAAGTGGCCAAGCTGGGCGTACTTTCTAAGTCAAATATTGATGAACTGATTGAGTTGGCATTTTCCAACCAGCCTTTCCTCATGCGTTCATTTGCCGATGAAACAGCTCAGGAACTCACCAGTCTTCGTCGTAAGGTGCGCACGCTCGAGCACAGCCTCTCACAGTTGGAAGGCCGACTGTCGGAACAAACAGTGGCTGATGCGCCTGTGTCAGCAAAGCGTAAGACAAGCAGGAATGTCTGACAGACAACCGGATGATGTTGAAAGTTACCTATAAATTATCAATATAGAATATTCATGGCTCAACCATATCAAATTGCCGACCAGCTTGTAGAGCAGGTAAATACGGCAGCAGATGCGATGCGCAACCTGGCAGATGTAGAACAGGTGGATATCGCCACGGCCCCTCGACAGGTGGTCTGGCAGGATGGTAAAGTGAAGTTATTTCATTTTGAACGAGAAAATTCGCCGCGAGTAAAAACACCTTTACTAATCAGCTACGCCTTGGTCAACCGCTGGGAGATGATGGATTTACAGCCTAACAGAAGCTTTGTACGCAAGTTGGTTTCTGAAGGCGTAGATGTGTATCTGATTGACTGGGGCTATGCTTCCTCTATTGACAGGTATAAGACAATGGAAGATTACATCCTTGGCCATATTAATGACTGTGTGGATTTTATTAGGCGTAAACACAAGACTGACAACGTCAACTTGCTGGGTGTATGTCAAGGGGGTACTTTTAGCCTGATTTATGCGTCCCTCTTCCCCCAAAAAATCAAAAACTTAATCACACTGGTGACACCGGTGGATTTTGACAATGAAGAGGGCTTATTGTTCAAGTGGGCAAAAAGTATGGATGTTGACGCGATTGTAGATGGATTTGGCGGGGTTATTCCGGGAGATTTCCTCAATACCGGGTTTGACTTGCTGAAGCCTATGAATAAATCTCGCAAATATCTCGCGTTGCCACAGACCTTACAGAAGAGGGACAGTCTGATGAACTTTCTGCGAATGGAGCATTGGGTAGCTGACAGCCCTGCTCAGGCAGGCGATACATACCGCCGTTTTATTAAGGATATGTATCAGCAGAATAAACTTAAGAAGGGAGAATTTGAACTTGACGGCCAGCCTGTCAATTTATCAGCAATCGATATGCCTATTCTCACCATCTATGCAAAAGATGATCATATTGTTCCTCCTGATACCACCAAGCCTATCAACGACCTGGTAAGTTCAAAAGACAAGGAACTGATGGAATTTCCCGGTGGCCACATCGGCGTATTTGTTGGTGCCCGATCGCAAGATACGCTCACGCCGGCGATTGCCCGCTGGCTGTATGAGCGCGACTAAATGATTTAATGGTTAGGTAAGTGGATGAAAAGATAAAGCCTGCGAGAGGAATTCTCGCAGGCTTTACTTTAGGGGGCTTTACCCCTTTTTTCTCAGCCTATCTGCCTTCGGCATAATCCTGCAGGTAGCTGAAATGACTGCCCAGCCTTCCGTCAACAGCAACCGTTGCTCTTTCGATCATAGGGCTATGGGGTTTCAGCAGTTCCGGGAGTACCTGGTCAATAAACATTTCACCAAAAGCCTGACTGGCATCCCGGGGCAGCTCACTGGGCAGATTGTCAATGGTCATCATATCGATGCAGTCCTCCAGGCCGGCAGCCACCTCTCGTCCACTCTGAGGGTCATAACCAAACACAGGATCGGCAATAGTAGATGCACGTACGGTAGCGGGTATGGAGGAGAGCGGTGCGATATCGCAGGTTACATCAGCGATGACCCGAATATTGAATGTGGAGTCAGCCATCTCTTTTTGGGTAAAGAATACGGGAGCCCGACTATCCCAGAAGATACCGTTGATCATGATATCAGCTGTTTTCGCATAGGGTGCAAATGTACTTTCATATTCTTCGGGATGAGCATAGAAATGAGCCTTTTGGAACGGATGTCCCTTGATGTGGCGCACATAATGACTGCTGTCGAGCTGGGTATATACGGGGTAATCGTATGTGTGCTGTAAAAAATCCTCCGGACTTACGCGTTCGATGCCCATATCATCGAGTACTCTTGCGGCGCCACTGGCGACTCTGCCTGTGCCTGTAAGGACAATTTTGACTGTAGGAAAAACAGTTTGTGCGTAGATATTCAGGGCTTCACTATAATCCAGCAGGTCTTTTAGTCTTGGCAAATCGAGGTTGCCAGTTTTTTGGCCGTATGTCCACAGTGCATTGTGTGCGCCCACCATACCTGCAAAAAAGCCAAAGGCAATGACACGCTTCCCGTGCTCATCAGTAAGCACTTCATAGTCAATCAGACGTATTCCAAGGCGCAGTATTTCTTGCAGCAGTTTGCGGTTATAGGCCTGCTTTTTAATGGTATGTGAGAAAAAGCAGTAAGTTTTTCCCGGGATAAGCTGATCGACAGGAACCTCTTTAATGCCCAGCAGCAGATCACAATGGCTGAGATCTTCGACGGGCTGCAGGCCTGCGGCAGCATATTCCTGATCACTGAAGGCCCGGACAGAAGAAGACTGAACATATACGGATACTTGGCGATCGCTCACGAGGCGTGCAGCTTGTGCCGGCGACAGTGGCACCCGGCGGTCGGGTGGGAGCTTGCCTTCCCGAATTAGGCCGATTTTCATTTTCCTACGTTTTTCTTAGCGCCGTAGGCGCAAGGTTTACTTAGTATTGGGCTCTTTGCAGCAAGTTTGCTGCATAAACGACGCAAAAGTAAAGTATTTGCGGAAGCTAAGTGTGCTATTCTGCTCATTGGTCAAAAAATATAGTTGTCAGCTGAATAGCATATATGAGAATTCTCGTAGCTTTCGCACTCATCACTAGGGAGCTATGAAGAAAACAGGATTTATCCTTGGTCCGGCAATTTTTTGTACCATGCTATTGCTGCCTGTACCTGCCGGCCTCAGTGGGGAAGCCTGGCGCGTGCTGGCATTGGCCGCCTGGATATTGGTGTGGTGGATTAGTGAGGCCATGCCCATTGCACTCACAGCCCTGCTGCCAATGGTAGGCCTCCCTTTACTGGGGATCAGTGATATGAAGACCTCAGCTTCACACTATGCTAGCCCCATTGTATACCTTTTCATGGGAGGCTTTATGCTCGCACTGGCAATGGAAAAATGGGCGCTGCACAAACGCATTGCGCTCACCATTGTAAAATTTACGGGAATCAATGCCAATGGCATTATCCTTGGATTTCTGCTTGCAACGGCCTTTCTGAGTATGTGGATCAGCAATACTGCGACAACGATTATGATGCTGCCCATTGCACTTTCTGTGATGGATCTGCTGGGTGCACAGGGGGGGGTACAAGACCCCAAAAGATTACAGGCTTTCAGCAGCAGCCTGTTGCTCTGCATCGCTTATGGCGCTAATATAGGCGGAATGGCTACCATCATAGGAACGCCGCCGAATGTTGTTTTTGCGGGTTTCATTCGCGAGACCTACGGTTATGAAATATCATTTCTCAACTGGATGATGGTGGGGGTGCCTTTCAGTCTGCTCATGTTGGCAGCCTGTTACGGATTGTTGGTATTTATCATACTACCCAATAAAATTGGCTCCTTTGAGGGTGCCAGAGATTTGATTGACAGGCAACTAAATTTACTTGGGGCGGCGAGTAAAGCTGAGAAAATAACATTTACAGTATTTGTACTTACTGCCATGGCCTGGATTTTTCGCAGCTTACTGAATGAGTGGTTGCCGTTTAGGTTAGGGGATGAAGAAATCGCTATTTTGGCAACAATTGCATTGTTTGCAACGCCTGTTGACTGGCGTAAACAGGTGTTTGTATTAGAATGGAAAGATACAGATAAGCTTCCCTGGGGAATTTTATTGTTGTTTGGGGGCGGTCTTAGTTTGGCAGCTGCGCTGAAAGAAGTAGGAGTCATTGATCTTATTGGCAGCGCCTTCACGGGTGCTGAGCTCAGTAGTTTTTTGCTGATATTGGGCGTCACAACCGTGAGTTTGTTTTTGACTGAGGTGATGTCCAATGTTGCTTTGGTTACCGTCTTCCTGCCGGTGGTGGCTGGGATTGCATCTGCTTTGGGTATACAGCCCTTGATGGTTTGTTTGCCGGTTACCTTAGCAGCAAGCTGTGCATTTATGCTGCCGATGGGCACTCCTCCCAATGCAATTGTTTTCGCAGGCGGACATCTGAAAATGGGAGACATGGTAAGATCGGGTTTTTGGCTCAACATCATTGCCATCCTGTTGGCAGCCGGTATGGTAAAGTGGTTTGTACCATTGATTGCACCTGTGGACTAAGATCGCCTTCTGGCGTTTTTTGCATTTTTTGTTATTTACATTCAGGGAGCAAAGGCAGTCCCCCTGTAATAAGCGCAAATTATATCTCCTCTTCACTTGCGGTGAAAATTCCCGAACAAGCTCAAAAGCAGCAGGGATTTTTTCAACTATCTGCAGGTCCTGGTTGTTACTAGCCCAAACCTGAAAATATCAGATGAAGACAATACGCTTGTTATTCCTGTTCATAGCGGGAATCACGCTCGCTGCCACTGCCCGTGCGCAGGAGCGCTATACGCTAAGTGGCTATGTAAAAGATAAGAACACAGCAGAATCGCTCATCGGTGCGAATATATATGTAAAAGATAATCCTTCAAAAGGGACTTCAACCAATACCTACGGCTTTTATTCGCTGACGCTTGAAAAGGGAAGTTACCTCATCGTATTCAATTATCTTGGTTTTGCAGATCAGGAGATCACGGTCAACCTGAGTAAAAATACCAGTCTTTCCGTTGATATGGAAGAGGGTATTGCGCTGGAGGAGGTAGTAGTCACCGCAGAAGATGTACGTGCCAATGTCGAATCGACCCGCATGGGAACGGTCGAGACACCGATGGAATTAGTCAAAAAACTGCCGGCTGTTTTTGGAGAGGTAGATGTCCTGAAAACGCTGCAGCTATTGCCGGGTGTCTTGTCGGCAGGTGAAGGTAATGCAGGCTTCTATGTGCGCGGCGGGGGCCCTGACCAGAACCTCGTACTGCTTGATGAAGCATTGGTATACAACTCAGGGCACTTGCTTGGGTTTTTTTCCGTATTCAATGCGGATGCACTGAAGAATACAACGCTGATAAAGGGAGGGATGCCGGCCCAGTACGGAGGCAGGCTCTCCTCGGTCGTAGATATTCAGATGAAAGAAGGTAACCAGCAGCGATATGCAGCTACCGGCGGGATAGGGATCATTGCCAGCAGACTGACATTTGAAGGACCTATCGTTCGCGATAAGGCTTCCTTTATCGTCTCTGCCCGCAGAACCTATGCGCTGGATCTCGCACAGCCTTTTCTGCAGCGAAGCAACTTTGCGGGAACCAACTACTACTTTTACGATCTGAATGCCAAAGTCAACTATACGCTCAGTGACAAAGACCGCTTATATGCAAGCGCCTATTTTGGACGGGATGTATTGATGTACAAAAGCAGTGTACGGGATTTTTTCTTTGATCTTCCTTATGGCAATGCTACGGCTACACTCCGGTGGAATCACCTGTTGAATGATAAGCTGTTTATGAATGTCTCTGCCATCTACAACGATTACGATTTTGGATTTGGAGGCGGGCAGGGGGATTTTACGGTTGATGTGTTTAGTGGTGTGCGTGACTATAACATGAAACTCGATTTTGATTATTACCCGTCACCGGAGCATCATCTTCGATATGGCGGGCAGTATATCTTTCATAAGCTTACACCCAATGTCACCCGTGCCACCAACGGAGAGCAGACGTTTAGCAATAACCAGCAATCTACTTTTGCTCACGAAGGGGCATTTTATATTCAGGATGACATCAAAATCGGCAGTCGGCTCGGGCTAAACCTAGGGCTTCGCTGGAGTTGGTTTACTCAGCTTGGCCCCTATGTATCTTCTGTTGACGGGCAGGAATATGATGAAAAAGAACCCGTTAAAACATATAATGGGCTAGAACCGCGGCTTGCCTTCAGGTATACACTCAGTCCGTTGGCAAGCCTTAAGGCGGGTATTACATTTACCAATCAGTACCTGCATCTCGTGAGTAACAGTACATCAACGCTTCCGACGGATGTGTGGGTGGCCAGTAGTGAGCGCATTAAACCTCAGCGGGGTATTCAGTACGCAATAGGGTATTTCCGAAATATTGCTGACAATCGCTATGAACTGAGTGTAGAAACGTATTATCGCGATCTGCAGAACCAGATAGATTACCGGGAGAACTATGTCAATAATGTTGCCAGTGAGTTGGAGCGGGAGTTTGTTTTTGGACGAGGCAGAGCGTACGGGTTAGAGTTTTTTGTCAATAAGAAAAAAGGAGATTTCACTGGCTGGATCGGCTATACCCTTTCGCGGACCGAGCGGATTTTTCCGGATATTAATGAGGGGCAGGTTTTTCCTGCTGTATACGATCGCACCCACGACCTTTCGCTGGTGGCTAGCTATCAGCCACATCCTAAGTGGGAAGTAAGTGCTGTATGGATTTACGGAACCGGACAGGCGTACACGCCTTTGCGGAGCTTGTACTTCATCGACCAAAATTTGGTGCAGGAATATGGCGTGCGCAACAGTGCCAGGCTTCAGCCTTATCACAGAGGTGATTTGTCGGCTACTTACGTACCCAAGCCTGAAGCCAAGGGGCGCTTTAGCAGTAGCTGGGCATTTTCCATTTACAATGTTTACAACCGCAGAAACCCGTTCTTCATTTACTACGATTTGGAGGCAGATGCCAATGCGGGCACAGCCCAGGCAAAGGCTTTCAAGGTGTCATTGTTTCCTGTAATTCCCAGCGTGACCTGGAATTTCCGTTGGCAGAGCAAATAACAGCCGTAATAGCTGTATTTTGGTGGCCAAAAGATTAAGTCGGATATGCATATTGACATTATTACTGTATTGCCGGAATTACTGGAAAGCCCTTTTCAGCACTCCATACTCAAGCGCGCCCAAGATAAAGGTCTCTTAACCATAGGTGTACATGATCTTCGTCCCTACGGATTGGGCCGTCATAAACAGGTAGACGACTATCAGTTTGGTGGTGGCGCCGGGATGGTGATGATGGTTGAGCCGCTTGCTAATTGTATAGATGATTTACGTGCCCGTCGTAATTATGATGAAATTATCTTTCTGACACCTGACGGACAGCGGTACGATCAACCGCTGGCTAACCGGCTGTCCATGAAAAAAAATTTGCTGCTGATCAGCGGGCATTACAAAGGCATTGACGAGCGCATTCGCGAGCATTACGTAACCATGGAAATCAGTATCGGGGACTACGTGCTGAGTGGTGGGGAATTGCCGGCAGCCGTGTTGGTTGATTCCCTCGGACGACTGCTGCCGGGAGTACTTAATGACGAGACAAGTGCACTGTTTGACTCGTTTCAGGATAACCTGCTGTCGCCACCTGTATATACCAGACCGGCCGAATTCCGAGGCTGGAAGGTACCGGATGTGTTGACTACGGGCAATTTTCCACTGATTGAGGAGTGGAGATATGAGCAGGCACTGCGTCGAACTGAAGAACGGCGACCTGATTTGCTGCAGGATGATGCAAAATAATGAGGGGGTGTAACCTACGGTTGCACCCCCTCATGCTTGCTATTCTTCTTCCTCCTCCAGAAGGCGGACATTGGTAGCAATCAACTGACCATCCTCATTGCGCTCAAGTGTATATTCGACCAGATCGCCTATCAGCAGGTCGTGGAAATCCATATCCTGTACGCTGGAATGGTGGAAAAACAGATTATTGGGTGGATAGCGGATAAACCCATAGCCATTTTTAAGGCTGAGCACCTCACCTGACAGTACTTCACCAATCACTGGCGTCGGCAGGTCGCCATCCTCGTACTGTTCATCAATATCCTCATTTTCAGCAGACTGAAAAGATCGCTGCTTGCTCTCTCCGGGCACGAAAAGGTCGTTGATGACAGGATCGTTTTTGCTGCGTCGCCCATCGATCAGTTCGTGCATTGCCAGCGGATAAGTCACTTCATCGAGCAGCTCACGTGGCGTGCGAGTAGTCATTGCCTTACCGTGTTCAGTGGTGAACTCTAGTTCCCATGAAAGCAGCATAACCTTGGTACCCAGCGTATTGAGCTTTCTTATCAAGGGGAGGTAGTCACCATCACCCGCAATGAGTACAACCACATCGATTTTTTTGAGGAATGCCTGCTCATAGGCTTCCAATGCCAGCCACACATCGATTCCTCTGTCTTCTTTTCGGGAAGAGGACTGTTTTTGCGGAAGATAATGCGTAACGATGCCTGCCGACATGAGGATATCATCAAAGACCCGATCCCAGTAGAGTACAGAGCCGCGTTGATAGGCTTCCTGTGCACTCAGACGAGTTCGAAAGTAATGAGCATCCACGATTTGGCAATAGCGGTAAGCAGTATTTTCCTCCAGTGCGAGCTGATAGCGGATGAATTGATGCAAACCGCTGATACTGAGCCTTTTTCTTTTTGGGTGGTCGTAATTGTAATAATTACTGATGTGAAGAAAGTAACTACCGTCGTAATAGACAGCAATTTTAATTGTCTTGTTTTGCATAAGTTAAGATAAATCAGCTTTTTAATACGGAACCCTTGACTATTATCAGTAACAGGTATTTTCAATATTTGAACGGGTTCAAATGGGCCAATGGGCAGATTTAAGTAACAAATTGATTTTTAAGTGCAACGCTTAAACACAAGATACAGGGAATAACGATGCGGTAGCAAAGCTACGAAAAAGCCTTGATTGGGGGGCTAAATAATCGACAAATGTAGGTTGTGATGCATTTAACGTCTGTGTCCGTGCCACCTGGTCCCACACAGTCCTTTTCTGCGGGGTTTTAACTTTTCCAGCTATGCGGGGTCTGTAAAGCTGATATGCCCCACAGCATTTTGCTTTTGTTTATGCCATAAAGTCGCGAAATGCTAAGTAGCCAGCAGTTGCTGTACAACGGTTTCTGCCAGGCCCTGGCTGGTTGATGAGGAATGGGAAAACCTGCGCAGCGGGCTGTGTGCGCCGGGAGCATAAGCGGTGAAAACATGATAATTGCCGGCCGCATCTTTTTGGCAAAAAGCCCCAAGCGGGAGCTGGCACCCACCCTCAAGCAATTGAAGAATTTTGCGTTCGACATTGGTGCAGGCTGAAACTTCGGGATGATGGATAGGGCGTAGTGCCTTGCGGAGCTCCAGATCGTCGCTGCGCAATTGGTAGGCCAGAACGCCCTGTGCCGGAGCCGGGACAAACTCACGCGGGTGAAAACGGACTACCTGCAGATGGTTGAGATCAATTGACAGGCGGCTTAAGCCTGCAGCAGCCAGTACGATGGCATCGAGTCCTTCGGAGAATAATTTTTGTATGCGGGTCGGTACATTCCCCCGTATGTCAACTGTCTGCAGGCCGGGCATAAGATCCTGTAGCTGTGTTTTTCTGCGAATGGAGGAAGTTCCGACGGTTGCACCCTCCGGCAGATTGAGAGGCGTATTCGGCGTGTAAGAAGCCGGATTAATCAGGAGCCAGTCGGCGGGGTCCTCCCGGTACGAAACGCCTGCGATACTCAGTCCGACCGGGCTGGTAGTAGGCAGGTCTTTCATGGAGTGAACGGCCAAATCAACAGCTCCTGCGAGCAGAGCCTCCTCGAGCTCTTTGGTAAAAAAGCCTTTGCCTTCGATCTTATCAAATCCGATGTGCTGAATCTGGTCTCCTTTGGTTTTGATGATCAAAAGTTCTGAGCGGATACCCAGGCCGATGAGTTCCTGCTGCAGGTGGTTTGCCTGCCAAAGTGCCAGTTCGCTGCCTCTTGTACCAATTCTGATGATCCTGTCCAAGGTATTTTTCGGCAAATATAGAGCAAAGTCTATGAATTTGCGTGCAAACTACCTACAGCTTGCCGCAAAAATTATCTGTGACTAAGGGTTTTTTTTACCTTTGCCCCATGCAAATAACAGCCAAAGAAGTTGCCAATATTATTGGAGGGAGCCTCGAAGGAGAACCAGAGGTTCTGATTAGCCGCCCGGCCAAAATTGAGGAGGGTGGGGAAGGTACAATTTGTTTTTTGGGTCATGCCAAGTATGAGCCCTATGCATATACAACTACCGCCTCCGCCATCATCGTCGATCGTGCTTTTGTGCCCTCACAGCCGCTGAAGGCAACCCTTATCCGGGTCGACAATGTTCGCGAAGCTTTTACCGCGCTGCTTCAGCGATTTCAGGCAGCACAAGCCTCACAACGCAGCGGTATTGCTGCCGAAGCGAGTATTGACCCTGCTGCTACGTTGGGTGATGGGGTAACAGTCGGACGCTTCAGTGTAGTAGAAAAAGGAGCTGTTGTAGGTCGGGGAAGTATATTGCATGATCAGGTTTACGTTGGCGCCAACGTACGCTTGGGGGAAGGGGTTGTACTTCATCCGGGCGTGCGCATTCTGCACGACTGTGTCATCGGCGATCGCTGTGTAATCCATGCTAATGCAGTTATTGGTAGTGACGGCTTTGGTTTTGTGCCGGATCCGGACACCGGTGTATACCAGAAGGTTCCTCACCTGGGCAATGTTGTCATTGAAGCAGATGTCGAAATAGGCGCCTGTACAACTATTGACCGGGCGACTATGGGCAGTACATTCATCCGACAGGGGGTTAAGTTGGACAACCTGATACAAGTGGGGCACAATGTTGAAGTGGGCGCCCATACGGTTATCGCAGCCTTGGCAGGCATTGCAGGAAGTACCCGTATAGGAGCACACTGTCGCATCGGAGGACAAGCGGGCTTTGTTGGGCACATTGAAATCGCGGAAGGCGTACAGATACAAGCACAAACGGGTGTCGCTGCCAGCGTTACAGAAAAAGGGAAAATACTCGCCGGAACACCGGGTATGCCCTACAACGATTACCTGCGCAGCTATGCAGTATTCAAGCAACTTCCACTCATCTATCGGCATCTTAATAAATGGATTAAGGGATAGATACGAATTTTATACCTGTATCAGGAATATCCCATATCACCTGCCGTGAAAGGCCTCATTTACACTGCTCATAAGGCGCATCTCCTAATTAACATCCTATTGTTTATCTTTGCGTTTATTTTCCAGCATACCTTTGTTTTGGGTTATGAAACAGACAACGATTAATCAGGCAGTATCAATCTCCGGTGTAGGTTTGCATACCGGAAAGCCTGCCACGCTAACCTTCCAACCGGCACCGGTAGACCATGGATATCGCATTCAACGTATAGATCTGCCTGATCAGCCTATCATTAATGCAGATGTAAGTCGTGTTGTTAACACAGAACGCAGCACGACCATTCAAAATGGTCAAGCCAGCGTTAGCACCATAGAACACGTATTGTCGGCTCTTTTTGGCCTTGGGATTGACAATGTCCTGCTGCAGATCGACGGTCCCGAGATGCCCATCATGGACGGCAGTGCTGCTCCCTTTGTCGAAATACTTCAGGCTACGGGGATTGCAGAACAGGAAGCAGTCAGAGAGTATTTCATTATCGATGAGCCTTTAACCTATCGTGATGAGGTGACCGGTGCGGAACTTACGGCCATGCCGGCAGATGATTTTCAGGTGGTATCCATGATAGATTTCAATTCGGCACTGTTGGGGCAGCAGTATGCTATATTATTGGATATCAAGCAATATGCAACAGAAATAGCTCCTTCCAGGACCTTTGTTTTTGTTCATGAGCTGGAAACACTTTTTGCCCACAATCTTATCAAGGGCGGGGATTTATCCAATGCTATTGTTATTGCCGACAAGCCTGTGGCACAGGCTACACTTGATGAACTTGCCGAAAAAATGGGACGCCCCAAAGTGGAGGTCAACGGAGAGGGCATACTCAATACCCTCGATCTGCACTTTCAAAACGAGCCTGCCCGCCATAAGTTGCTGGATGTGATTGGAGATGTTGCTTTGTTGGGAGCCCCGATTAAGGGGAAGATATTGGCAACCAAACCCGGGCACAAAGCCAATGTGGAATTTACAAAGATCCTCAAAAAAAGACTATTAGAACAGCGCCGCCTAAGGGGACTACCAAAATATGATCCCGATGCTGAACCTGTGATGGACAGTGTGAAAATCGCGCAATGGCTGCCACACCGCTACCCATTTTTGTTGGTCGACAAAATTATTGAGTTGTCGAGTCAGCATGTTGTAGGTATGAAAAATCTCACCTTTAATGAAGAATTTTTTCAAGGGCATTTTCCCAACAATCCCGTGATGCCAGGGGTACTGCAGATAGAGGCTATGGCACAGACGGGAGGGATACTGGCGCTTTCGGGTGTTGAAGATCCGGGCAACTGGGACACTTATTTTCTGAAGATTGAAAATGCTAAATTCAAACAGAAGGTGGTTCCGGGGGATACAGTCTTTTTCCGGCTGGAGTTGATGGCACCCATACGCCGTGGTATTTGTCAGATGCGCGCTGTTGCTTTTGTGGGTACGCGCATCGTTTCAGAAGCCGAGCTGACTGCTCAGATCGTCAAGCGCTCATAACATGAATACAAATCGTTCATTGCAGGCGGTTGATCCGTCGGCTAAAATAGGTAATAATGTTGTTATCAGTCCTTTCAGTTTCATTGATAAAGACGTCGAAATTGGCGATAACTGTTGGATAGGCCCTCACGTCACTATTTTTAGCGGGGCCAGGATTGGTAGCAATGTGCAAATTTTTCCAGGGGCAGTGATTTCTGCGATTCCGCAGGATCTCAAGTTTCAGGGTGAATATACGACAACAATAATTGGTGATAATACCATTGTGCGTGAGCATGTTACTATCAACAGAGGAACAGCGCAGGCCAATACTACCCGGGTAGGCAGCAACTGCCTCCTTATGGCGTATGTACATGTAGCCCACGACTGCCTGTTGGGCAATAATATTATCCTTGCCAATAATGTAAATCTGGCTGGTCACGTGCTCATTGATGATTGGGCAATTATTGAGGGTCAGGTAGGCGTACAGCAGTTTACGCGCATAGGAGCGCACAGTTTTGTTGCCGGTGGGTCTTTGGTAAGAAAAGACGTACCTCCTTTCGTACGGGCTGCGCGTGAGCCACTCACATATATCGGCGTAAACGTCGTCGGGCTGCGCCGTCGCGACTTTAGCGCAGAGCAAATCAACCATATTCACGACCTGTACCGTGTGATTTTTCAGAAGGGCTACTCGCTCTCCAGAGCGATCGAGTTAATTGATGAGATGAGCGTACAGTCTGAGGAGACGGATACCATCATGTCTTTCATTAGGGACTCCAAAGGGGGAATTATTCGTGGATTTCAAAGCAATGCCAATGGTGCCAACGGGCATGAAGATTGAACTCGAGCGCGTTGGTAAGCGCTACCTGCATGAATGGATTTATCGCAAGGTATCATATTCTTTTTCGGATGACAATCGCTATGCCATTACCGGGGCCAACGGTTCCGGCAAGTCGACTTTCTTACGCTTGCTTTCAGGGCATTTGAGTCCCAGCAAGGGGCGTGTGAGCTACTCCCTTGGCGGCAGTCCACTATCCGTCGACCAGGTGTACCGGCATATCACTTTCGCAGCGCCTTATATTGAACTCATTGAGGAATTCACCCTGCTTGAAGCGGTTACTTTTCAACAGCGCTTCAAGCCTTTCCGCAACGGCATTACGCCCCAACAGGCTATTGAACGCATGGCTTTGACACAGGCTTTACACAAGCCCGTAAAACATTTTTCCAGTGGCATGAAGCAACGATTAAAGCTTGGCCTGTCGCTGATGAGCGACAGTCAACTGGTGTTGCTGGACGAACCCACTACCAATTTAGATACGAAGGGTGTTGAATGGTATCTGCAGTTGGTAGATGAGTATGCATCTCAAAGACTACTGATCGTTGCTTCTAATGTTGTGGTAGACTACCAGTTTTGCAATAACCACCTTTCCATGGCCGATTTCAAATAGAGCTTCAAGGACGTATTCGTAGTTTATTAACCGAGCAGAAAAACAGTTGATTTTCACACATCTTTACCTTGGTTGCCTGTGCTCCTCACAGAAGGTATACCTGCACTAAAATATCATTCCTTTTACGGTTGGTACAAGGTTGCGGACAGGCTCCGGGTTCATTCCCCCTTCCTCCGAATTGATGCTCTCGCAAGCACAAAATGTGTAATAAAGGGTTATATTTGTATAAAAACCGGCTATACATGGAATACCCCTACATAAGTCTCCGCAATCTCCGCTTTCTTCTTCACGAGGTCTTTTCATCAGCCTCACTGCAAAAGTATGAGCGCTACGCTGACTATGATCCTGCATCAATAGATATGGCACTGGATGCTGCTCAACAGCTGGCAGACCAGTATCTTTTTCCCGCTTACGCGGAAATGGACCGACAGAAAGTGCGCATTGACAATGGGGTTGTCCGGGTACATCCTGCAGTAGGTGAGGGGATTCGTGCTTTGGCGGAAGGCGGCTGGATTGCAGCACCGGATGATTATGCACAGGGAGGACAGCAGATGCCATGGCTGGTGCTCAATGCAGCATTGTCCGTTTTTTATGCTGCCAATGCCAATCTGGCATCGCACGCCTTTTTGACACAAGGGGCAGCCAATCTGATACGCACTTTTGGTAGCGAAGCCTTGCAGGAACGCTACGTTCCGCTCATGTACAGCGGACAGTGGCAGGGCACTATGGCGCTGACAGAACCACAGGCGGGCAGTTCGCTCTCCGATATCACAACTACTGCACAGGCAGATCCGGCAGGACACTATCTGTTGAGAGGGCAAAAAGTATACATATCAGGAGGTGATCACGACGGCGTAGACAATGTGGTTCATTTGTTGCTGGCCAGAATTGCGGGCGCCCCTGCGGGCGCCAAAGGAATTTCGTTGTTTGTCGTTCCGAAAAAAAGAATCAGTGCAGCGGGTACGCTGGAGGATAATGACGTGCTCACAGCCGGTTTGTTTGGTAAAATGGGACAGAAAGGCTACGTAGCTGCCCATCTCATGTTGGGGGAGAATGCCAATTGCCATGGTTACTTGGTAGGCGAGCCACACAAAGGATTGGCCTATATGTTTCAAATGATGAATGAAGCGAGAGTTGCAACTGGTTTGATGGCGGCAGCGACCGCCTCAGCAGCCTATTATGCCAGCCTGCAGTATGCGCGCGAACGCCCGCAGGGGCGTCATCCTTCTAACAAGGACGTAAGCCTACCTCAGTTGCCAATCATTGAACATGCGGACGTCAGGCGCATGCTGTTGCAGCAAAAAGCTATCGTTGAAGGGAGTTTGTCCCTGCTGATGCAATGCAGCTACTATGCAGACACAAGTAAATGTGCAGATGGGGATGAGGCAGCAGATGCGCACCTGTTATTGGAACTATTAACGCCCGTGGCGAAGAGTTTTCCGGCGGAGTACGGGATATCTGCTGTGAGTGCCGGCATGCAGGTTTTAGGGGGTGCAGGTTATACTGACGATTATCCGCTGGAGCAGTATTACCGTGATATTCGCATCAATGCTATTTACGAAGGTACAACTACTATTCACGGGATTGACCTGTTGGGCAGAAAAGTGCTGCTCAGCAACGGTCGGGCCATGCAGTTGCTACAGGCTGAAGTAGCTGAAACGATGACCAATGCCGGGAAATATCCTCAACTGCTGCCACAGCTCAATCTTTTTTCTGAAGCCCTGAAGGCATACCAGTCCATGTTTACCCACCTTCTGAAGCTTGCTCATACGGCAAGTCCGGAGCGCTATCTGGCAAATGCTACCTTACATTTGGAGTGTTTTTCACTGGTAGTCATTGGGTGGCAGTGGCTCAAGCAGGCGGTAGTGGCTGTCAAAGAGCCAGCCGCTGATCATTTTTACAAGAGCAAGCTGCATACGGCTGCTTATTTTATGCAATACGAACTACCCAAAGTACATGCCCTTTGTTTGACAATCACCGAGGATAATAATCTTCTGTTAGATACTCCCGGAGAGTTATTGGTATAGGGCAGTCGGGTGGTTGTATAAAAAGCTCAAAAAAATTGAGATGAAAGTTATTGATCTGAATTTTCTGGATCTTAGTTCAGCTGTTGCTGCTTTCCTGCTGCAGAGCAGTGAGGGTCCTGTATTGGTTGAGACAGGGCCTCATTCTACGCTGCCGCAACTGCTTGCATCTGTAGAGCAGGCAGGCTATCGGGCCGAAGATATACGGCATGTGCTACTGACGCATATTCACCTCGACCATGCAGGCGCTGCCTGGTGGTTTGCGCAGCAAGGAGCCACGGTTTATGTACACCCCAAAGGGTTACCTCACTTAATGGATCCGACCAAACTAATGGCTTCGGCGAGAATGATTTACCAAGATCAGATGGACAAATTGTGGGGGGAAATGCATCCCATCGATGCTGATCGGTTGCAGCAGGTTGAAGATGATGAGGAACTGATATTAGGGGATATCCGGGTCGTTGCAAGACATACACCCGGGCATGCAGTACACCACATAGCCTGGCAGTGGGAAGACTACCTGTTCACGGGGGATGTCGCCGGTGTGAAAATTGGTAATGGACCCGTTATGCCACCTTGTCCGCCGCCCGATATTCACCTGGCCGACTGGATGAAGTCAATAGATCGAATGCGGAAGCTGCCGGCGCAAAAATTGTACCTCACGCACTTTGGGTTAGTAACAGATAAAGATCAGCATCTTGACGAATTGTCGGTACGGCTGAATGCCTGGGCGGAGTGGATGAAGCCCCATTACCTGTCGGGTGCCGCTGTAGAGGTGATTACCCCCGCTTTTCAGGCATACGTACGTGAAGACCTTGAATCGCACGGATTGGATGAGCAGGCCATCAACCGTTACGAGGCAGCTAATCCCGCCTGGATGAGCGTTGCCGGTTTGCTGCGTTATTGGAAAAAAACACTTGCGGTTTAGTCTGTGTTCGGGATCTGTCTACAAGAAGCAAGGTGGTTATTGTTCCCGGATTTTCATCTTGTTTTCAGTCCGGACAGCAGCAGCTGTGTTTCTTTGAAAAAGTAAGTATGTTCAATAGTATTCTGGATTAAAAAGGCAGGAGGCACCGAATGCTATTGACGTACTACCAGGGCTTAGGATACTGAATTCGCTCGTGGTGAATGCTGCGCAATATCTGGCGGAATACGATTTTACATTCTTGCAGTTCGCGGAAACTAAGCTGCGAATCTTCCAGCTGTTTGAGATGCAGTTTACCATCGATGATGGAGTCAACCAGCTTGTCGATTTCATCGCCTGTAGGATATTGCAAACTTTTACAGGAGGCCTCCAGCGAGTCAGCCAGCATCAGGATTGTTTCCTCTTTGGTAGTCGGACGGGGGCCGGGATAGCGGAACAGATTTTCATCAATATCTGCCTGCTCATTTTCGCTCAGGTAGCTTCTGTAGAAATATTCCACTCTTGTAGTACCATGGTGAGTACGTATAAAGTCGATAATAAGCTGAGGGAGGTGATGCTTTTTGGCCAGCTGTACCCCTTCCTCTACATGCCCAATGATGATGCGAGCACTGTCGAGCTTTGAAATTTCTTTATGTGGATTAACACCCGATTGGTTTTCAATAAAAAACAGCGGGTTTGATTTTTTTCCAATATCATGGTATAAAGCACCTACCCTTACGGTGAGTTCATCGGCACCAATGCGTCGAGCAGCTGCTTCTGCCAAGTGGGCAACCTGCAGGGAGTGTTGCATAGTGCCGGGCGCTCGCAGGGCGAGCTCGCGGAGCAGGGGCTGATTCATGTCGGCCAGTTCCACCAGTGTCATAGGCGATGTGAAGCCGAACATACGCTCTAACAGCGGTATGAGCGGATAAGCCGATAGCGTAAGGAATACATTGAGTCCGATAGCTGTTATGGAACTGGCAGTAAGCTCGCTCAGATTACCTTCCTGTATGAGCGACAAACCCGTCAGGCCGACGAGGTAGCTGAGAAAAATAAATAAGTGGGAGTAGAAAAAGCGTGACCAGTTGCGCGTATCCACTTTTGCCAGCAGTACAACGATGCCGGCCATAAGCTGAAGGAAAATAAAATTATAGCCTAGACTGGACAAAAATCCTGCGATAAGTACGACCATCAGGTGTGTAAAGAGCGCAAGCCGGTCTGTGAAAAAGGTTTTTACGATGATGGGCACAATACAGAAAGGAATGATATTGACTGTGAGTATGTCAATATTTTCGACTACATATACCAGATAGCTGTATAATACGAGCCACATCATGATAAACAGCAGCCGGTTGAAGCGATTATAAATCAACCGGGCAAAGGTCTTCAGATAGACAGTAAAAGTGACAACGAGCAGAGAAATGAGAAGTAAATATCCGGCGAGAACGCTGTAAAACTTCCAGCCGCCTTTTTGGCGTTCAAACTCCAGTCGGAAGGATTCCAGTCTTTGGTAAACCTCTTTGGTAACCAAAGAACCTTTGGCTACGATCAGCTCCCCTTGTTTGATAAGTCCCTTGCGTTCGGTAATTCCGGCCACAGCTTCCTCTTGCATTTGTCGGGTGATGCTGTCGTCGTAAAAAAGGTTGGGCTGTAAATGTTCCTCCAACAGCGGCAGTAAAAAATCAGTATGGGCTAACCTCACAAAGGGCAGTGTATCGCCTAATGTACGCCTTGCGGTGGCGGGATCCGAAAGATTTTCCAGTGTATACTCTCGGAGGGTATTGCCGTTGACAACAGCAATGACAAAGGCGGGTCCCTGCTGTTGATGACCCTCCTCCAGCTGAATGATGCCACGCTGGTACTGACGCCGCAGGTAGTTTTCACCATAGTTGATATAAGGAGCAGGATCACGCATGAGATCTGCGAAGGGATTGTAAGGATCCCGGCTGACAGACTCCAGTTGGGCAAAAAAATCCTTCTTGAAGCGGTCAATCTGATCTCGTACAACAGATTGGTCTATGACGTATACGGGGCTTATTGTACTGATTACCTCTTGGCGCTCGCGTGCCAGCTCTTCTTTGCTCTTCATGAGCGAAAAGTCGAAGGGGGCGTGCAGATTTTTGTAAGCCCAGGGCTGTCCGGGCTCAAAGGCGTATCTGAAGCGTAGATGTGCAGGCGCAAGCAGGCTGATCAGTATAACTACACTGATGATCAGCAAAGTATTGGCAAACTCATGAAAATGTGTGCGCTTGAAAAGTTGCGACCAGTCCATACTGCAAATATAGGGAATGGCTATGAATGTGTTATGAATTTTATGTGTGCCGTAATCTGTGGATCTGTTTGGGACTTGTAGCCCAAGCCAAGAGCAAGCTGCTTCAGAGCGTGTTGGGGGGAGCTCACCGAGTCCGATTCGGCTCATTCCACCGCGAATTTTCACTTTTTTTCAATTATAAGGAACCAACTATACTCCTTCTAAGATGTAGGAATACTCGAAAAAAACCTTCGTTATTGCCGTCGGCAGGAGTTTCCGAACACGTTCTGGCGGGGTTTTTTTGTCAGAGGGTCACAGATGGTGTCAACTGCCCGAAGAGGTGGGAAACCGTTGGTAAAATTCTCTTCGGGCCGGGTAAACATTCATTAGAGACTGTCAATATTTTCCTTAACCCAAATAGCTTGTTGAAGGATAGCCTGCTGCTGTATCTCATCCATTCTGTCCCAATTTTTATAGACCATTCCTATACGTGGATTTTTAGCCAGTAGCTGTCGGTGGCGATACATAAAATCCCAGTACAAGCTGTTGAACGGACAGGCTTTAGGGCCAATTTTTTCTTTAGGATTGTAGGGACAATGATTGCAATAATCGCTCATTTTATTGATGTAATTGCCGCTCGAAACATAGGGCTTAGTGGCTAACAAACCGCCATCGGCATATTGGCTCATGCCGCGGGTATTGGTTAGCTCAACCCATTCGATGGCATCCATATACACTCCCAGGTACCATTGGTCGACATACTCAGGCTTTACACCCAGCAGCAGGGCAAAATTACCGGTGACCATCAGTCGCTGTATGTGATGAGCATAGGCACTTTCGAGTGACTGCCCAATGGCATGTGCGAGGCAATACATTTTCGTTTGACCTGTCCAATAAAACTGGGGTAGTTCTGCCTGATGATTGAAATAGTTGCTGTTGGCATAGGCTGGCATCTGTGCCCAGTATACGCCGCGCATAAACTCACGCCAGCCGGCAATCTGTCGTACAAAACCTTCGACTTGAGCGAAGCTGATGGTGCCAGGATTTTCCTGCCAGCTTTGGATAGCAGCCTTGATGACCTCCAGCGGGTGGATCATTTTGGTATTCAGGCCAAAGGAAAGTTGTGAGTGGAACAGCAGGTAGTGTCGGCTGCTCATGGCATCCTGATAGGTGCCGAAAGCGTGCAGGCGATGGTGGATAAAATGATGTAACAGTTGTAACTGCTCTCCCCGCGTTATTGGCCAGTCAAATTGAGTCGGATCCTTAATCCTGCCCATCGTTTGTATGCCTGCCTGTTGTATTTCATCGTGCAAAGAGCTTACATTTCTTTCAAAACGAAGTACAGGCGGAATGTCTACAGCCGCTGGCAGTGGCTGGCGGTTGTCCTGATCATAGTTCCACTGCCCTGTCAGAGGAGTGGAACCATCCTCCTCCATGAGTAGCTGGTAGCTGCGGCGTATATGGCGGTAAAAAGTCTCCATCAGGTAGGTCTTTTTACCTGCAAACAATTGCGCTACAGTCTTTCTTTCGCTTAGAAAATGTTCAGTATCAAATATATGTACAGGAATATTGAGGGAGGAAGACAGTTGTGCCAGTTCGCTGTCAAGTCTATACTCATCCGGCAGTTGATAGGCTATGGCCGTTGCCTGATAGTGATCTGCAAGCCATATCAGGTTGGCAGTGAAAGACTGTCGATTACCGGGGTCTTGCAGCTGCAGGTAGTGAATTTTTCTTCCCTGCGCCTTTAAGTATCCTGCAAAATGGCGCATAGCCAGGAAAAAACCAATAATCTTTTGGATGTGATGCCGTGCATAGTCCGTCTCTGATCGGATTTCCATCATTACATAGATGGCCTCATCCTGATCGGGCGGAGTACTGAACCAGCTATGGTGTTCATTGAGCTGATCACCGAGAATAAGTCTGAGTACGGACATGGCATTACAGATAAAACTCTAGCCTGCCTGTCTGTAACTTACAGGGGCAAGACCGGCATAAAATCACAGGGGGCGCAAGATAGCAGCGGCACCGCCACCGGGCGCAATATCCAAAGAAAGAATTTCGTTGGCAGATACCACTTTGTTTTGTATAACCATAGCATCGGGTTTGTGTTCCCAGTGTGCTTCGGGGGCATCGGCATACAGCTCCAGGCTAAATTTTTGGTCAGGGGGCAAAAAGTTGAGCGGGAGCTCCAGCCTTCGTCGGTTTTCGTCGGCTACGACCCCCAAAAACCAGCGTTTGCTGCCTCGTTCCTGCCGGGCAATGGCCACGAAATCGCCAGGTTCACCAGCGATAACGCGTGTTTGCTCCCAGTCAACGGCCACTTCTTTGAGGAAAGGCATTGCCGGATGCAGGCGATAGTGCTCGGGCAGGTCAGCCAGCATTTGCATTGGGCTGTAGATAACCACATAAGCACCCAGTTCGTGCGCAATGGTATGTTTTACCCGATTATTGGGTTTGTAGGGATTGAGCGATAAATGTACAATGCCGGGGGTATAGTCGACAGGTCCGGCAAGCATACGGGTGAAGGCCACTTTGGTGAGATGATCAACCGGATTGCCGCCTTCGTACGACCAGGCATTGAATTCCTGTCCCCGCACCCCTTCGCGGGTCATGAAGTTGGGCCAAGTGCGCCGAATACCTGTATCTTTGATAGGTTCGTGGGTATTGACCATGATCCTGTGCCGGGCAGCTTTTTCAACGACCTGTTGGTAATGCCTAACCATCCACTGCCCGTGGTGGTATTCTGTATTGGGAATAATTTTACCTACATAACCTGTTTTGACGGCAGGAATGCCAAGTGCTGCACAGCGTTGGAAGGCTGTATCGAGTTGTTGGCTATAGGTTCTGACCGTTGAGGAGGTTTCGTGATGCATGATGAGCGCAACACCCTTTTTACGAGCATAAGCAACGACCTCTTTGATGTCATAATCGGGATAGGGGGTGATAAAATCGAAGACACCTTCCCGCTCATCGAAGCCTATCCAGTGCTCCCAGCCAGTGTTCCAGCCTTCGATGAGCAGTGCCTGAATATTGTTGTCAGCACAGAAATCTATGTAGCGTTTAGCATTAGCTGTGGTAGCGCCATGTTTACCACCTTCCATCGCCCAGGTGGACTTTCCTAAGTGCATTTCCCACCAGATACCGGCGTATTTCATGGGTTTAATCCACGACAGATCCTGTATTTTGGGAGGATCGTTGAGATTGAGGATAAGTTTGCTTTCGATCAGATCGCCTGCACGTGTGGCCACCTGAATGGTTCGCCAAGGTGTATTGAAGGGGAGCTGTACTACAGCTTTGACCGAGTCATTCCCACGTCCGACGAGTTCACTAATGAAAGACAGACCTTGTTTGTCGACCTTGAGGGTCATATCTGAGTAATCGTAGAGGGCTGCTTCGTGAATGCTCAGGTAGATACCATCGTCGGTACGAAGGGTTACAGGAGTGTTGACGGCATTTTCCGGTATGTAGGTTTGAGCGAGGTTGGGGTGATTACGCTTACTAAGGGCATCAATCTCAGTGAAGCGCGTTTCGTTGTAAACGTGTTCGTAAATATCCCAGTCACCGGGCTGCCACCAGCAGCGGTGGTTGCCTGTGAGTCTAAATGAAGTATGCTCATCCAGTATGACGAGGCTATCGGCAGCTGCTTGCCGGGGGAATTCGTATCGGAAAGCAAGACCATCCTCAAATAAACGAAAGACGAGGGAGAATGACCGCTGCTGTCCCTTGGTTTCAACCAGGCGGACACGCATTTCATTGTAGTGGTTGCGCACTAGTCGCTGCTCCCCCCAAGGCATTTCCCAGGTTTCATCAAACGTAGAAAACTGGCTGTCAACTATTTTTAAGTGTGAAGACAGCGGAGGAGCGCCCTTCAAGCTGAAACCGAGGGCAGAGGTATCCACGACAGATTTCGTACCCAGCAGTAACTGATAGCAGGGCTGTCCTTGCTGATTGAGCCATAACTTAACAGACAAATCGCCGGCGGGAGCGGTCAGTGTCAGTGGTTCGGGCATGGTCAGAGAGCATGAACACAGCAGACTTACTGCAACCCAGATCCACAACAAACTACGCAGCATGGAATAAAATTTAGCTTACGGATGAATCGGCAGGCATTCGCTCGAAGAAAGCCCTCACAGCAGTAGCGTCTTCAGCCTTTAGGCGGCCACTCAACATCAACCGCATTTCACGGCGCCGGCTGGCGCTTTCATAGCGTTGGTGTTCAATTTCCGTCAGAGGGATGACCGCGGGTACTTTGCTGGGTTTATTGTGTTGATCGTCAACAGCTACCATGGTAAAATAGGCATGGTTGCAACGCCTTGGCTGATGCCCCTTCATATCAGCAGCCAGCACTTCTACCATTACTTCTACGGAGGTATTGAAGGCGCGGGTGACTGTAGCCTCCAGGGTGACTACTTCACCGTTGCGGATAGGATTTTCGAAAGATACATGATCAACAGAAGCTGTCACAACATGAGATTCGCAATGCTTGCCTGCGCATATTCCGCAGACCATATCCATCCAACGGAGCAGATTACCACCCATCAGATTGCCCATGGGATTGGTATCATTGGGCATGACCAACTCTGTCATGACTGTCCGTGACTCTGATACTTTTTTTGATTGTTTCATGGAAGTTTGGGATTTCGAATTCTAGCGAATCATCACACCTCGCTTATTGATAAGCGGTATTGAGGTAAAATGCATGGGGTGAATACTGCCACTCACAAAAACGTATTTGCGATCATACATATAGTCTGCCTGGTTGTAGCTGATCCAATACTCGTGCGTCAAGTCGAACAAACTTGACTGGATAGGTTCAATCTGAACAACCTGCAAAGGACCGATTTGTTCGTAAAAGTACCTGAGAGTAGTCGTTTTTCGCATCTCACCCTCAATCTCTCCATAGCCGACGGAGCTGACGAGCAGGTTATCGATAGGTTGTTCCTGCAGGTTGATCAGGTATACATCCCAAAGATCCTGGTTATCGCTGTCCTCAGGAGGGATGATAGCGATGATTATATCTTCAACACGGCGCAGTTCAATATCTTTTTTCATACGTATTCTGAAGGCTAGCTTGTGGGGATTAGCGATAGTTTTTTAGGAGCGATCGTTAAAGGCAGGCAAAGATAAAGTATTGCTAACCATAATCAAATACAAATAACGAAGCAAGCTTGCTTTTTAAAACGTCTTTGACTTCATTCACATCAACCTCCTTGCCCAATTCTTTTTGCATGCTGGTGACCGCTTTGTCTTCATCAGCAATGCCACAGGGTACGATATGGCTGAAGTGGTTCAGATCGGTATTTACGTTAAAGGCGAAACCATGCATGGTTACCCATCGGCTAAGGTGGACACCGATGGCACATATTTTGCGAAGGGGATCTCCCTGTGCATTGGCGGGCAACCAAACGCCTGTATATTGCGGAACTCGCAGCGATTCGATACCATAATCGGCAAGGGTCCGGATAATTGCTTCTTCCAGTGTGCGCACGTAGCGGTGCACATCTGTGAAAAAATCATCGAGATCGAAGATTGGGTATCCAACAAGCTGGCCTGGTCCATGGTAGGTGATATCGCCGCCCCTGTTGATGCGATAGTATTGGAAACCTTTTGCGGTGAGTTCCTCAGCAGAAAGCAGCAGATTGCTTTCACTACCACTTTTCCCCAGCGTATAGACAGGTGGATGCTCACAAAAAATGAGATAGTGTCGAATGGCCGCCGGCACATCCTCTGGCAGGGGCGGATGTGTACGGCGCAGGAGTTTAGCAGCTACCAGCTCCTGATGCAGCACCGTCTGATAGTCCCAGGCAGCTTTGTAGTCGATCCTACCCAAATCCTTGAAGAATACAGTTGGCATTTCAAGTATAAATGATGCTGTAAAGTTCGCAACTTTTGTGGTAAAGCAGACGGTTTTTTGGAACTGCCCACGTTATTTTGTCATAAACAATTCAAGATATACCAGAGCATTGCAGCTATGTAAAGAATATCAAATGCATTCCTTAGCTTTGCGACGATGCCCGCAGCAACGGTAGCAGCAACTGCTTACCGGGGGATACAGTGCGGGGGAGTAGTACATATAAATAATAATCCATGCGTTTTTTATTGATTTTAGGAGGCCTGTTGGCATCATCTCTATTACTTACGTCCTGTCTTACCAAGCAGGCAGGTATGTCTGAAACATCCAAAGAGGCGGCATCGGTCGACAGTCTGCGTTATCCTGATGAGCGGCATATAAAAAATATTCGCCAGTTGACTTTTGGTGGAGACAATGCAGAGGCATACTTCAGTTTTAATGGCCGTTACCTGGTATTTCAGAGTACAAATGCCAGCTGGGGAACAGCCTGCGATCAAATTTTTTACATGCCGCTGAAAGGCACAGAAGGCAGCAAACCACCAATGCTCAGTACGGGCAAGGGACGTACAACCTGTGCCTACTTCATGCCGGGCGACAAGGAAATTCTGTACGCCAGTACGCATCATGCGGGTGATGAGTGCCCTGAGGCACCTCGCTTAGTGGATGGCAAATATGTGTGGCCGATATTTTCCACCTTTGATATTTTTACAGCCAACCTGAAAGGTGAGGTTACAGGTCAGTTGACCAATACCCAAGGCTATGATGCTGAAGCTACCCTTTCACCGGATGGTAAGCGCATCGTTTTTACCTCTGACCGCACGGGTGATCTTGAGCTGTATACGATGAAGGTCGATGGCTCTGATGTCAGGCAAGTAACATTTGATCTGGGTTATGACGGCGGTGCTTTCTTTTCTCCTGATGGGAAACAACTTGTTTTCAGGGCATCAAGACCTAAGACAGATGAAGAAATAAGTGTATATAAAGGATTGTTAGCCAAAGGTTTGGTGCAACCAACCAATATGGAGATTTTCGTTTGTAATGTTGACGGCAGTAACCTTCGACAAGTAACGAATCTCGGTAAGGCCAATTGGGCTCCGTATTTTCATCCCGACGGGAAGCGCATTCTTTTTACCAGTAATCACCACAGTCCGGGTGGCCGGCAGTTCAATCTGTTTATTATCAACAGCGACGGTACAGGACTCAAGCAACTAACGTACGACAGTGTGTTTGATGCTTTTCCTATGTTTAGCCGTGATGGCAAGCAGTTGGTTTTTGCTTCCAATCGGAACAACGGCGGCACCAGAGATACGAATGTATTTATTGCTGACTGGGAGGAGTAGTGCTTTTAGTATTGCATCAATGATGTAAGGCATTTTGGCGACAACAGCCGCCAAAATGCCTGCAGTTTCTCTTTAATGTTTGCCAAGGTATGCGCATCAATTTTCCCGATGACTTTGTGTGGGGTACTTCCACGGCGGCGGCTCAGGTAGAGACGGCCTCTGATCACAATTGGCGTGGGTTCGTCTCCAAAGACGGCTACACGTTTGTCCGCACGACAGACCACGAATTGAGAAGGGAAGAGGACGCCACCTATATCAGTCAGCTGGGGAGTCTGTACCGCTGTGGACTTGACTGGGCCCGGCTGCAGGCAGCAGCCTATGCACCTTTTGACGAAGCTGTAGTTGATGAGTATCGACTTTTTTTCGGATCCCTGCGCGAAAAGGGAGTGTCAATCATGCTGGTCGTTCATCATTTTACCCATCCCCGATGGTTGGAAGCACAAGGAGGCTGGGTGGACGAACGTTCCATTGGTTGTTATGTTGACTATTTACAGCAGTGTTTAGAGGCTTTTGGTTCATATGTTGGTTATTGGAATACTTTCAATGAGCCCAATGTCTTTGCATTGAATGCTTATATACTGGGAAATTTTCCCCCTTGCCGTAAGCTTCGATTTGATCAGGCGCATCGCGTATTGCGGCACATGGGCAAAGCCCATGATATTGCTTATTCATGCATTAAACAGCGTTTCCCTACGCATCCGGTGGGTATTTCACTCAACACCGGCTGGTTTGAAGGTTTGAATATGGCGGGCAGGGCAGTAGCTGCTTTCATGGATTACTGGTTTCATCGATATGCAGCTCGTCCTTTTGAGCGGGTTGATTTCTGGGGTCTGAGCTACTATGCGTATGTATTGTTTGACCCCTTCCCGATCACGGAGATCGACCGACCGGGTGCCTTGAAGGCTATGGGGCGGGCACACGATAAAATGTGGGGTTATCGTCCCGAGGGTTTAGGTTTGCGCCTGCGCGAATTTTGGCAACGCTACCATAAACCGCTTTGGGTGACAGAAAATGGTATCTGTACGGATGATGATCAGCAACGCATAGAGGCGATAGAGGACTACGTAAAGGTATGCCATGAGATCATTTCTGCGGGCATACTGTTGAAGGGGTATATTCACTGGAGTACCTGGGACAATTTTGAGTGGAATTTGGGTCCGACCTACCGCTTTGGGTTGGTGCAGGTTGATTTAGCTACAATGGATCGTCGCATGACGAGGGCGGGCGAATACTATGCCCGGCTGGCTGCACAAAACGCGCTTACTATATGAAAAAACAGTTTTGGGTGATCACTATGATCACCGCCTGGTTGGCCGCAGTGGCACAGCCGGGCTCACAGCCATTGGAGACAGCCCGCAGTCTGTCCATGGGAGGTAGTGGTATTGCCTTGGAAGGGATGGAATCCTGTTGGACCAATCCTGCCGGCATAGCCAGACTTGAGCAGGCACAGGTATTGACAACGACTGTGCAGCAGCCGGTCTGGCTGCCTGATGTCCGGCTGCTCGCAGCAGCTTATGTGCGCAGTGTTGGTGGTGGTGGCTGGTCGCTGGGTTTGCAGCACACAGGCCATCCTGCCTATTACGAACAGCGAATCGCTATGGGCTATGGGCGGGTCCTCAGTTCAAGACTGCTGTTGGGTGCACAGATTTACGGGCTACAAGTGGTAATTCCTACTTACGGATCAGCCCGTGCATTCTCTGCAGCCATTGGTATGCAGGCAGCTGTAAACAAAGCCGTAAGTATAGGTTTTCGATTGCTGAATCCCTTCCGGACATCGGTTATTGATGGAGAATACCTGCCTGCCTGTTTGGCTATCGGCATTCGCTACCAGCCGGCTGAGCAGTTGTTATTGTTGGTAGAAGCCGAGAAAGATATTCAGGCGTCTACGCAATTTAGGGCAGGTATAGACTATCGGCTACACGAATCTTTCTCCTGTCGTCTTGGCTTGGCCGGTAATCCCATAAGACTGAGTATGGGGGCGGGGCTGCGGCTGCAAAAGCGGTTATGGATGGATATTGCTATTGCCTGGCATCATATACTGGGTCTTCATCCTGCGGTAAGTCTTATCTTTGGTATATGAGACATAATAAAACACTGTTGGTCGTTGCGACACCCTTCGAAATCGCGCCCCTTCTCCAGAAGATAGAGAGTGAGAAGACCAGCCTTAGGGAGTGTGCCGGCGGGCTTCGCGTTTACCATTGGGGACAGCAGGAGTTACACCTGTTGATTACCGGGATAGGATTACCTGCAGCAGCTTTTGCTTTGGGAACAACACTGGCGGGCAATAGCTACGATCGACTGGTGCAGGCGGGCGTAGCCGGTGCTTATGATCGTTCATTACAACTAGGCCAGCTTACTGAAGTCAGTTGCGAACAGTTTGGAGACCTGGGCATTGAGCAGGCTGACGGGGTATTTGTTCCCCTACACCTGACAGCACTGCTATCTCCTGATGCTTTCCCTTTGGTGAACGGAAAATTGTACAATCCCCATGTTCCTTATGGCAGGGGGGTATCTGTTGTTGAAGGGCTGAGTGTCAATCGGGTTCACGGCTACCAGCCTTCGATTGAGGCAATACGGACTGTTTTTCCACAAGCGCAAACCGAGAGTATGGAAGGAGCCGCTTTTTTCTGGGCATGCCTACAGTCCGGGCAACAGGCATTCAGACAATTTCGTGCCATTAGTAATTATGTAGAGACACGCAATCGTGCCAACTGGCGTCTGGAGGATGCGGTGAGCACACTTTCCGGATTTTTGTATGATTACCTTTCAGGTACGGAATGGTGATTGCATTTCTGCGGGTGTCCGGAATCTATCAACACACACAAGAACGCCTATTGCCGTTTCGATGTACTTAGAAACAGTATAAAGCGCTGGATAAAATTGAGAACCCGGGACAAAAATTCAGTATAGAGGCCGAATACAGCGCCGGTATACTAAGAGACATTCACTATCTTTACCTCATGAAAAAGCCGCTTATTCTTGTTACCAATGACGACGGGATCACAGCCCCCGGCATCCGCACATTGGTAGAAATTGCCCAGCAACTGGGAGAGGTGATTGTCGTAGCACCAGATTCTCCTCAATCTGGTATGGGGCATGCGATTACGCTTCACGAACCGCTCCGGCTGCACGAAAGTCGTGTATTTCCCGGCTTACAAGCCTACGAATGCAGTGGTACGCCCGTAGATTGTGTAAAACTTGCCAAAAATGTACTGTTGAAGGACCGCGACATCGCCCTCTGCGTTTCCGGAATCAACCATGGGAGCAACGCCTCCCTGAATATTATCTATTCGGGAACTTTATCGGCCGCCATGGAGGCTTCATTGGAGGGAATACCCAGCATTGGATTTTCACTGCTGGACTATTCCTACGAAGCAGATTTTGATCATGCTGTACCTTTCGTGAGTGAGCTGATGCGATTTGTTTTGCGGGAAGGCATGCCACATGGTAATTTGTTGAATGTCAATATACCGAGAAGATCAGACCATCCAATCAAAGGTGTTCGTATATGCAGACAGGCCGATGCTCGCTGGATGGAAGAATTTGTTGAGGCAAGGGATCCCCGTGGTCAGAAGTACTACTGGCTCACAGGGCGCTTTGTCAATGATGACAAAGGAGAGGATACAGATGTATGGGCACTTGAAAACAACTACATCAGTGTTGTCCCTTCCACGCATGATATGACCCACTATGCCGCCATTCCTTATTTCAAACCACTTGAGCGATGAAATTCTGCTACCGTATGGCTTAGATTGCTGTACAAAATACACAGGAAAGTGACCGTTTAGTAAATAGCGGAAACTGCTTTTTTCAAAATCTTGTGGATAAAAAAAGTTGTTATACCTTTGTTTCATCGACGGCCTAGTAAATGGTAGTAACGTTTTCTTACGGTCTTCCGACCCATCACAATCTCATGAACATTTGCGTTTTTTTGCCTTCTTTACCGGGGCGATATGCTGATCAGTACGGCTGATCCTGCAGACTAACGAGGTAAAAAAAGAGCCGGTCGCAATTTTTTGCGGCCGGCTCGTGTTTTTATGGTTTTCTCCTATGATTCTTAGACCTCTTCACCCGGTCCGAGAGTCCCCCAATCCATACCACCATTGGTACTGCCAACACCTAACGATCAGAATATGTATTTGATCTGTGCAGACATATCGGTCCGGACAGGGCTGGGTAGTTGTTCGGTTCCGCTTCCAATGAAAGGCTGATTGGCCCAAAAAGTGCGGGCTATACGCATTTCGATCATCAAATGTTTAATACCTCTGTACCTCAGGTTGATATAAAACCTGCTCCCCTGATTATAGTAGGCGGGGATAGCAAAGTTGTAGAGCAGGCCATTTTCATAGTTGTAAAATCGCACCTGATAGCCGTCTGTATCAAAGAGCGCATAGCGGAGTGTAAAAGACAAGGGAGATCCGACCGGCCGAAACAGCAGGTCCTGAGCTATGCTATTCCCCCGCTGACGATTATTGATTTCATTGTCTGCATAGCCATAGTCAATCCGGCTGCGCCATTCCAATGCAGGGCTTATCTTCAGCGAAAAATGCAGTCTCAACTGGAACCGGTAGTTGGGAATGACATCATTGAGCGGGCTGTCAATGATAGGAATATTGCCTTCTTTAACTTCGTACTGCAGTTCAACATAAGCCTCATACTGCCGCCGGCGCTGGTAGCTTAACCGGGTTCGGTACTCATATCCCTGGCTAGGCGCATCTACCATAAAACGGAAAAAAGTATGTTGCCAGATATCGAAATAGCCATTGAGTAACCAGTATTTGTGGGGGCGAATTTCAATACCAAGATAGAGGCCGCTTTCATTTCTGCCGCCCGTAGTTTCTCCCACGGGATTGGCCATCAGACTATTGAATCTGGCGGGGTAGTGCCGAAAAAGCAAGGAAATATCCACCTTTCTGTCCGGACTAAAGAAGAGACCTGCAAGGGCAGCTATGGTTCCGTTGGCGCTGATAGCCGTCTCGCCAAAAGTGCTGAGATTTCTGTGTCTGAAGCTAAAATCAAGGCTCGCATTGGCCAGTGTATTGCCACTAAAGTAGTAGGCATTGTACAACTGAGGCCGGCTGACAAGACGAGCATCGAACTGATGAAAGACACCATTCAGGGACAGGTGTCCACGATCGAAGTTGTAGCGAAGGCTTCCACCAGCCAGCAGTTGTCGGAGCGTTTCCCGCCCTGCCATTTCTGCCGGCGTACGATGGAAGCCATCGAGGTCAAAAGCTGAAAAAACAGGCATTTCATTGGCATCTGCCAATGAATCAGGCATTGCCAACACTGCATCCCTTCGCCGATAAGATACAAAGGCTGTAGATTCAAATTTTTTACGCCAGGCGGTCGTAATTGCGAGCCCGCGCAGAAAGGCAGCCTCATTTACGCTGGCATAAGGACTTAAGACTCGCCCCCCGCGGCGTATACTACTGATGGCAGCGCTTTTACCATATCCAAAACCCGTGTACAAAATGAGACCCTGCCCGAGGTTGGCACTAAAATCACCGATGACCAGACTGCGCAGCCAGCGATTGATATCCCGTAAACCCAGGTGGCCACTCCAGAAATCAAACCCTCGTCGACGATTTTCTCCCCTGAAAAACGGCTCCCCCCGGTCTTTTTCGGCGGTAAATCCCCAGCTAAACCGGTTGCTGTAGGCATGTTTAAACCGCAGGTACAACTGGTTGGCGTCACCGAGGTATCGGTTATCAGTATCCGTCGGTTGCGTGTATCCCAAAGCGCGCTCCAGCGGATATGACCAACGAAGATACAATTCGTTTCGACCACCACTCAACAATTCGCGCAGCGATACCTGATAGTCGTCCAGTTGCGCCTTTATGGTCACAAATGGCAGCAATAGCTGAATGAAAGCCGGCTCAAAGCCCGGGATGGCCTGTAGTTCATAGATCGATATCAGGGGTCCCAACGCCTGACGATAGGCCAAAAACTGACTGAGCTGAAAGTCACTGAGCAATCCCAGTTCTTCCAATTGCTGAACACTGGCATGGTTGAGATCCAAAGGTCGTTCAAGATAAGCCTGTAATGACTCGTATAAAGTATTGAAATCGGTCAGCTCGGTGGTTTGTAGATCATCTGATAATTCTTCAAGCCGCTCCTGTAAATAGGCAGGAGGTTCAAATGAGGAAGTGTGCGTGCCTGCAGAATCCGGTGGCTGTGCAGCCAGATAACTACACAGCAAAAGGGCTGCCATCAGCATACGCAGGCCCGGATGCATATATGCGCGTGTCATGCCCGTACTATTATACGGACGAAAATAATACGACTGCCGGATACTTCAAAACAGATGCAATAATTTGAAAAACAATAATTTATTTTGAAATAATTTGCTCGAAATCCCGCCAGACAGGCCACTGTTGATCACCAAAATGATGGTAAATATGCAGGAAGAACGGACGATAGATACGGCTGCTCTTGTGCTTGTATGCAAAGCACAAATCACCCTTATAAACGAGTGCAGGGTTGTAATAGTCAGCTAAAAAATTAAACTCAACAGGCAGCGTAGGATGATTCTGGAGGCCAAATTGCCAGCAGCAGGCGATGAGTGTACCCTGATCGCGTGTCTTCCAGACCGGGTCAGTAAAGATGTCCAAAGTCCAGCGATGCCATTGCTCCAGAAAGGCGACAGCCGTATGATCGAAAAGAAAAACACCACCGTTCCAGTGCTGCCAATCGGCCTCTGCAACCTGCACATTAAATTTTTGGCCAATCAACTGTCGCAACAAATCCGATGCCGGGGAGCTGATATTATTGCCTTCCTCGTCGTACCAGCATGCTAGTTGCGGATTCCAGCGAAACGAAGAACCGTTTTCAATGGCTTTTATCAGGCTGTTTTCCTCGTACAGACAGTTAGCCTGTTGGTCGTACCACTTTCCATGCCGGGCTTGGTAATCGTAGCCGTGTTGACGTGCATACACCTGAAAACTGAAAGGCGTACCGAAAACAGCACGATGTATTTTTTCAAAAAGCAGCTGCCGCCTGGCTGAAGAGAGCGGCAACAGAAGGCTCATCAACCGCAGCGAATGAAAGATTATTTTGTTGACCAGCAGTCTGGCGTTACTGCTCCCATTTTGCCGGCGCGACAGCCTGCCGGCATGCGCCGGTCTTCGCTGGTTAAAAGTGTCGCGGATTTGTTGTATGCGATGGTAGTGGATGCCCGCCCGCTGCTCCTGTGCTACTTCAATATCAGCGAATTGCATGCGTAAGGCCTCCAGCGCCTGCTGTTTTTGCAACAAGCGCTCTGTTGCAGGATTCAAAACGCAGGCCGGGCTAAATGCAGGCATGCGACAGTGATCGGTACAAAAACTGACAGGCTCATGGAAATAATCAAAAATATTGTCCACACCTGCACGTACAGCCAGCACATCCGTATCGAGATAGCAGTAAAGGTGCTGCATATCCAGGTAGCGGTGTAAGCTGGTTTTGAGAAAAATAGCCGCCTGGTGATGGCTGAGGTTTGCGGGAGTTTCTACGTCAATCAGCAAAGGATGCGCAATCACTTCCTCATTTCTGCGCTGATCCGTAACTACCCATACTTCTTTATCTGAAAATGCCTGCAATTGCCGCAACGCATACCGCAGCGTACGAGTGTGCACAGCTGCTCCACAGGCAACCAGTACATATCGCTTCATTCGCTGCGGACTACTCATAAAGACAGATTTTCAAGATAAGGCAAGAGCTCCTGAGGGGCAAGTGTCTGACAAAGATCAAACAGCAATATTTGATAAACAGGGTTTTGCAGGAACAGCCTTTCCAGCGCCGGTTGTTCCTGCATGACAGGCAACAGTTGGCGATAGCCCAACAGGAAGGCCTGCTGCCGCAAGCTGACTTCCTGCGGGGACATACCCTGCAGCAGACAGTAATGGGTAAAGACTTCGGGCAACTGGCCAAAATTCTGTGCTGCCGGGAGTTTGGGGATCCATTCATCCAATATCCCACTGCTCAGGTAGTAGTCTCTGAAATCGTCCAGATAGCGAGGAGGATTGTATACCTGCGATAATTCATGCCAGTTTACCAACAAACGATCTGCATTTCTTCCCCTCACGAGCAGTTTGGTATGCTGTTTTTCCGCCCACACAAAGGGGTTGACGTAATAATACAGCGACAAGGTATCCCGCTGATGATTGGCAATCTGTATTTCGCCATAGAGACTGTCAGCCTTGGGAATTAGCCCACTGAGTACAGCGGGAAAGGCCGCAAGAACCAGCGGGACGGACAATTTTCCCCGACTGCCCGGTGGCAGCCGCAACTCAAGTGTGTAGGTATGGGGATCCTCAGGACCGGGTCCACAACAATGCATACTGGCAGCAGGTGGCAACCGAAACAGGCTGTCGGGCAGCAGGCGGCTCGCGTGGTACCAGTCAGAAAGTTGGTTATCATCAGCAGTCGTATACTTGTCAATCAGCAGCAGCGTCCGCGCAACCGCATTCATCGGGTAGCGCTGCTGACTAATCTGATAATAGCAAGCGCGGCCCGCGGCTACATCCGCAACAGAACAGATCTGCAGGTTGTCGTCCAGCATGAAGACCCCTGTATCCGGATCATGCAGCTGCCATTTGCCTGCGACCCTTACCTCCGGGACTACATGCCCCTGCAGGTCCCAAACACGTGCAGTGAGTCCGTAGGCTCGCCACAGGTTGACCAGGACAGAAGCACGGTCATCGCAGTAGCCCAATCCCAGCGAATTCATAAACACCTCAGGGCTGTGTATCCAGTTGTCGGTACTCAAGGGTCGAATATTGCGGGAATATCGGTGTACCCATTCGGTAGCCTTAATAACAAATTCCTGTTTGTCAGAGCTATGTGTAGATATTTCATCAATGATACGCTGACGGTTGCTCCAGCACTTATCGTTGACAGTAAGGCTAAATAACACATCTCCGGCAGCAGTATTGTGGATGCTCCAGCCAGTACACTTTCCGGGCGGAGCCAAACAGCTGGCTGACCGTTCCTGATGACAGGCTGTCAGGGTGAACATAGCGATACCACAAAGCAAAATGCGCCACAGGCCGGCCGGCTTCTTCCTGTATATTTTGCCACCGGAGGCGGCAAAATCCGGCGCCGCATACTTACCCGCCATTGTTTTTTCAAAAAAATAAAAGCGGCAAGCGTATGCAATACGCTCAACAACAGCCCCTGACTTCATGGTAAATACATTTAGCGCATCCATTGTTGCCACCATTTTTCAAGCACGAGCAGTTTCCAGAGATGCCAATGGCTTTTTTGCTGCAACAAAGCGGCCAGTCCTTCCGGGCTGATGATTTCATCTGCCACGAGCCTTCCCCTCACCAGCTGTTGTCGATACCAGTCGATATTCATATAATACACATCAGGCCCCACAAAGCCCTGCTTGGGGCGTTCAAAAACGGCTGCCGGTAAAAGCGGGCGGATATTTTTCCAGAGCAGGAACTTCGTTCTTTCAGGCTTGTAATATACGGAGGGATGCAGTGAAAACAAATATTCTACGAGTTCGTGATCGAGAAAAGGTACCCGCACCTCCAGCGAGTGCGCCATACTCGCCCGGTCAATTTTTGTCAGTACCAATTCCGGCATAAATGTGTGCATGTCGAGGTGCTGAATATTTTTGAGTGGCGGCTGCCACGACAGGCAGTGCCGGCGGTAAAACCAGTCGCTATCGGGCGGCATGCTTGCATGCAGGCGCGGATGCAAGACGGAAGCTAAGTTTTCGTGCCCAAACCTGCCCATGGCCATGGCCCGGGCGTAGTGTTGTACAATCCGCTGCCGGCCCGGGCGGCCGAGCTGCGCGAGCCGGGCCGCAGCCAGCGGCCAGCTCGCTACCGCATGCTGCCAGGTGTAGCCACCAAAAATTTCATCGGCCCCTTCTCCCGATAAAACCGCCTTGCAGTGGCGACTGGCCAGTTGGCTGACCATATAGGTGGGGATGGTAGAAATATCGCCCAGGGGCTCATCGTAGTGGTAGGCCAGCTGCCCGCTGAGGGCCAGCTGCTCATCGCCTACCAGGGTAGTTTCCAGGGATACGCCCAGGTGTTGAGCCGTATCAGCGGCATACAAGTGCTCACTCTTGTCCCAATGCGCAAATCCTATTGAAAACGCCCGGGTTTTATAGCCCATGGCCACCGACAAGGCCGTCAGCGCACTGCTGTCATAGCCCCCGCTGAGAAAATTGCCCACCGGCACATCGCTGCGGCGATGCTCCTGTACGCTTTTTACCAGCAGCCTGCCCACCTCCAGAGCTGCTTCCTCCTCAGGGGGCTTATCGCTGCCCGGACGTAGCCGCCAGTAGGTTTCCACCTTGACCTGCCCGCCGCTAAGCAGCAGGAAGGAGGCAGGGGGCAGCTTGTAAAAATTTTCCCAAATAGTATGCGGAGAGGGGATGTAGCGGTAGCTGAGAAAATCAGCCAGCGAGGCTGTTCGCAGCGGCGGGCGCTGCGGCAGCCCCCGGAGGATGGCTTTCAGCTCCGAGGCAAAATAAAAATTGCCTTCCGACCAGCCATAATACAGCGGTTTGATGCCAAAGCGGTCGCGTGCGAGCAGCAGCAGCTGCTGCTTTTCGTCCCACAGGCCGAAGGCAAACATACCCTTGAGTCTGGACAACATACGCGTACCCCACTGCCGGTAGGCGTAGAGCAGCACCTCTGTATCTGTTTGGCTGCGAAACTGGCAGCCTTCGCGCATCAGTTGCTGCCGGAGTTCCCGGTAGTTGTAAATCTCTCCGTTGAAAGTAATGTGCAGACTGCCCGAGCTGTCGCTCATGGGCTGCCGCCCCTCGGCACTCAGGTCCAAAAAGGCCAGCCGCCGGTGGCCAAGGGCCAGCCTGCGGTCGGCTCGCAGCCAGCTGCCATAGCCGTCGGGGCCGCGATGCGCCAGCGTATCGCGCATCTCATCAAACAACCGGCTGTCAACAGGCTGCCGGGCATTGAGCTGACCGATTATTCCGCACATCCGTCGTCTGTTTGTGGCTTCTCCAGCTTTCCTGTCCACTGCAGCCAGCGGGTGTACAGCCGTAAGAGCCGATGATAGTAGAACCACACGAGCCCGTACCACAGCCGCCTGGCGAGGTCAGCCAGCCCCCGCAGGTAGTAGTACAGGCGGTCGCCGGTAGGGTAGTAAAATACGGCCAGCTGCAGGGGCAGCAGCAGCCAGTAGTGCTTGTCGCCCAAAGCCAGCAGCAGCAGCCAGCTCAGTGGCAGCCAGGTATCATGTACGGCCAGTGGCCGCAAAAGGAGCGCCTCCCCGCGGTCGCGGTAGGCTTTGCCCACAAACACAAGGATGAGCGGCACCAGCAACAGCAGCCACGGCTGCTGCTGCAGCCGGGCAACCTGCACCACCAGACCCAGCAGCAGCAGTGTCTCCAGCGGGACCATAAGCCGGACGCCCGTCCGCAGCAGCAGCTGCGGACCCCTCATTACGGCCATCGTCCGGCTGCCGGCCTGCCGGTCATGGGCATAGTCGGCCAGCTGGTGGTAAAAAATATTGTTGATGCCCGCGGCCAGCTGCAGGCCGCCGGCCAGCAGCAGGAGCAGGCCATAGTCCCCCGCCTCCCGGCCGCCCCGCCCCAGCGCAAAAGTCAGGGCAATCATGGCCGGCACGGCATGGCCGTAGCCGGCATCGGTGACAATACCCGCCCAGGCGCGTTCTTTGAGCCTGACAGGGGGGGTGGAGTATAGAATATACAACAGATGCTGCAGGGCGAGCAGCAAATAAGCATACCAAGGTGCCGCCGCCGCCAGGAGCAACAGCACAATAATACCACTGCTCAGCAGCAAAACCGGCAGCCACCAGCGGGGGGCAAGCTGGTGGGCGAGGTTGAATTTTCCACTCACCGCATCGGCCTGCCGATCAAAAATATCATTGTAAAAGCGCACAAAAATGCCGGTAGCCACAAAGATCCCCAAGAGCACAAAAAGTCCTCTCAGGTCGGCGGACAAGCCCTGCTGCCCGCTGACCAATATGCCCAGATAGTAGTAGCTCAGGGCCACGGGCACCTTGGAAGTAAACCAGTCTGCTTTGCGAAGCAGGGCCTGCAGGCGCATAGGTCAGGGGGTTAAAAAATGAACAATGGCGGCCAGCTCGCGCTGCCCGAGTGCGTCCACCTGCAGCAGCCGGCTCTCGGTTTTCTCCAGACTCACCGCCGGCAGGCAGTCGTCAAAATGTTGCTGCAGTATCGTCAGATAGCGGTATTGTTCGTGGATTTCGGGCTGCAGATCGGCCCGCCTGCCCAGGTTTTCCAGCGCCTGCGCGGGCGTCGTCCGCAGAAAAACAATTTTATCAGGCAGCGGCACGCCAAAAAGCTGGCTGTAGGCCTGCAGTTGCTCCCTGAGCGGTCGCTCACACAGTTCAAAGACCAGCGCCTGCAGCCGCGGAGCGTAGGGCGCCACCGCCGGCAAGGCCAAAAATTCCTCCAGCAGCGACCACTCGGCCGGCAGCAGGCCGGCGCGTATCTTCTCAAGCTGGACGGCGGTATCTGCCGGCGACAGTGGCATCCGCCGCACAAACAACTGCCCGTACGCAACCGTGTCAATGGCCGGATGCCGGGTGGAGAGGATGCTTACCCCCTCCGCCGCCAGCGCCCTGTACTCAAGCCCGAAGAGCAACATTTTGAAAAACAGACTGATACTCTTCAGGTCGGCATTGCCGGCCGCATCCGCCAGCCCGCCTATTTTTTGCAGCAGCAGCGACAGGGCCGGATAGTGGCAGTGTGGCGAAAGGTGAAAACTCGTAGCCGGCAGCGGGCGCAGCCGGCTGTCACCGGCCTGCGACACACAGGCCTCCAGCAGCCAGTCCTTGCCGCTGCCATCAATACCGATGATGCTGTACAATTGGCTCATAATCATGCTTTATTTTGTGCCGCCGGCCGCCGCAGGGCTATCACCCCCGCCTGCCCGTCAACCTCAATCTCATCACCCGAGCGTATTTTTTCCAGCACACCCGCAACTCCAAAAACAGCCGGCACGCCCAGCTCCCGGCACATAATAGCCCCGTGCGAGAGGAGTCCGCCATTGGCCGTGACCACCGCCCGCAGGCCGGGGAAAAAAGCGATGTGCGCCGGATTGAGGTAGGCCGTGACCAGTATGCTGCCCGCCGGCAGGGTCGCCAGCTGCCCCTGATCGAGGGCCGGAATTACCCAGGCGCTGCCGGCAACGCTGCCCGGACTGACGCCAATACCCCTGAGGTGGCCGTCGGCCGCAAGCCCCCGAGGCTCCGGCGGCCCGTCGCTCGGAAAAATCAGATCCGGCTTTTGAAAATGCCGGAAGCTCGCCTCTTTAGCTTTGTTGTACGCAATCAGTTCCCGGGCTTCGGCCACGCGCAGCCCCCTGCCCAGCGCAATCAGCGCCTCGTAATCGAGGTAAAAAATATCCGCCGGGCCGTCGATGCGCCCCGCTTCCTGCAGCCTGCGGCCAAGCTGCAGGCACAGCCGCCGCAGCAGGTCGTACAAATGCGTGCTCACGTCCCGCAACTCTTCTTTCCACCAGATGAGCCGGCGCTGCTGCACCAGCTGCCGGCGCAGGCCGCGCGACTCGATGCCGGCCAGCAGGGCCGACTGCTGCCGGTATTGCTGTGCCAGCTGCGCCGGCAGGTCCAGCCCGGGCTGGCGCAAAAATGATTGTATGGTTTCTATGGGCATACGCGGATCTTCCGACCAGTTGGGCGTGCTGATTTCCAACTCATGGGCACCTTTATAACCATATTTTTCCAGCAAGGCCTGCAAGGAGGCCCGGTGGGGAAAATCCTGCCCGCTCAGGCAGAGCGCCCGCAGCTCGTCGGGCGACTGCGCCCGCCAAAAGCGGCTGGCCGCCGCATCGCGGGCAATTTCCTGCGAAAGCGCCCACAGCGCCAGCAGCGGCCGCAGGTGCGCAATGTCTTCAATGGCGGCCGTGAGCGAAGCGAATGACGGCCGGCTTCCCCGCTTTGGCCGGTAGGCCTGCAGCGCATTCTGCGTGAAGGTGCTCAGAAAAGTGTTGTCGTAAATGATCTCCCAGTAGCTGGCGTACAGGCGCAGCAGCTGCTGCGTACTCATCTCTTCAAAGTAGTCGACCAGCTCGGTCAGGGAGGCTTCCCGCAAGGGGAAGGCCGCAAACTGCGGCAGCATTTTTTCGAAAAAATCAGCCCGCGCCCGCTCGCAGGCCGCAAACCGGCCGCGCAGCGACCGCCGGATGGCCAGCAGGGTGCGCAGCGAGCTGAATAGGCGCCCCGGGCTGAAGGTGGTCCGGTAGCCGTCGCCTTCGTAGTAAGGTATAATGCCTTGGCCTTCATCAAATTGTCGCTCAACATAGCCCAGCACCCTGCTCGATCCTGCTTTGGTAGCGCTGAGATTCCAGTAGGGATAGCCAAAAAAGGTGGTGCTCCAGGCGCGGGGCATGGGCCGGGGCTGCAGGTGGTAGGTGGTGACAAAGCGGGTGAGGGAGTGCTCGAAGGTGAGGCTGTAGAGGCTCCACATCAGGGGTGTCGGCATGCGGGCGCCGATGCCGCCGTCGCGGAAGTTGGCATTGGTCCAGATACTGTCGCTCGTAAAGTAGAGGCGGCTGACGGGCCGCGCCTGCAACAGGTAGATGTCGCTGCCGGCTATAGCCCACTCGATATCCTGGGGGCAGCCGAAGTATTGCTGAACGGCCAGGCAGTTGTGGGCCAGCTCGCGCAGCAGCGCATCGGCGGGCCGTGCCGGCAGCCGGCTGTGCAGCGCCCGCTGCTGCCCGGCCCGCCAGTCGTAGCGGAAGTGGCCATCGACGGCCTGTCCGGCGGTCAGGCGCTCGGCTCCGCCTGTAGTCCACTCTATATACAATTCATTTTCAACAGGTTTCATGGGGTCAACGGTAAAGCAGACGCCCGCATAGTCGGCCTGGATGTAGTGCTGCAGCAGCAGGGAGAGCCGGCCGGGCTGCGGCAGCTTGTCCATCACTTGCCGGGCGCTGCGCCAGCAGTGGACGAAAGCGCTGCACAGCTGCTCCGGGCTGCGGATGCCTTTTTGCGAAGCGAAAAGGCCGGCCATGGCCTGCTGCTGCCCGTCTTCGACGGAGGCAGCGCTGCGCAGCAGCAGGCTGTCAAAGGGCTGCAGGGCTGCCAGCCATTCGGCAGCCGCCTGCCGGAAGGTGGCGTTTTGCGTCAGCTGTTGGCCCAGGCTTTTTTCACTATCGCCGGCCTGCAGACCGGCGGTCAGCCGGTCAACGGTATCAAAGGGGATGACGAGCGCCGGCGGTAGGCGGAAGCCTGCCTGCGCCAGGGCGTGCAGCCGCGAGGCTTTGGGGCCGGCCAGGCCGGCGGGCAGGTTTTTACCCAACGCAAAGGCATATGTGGCAGTTGTGTTCATCGTAGGCCGAAGTCGTATTTTTTGGCGTAGTTGAGCAGGGTGTGCAGGTTGGGGAGGTCGATGGGCGGACAGGCGGGGAAGCTCACGGGCAGGGCGCGCTGCAGGCTCGCCAGGTCAAAGCGCACGTCCTCCAGAGCAAGATACGGCGTATAGATGAGACCCGCCGCTTTTTCGTAGTACAGCCGCTCGAGCTCGCTGAGCTGTCGGGGCATGCTGTCTTCAAAGGGGGGAATGTGTATGTTCAAAAATTGCAGTGAGCTGGACACAATCCAGCGGTTGTCGGCCCCGATGGGGGCGGCGAGGTGAAAGCTCTGCTCGCTGCCGGGCGCAAGGGTGGCTTCGAGCATGGCCAGGGCAGCGTAGTCGGCAGGGATGATGTTGAGGGTGCCCTGCGCATGGCACTGCACGCGTATGTCGATGGGCAGCGGCTGGTCATAATCGATGCGCCCGCTCATGGCGCGTGCCTTCAGCCGCAGGAAGAAGGCCAGCCAGGCATAAAAAACGTCAAACTTGGGGGTCTGCCCCGGCTGAGGCCTCAGTAGTCGCCCACAGATGGTGGAGGGGCGAAAAATTTTGAGGGTGGTGTCGCTGCCGCTGCCGAAAGCTTCCCGGGCGAGGAGCTCGCCCTCGAGCTTGGAGCGCTCGTAGGGGTTTTTGTGGGGCTGGCTGAGGTCTGTGTAGTCGGGGGCAATAAGGCCGGTGGTGTAGCCGGAGACGTAGGCGGTACTCACATATATAAAGGTGGCTGCCTGCAGCCGCCGGCTTATTTCAATGGCGCGCCGGCTGCCTTCTACATTGTGCTGATGAAGATTTTCGACGACCTTGGGGGTGTTGCGGAAATCGACAGAGGCGGCGAGGTGGAAAAAATAGTCGACAGGGCCCCGGGGCAGTTGCCCGGGCATGTCGCCGCCCAGCTCAAAGTCCACACACGTTATGCGGTCGAGGAAGGGCTGCAGCTCCTTTGTGCCGAGGTAGTGGGCTCCGTCGGTCTGCAACATGGCCGCTATGCGGGCGCTGAGGGGCAGCCCCCGCTGCCCGCGACCGAGGGCAATGATGTGCAGCTTGTGTAGCTCGTCGCGGTAGCGGTGGAGGAGCTCAAAAGTGAGGTTTCTGCCCAGCAGGCCGGTGATGCCGGTGATCGCGATCGTCATACGGTATACAGTTGTGTGTCAATATGCAGCGCGTGGAATCGCGCTGCCAGCTGCCGCTGGGGCGCGCTGGGGTGCGGCAGCGCAAAGCTGCCGATTTTGGGAAAATATTCTACGGGCTGCTGTTGGTCGATCATGTATAGATTGATCCAGTAGTGCCCTCCGTTGAGGTGACCGGGCGGAATCTCCCATCGTAGCCGGCAGTCGGTTTCGGCTAAGTCCGCAGCGGCGATGTGGGCGCTGAACAACAGGGTGTTGCGGGCGTCCGTCAGCGCTACGGCCAGGGCTTCGGGCGTACGTTCCCAGGGCCGCCGGCACAGGCTGATTTCTATCAGCAGCGGCTGATCGGCATCTTCCGCCGGACTGCAGCGGGCGATGCCCGCCGACAGGAAGCGCGAGTGGGCAAAGGTCTGTTGCCCTTCATAACCATAGTGGCTGCCATAGTAAGCAAGTGCTTCGGCTGTGCTGCCTTCGTAGGCCAGCCGGCCGCCGGCAATCACCATACTTCGGGCACACAGCTGCTGCAGGGTGCTCAGATCGTGGCTCACAATCAGCAGCGAGCAGCCCTGCTGCTGAAGGGCGGTCAACTTTTGCAGGCATTTTTGCTGAAAGGCGGCATCGCCTACCGACAGGATCTCGTCGAGCAGCAGCAGGTCTCTTTCAATGTGTATGATGGTGGCAAAAGCAAGCCGCAGGTACATGCCGGAGGAGTAATGCCGGAGGGGCTTGTCGAGCTGCTCCTCCAGCTCGCTGAAGGCAATAATCTCTTCGGTCAGGGCGCGCATCTGCCGCCGGCTCATGCCGGCAAGCTGCCCGGCAAAGAGTATATTTTCCCGCCCGCTCAGGTCGGGGTGAAAACCTGCCCCCAGCTCCAGCACAGCGCCGACGCGCCCCCGCAGGATGGCGCGGCCGGCCGAAGGGCGGTAGATGCCTGCCAGAATTTTTAGAAGGGTGCTCTTGCCGGCGCCATTGGGACCCAGTATGCCCAGCGACTGGCCTGCGGCCAGCTGAAAGCTGATATCCGCAAGCACCCACGCCTGCCCGCCAGCGGCAGCAAATGACTTGCTTAGTTTTTCTACTTCCAGTATGTGCGTCATGCTGCTTAGCTGTTGTCGATGAGCTCGTGTTGTTTATCAAAAAAGTAGCGCAGGCCGCTGAGGAAAAGCAGCAGCGCCAGCCCCAGCCCTGCCCAGGCCAGGGGCGGCGGCGGCGCCAGCCCCAGCAGCGCCCAGCGGTACCAGCCGAGGATGCCGGCCATGGGGTTGAGAAACAGGTAGTGGCTGTAGGCGGCCGGCAGTAGCTCCGGCAGGTAAAAAACCGGTGTAAACCAGATGCCTATGTTGAGGGCGGCAGCCGTCAGGTGGTAGAGGTCTCTGTGCCGACCACTCAGCGCACTCACCCACAAGGCTATCGACAGGCCGGTGACAAAATTGGCTGCGACAATCAGGGGCAGCGCCCAGGCGTTGGCCGATACCCCCCGGCCCAGCAGCACTAGCACCCCCAATAATAGGAGCAGTGAAATCAGCAGCTCCGCCAGCCCCAGCAGGCTCTTGTACAGCGGAATAATCAGCTTGGGCAGGTAGCTTTTTTTCAACAGTGCCTGCTCCTGTTGTATCGATGGCCCTGCCTGGTAAATGATGTCCTTACAGTAGTTCCAGCCCGGCAGTCCCGACAAGGCGATGAGCGGATAGGGCAGGGGGGCTTCTACGCGCAGCACGTAAGAGAAAAAAAACGAATAAACGCCTGTGTACAGAGCTACCGGCAGCACTGCCCACACCAGTCCCATGCGGGTTTGGGCGTACTTAATGCGCCATTCGCGCAACGCCAGGGTGCGGATGAGCCCCGCCGACCGGGCTACTTCCCTTAGTTCTTCCGTCAGCCGCTTGCGCCGATGTTCGATGATGCGCTCCATAGGCTATTGGGGGGCAGAGAATGCGGCCTCATAATCGGCGGCGGCCGGATCTGCCAGCAGGTGGTCCACCGTTTTGAGGTGATTGTTGCGGAGCAGCCTGTCGGCCAGCTGCCAGGCGCCGCCTGCTTGCAGCAGGGACACACGCAGGGCGTCGAGGCGGCGCGAAAAATCATTGACCTGCCCAATCGCCGCTCCGCGCTCCCACATTTTCAGCCGGCAATAGTGGTTGAGTGTGCTGAAGTAGCTGTCCACAAAAGCTTGGTCAGAGGCTTGCTGCTGCCGGTAGTTGACGAGCAGCTGCTGTGTCTGCACCCTGCCCGTACGTCGGATTTCCTCCGCCAGCTGCCGGCCGATGGGGTAGAGGGGGTCAGCCTGCAGGGTCTGACTTTCGTATTTGATGCCGGCATCGGTCATGACGGGTAGCAGCTTTTCGTTTTGTGAAAAATCTACCCGCTCCATGGTGCTGAGGGCGGCCTGCAGCCGGTCGGTCCGGTAAAGGGCGTAGGCGAGGTTGACGAGGGCCGGCTGGTAGTCGGGCGCCAGCGACACGGCTTTCTCCAGCACGGGCACGGCTTCGGCATACTTTTCCTGTGCCATGAGGATGCTGGCCCGGGTGTTGAGCACCCGGTGGCTGTTGGGCTGTATTCGCTCGGCTTCATCGGTTTTTTGCAGCGCCTGTTCGTACTGCTTCAACTGCTTGAGTGCATTGGCGCTGTGCCACGGTATGGGATCTCCTATGGCGTCGATCGTAAAAAACAAGGACTCTGCGGCCAGCGACTGCTGCAGGGCGCGCTCAAAATGGCCGTTTTGTTCGAGCTGCAGGATGGCCTGCATGCGGGTATCCAGTTGTTGTTTTTGCCGGCTGGCCCAGGCGGCAAAAGCCAGCAGCAGGGCGAGGGCGAGGGCTGTGGGTATACGCGGAAGTTTTACAGTGGCTTGCTGCTCCCGGGCTACGGAGACGCCCATAGCGGCATACAGCAGCAGCAGCAGGCTGTGTTCTGTTCTTTCGAGCGGAAAACTGAAGGCCATGTCCACAGCAGCGGCCAGCAGGCCGCTGAGGAGGGTGATAGAGAGGAGCTGGCTGGTCGCTTGCTGTGACTGCCGCAGGCTGTCCAGCAGCGACAGCAGCACAACGGCGCCCATGAGGAGGAACAGCAGCAGTCCGGTCAGCCCCGACTCGCTGGCCAGCCCGAGATAGCTGTTGTGCGGGTGCACGCGCAGGTGGTCAATATTTTCAAAGCTTGGCGCGCCGCTGCCGCCATAGGCGGGGAAGGCTACACGCCAGTTGCCGGGCCCTACGCCCAGCAGGGGGGCATCCTGCGTCATGCGCCAGGTCTCTTTCCACACATACAGGCGCTCGTAGGCGTTTCGCGCTGCTTCATTGGCCGGCTCGGCCGAAGGCGAGAGCGACAGGCTGCTTAGGCTTGCCAGCCTGTCGCGCAGCGAGCGCGCCAGTGTGCTGTCCCGGCCGCCGGCCAGGGCCAGCGCGAAGGCAATGACTATGCCCGCCAAAGTGAGCATGAGCGCTTTTTTTAGCTGCAACTGCAGCGGCGCATCGAGTCGCCTGTAGCGAAGGGCGCTGAGGAGGCTGAAGCTCAGCAGCATGACGAAAAAGGCCAGCCAGGCGGAGCGGGTCTGCGACAGCATGAGGGCGTAGCTGCCCGTGAGCAGGCTCGTGGCGGCCGTAATCTTCCAGCCCCCGCTGGTCCGGAGGAAGGTGTACAGGGCCCAGGGCATGAGCAGTACAACCAGCGAGCCAAAGAGGTTGCGGTTGCCGCTGAATCCTGTGGGGGGGTGGATGCCCGGAATTTGCCAGGGGAGGATTTCGTAGTACTGGGCTATGCCGATGAGGCTCTGCAGGGCAAGGGTCAGCGTCAGCGCACGGGCGATGAGCAGCGGCTGCCCGGCCGGCTGCTGCAGCAGCTGCAGCAGGAGGAGGAGCAGGGCGAAATTCAGGCCGTAGCGTGCAACAAAAAAAACGCTCTCGGCTATGTTTTGCGCCTGCGTCGTGGCCAGTGCCTGCAGCAGCCAGAAGAGGAGGCCTGTCAGCGCCAACAGCGCTGCGGGCCTGCCCGGCAGGGTCCAGCTTTTTTGCCTGACAAAAAGCGTGGCAGCTGCTGCCAGCCCCGTCAGGGAGAGGGCCAGCATGCGCACGGATACGAAGGGCTCGCGGGCTTGCTGCTGGTAGATGAAAAGTGAGAAGAACAGCAGTAGCAGCAGCAGGATGCTGTTGAGGTCGAACCGATTGGCTGTTGTCGCTTGTTGTTTTTGTTTGCTTGCCATTGGCTTTTACTGATTATCGCAAGAGTAGGTCGTATACAGCGGAGGAGGGCATGGCCGGACTGGCATCAGGGGGCTCGTCAAGACCTAAAAATGTCAGATAGCGTTGTATGACGACTTGCTCATCGTGTTGCGTGCATACGATATTGCGCCCTGCTGCTGCCATCGCCGCCCGCGCGGCGGCTGGCAACAGCAGCAATTTTTCCATCTTGTTACATAGGTCTGCAGGGGTATTTTTTTCGCATAGGTAGCCGTTGATGCCGTCGATGACAATCTCCCTGCAACCGACATTGTCGGTGGCTATGATCGGGCGGCCTACACTGGCGGCTTCCAGCAGTATGCGGGGTACGCCTTCCCGGTAATAGGTGGGCAGCACGACTGCATCACAGGCTTGCAGCAGCGGGCTGATGTCTTCTTGTGGCCCCCGGTAGTGGATGAGGCCTTCCTGCATCCAAGTCTGCAGCTGCTCTTCCCGAATGGCACCGGGCATGTCTTTTTCTATAAATCCTGCTACCCAAAAGGCGGTGCCGGGCTGCCGGCTGCGAAGCCGGCGGGCGGCTTCAATGAATTCGTACAGGCCTTTTTCCTGCATCAGCCGGCCGGCAAAGAGGAAGGTAAACGGGGGATCGTGCCGGGCTATGGGGGTTTCGGGTTTCCCTGGCGGCGGTTGATCCGATGCACGCTGGGGCAGGGGGTGCTTGTGATAGCGCCGGATGTCAACGCCTTCGCTGGGTAGCAGATCTGCCTGCCCGGAATTGATGAGCCGGTGCTGCAGAAAAAAACGCTGGTCTTCCTGATTGAGAAACCATACTTGCTCGGCCGACCGAAGGGCGTAGCGGAACAGTTGCTTTGCGAGCCGGGCTTTCCAGCCCGGATTGATAAACAGCCTGCCCAAACCGGTTACGACCGCCAGGCCTGCAATGGCACGGCTGCCGGCAGCTAGCTGTCCGTAAATGTTGGGCTTGATGGTGTAGGTGATGAGGTGGTCAATCTGATGCTCATCCAGTGTTTTTTTGAGCTGCCGCAGGTATGGCAGGTCAGCAAGCAGGTTGAGGCTGTATTTTTGCAGGTTCACGGGCACAAACTTGCAGCCGAGGGCCATCAGCCTGTGGCTGTACTCGTCTTCGGGGGCGATGATGGTGACTTCTATGCCGCGCTCGAGCAGGCTGCGCAGGAGGCCGTACCGAAATTGGTACACACTCCAGCTGGTATTGGAAAGGATGGCCAGCCGGTAACAGCGGCTGGCAGCCGGCTTGGCCCTGACGGGCTTCGGCCGGACTAGCTTTTTGATGGCTATCCGCAGGCTCTGCGGGATGGCCGGGATGAGCCGCATCTTTAGCCGGCTGATTAGCTGCTGCAGCCGGTTGCTGGTCGCTGCGACCCGCTGGTAGCCGGTGACGCCATATTGGATGAGCAGCTTGTCTAAGGCGGTCCCGATGATGACCGTGTTTTTGTCAATGCCTCTGCTGCGCCACTCCTCGTTCATCCAGTGGAATGCGTACCATTCCCCGGCTAGGGTCGCTGCCTGGGTGGCATAATGGGCTACAATCTCCCAACGGTCTGCATTGCTGAGGTCCCGGATATGGTCGCTCAGCCCGTGCCGCACAATCTGCTGGTTCAAAATGCGGATGGGCAGCAGCCAGTCGGTATTGTCGGGCCCCAGCGTCTGCAGGGCTTGTTCATAACAGTCGCGCATCAGGGGGCTGCCCGGCGGGCATTTCATGAGGTTGCCCACAACAGCCAGCACGTCATGGGTGCGGAAGACATAGGGGGCTGCAAAGTCGAGCGGCCGAAGGCAGCAGATGTCCATGTCTGTCCACCAGCCGCCTTCTTCATACAGCAGCTTGTACCGGAACAGGTCGGAAAAGCCGGCCAGACTGCCTTTCCCGTGGCCAAAGGCGTTGCCGTGCCGGTAACGGAATACAGCAGTCGCTGGTAGTATGCTGCTTGCGTCGCGCAGCACAACGCCCGCAGGCAGGGCTTGCGCAGGCGGCTCGTAGGTCCACAAATGGAATTCATGCCCGTGTGCCGTGAATGACTGAATACAAAGAAACTCAAGTGTACTGAGCCTTTCTCCTATCCAAAGTCCGTGTACCCGATGGTTGTTATTCAGCAGCATCATAACGCTTCTATCCAGCTATTGCCACTATTTCTGCGAATCGACAATTGGCCTGTTTGATAACTAACTAGTTTTACCCGCAAAGGGCATTGCAACTTATCCTGATTTTTCCAAAAATCAAAATAAGTTGTCCCTTTTCGGGCTGGTTTTGGCGGCCTGAGCCGCAAAATCTCCCCCTCATTTTTTGATGTTTATTTTGGCGGCGCCAGCCGCCAAAATATTCCCATCGTTTTTTGATTTTTGAAAAAAATCAAAAAACACTTCTCAGTCTTATTTTGGCGGCATCAGCCGCAAAATACCCTCCTCGTTTTTTGATTTTTGAAAAAAATCAAAAAACACCTTTCAGTCTTATTTTGGCGGCATCAGCCGCAAAATCCCCCCCTCGTTTTTTGATTTTTGAAAAAAATCAAAAAACACCTTTCAGTTTTATTTTGGCGGCATCAGCCGCAAAATACCCTCCTCGTTTTTTGATTTTTGAAAAAAATCAAAAAACAAATATTAACTTATTTTGGCGGCGTCAGCCGCCAAAATAAACCCCACCTCTCTATTTTACTACAACCCGCACCGCGTGCACCCGCACACCTACCCGCAACACCAGCGAATACACCCCCGGCGCCACCCCCCGCAGCGCCACCTCCTGCACCTCCTGCGCGGTCAGCACCTGCAGCCGCGCCACCTCCTGCCCGAGCATATTCAAAAGCTGCGCACTACCTCCCTCCCAATCAGGACCAACGCGTACGTTAATACGCCCACTGGCCGGATTAGGAAACACCTCAGGCTGCACAATTTCCTGCGCCTGATGGGCAGCATACCCACCCCCCTGCAGGAAAATAGCATTGACAACGGAAGCGTCCGTAAAGACCGCAACCGCAGGGTCACCGGTAGTGCTTTCCGTATAAAAACTGGCAGTAAGGCATTGCGGCAGGCTCAGGTTCTGGTAAAAAACGTTCTGCCAGTTGACGCCGTTGGGGGATGCGTAGCCGTAAAAGTCATCGCCGATGCGCTCAAGCCTGAGCCAGCTGTGGTTGGGGACATTGAAGATCTGCGAAAACAACTGCCCGTTGGCAACCGAGCGCATCTCACGCCGCACAAATCCCAAAAGATTGGTGCGCAGGGCAATCTTGCGCGCACGCGGCTGGTTAGATTCGCGCAGCTGCACACCAGCCCATCCTTCAGACACCGACTGTATGCGGGCAGTTATCTGCCCGTCACCACACAACTGCAGGCCTGCAGTGAAAAGCGCATCCACGCCTCCGCCAACGAATCCCGTGGATTCAATAACCAGCCTTCCCTGACAGTTGAAGTAGTCCGCATCGCCCTGCGCCTGCCCGATGGCCGCAGCCGTCCAGCCCGGCAGGAGGCCTGCTCCTTCAGTGATGGTGATGGCAGCAGTGCAGGAGTCTGCAAGGCCCGCAGGATCGGTGACAACCAGGGTTAGGCTGGCCTGCCCGATATCGCTGCAGTCAAAAGTGGGCGACTGCAGGATGCGGCTGTTGAGGATGGCGCAGTTGTCCGAAGACCCCGCGTCTATGTCTGTCACGCTGACAGTCGCCAGCCCAAAGGGGTTGAGCACGGCAGTGATGTTGCGGCAAAGGGCATTGGGCGGGGTGGTATCAGTGACCCTGAGGAGGTAGGTCTGCTGCCGGGTGTTGCCGTCAGCATCGGTGGCGGTGACGCTGATGCTGTGCGCCCCCACCGGGGCATTGATGATGAGTAGAAAGTCGTTCTGCACAGGCAGGAGTGTCAGGCTTCCCTGCGGACTGCTGCCCAGCGGGCTGATACTGGCCTGGGGCACACCGACAGCGCAGTTGTCGGCCAGCGTGATAAGCCAGTTGGCAGAGGCGGTACAGCTTGTGCTGAGAGCGTCGTAGCGGACTGTATCGCCGGGCATGATGCTGATTCCTCCTTCGCGCTGCAGACTGATGCCGGGCGGCGTAGTGTCAGCACTCCGGAGGATGGCAAAAGAGTCAATGAGCAGCGGGAAGCAGCCCGGACTGTACAGACAGCTACCGGGCTGTGTGAGCTGTATGCGCAGCTGGTATCGCCCGGTATCCAGGGCTGCCACGCTGAGGGTATCAGGCAGCAGGGCATTGGCAGCAACGGGAATCGTACTGCCCGCCTGGTCAACGAGACTGACCTCAAACCGCCCCCCGCTGCACAGGGGGGTGAGCAGGGCAATGGTCATGCTGCCATCTGTAGCATCTCTGCAGGAGGGCTGCTGCAGACTGATGACGCTGGCGTCAACTCCCGGCAGGCAGGGATTGTTGTCGTCGGGATCGACATCGGCAAAGAGTCCGTCGCCGTCAAAATCACAGCGGCCGTTGATCCTGTTGGGAATACAAGGGTTTGCAGGATCGGGATCGAGCAGGTCGCAGATGCCGTCCTGGTCTGCATCCGGCCCGATGCAGAAAGCAGCCAGCTCGGTATCGGTAAATGTTGCAGGGAAGTTGCAGTCGGTAGCAGCAAACTCCAACTGCAGGGCGCCTGTCCAGCTGCTGTCGCGCAGACTGAGGTCTACCTGTCCCGACAGCGGGTCAAGACTGACCCCCAAAGGCGAAAAGTCAATGCTGATGGGCGCATTGGGCGACCCAAGGACGTCATTGGCGCTGAAAGAGAAAGTCACCGGCGCAGTGAGCACCTGCCCGAGCTGGCTGCTGTACAGGCGAATGTGCATGTCAGCCGTCTGCGCTGTATGGTAGACCTGAAAGAAGAAAAAGGGCTTGCCGTCAGCCAGTTGGAGTGTTCCGAGCCCCCGCAGCTGTCCCGCGATGAAGACAGCCATCTGGTCGCCGGGACTGCCAAAGGTGAAGTAGGGGGTCAGGTTGGCAACGGCAGCAATGCTCATGGTGTTGGGCAGCACAGCGGGCTGCGTCCAGCCGGGCGCCGCCGGCGGGGTCTGTGCAACCGGCAGGGGCGTTGCTGTGAAGGTCAGACAGTCACCGGTATAGTTGTCTTCAAAATCGCTGAGGGAAAAGCTGCTAAAAGCCTGCCCGGGCAGTATGTGCTGGTCGGGAATGTCGCTGAAAAGGGGCGGCAGATAGGCCGGCAGAACCTGCAGGCTGAGGCTTGCCGTATCGGCTTTGGCATTGGCAGAGATCTCAGTGACGACCACCGACAGGCTGGCACTACCCGTCCAGGCCGGATCGATGGGGCTGAGCTGCAGGCTGTTGCCGCTGAAGCTAGCCGTAAAATAGGGGTTGGGCAGGATCTCCCAACGTACAGGGTCAGCATCCTGCTGCTGCAGGAAGGGCGTCAGGTCGAGCGGAGCTAAACTCATGCCCTGCATGCCTCGCTGCGCGGGCAGGAGGTCAAGTGCCGGCGGCAGGTCGCCATCCGTAAATACATCGATGAAAAAGGGCTGCTGCAGGGAGCCTGTAATGGTGAGCTGCTGGAAGGTGAAGGTGGTAGTCGCGTCATAGACGAGCTGGTGGTCGGCATGAAAAAGCCTGATGGTAAGCTCTGTGCCCGCCGGCTGGTTGTCGTAGAGGGTGAAAAAGTGAAACGTCTGTCCGTTGACGCTTACAGGGTTGTTGAGTGCGCGCAGCTGGCTGCCGTCAAAGAAGGCAATGCGGTGTGCGGGGTTGTGCGCGGCTACACCATTGATGCGCAACTGCGCGATGATGTTGGCAGAAAAGGGGAAAAGCCCCGGATTGGGCTGCGTCCAGCTGACGGTGTCAGGGTCCGGTGCCGAGACGGTGATGAGGGTCTGGCAGCTGCCGGTGTTGCCGGCAGCATCGGTGGCAGTGACCGTAACGGCTACGGTCGTGCCGTTGTCGGCCGTAGTGACGGTAGCCGGCGGAAAGGCAGCGGTAGGGCTGCCGCAGTTGTCGCTGAGGGAGGCCGGATCGTAAGCATCAGCAGGGGTGAGGCTGTAACTCTCGCCGGGCAGTATGAGCAGGGAGAATGCGCGACAGCTGATGACAGGCCTGATGGAGTCAATGACGGTGACAGTGGCGGTGCAACTGGCAGTGAGTCCGGTGTTGTCGGTAGCCGTGAGGGTGACGGTATTACTGCCCTGATCGGCACAACCGAAAGTGCTGCGGTCAAGGGCAAGGCCGGGTGCAGCGCAGTTGTCGGCCGATGCGTTGTTGATGTCAGCAACGGTGAGGCTGGCGCTGCCGGCAGCGTCAAGGTAGAGGGTGGCGGGCTGGCAGCCGGCCACCGGCGGGATGTCATTGACGGTGACGCTGAAGGAGCAGCTGGCGGTATTGCCGGCAGCGTCGGTAGCAACAAAGGTATTGGTGGTCGTGCCAATAGGGAAGAAACTGCCGTCGGGCAGACCTTCGGTCTGAATGAGAGTTGTGCCGGGCAGGTTATCGCTGAGGGTGGGCGCTGCATAGCTGAGGGTGCTGCCGCAGCTGGCCGGCTGCGCACTGACGGTCATGGCCGGCGGACAGGTGATGGCCGGGGGCTGACAGTCAGCCGGCGCACTGAAGAGTGCAGGCACCGAGAGGCTGCAGGACTGGGAGCCCGACAGGACGAGATTGGCGTCAAAAGAGCTGCCGTCGGCAGGCAGCCCGTCGAGGGTGAAAGTCATGGATCCGTTGAGGATGTTGATGGGCAGGGGTGTACCGTTGAAGGTCAGGGTAGCGCCCTGTGGGGGCGGGGCAGAGAAGGCAATAGAGAGTGTCTGCGAAAAGGTGTTGGTAGCGGGGTCGCAGGTCGACTGGCCAAGCGGGGCAATGGCCGCAAGCGGGCAGTCGGGCAGTCCGCAGAGGGATATTTCATTAAAAAAGCAGAGGGCTGTGGGGTTGGGCACAGCATGCTGCAGGAACAGCTGCAGGGTTGTGATGCTTTGTCCTGCCGCCGCAGGCAGCAGGCTGCCGGTAAAGGTCACCGGCACGGCATTGAGGGGGGTAACGGTGAGTGTGTACTGGTTGGCGCTGGAGAGGGTCACGTTCACAATCATCCCTTCATCAGTATAGGGCATATTGGTAGAGCGGTTGCCGAGGGCATCAAAGATGCGGTATCTGGCAGAAGCGCCGTCATAGAAAAAACGCATGAGCTCCTGCTGCTGGCTGTTGCGCAGGGAAAATCCTGCGGAGGCGCCGTTGCCGAGGCTGTTGTTGTCCATCTTTAGGGAGAAAGGGAGGCCGACGGTCAGCGGGAAACTGAAGTTGAGCCATGCCTGTGCCGCGCCGCCATTGGTGGCTGACATACGCCAGGCCCTGCCGTCGGTGTCGATGTCCCCGTCGCCATTGGAGTCGCCATTGCCGTTGAGGGTGGAGGTGCCAAGAGCATGACCTGCCAGCCCCGACCTTGCAAGGGTCCAGCTGCCAAAACCAAAGCCTGCAGGATCACCGGTCTGCCAGCCGTCGTCATAGACGAAGGGGATGGCATTGGCGTCGTAGCAGTTGTTCTGTGCGTGGGCAAAGGATGCTGCCCATGCGAAGAAGAGTGTATACAGGAATCGAGAAAGATGCCTCATGACGGAAGATCAAATTTGATGACTGCTGTACAGCGCGCGCGCTGGCGGCTGCACGACAGTGCGGGGCAGGAAATTGCTGTTAATCGCCTTTTCCTGCCCCGCATACTTACGGTTTAACAATCTGCAGCCTGCGGCTGATGACACCGGCAGCGGTCTGCAAGGTGATGGTATACCAGCCTGCCGGCAGCGCAGCTGCGGGCTTCCATTCGAGCAGGTTTTGACCCGCCTGCGCCGTCTGCGCAAAGGTGTGTACCTGCCTGCCGAGGGCGTCGGTGACGCTGACCGTCAGGGCCTGCGCCTCAGGCAGCCGGAGCTGCAGGAAAACCCGCTCGGTAGCGGGGTTGGGGTATATGCTGAGTCCGTAGTCACGATCCTGCTCCCCAACAGCCGAAGGCGTGGCTAGGGTGAGGATGCGTGGCAGCTCTATGGAGCCGACAATCCTGTTGGCAATAAAGACAATCTGCTCGCTGACGGGAATCTCCTGGGCAGCAGAGGTATCAAAGAATATAAATTGCAGGTTTTCCCCCTCTTCATTGGCGTAGACGGTCAGGAAAAGTAGCCAGGTGTCGAGCTGGGGGATGTAGATGGGCTTGTTGGCCCCGCGCAGCTGTCCGTTGACGAATGCGCCAACCTCGTCACCCTCGCTGAGGCAGTTGGGCAGCTCACCGTCGCGCACCACCGCTATGATGTTCATCGTATGCTCATACTGCAGCGGGTCTACCTGCCAGTGCGTGCCTGTACTGCTGTTGTCGGCAGGTTCCGGTACGCGGGCACTGATTTCCTCTTCGCTGGAAAAATTGGCGGGATAGCTGAGCGTACCGCCGCTGTTGCGATACAGGATGTAACCTTTGGTTGGTTCGAGCAAACGCAGGTTGCCAATCCATCCCTGGCCGGGCACAAACTGTGCAAAGGCAGTTCGGCTTTTGATGACGTCTCCACTGACTGAAGAGCCATACAGCGATTGCAAAGCTGTGTCAACCTGCATACGGTGCTTGGGCAGAAATCCAATCCAGTTCCAGCCGGTAGCCAATGAAACGGGTGTCGTGGCAGGATTGACCGGATTGCCAATGATGAACAGGGAGTCCGCCAGCGGTGCCCGGTATTGGTACATACGCAGGTGGGATAATTCCTGGAGTGAACCTACCCAGAAACCTGCAGCATCAAAGTACTGACTAAACAACGACTGTCCTTTGATAGTACCTCCCTGAGGGGCTGACAAACTCGCCAGCGCACTGTTGATGGCCGGGTCGGGAAGACTCAGGTTATAGGAAAACCAGTTCCAGCCAGGGTTCAGATAGATTACCTGCTGGACGAGGTTGACCGTGTTGATGACCTGGGGTACTAAGGGCGAGCCTACCAGTCCGTCGGCTATGAACGGAAATGTCTGAGCAGTGGATGTATACAGTAAACAGGCCGATGCATCCCAAATGCGAAAACTCACCTGATCGCCGGTAAGATTGTTGCTGTAAACCGTGATAAAAGCAATATGGGCGTTTGCAGCAGCAGAATACCGCACATAGCCTACACCGCGACACTCGGTGCCAATAAAAGCTGCGACAAGATCAAGGGAGTCGGTAGAGAATTGTCCCTCAATGTTGAGCCTCAGCGACATGTTCATGGAGTAAATGAAATCCGCCGGGTCAACCGACCAGTCGGGTTCCTCAGCGCGCAGCTGGAAAGCAGCACTGGATACATTCCCCTGGCCGTCTTCTACCGTCACACTGTAGTTTCCGGGCAGAAGATCAATGATGCGGTCAGTCGTAGCTCCGTTGCTCCACGAAAAAGTGAAGGGCTCAATGCCATTGGTAACCTGTACCCCAATCTCTCCGCTTGGATCAGTGGCACAGGCCGGCTTGGTCGCATTAAAAGATATGCCAAGATCCAGCCCACGGATAGAAATAAACTGGGTGGTCTGTGCTGTACAGCCATCTGCAGTTGTTACCGTCAACCGTACCAGATAATTACCCTGTGCCTGGTAGCGGTGTTGCGGATTGGGCAGTGTACTGCTGTTGCCATCCCCAAATTCCCATTGATAGCTTGCCGTAGGATCAACAACGGCCGGTGCATAGGTGATCAGGTCAAGCGTGTAGGCAATGGAATTGTTTAGTGCAAAAGATGCATTGGGCGCCGGCGAAACGGCTATCGAGATATTGGAGCGCGCTGACAGACAGTTGCGCACACTGGTCTCAGCATATACCTGTGTAGAGGCCTGTAAGTTGAGCATGCTGAGTGACGGTCCAATATGTATCTGGTTGTTGATGACGTCATACCATTGATAGACAGGGGACGCTTGCTCAGTACTGAAGGCAAAAATGAATACATTGGTGTTCTGGCATACAGCGGTACCCGGCGCAGCTACCAATAGCGGTGATATGATGGGGCGGTTGGTATTGACAATGGTGACGCTGTCTACCTTGGTGAAGTTGTTGCGGTCAGTGACAGACAGGTAATATTTACCGGCAGACAGCCCGGCAATACTATCCGTAGTGACACCTGTACTCCACAGATATTGAAAAGGGGGCGTACCACCACTCACATTGGCCTTGGCATAGCCGTGATCATCGGCTGCACATAAAACATCGTCTTTGTTGAAATCAATTTCTATGCGGATAGTCTGGATAGTGTCGGGGCTTGACAGCGTCCCTACAATACCGTCCTGTATGAAGGGAATGGTTGTGGTGCAGGGAAGGTTGACACCCGTACTGGCATCGTATACTCTGAACCGGATGGTGTAACTGGCGGGGTCTGCTGTACCTCCGCCCGGAGGCGTGAGGGCTGCATAGACAAACAGACTCACTACATAGCGATTGATGCCCGGCACAAATACCGGCTGTCCTACGCCCCGGAGATTATTGCTGCCGCCGATAAAGGCAGCAATTTTATCGTTAGCATCCATGGATTCTATGCCTTCAATATTAATGACGGCATTGATTATCATGTTGGCGTCATAGTCAGCAGGGTTGATTGTCCAGGTGGTATGGTCAAGGGAGTCGGGCGTCGACTGTGCACATACAGGGCGGCTTGCGCCCAGGACCCAGATGGCAACGGCTATGATTGCGTAAATATTTTTCATAATGAGGAACATTGACAAAGAATGAAAGACTTAGCGTGATAGTGTACAGGGAGGCCTCTGCTGTCGTCGCAGCGAGGCCTCCCTGCGGAGATCTTATGGCCTTGGCGAGCTCTTCACTGCCTGAAGGGTTACAACATCTCCCAGCTCATTTTCAAGTCTTAACAAGTAGGCTGCATCCGGGATGAACAGCCTGATCGGTATTTCATACTCGCCGGCTTCCCATTGGTACTGCTGGTTCCAGACCATTCTGCCCTCCATGTCGAGTAGGCTAAGCTTGTAGCGCGCCGGTACTTCAACCTGTATGCGGGCGGTAAGCAGCGCATTGAACGGGTTGGGCATGGCTTCAAGCGAAAGCCTGGCCGCCGCAGGTGACTGCTCCCGGCTGGGCGATTCGACAGTGATTTCTCTTGACGACTGATTGCGACAGCCTGCTGCATCCGTGACGGTCAGGCGCACAGCATAGGTGCCGGCAGCCGCAAAAGTGTGCAGCGCATCCATGCTGCCGGCGGTGTGGCTGTCGCCAAAATCCCAGTGCCAGCTGGCGCCGGGCAGTAACTGTGCAGCACGGAAAATTACTTCCGTCTGGGTAGTGACCGCCTCCTCCGGTTGTGCGCTGAACTCAGCTGAAGGCAGGTAGGTCTCAGCTTCAATACTCACAGCAGCCGACAGGCAACCGCGATGCAGACTGCGCACACTCCCCAGGAAGGGTTGTTGCATATTTTCCAGCAGCAGGCTTGGCCCTTGGTGTAAAAGGATGCCGGCCGGGTCATACCACAGGTAATCAACAGTGGGTAGCTGTGAAGCAGCGTAGAACGCAACGTCATCTCCTACACATACCCGCTGGTCAAAAGAAGCAGAAACCTGCGGTTGCTCAATGGGCTGCGCCAAATTGTTGACAAGTACGGAGTCGACAAACCAGATGCCTCCCTGACCGGTGATGGTCACCGTATACATCCCCGGAGCAAGGTTTTCTGCCTGGGCTGTCTCATCGCCGGTGCTCCACTGATACGTGTAGGGACCCTCCAGGCCTGTGACCAGCGTGATGGCTGAGCTGGCGTGGTTGTCCGTTTCACAAAGGCTGTGCTCAGTACTGAAAGAGGCACTGAACAGCTTATTTCTGAACACATAGGGCTGTGTGAAATTGCCGATGATGGCGTTGGGGACAAAGGCCAGCCGCTCCTGATTGAGGTGGATTCTGCCGGTCTCCGCATCGAAAATTCTGATCTCGATCTCGCCTTCATTGCCTTGTCCATAGATAAACAAGTTGGCCATATAAGAACCCAAAGAAGGTAGCTGATTCAGGCTTGTTACGCCCCGACACTCCCCGTTGATGAAAGCGGCCACTTGGGAGGAAGAGCTATGTAATACCTCCTGATTGACTTCAACAATACCCATAATAATCATATTAGAAGGGTAAAGTGAAGGATCGACGACCCAGGTCGAAGGATCATTGGGATCGCACTGCCCGATAGCCGGTATACTTTGATCGTCGGATTGTTCGTGCAGGGGATTTGTACTACCGGGGTAGTTGAGTATCGAAGCTTGATCAACCTTAATCTGGTAGCCAAAATTAGGTCGAAGCATGGTCAGCGAACCAACGCCTAACCACTGTCCTCCTGTGTATTGCCCTATACCTGAGCTTCCGTCGAGTCCTGTGGTTTTGATAAAGTTACCTGAACCCGGAGGTGTTATGTTTAGCGTAGGATGTATTGGCATCGCTTGCTGGAGCGGAAAACCAACCTGATTCCAGCCGGCAGCAAGCGGTATCGGATTGTAAACCGCATTCTGCCCGGTAACCCTGATGGAATCATCCGGGCCCTGCAGGTAAATTTGATAAGCATCATGAGGATTTAGTCTGTCAAGTCCGTTGATACTAATCCATCCGATACCTTCTATAAAACTAGCGGAAGCTCCTTGAAGTATGCTGCCCGAACGACGAACTGTCTTGATAATATCTCCGTTGCGGGCGTTTATCAGTTCTCGCAGCTGTGTACCAACACGCATGTCGGTTTCTTGATGGTTGACGGAAAACCAAGTCCAGCCACCGCCACCGTCGGCAAGGCCGTTGACAGGTATATAGCGCGCCCGGTCTTTGTTTCTGTCAATTTCAAGCCTCAAAGGGGCAAGAAAGCTTCCTACAATCGAGTTGGCGCCGTACTTTATGGTATCCCCTGTGATGGGGTAAGCGTTGTATTCCTGTCCGTCAGATGCGTCCCATACCCGAAATTCAATGGGCTGGCCGGCGTCAGAAGCTTCACCATATACAGCTATGAAAGATGCAAATAGCCCGCCTTCCGTACCTCTCATGGCAGCTCGGCCTCTGAGGCGATTGCCAATCCACGCACTGATGATATCCATGGTATCCTTTGAGATCACCCCCTGTTCTTCAGTGAAGGAATAGTTGGCTATGACCGTCATGTTTTGTGAATACAGGCTGGGGTCAATTTCCCACGAAGGGGGAGTAGCGATAACTTTTACGTATATCCTTACGGTATCTGCTCCCTGATTGATCTGTCCTGACGTTGATCGGATGATGAGGGTGGCAGTGGTATCCCCAATGGGCAACAGCGATCCATTAACAACAAAGGCAATGGATTGCCCCAGTGGGGAATTAATGCTTGATGCTGAAGGTGTTGCACTAATCCATGGATAAGCGCTCAGGTTGTCAGTCACATAGCTTATTGGCGAAGCTGAATTCCTGAAGACATTGGTAGAGAGGAATCCGTCACTTCCCTGGTAGATGGTTGTTCGCAAGATGTCCGTATCAACATAAATATCACGGGCAACTACCGTAAATTTCCAGCGGAAGGTATCCGGATAGACATTGCCGGTTTCGTCAACCAGACCGTACATAACAGCCGTGAGCTCTTTGCGGTCATAGCTTAGCAGAGAAGGCTCTGTCGGTTGGAAAATGAGCGAGTTGTTGTCAAAAAAACAGGCCACTACACCCGGTACATTCATTCCCGAGGGATCCAGCACCTTGAATTGAATATTGCCGAGTCGGTTGCAGTCTATCTCTTTGTTTACGCGTATGCTTATCTCGTCGCCCAACTGCCACACACCATCAGAAGGCTGGGTGAGCGCAAAGACATCACTGGTCTGGCGGCGAATTTGCCCGCGTATAGTATTGGACTGCACGACGCCTGCCGTTCCACAGGAAGACACGGCCCTTACTTCATAGATACCGTCAGGGTATTGACTGTAACGCTCAGTAATATCCCAGATGTAGAAAAACTTGGGAATCTGCCCCGGGCCAAAATTGTCCCGGTCATAGCTGACCAATGAGTCCCTGTTGACAACATAGTTGGGATCCAGTTCGTTGGTCGGAATGCGACTCCAGCCACTTCCGTCACCAATTCTTCTGTATTCCAGGTATATTTCCCGAAGGGTAGGATTGGAAGAGTCATAATCGCGCAGTTCAATTTCAAGCTGCTCCCGATTCTCATTCAGGTCCTGCGATAGCGGATTACGACGCCTGATGAGCCAGTCATTACCAGGGGAAGCAATGGTGATATCGCTGCAGGGGTGGTCAAAAAATACACTGATGCTGACGGTATCGCGCACTTCGGGTGAAGTAACAAGCAGGTCACCATCCGAGCATTGAGGACGGGACACAATGTAGATGTTTTCATACGAATAAACACCCGGTGAAGGAATAACCTCCAGCGGTAAGAGAAAAGGCTGGTTGGCATTGATGAAGGCATAGGACAGGCCATCATAATTGCCACCACCCAGGTCTTGTCCACCCAATTTTATCCTTGCACCATTTACATTACTTGCTCCGTCATGGTATACAAAGATATCCCTAGCTTCTCCAAACGGACTGCTGTTGGTAAGCTGTAGGTAGAATGTTGCAGTCCCGTTCGGATCCTGATTGCGAAGTTCATAGGTGCGGGAGGTAGATCCTGTCTCCGGATCCCAAAGTGCAATTTCACTCATATCCCGATAAATCGTACCGGGTTCAGGAGGGCAACTACTTCTGCCGCCCAACAGCTGAAAGTATGGACTATGACCAAAATCGCGCGCCTTAATAGCGGTAACACTAAACTGGTCACCAGGGTCAAGATCTGACAGGGTATAGGAAACGGTTGATTCAGAAGTTGATGAAGTGTAATGTGTACTTCCCCAAGTGGACTGTAGTTCAAACTGTACGCCTATACGACTGGTTACACTGGCCACTTCGGTAGTAAATCCGAAACCAACGCCCTGCTTGTACTGAAATAGTATACCTCCCTGAGCAAGCAAATCAACGTAGCTTTTTTGGGTCGAAACACTACTCGTACTTCTTGCAACAGTGGAGGATTTGTTGATGTCAACGCCTGCTGAAAAAGTGGTGTTTTCAACCCTGGGGAAGAGGGTTTGTGTTTCCTGTGAATTACTGATGCGAGATTCTGTCTCATCGATAGAGAGGTAGAGTGAATCAAGCCAGAAGTCAACGGCTGTACTTGATCGCTCATACTTAAGCGCGAGGTTATTATCAAATGTTATCTGGGAAATATCATTGCTTAGGATAAACTCCTCACCATTGTATCTGCCTACTCTCGGATCAGTACAAAATTGTCGCCTCGCTTCTTTCGCTTTGTTCACACGTCGTACGAAACTTGGAGGTGCGCTGCTGGGTGAAAGCAGTGGATCAATGCCAAAAACGCCAACACCGCGGTTGTATTCCTCTCGCTTATCGTAGAAGATGACTTCCGCCCATAGTTCATCGGGAATCATGGGCTTGGCACACAGCTGATAAAATGGTACAGATTGTTTTGCGTGGTAATCCAGGACGAGTTCCCAGTTCTCCGCTTCAGTGTTCAGGCGGGCGGCTGTCTCTTCCGCAGAGATTAGCGTACCTGCAATTTGAATTTGATATTCTCCCCGAAGTGCTGCAGCTGCCTGAGATCTTCGTTCTGCAATCAACTGTTTAATCTGTCCAACGGTGTAGTACCAATCAGTTTTTATGCTGTTGGGCGATACGTTCACCCGCTGAACCTTTGTAATGGTACAGCTGGCTTCATCGTATTGTAGTTCCTCAACCAAGCCATATTGGATGGCAGCACCTATACCTACGAGTACATCCGCCGATGGGCCCACAAAATTAGGATCAGATGAGGTAGCGATGGTCTGTGTGGTGGTAAATGTAATTTCCTGACTGTTTTCATCACTGCTGCCGTCACCGCCCCGGAGGTCAATGTTTAAAAAACCACCAACCGTTGCGGCTGTGAAATCATTGGCAGTGAGAAACCCGCCACCTGCGGAAAAATCAGAGAATGTAGTAAGCGATTTGGTGAAGCTTTCGCCTTCTTCTATGCTGCTGAAGCTGCCGTCACCCGGTGGATCCCGTAGGATATACACCGGTAATTTTACCTGCCCTTGCTCATCTTTGATATCGACAATGATATCGCTGCCGGGTAGCTGTGCCGAACCAATGACAACCACAGGGATAGTATATTCGGCCAAAAAGTCATTAGTAGAGGAAAAGTACTTGATACTAATACTTTTCGCATATGGCGAAATTAAATTTGGCTGACCTGCCCTGAAATTATGGGGCTCAAACTGATTGATGGAAGGTAAGAATTGTAAGGTGTCGCGGATATTGTCCAGCGCAGCAGCATTGCTGACAATCAAATAACCGTCATTCACCACACAGGATACACCCTGGTGTATCTCCCTTACATCCAAACGAATACTATAATACTTATTCTGTGTGAGTAATCGAGGCAAATTCACTTCTGCACATTGTGCCCAGCCACCAAAGTCATTGGCAACGGAAATAGATGGAGGCTTGTGGTAAACAATGGGTCTGAAGGTAAGTGAGTCCAATTGCTGACTGGTGTACAAACGGGAGAAGTTATTGTCGTGGATGTCTCCTAAATCCAGTTTGGTGGGTCTGTAGCGTAGATAATCAACAATGAGGAGGTTTTGTACTGTGCTTGGTGAAGCATCAATGATATTGATAATCAATTCATTGATAGGGGGTAAGCTCATCGTCACAATCCCGTTCACCGCATCCGTCACAGCTCGCTGCTGAAAGCAACCGTCAAGGGTACTCACTTCAAGGGTGAAGGCTCCATTGCCGGAGGCAGGGGCACCGCAAACGGTTGTTACATAAAAATCAATATCGTACTTGAGAATATTGACAAAGTCAAGCGTAAACGCCTGTGGAAGCGTCGAAAAGGAAGTTATCGAAATGCCAGTTCTGCCGCTGAGACTACTCGCTCCGCTAAGTGAGTTGATGGCCGTGAATCTGTAGCCTGTTGAATCATTGATGGAACCTGTATCGTCCAAAAAATAACGCACGGAGTCGATTTCTATGCGAATCTCCTCCAATCTGGCCTGTGAAGGTCTCAGTACAAAGCTGTAGCGCCCCTCAGCATTGGTAAGTGTTGACTCGGATAGTTCGCTGCCATCGTTAAACCGGTTATACAATCGGACAGTAATGCTGTCCATGCCGCAGTTGACGCCCTCATGCCGAACGATTCCGTTGACGACATAGGCGGTCTTGTCGACAAAAACGATGTTGGATTTGATGCTGTTTTGTGGGGAAATGGATGAGGATATAGGGTTTACCTGAAACTCGTGTCCCTCAAAAGAGGCAGTCAGTGTGTAAGTAACGGTTTCATCTGCATAATAAACCCCACTAATATAAAAATGCCCGTTGTTATCAGAAACTGTCGAATAAATGTATCGCTCTCCCTCTACAACCGATTCGGCTTTGATGGCTACACCGGGTACTGGCGAGCCTCCTGTTGCCGTGATTACATCCCCTTCAAATACACCGGCACCCTTTCTGTATCCTTTGTCGGACTTTGGCAGAGATTCCCGATCTGAAACGGTAACTACTGTGACTTTATATACATACTCCTTTCCGGGGATTCCGTCGGTATCCTGAAATATGCTTTCACTGGACGCAACAGTTGCCAGCAGTTCATTGTCTCTGTAGATTTTGAAGCCATTAATGTAGTCTCGGTTGCCGGTGAATGTCCACTGTATGTTAGTGCGATTGCTGAAAAGCCCGTCACTGGCTGTTACACTTGAGAGCCTTTCATTCCAAATTTCAACCAGATCATTGGAGTAGAAAAATACGCCCCCCTTACCTTCAAAATAAGGTGCTCCTACCAGAAAACCTGCATTGCTGATCGCTACTGAGAAACCGAACTGCGCATTGTTGGTCCCTTGTTGGTTGAGTATGTTGAGGGTTTCAACAAAATCATAGGTTGTGCCGGCTCGTTTATACAGGTAGGCGAGCCCTGTTCGATTGGTACTGCCAATATCGCGGGCATTACGTGCACCCACCAACAGAAAATCATCACTTAGCGCCACAGAATAGCCGTATTCAGCGTCATTGTCTGGCAGTCCGGGAGCCGAAATTTGCTGCTGTGACTCCAGGACGGCAGCATTGTCGACGATTCGGTAAATGTAGACGCGTCCGCCTTGCCGCTTGCTGGCGCCTACGGCCAGCCGGTCTCCGTTAATGGCAACAGCTACACCAAAGTTGTGGCCATTGTCCTCTCCATCCAGACGCTTAATATGCGTCAGCGTTCCTCCGTTGCGCTCGAAAAGATCGATAAGCCCTTCTTCCGTGGCAACACCTGTTGTTGCACCTGCAACTACATAGGTATCAGAGGCGTCCATGGAAACATAAATCTGGTTGGAAGGAATGCTGGGTGCTGAAAAGGCACCCATATTACCGGACGGAATGATATTACCAACAACCTGTCTAACGGGTGTGGGCAGGTTAGGTTGATCCGTTGAGTAATACCTGGATCCGGATATGGCTACATTCTCGCCCCTCCGACTACCCAGGCTGCTGCCACTGATCGTCTGTATAGAAGGGGAGAAGAAGGAACTGAAAAACAGCGTTCGACCAAAACCAGCGGAAGTTCCGGGAGCGCCCGCAATGATTCGGCCGGCATTCACATCTACGCTGTTGCCAAGCTCAACAAGGGTGTTAAGGCTGTATGATCGTTGTAGTATCCATTGACCATTGACGAATTCAAGAAAGCTTAGCCTGCCAGCGTTGCTGTTAGAAGAGGGAGAACCTACTACTACCGTATTTTGGTGTGCTGCCAAGGCCCATCCATAGGTGGCGGTTACGTCAGCGTCGCTGACAATATTGTTCCGCTCCCGCAAAATGCGCGGCCAGCCCGTATCGGTGGCTGTGCTTCCTCTGAAATACACATTGTAATCAAAGCGTAATGAGACAATTGAGTAGTTTACCGTACCGCTTGGGGAATTTCCCAGCTGATTGAAAAGATCACTGTAGGTGCGCTTACCGCCATCAATGGTGTCAATGATGATACCGTTGCGCCTGATTTCAAAAAAATCAACATTAGCAGCAAAGGGAAGCTCCCAGCTAAGCTCAACGCGGTTGTCATAAACACCGTCTGATGCCTGAAAATTGGAAGGTGTTGGCGGGAAGGGATACGGACTTAATACTGCCTGAGAATACGGTGAATAATAAGGGACTCCTCTGCGAATAGAAACAGCCCGTATCAAAAAATCTACCCTTGCTCCGGGTATGGCCAGTTCGTCCGTAAAGATGAGTTGATTGCTAATTAGCGCACTGTAAGGATAAGTGAAAGAAAGCGTCGAATCTCGTTGTGTATTGCTGGCGTCCGTGTAGCGGATCATGTACATCATCTCAAAATAATCCACTCCTCTTGCGTAGTAGTTAAAACTCAGCCTGGTGTTGCCGAGGGCGTTTTGCAGAACTGCCGAAAAATTGACGAGTGCCCGGAGGGTAGGGAAAACTATATCCGCTTCCACACCTTTTGACTGATAGGTAGTACCTGAACGCTCCAGCAAGGCAGCTATTCTGTAAGTCTGGGCAGCACCCGGCTTACCTTCAAGATCCAGGTAGCTGAAAGTACTTGCAGAAAATGTAGCAATGAGCTCATCATCTCTGTAAAGCCTGAACCCGTTGACGTTGGTCCCCTCATACGCCCATCGTACCAGTACAGCATTACTGTCAGCTACAGTCGATAGCGAAATGGTGGGATCAGCTACCTTCGGATAGCGGAAGGTGACTGACCGGGATTCGGAAGGAATAATATTTGCGCCTTGTTGAATAATTGCTCGTATGCTGTAATCATACTGTTGGTCAGGAATTCCGGTGGTATCCTCAAAGTTGAGTAAGTCATCCGGTGAAAGATAGGTAAGGACAACCTCATTGCGTGCAACTTCATAAGCACTCACCATACCTGTGAGGTGGCTCCAGTTGATGCTGACACTGTTGTTTTGGCCATTGTAGCTGGCTGTTGCCGTAAGATTGCTTACAGGAGAAAGAATCGGAAAGGTCGCAGATGCAGATTTCCCTTCGTTCGTTATTCGATTGTTGTCGACAAACGCAAAGGGGATTACACCATATGCATATTCAAAACCGCCTATGCCGAGACTGTCGATAATAAACATTGGTTCACCCCGCAGAACAGTCGCTATCTTGCTGAGGCCACGGAATATATCGAACCCGTCAAAAATACCCTCTGTTACCGTCCAGCTTATCGCTACTTGCCGCTGGAAGACATAAGGCTGTGCAACAACTTCGAGGATGTTCGAAAGTGTGTCGCGACTGGGCAAAGGAGGATAGTTGATTGGAGAAAATGTATCTGAGTAGTTGCGGATTACTTTTTCATTTTGTATCGGCGCTTCAGCGATTACCTGGGTTGACGAGCCTACGGCTATGGTTCGTCCTTCTTCCTGAATCCGGATGGAAAGGCTGGACTGACCATCGTCAAACGGCAGATTTTCGACAATATAAAATCCTGCTTTGTTGGTAAAAATCCTGCCAACAGTCGCACTGCCATTGAGTAGCCTCAGTTCAAGACTATCAACATTTTCACTGTTTTTGGAGGAAAATACCTGCCCCAGCAACACACCAAGGTTGCGTCGTCTGCCACACGCATATCCGGAGATAGATACAGAACCGTCAAACAATGCCTTGATTTGGTATTCGTGGGTGACGCCTGGCATGGTTGCATAGTCATAGTATGCACGCGCACTCGTCGGTAGCGTATCTAATGCAATATTATCGCGATAAACGATAAAAGAAGATAGCTTGTAAGCAGGATAAGTCCAGGTAACTGCTATGTGCATCGGAAAATCTTCTGATGCCTGAACGTTGCCGGGGGGCTCTAAGGATGAGCTGTTGGCAGTAACTGTTCTGGTGGCAGTGACTGGCAATGAAGTAAAAATTCGCCCGTTTATGTTGCGATAGGCTACAAGACTATAGGTAACACTGCCGGCAGAAACAGGGTAGTGGAAGGCAAATGTTTCATGCCGCTGTAGCGTATCTAACACTACTCCGTCAACGTACAGAATAAATCCATCATAATTCTGATTATTGGCATTATATGCCGGATCTATATTGAGCTTAACCCTGCCCGGAGCGTTCTCAATACCCGGCGCAGAACTGAAAGCAGGACTGGGAATGGCAGGGATGGTAGCCACCAAACCCAAATTGACAGAACTGTAATAAATGGTGTCAGATAATTTGACGTAGGGCTGAATGCGGTAAAGGTAGGTTGTATTGGGAATCCCGAGCAAATCAATGAACTCATAAGTACCACCCTTTAGAATGCGGCCAATTTGTCTCCCGTTTCGAGAAATAGCAAAACCAGAAAAATAGTCCATAGTATCAACCATAAAAGGAAGACCCCAGCTGATCTTAATGGCGTTTTGCGCATCGAGGGTAAACGATGCTAAGTTTTGTATACTAATAAATGGAGGAAAATTGGTTTCGGCTGCAATTACAGGCGCTGACTCGAATGTCTCGCCGTTGATGATTCTTTTCGCAGTAATTGAATAGCGATAGCTCGCCCCCGGCTCTCCCGTATAGTCTGTAAACCTTCGACCGGCAGTATCTACCGTACCAATCAGCTTTACACCTCTGTAAATATTAAAGCCCCCAAAATTGGTGGAGCTATGGGACCAGGTTAATGTAAGCACACCCTTACTGTTTGCGTCATACTGTGCATGGACCGTTAGTTGGGTGGGTTGTTCTAAGGCCGGAAAGCTGAGTGTATCCTTGGCAGATGTTATTACAACGGAATCGTTACGTATAGCATACGCTTTGAGCTCGTATATGTAATTCGCACCAGGCTGACCGTTGATATCGCTTATGGTACCTACTGAGCCCGAACTGTCATCCGTAATACCAACTAACTGACCCTCCCGGTACAACTGAAAATGGGTGATACTGGCAGTACTGGTATAGCTCCAGCTAAAATCTACCTTGTCAGTAATGGCTTGCCCTGCAAACTGGCTTAGCGTAATCCGATCTGTACCAGCGGCCAAAGCAGTATTGTACCGGAAGTTGGCATCTGTCCTAAGGGGTGTTTGGTTGTCCAAAATGCAGACCACCCGACTGGGAGAAATGCTGGCTTCTACGCCTTGTGCAATGCTTCGGCTGGCTGTAACATTAAAACTTGCTCTTCTTCCGTAGTACACGCCGCTGAAAATGTAACGTCCCGCGTAATCCGTTAGTACAGAATCCCTGAACAGTTGGTCGTCAATCTGAACTTCGTACTTTACGCGTACATTCGCAATGCCTACACCCTGGCTATTGCGTACAAAACCGCTTATTTGCCCTATGGCGTTTGCCCCGCCATGAGCCGTGTCCTCCAGTATGAGGCCGCCTTCCGCATCAAGCAGTTGCAGGCTGTAAAGGCTGAATTTGCCATAGGTGGGATCGGTATCGTCAAAGCTCGTGCTTGTTTGATCATCAATGGTTCTAATTAATTCACCGTCTCTGAGGATAGCAAATTGAGCTGCATAAGCAGATAAGTCAGACCATGAAAGACGGACTCTGTCAGGAAGACTGTAGTTGCTCGCACTAAAGTTTGTAACTGCTGTCTGCCCTTGGTCACATACATCGTATGTTTGTTCTGTGTATATCTGGTTGGCCAGCGTACTGACAGTTCTGATACAATATTCATATTGCAGACCATTTACGAGATTTCGACTGCTTCCGACGGCAAATGAGTCAATAAAACTGAATACAGAGTCTACCCGATTGGTTCCGGGTATGGCAGCAATAATCTCTTCGCTGTTAGATTTTCTAACGATAAGAAAGGTTGTACTCAAATGAGATTTATTGGTCCACTGAATAGCCACAGAATTAATAGACGCTGCATCGCTGGCGCTCACCAGAACCGGGGGTTGAAAAGCAATTGTACTTCCATTTGTCATTAGGTTCGTACAACCAGTGACGGGCTCCCCCGTTCCTATACGAAATAAGTGCAGTGAATAAGCAATGTTTTGTGCAGGCCCCACATAATGATCAAAGGTATTACCGTATCCGCCCGGTTGTAAGCCCTCAACGACTTCGGAAAAAACAGCCTCACCATTGGCGCGCAGTTCGATGAATACACCGTTTGGATTTGGGAGATAGGGATTCGAGGGGCTTTGAAAACAATTTCCATTTAAATTCCATACGACTCTGATAAAGGCGTCATTTTGTATGCTTTGATCAACCGAGAAGCTTTGCTGAGCGTAGAGAGGTGATGCCACGAATATTATGGCGCTGAGTACTGTGAAGTAAAGGACTCGCAACATGGGAGATTTATTTAAAGACGGAATATTAATTATGACAACCAGACAGCGCATCTCTATATGCATACAGAGATACTACATAAATATCGTCGTGCTAATTGTTACTTGGCTTTTGGGAGGGTAGCTGGCTCTTCTGCAACAAGCAAGGTAGTCTTTGCAAGACTAGAAAACTGTTACGAAGAATGTAATCGTCAGAGCGTTATTGAGGGATGCAGGTATTACATCCCTCAATAACGCTTTAAACTGATAAACTATTGACAAATAACTGTCAATCGTTCGGTTTTGATAGTATTGCTGTAATTCCCGGCGCGGTCTCGAATCTGAATGCTATAAGTGAATGTATCAACAGCTTGGGTCGTACCTACTGCACAGGCCTGACCATTGATGTAGCAGCAAATATTAAGGGGTTTATTAGGGATATTCACCCAAATATCACCCTGTATACCATTAGAAGCTCCTTCCGGATTGATGGAGGGAATTCTGTAGGTGATGGGAAACTGGGGCACGCGGCTGTCTATCAAAAAGACATCGACACTGTCGTCAGCAAAAGAAAGGTCGCCATCCCCATCCGTAAAAGAAAAGTGAATGGTGAGTGTATCGTTGGGTGCTGTAGCACTGCCTTGAAAAATTTGAGGATTATCAACGCCAATGTAGGTAATTACAGGCTCTATCGGGAACTGGGGAGGCTTTATGCATGAGGGCACGAAGGCCAAGAGCGCAAAAGTTGCCGCAATTATCATGAAGAGCGGAATTTTGATTTGCATACCTTTGTGTATTGAACTCATGAATTTGGGTGCAACTTACGTGAATTCTTTTATGTTCACAACATATTATGGAAAATATATTCTCTGACAGAGAAGTTCTGAAAAAAAAGGTTGAAGAACTTGATGAACAATTCTTTGATCTTACGGCACTGGAGGTGTTTGCCTGGCAGGCCTCCAACAATCCCCTTTACACCCGTTTTTTAGATTTGCTGGGTCGTCCTGCTGCTGCGGTGCACAAGATAGAGGACATTCCTTTTCTTCCGATAGGTCTGTTTAAACAGTATGATCTGCAAACAGGCGTGTGGGCGCCGGAGGTGGTTTTCACCAGTAGCGGTACTACGCAATCTGCACAACCTTCGCGCCATTTGCTGCACGACGGGCTTTTTTACCGACGAAATGCGCGCAGGGCTTTTGAAAGGATATATGGTCCACTGGCCAATTATCGTGTGCTGGCATTGTTGCCGGCTTACCTTGAAAGATCCGGCTCTTCACTGGTGTATATGGCGCAGGATTTCATTGAGCAGTCTCCCTATGCCGACAGTGGTTTCTTTTTGCATGATATGGAATCCCTGCTGGCTGTAATACGCCGTGCACAGGCCGCAGCAGAGCCCACGCTCCTGCTTGGGGTGAGTTTCGCTTTGCTGGATCTTGCAGAAAAATATGCACCAGACCTGCGTGGTATTGTTGTTATGGAAACGGGCGGGATGAAGGGACGCAGGAAAGAGATGACGAGGCAGGAACTGCATGCAGTGCTTTGTGATGCTTTTTCCATAGATCACATCCACTCCGAATATGGTATGACGGAATTACTCTCGCAGGCTTACGCACCTTCAGGGGGGATTTTTATACCCGCGCCAAGCATGCGGGTGTATATACGTGAACTCACGGATCCCTTCAATATCTTGCCCGCCAACCGTCATGGTGCGATCAATGTGATTGACTTGGCTAATCTCGATACCATCAGCTTTATTGCCACCGATGACCTCGGCAGATGTCTGCCGGACGGTCGCTTTGAGGTGCTGGGTCGTATAGATAATAGCGATGTGAGGGGCTGTAACCTGATGGTAGAATAGTATATTTGGCAGATACATCCCATAGGTTTGTCGTAAAGATTGGCAGAATAAGCAGATTGTTGCAAGTTTTTGCCGTTTTTATTGCGGTATTTTTCAAAATAACTTACCTTGTGCGTAACAATCACAGAAGGAAAGATATGCAGAGAATAACGGAAGCCCCGTCTCACTACAGACATTTGGAGCAGATGAGCATCCATGAGTTGCTGGTGAATATCAACCGGGAAGATCAAACCGTTGCGCGTTCAGTAGAGAAGGCAATACCGCTGATTGAGCCGCTGGTGGCAGTTGTTGCGGCAAAGCTTAAAGAGGGTGGTCGGCTGTTCTATATTGGCGCGGGTACGAGTGGTCGACTGGGGGTATTGGATGCTTCAGAATGCCCTCCGACCTATGGTGTGCCTGAAAATATGGTTGTTGGTCTGATTGCTGGCGGTGATGACGCTATTCGACGCCCCATAGAAGCGGCTGAAGACAGTGAAACCCAGGCTTGGGAAGATCTTAGTGCTCAGGGGGTTGATACGCGGGATGTGGTAGTAGGTATAGCTGCTTCCGGTACTACGCCTTACGTTATCGGTGCTCTTCGCGAATGCAGAAATCGGGGTATTGTCACAGCTTGCATCACCTGTAACGAAGATGTGCCGGTGCTCGAACATGCAGACTTTCCCATTGTTGTTGTTACAGGTCCTGAGTTTGTTACGGGAAGTACGCGTATGAAAGCCGGTACTGCTCAAAAATTGGTGCTGAATATGATCAGTACCAGTGTCATGATTCAGTTGGGGCGCGTCCTGGATAATAAAATGGTTGATATGCAGCTTACCAATAATAAGCTGGTAGACAGGGGCGTGCAGATGCTTGTGCAGGCTACGGGTATGGACTACGAGGCTGCAGAGCTTGCTCTCAGGAAATACGGTAGTGTGCGGGCTGCCATGGATGCCTACCATGCAGCACCCTTATAGGCAGGCTAACCTTTCATGTCATTCATATGGTCTCAAGTTGCTTGTTACTTGATAGCGGGGCGACAAAAACAGAGTGGGTTTTTCTTCGCAAAAGTGAGCGGGTAGCAGGTGGCAGACTGCCTGGCCTGCATCCTTTTTTGACACCGGCAACTGTCTGGCGAGAGTCATTGCAGGCGCTGCAGCGTGCCACAGAAGGGGAGTTAGTCGGGGAGATTTTTTTCTATGGTACGGGTTGTGGTTCGGACCAGGGCTGCAGTCAGGTAAAAGCTTACTTTAATGAGTTTTACAGGTATGGTTTACAGCCGTTTGTAGATAGTGATATCCTCGCAGCGGCACGTGCTCTCTGTGGAAATAAGCCGGGCATGGTAGCCATTCTGGGTACCGGATCTAACATGGCTTTATACAATGGCCGGGAGATCATCAGACAATTCGGCGGTTTTGGTTATGTACTAGGGGATGAAGGCAGCGGAGCAGCGCTCGGTAGAGCGCTGCTTCGCGCTTTCCTGTACGAACAGTTGCCAGTACATATTGCCGGACATTTGGAAACCAAATACGGGCTAAGCCGGTCTGCCATTATTGATGCCGTCTATAAAGGAAGTACCCCCAGCAGATATCTGGCGAGCTGGGCTGCTGAGCTGCGGCTTTGGGCCGAGGATTCTTTTATAGACAGCCTGATTCATCGGCTTTTCGATGAGTTTGTACAGTCAAATGTTGTGCCTGTGGCCACGGCCGAATTTAGGGTATTGCATTGCACGGGTTCTGTCGCCCAACATTTTTCCCCCTGGCTATCAGCAGCCTTGGGGCGTGCCCGGCTGCAGTTGGGCAAAATCTGCCAGGCACCCATGGAGGGATTGGTAGACTATCATATCACTGTCAATGGCTGATTAGGCGGCCGTGCGCGGATCCAATACTCCGCTCACATCAGTGCATGCGGTCTCCCCGCAGTTCCAGTTCTTCCATGATATCAGCTTCGCGTTGCAGATATTCCTGCCAGCGAATCCTAACCTTCTCTTCATCAAAATATTGCTTGGCTAAATCCAGAAATAAGCGGTAATGACCTGCTTCAGACACCATAAACTTGTGATAGAAGCCTCGCAGTTTTTCGTCGTTGATGTATAGTGAGAGCAAGCGAAAACGCTCGCAGGAACGGGCCTCAATAAGGGCACAGGTCAGTAGTTGCTCAAGCAGGCGCTCCTCCCGGGATACACCCTTTTTTTGGAAAGCCAGTAGCTTGTTTACATACTCATCTTTGCGCTGCCTGCCCAATCTAAGGCTTCGCTTTTCCAGTTCCTGTAACACAGCTCTGAAGTGTCCCCATTCTTCCGTGACAATCGGGGCAAGCTCGCGTACCAAATCCTCCCTGTCCGGGTAGGCCTGAATTAGTGATATACAACTGGTTGCGGCTTTTTGCTCACAATAAGCATGGTCGGTAAGGATCTCTTCAAGGTCTTTTTCTGCCAGATTGACCCAACGCGGGTCTGTGGGCAACTGAAGCCCCAGCATGCGCACGCTGTTGAGTTCTTGTTCTTCTGTCATGGTTCATTCGTATTTGAACAGCAAATTTCGCAATTTCATGCCGCAATAAGCGGGTTAATTGGTCTAAAAAATATTGTTACCCATGGATAAGTTCCCCAAAAAAGACTACATTGAACCAAATTTTTGTTTGTAATCACTAAGCTTTGATCATATTGTAAACAAAAACAACAAAAACATGAAGAATTCCGTTCTGTTCTCTCTTTTAGGGGGGGCAATCCTTTTCGGCTGGCAGTTTTTGTCCTGGGCAATGCCGAATTTTCATGAATCAGCAGTTACTTATACGCCTTTACAGGACCAAATCCTGACGGCTATGCAGGAGGCCGGGCTGAAGGAAGGTATGTATATGCTGGGGCAGCCTGATCCGGCACTCATGGAAGATATGGCTAAGTATGAAGAGATGGCGGCGCAATATGAGGGTAAAGCCTGGGCAGTCGTCAACTATAAAGCAAGTAATAGTAGCTCGATGGGGACAAATATGCTACGCGGATTCGTCGTTTGCATCCTGATTGCAGGCATGTTGTTCTGGATGATGCAGCAACTCAAAACACCGAGTCTCAAGAACCACCTGCTTCTTTCATTAGGCATCGGATTTATAGGTTTTCTTTTTGTGCCTTACACCAATTTTATTTGGTTTAAAGAACCTGATGTGTATGCCTACCTGTTGGATGGTATTGCGCCCTGGTTGTTGTTGGGGTGGCTTGGCAACAGGCTGTCATAAAATGCAGGCAGTCCCCAGCTGCGTATTTTGCAGCTGGGGACTGCCGGTAAAGTAGCAGGCGGCTAAGACCGCCCCAAAAGCCCTTACTGCTTAACAACAACAGTTCTGCCAGTTACCCGGCCGTTGGCAGTAATGCGGATAAAATAAGTCCCCGCTGTCCAGTTTTTACCCAACCGGAGTTGGTTGGCAGCAGTGGGTACAAAGACTTGTTCAACTAATTGTCCCAGCGCATTGTATACTTCCAGCATGCCTGATTCATCCGTAGCCTCTAAGATGAAATCCTGACTGAACGGATTGGGAGAAACCTTGAGTTCTGTAGCGCTTACAGGCCCTGATAAGCTGCTGACAAGCTCACCGTTTACGTGGAATGCATCTACAGCGGCTTCTACTACGTGTCCATTGGGAGGCAGGTCGGCAGTTTCAAAAATGATTGTGAATGAATCTGTAAGACTTGAAAAGTAGTCAAGCACACGGATGGCTGAATTTGGGCGCCAGGCACCTACTGACTGATTGACAGTTTCCACAGTGACCGTCTGCTGACCATTGCTGAGTTTAACAAGGAAGTTATCATCAGGGTTGCCACTACCACCGGTATTGACAAACCAAAGATTGTAGGAGATTACCGGGTCAGTATAGATGCTGAGATCCATAGGCGGAGAGCTTAGCACAACCACGCCATTGTCAACATCATCGAAGCCTATACTGCCGCCGCCATTACCGGTCAGGAAGCAGGCATCACCCAAATCAGTATCTACATCTGTTTCCGGATTGACCTGCTGATTGCCGCTGTAAGTGCCTGTTGGCTCGGCTCTCACCCAGAATCCGGCGGAAGCAGCTGGTGTGCCCGTGCCCGATACCCAGCCGAGGTCAAGGACGAAATCATCCTGATAGCCACGATCGAGCAGTACCACCATTGACTGGCTACTGCTGATGCTGGCAGTGGGCAGTTGCTTGTGCTGATAGCCCCAGGCACCGGCAATGATGTCATAGGAGTCGGCAAAAATACCTGACAGGTTAAAGGTACCGTCAGCGGTTGTTTGCGTGTTGAAGGAGGTCACTTCACTGGTAAAGAGGAGCGTCGCATTGGGTATGGGTTCGCCTGTGGCAGCATCTGCAACCAGCCCGCTGATCGTGTAGCCCGCCAGCGGTACCAGCTGTACGTCGAGCAGCGTCAGCTCACCATTGCTGAGTTCTACTTCGTAGGTAGCCGGTTGGTAGCCTACTTTTGTGAAAGTGACGGCATAGGTGCCTGCCGTGGCAAGACCCGTTTCGTAGCGGCCATCCAGCCCTGTCTGAGCCATATTGGGCTGAGAGGCGGCTATGGAAACTTCGACTTCGTTGAGCATACTGCCACTGTTAGCATCTGTTACCAATCCCTCGAGCCAGCAAGCTCTGACATAGTTTGTTCCCAGCACATACAGGCCGCTGTTGATATCAGAAATGAGTACGATGCCGGAGGGCAGGAAGGGGTAAGCGCCCCAGGCACCACTGAAGCCGCCGTTGCCACCCAAAAAAGTATCAAAATTGCCAACCTCAATGAGGTTGCCTGGTCGGCTGGCATCGACAATAATACCACCGTCGGTGTAGTAAGAGATAATCAACCAGTCCTGCCAAACATGTACGTTGTGCGGAATGACATTTTCGCCCAGGGTTTCTATCGGTCTGAATTGATCCAGCTCAACAATGTCCGAGGGATCGCTCACGTCGTATGCACCAACGGGTGCGTTGGCGCGCTCATCGGTAGTGAAGGCCACAGTCCCGTCATCAGAAAGCCAAACATTATGGGTAAATTCAAAAGGCGTCTTCTGCCTTCCGAGTAGCAGGGTATTGTTCTTGTCAGCAATATCATAGACGCCCATTTCTCCGTTGTAAATCTCAGAGGTATATAGCCTGTCGTTGCGAACGTAGACATCGTGAGAGTAAATGTTGGGCCCCTTATTGATGTATATAGGAGTACCGGGTTGGCTAAATACATCGAGGTACAGGATACCACCGGAATTGAGATTGCAGCCTGAAAGGTAGCAATAGCCATTCTCGTCAATCCAGAGATTGTGGCAGGTGCGGAGGGTTCCCATGCCCGCTAAGTCAGGCGTCCAGCGATAGTAGGTCACGGAATCAGGCAAATGGCTCATGTCAATCACCAGCAGTCCTTCTGTAGTGCCGGGCTGATCAGTAGTTACATAGGCATAATGCCCCCAGGTCTTGATATCTCTCCAGGTAGAGTTCTGGCCCGGGATAAAGGCTACTTCCGTAGCATTGGAGGGATCAGCCAGACTGACGATAGAAACGCCGTTGACCAGCCCCATGATGGCGTACTCTGTGCTGTCGGGCGCCACCCAACCCCAAATATCATTGCCGTTGGCATTGTATTGTACGTGTGACAGCAAGGTCATATTGAGCTGCCCGAAGGCCGTCAGTGACAGCCAGCACAAGGATAAAGACAATAGTAAGCGACTCTTCATGCTTAAATTCAAAATTGTAAGGTAAAAATAGTCCTTCGGTAAAATTACCAGAAATCAGGCATTATCTTGCCTGAACCACGGCAATTGTTATGCGGCTGACACAAACGAGCCGCTCATTTTCATCTTTAATGTCAATCTGCCATACGTGCAGCGTTCTGCCCACTTTTATGGGGCGTACAGTTCCGTACACCCAGCCGGAGCGCACAGAATTGAGGTGGTTGGCATTGATTTCTACGCCTACAACACTTTGCTTGCTCATGTCCTCAAGACAGAGTACAGATGCCACACTTCCCAGGGTTTCTGCCAGTGCAACGGAGGCGCCGCCGTGCAGCAGTCGCATGGGTTGTATGGTGCGGTGATCGACCGGCATGCGTGCGCTAAGGTAGTCATCACCAATGGCCGTGTATTCTATGCCGAGCCAGTCACTCAGGGTGTCGGCAGATACGGCCTGCAGGCCTTCCAGGCTTGCGGGTTGTTTCCAAAGGCTTGTTTGCATGTATTGCGAATAATGGTTGTAATGAAATATCGGGAGGGCCTCCGTTGTAAGCTATGCTATGCGCCGGGGCTGCTGCCCGGCAGTTTATGGCCCTTTCAGGACGCTTATTTTTACCTGATCCACATACACAACTTCTTTCTCTGCCATGACGTATACTTTCAGTAGTTGTTCGGGCGCGAGGTTTTCAGGAAGTTTTACGTAGAAGCGAACCCAGCCCCAATGCCCCGGCTCTCCGCCCCAAATGCTGAAAGCAGGGTTGGCCAGTTTGCTGTCGATGCGAATAGCGCGGTAGTGCTGAACAGTTTCACCCAACTGTGTACTCAGCACGATGGAGGGGGCTGCATACCAGGGAAATTCTTTGACATCTTTTTTGCACATAGCTTCAATGCGCAGGTAGTCACCTGCCTGCAGCGCAAGCGAGCCTGCTTCTTTGGCTAAAAACTCCAGGTATTTCCGCTCAGGCGTCAGCCGGGCAGCTCGTTTGCCGCCACCCAGCGGGCTTTCTGCATACTGCAGGCTACTGTCTGCAGACTCAAAATCCTGGCTGTAGAGGACGGCATGCTCCTGTAGCCGACTGCTGTCGGGTTGGCGCTCACCGGTATCAAAGGCTACCAATGCATCGTAAGTCATCTCGGTTTTGCCAAAAACAGCCCAATAGTAGCCCTTATTGGCAGCTTCCGTCCAGAGAATGCCGTGTTTGTGCTGCCAGTTTTGGAAAAGGTTGAGCCCAATCAAAAAGGCTGTCAGTAAATAGAAAAATGTGCGCAGGTAGGGCCGCCTGAGCATGGCGGCAATCACAAGCGTCATCGGTACGGACAGTAGCGCTGCAGCTTCAACCATGGGGCGCGACCCGAAACCGTTGATGTAGTACCAGCACCACCAGCTGTAGGCAATGTAGATGTGCAGGGGTAAAAAAATCAGCACAGGCCAAAGCCAGCGGCGGTACCGGGCCAGCCAGCCGATGCCGACTATGCTCAGCCACATGGCAGGACTGTAGGTCAGCCAGCCGTTCTGATAGGAGAACAGCCCGCCATGAATACGGGCATGCCTGAAGTCGAAGGCCTCACCGGGATATCCGTCAAAATGCCAGCTACCGGTAGCCAGCTTCCAGTAAAACAATTGCGGCAGTCCCATCGCCACAAATACCAGTACAGCCAGGGCTATACTGCCGGCATGTTTTTTCCAAAAAGCCCAACGCTGTAGTAGCGCCTGTCTGTCGACAAGCCCATACCCCAGCGGGATGGCAAGTGCTAGCATTTCAACAGGCCTGATCAGGGTGATCAGACCGGCACTCAGCCCGATGAGTATGGCATAGGGGCGGCCTGCAGATCGGTAAAATTGCTGGCTGGCATACATCAGCAGCCCGTAAAGCGAAAAAAGATAGGCATGCGCCATCGGACCTCGGTACACTTCGAAATTGTACAAATTTGTCCCCAGTGCAATGATGAGCAGGCTAAACCATATCGCTCGTTTATCGTTGATTTCAACCTGCAGTACCCGATACAGACACCACAATCCTGCCAAAAAATACACCAGATTGGCCAAATGTATCCACAGCATGTAGGGCCAGGAGTAGCCGTCGGCAGCTACACCCGGTATTAGCATTGCCATACTGTGCCCCAACAGAAAGAATGGCAACTGTAGTATAGCTACACCGACTGTATACTTAATGACCCGGTGGCCGTTGGCAGCTACGGGCAGCTCACCACCGGGACCGGGAAAACTGAATGCCTCGCCGGAATAGTCAAATCTTTTGCGGTAGGTGGTATCAATATTCGATAAATCACCGTGAATGAAAGCAGCAGGGAGGTAGGCATAGTAACCCCAAGTGTCGCCCCCGTAGATAATGTTTACTTCCCAGCGCCGGAAGTAGAGCAGCGACGCCAAATAGACAACGCCAATGACAATCGCGAGAGATTTGAATGTAAAATGCAAGGCAGCCGAAATTATTCGACCCAAAGATACAATTTAGCTACCATACCACGTGGCCGACAGGCAGTTTACTTTCGCTTAAACTTGTTGTTTTTATAATCCTTGAATACCAGTTCACCAAGCCCCTGCAGATTGCTGTAAAAAGCCTTACCGTTGTTGGTTCTGGTAAATTCGTCAACAAATCTTACCAGATCGGGATCGCGGGCAATCATAAAGGTCGTGACAGGTATCTGTAGCTTCTTGCACTGCGCCGCCAGCGTCAGCGTGCGACTGACAATCTTACGGTCCAGGCCAAAGCTGTTTTTGTAGTACTGATTACCTTTTTTAATACAGGTAGGCTTACCGTCGGTAATCATGAATATTTGCTTGTTGGGGTTGCGGCGATTGCGCAGCAGGCTCATAGCCAGCTCCAGACCAGCAACCGTGTTGGTATGGTAGGGCCCTACTTCCAGATAGGGCAAATCCTCCAGTTCAATAGACCAGGCATCATTGCCAAAGACAATGATGTCTAGGGTATCCTTAGGGAAGCGGGTGAGGATGTATTCACTCAGCGCCATGGCTACTTTCTTGGCGGGCGTTATACGGTCTTCGCCGTACAGGATCATGGAGTGAGAAATATCAATCATAAGTACAGTACTCATCTGCGCCTGTCGGTAGGTTTCAAATACCTCCAGGTCATCGCTGCTGAGCATGAAATCATCTATCCCATGGTTGATTTGTGCATTGCGCAGACTTTCGCTCACAGCGAGCTGGTCGAGCTGATCGCCGAATTCAAAGGGACGGAGCTCCGAACTGGTTTCATCACCATGGCCGCTGTGGCGGGTATTGTGATTGCCGCGTCTTGTTTTTTTGAGCTCCCCGAAAACGTCCTTGAGTGCCTGCCGCCGAATGGCAATATTCATCTTGGCAGAAGGCGTGAAACGCCCCGCTTCGGCCTGATCCTGGCGTATATAGCCTTTATCAATTAAGTCTTTGATGAAGTCAGCAATGCCGTAGCGGTCATTGGTCAGCTTATACTCCTTGTCTAGCATGGTGAGCCAGGACAAGGCCTCGGCTACATCACCGGAGGTATATACCAGCAACTCTTTGAAAACCTTCAGCAGCCTTTCAAAGGGGTCGGCATCTTCATCAGGGGGAACATACTTTGAGAATCTCCATCCAACCATCTGGCAGCAATTTGTTTTGATGTCTATAACAGTCGTAAGGGGTGTTAAGTTGCATTTTGGCGGGCAATCACCGACGGCCAAAAGAACTTAGTGTAGCACAAAGATAGGTAAACGCCTGATCAGACATTTCCGCCGGAGACAAAATTAAGCTGTTTGGTGCATTTTGTAAGGAACATAACCACCTGCTTTTGACTAAAAATAAGCGTAAAACCTAAGTAAAAGCTCCCTTTGCGGTCTGAAGAGCCAATGCTCTGTAACCCGCAAACTTTGTGTTGCCGCGCTGCTTTCACTATCTTTGCGGCAAAGCAGGCCATGATGTTGCTGGAAAAATTTGAAAAACACATTCGCGAAACGGATATACTCCCGTCCGGAGGATTGCTACTCGCGTTCAGCGGGGGATTGGACTCTGTTGTGCTGGCCGACCTGTTGTATTGTCTGGGCTATCAGCCCGCGCTGGGGCACGTCAATTTTGGCCTGAGAGCCGAAGAATCGGCCGGCGATGCCGCCTTTGCCGCCGCCTTTGCCGCCTCTTACAAACTGCCTTTTTATACTACTTCTTTCGACACGCTCGCCTGTCTGCAGGCAGGCGAGAGCGTGCAGATGGCAGCCCGCCGGCTGCGCTACGAGTGGCTGGAGGCAGTGCGCCGGCGCGAAGGTTATGTTTGTATCGTCACTGCACATCAGGCCAATGACAATCTCGAAACTATGGTGATGCGCTTCCTGCAGTCGACTGGCCTGTCGGGCATCGGAGGCATTCCTCCGCGCACAGGCGCCGTCGTGCGCCCGCTACTGCCTTTTGGACGGGAAGAGATAGCAGCCTACGCGCAGTCGCGGGAGCTATCGTGGCGGGAGGACTCGTCCAATGCCAAAACCGATTATTTGCGCAACCGTATACGCCACCAGCTGCTGCCGCTTATGCAAAGCTTTTCACCCGGTCTGCTGCGTATTTCGACGGAAAATGCCCGCCGCTTTCGCGAGGCGGGGGCCTTGTACGCATGGAGTGTAGAGCACTTTCGTGCAAAATGCGTGCGCGAAACGGCAGGGGAAATGACTATCGACCGCGCTCAGCTGCTGGCTGCGCCGGCGCCGCTCAGCCTGCTTCATGCATGGTTGCAGCCCCTGGGATTTACGGCAGAGCACTGCCGGCAGGCTGTCGCAGCGCGGGCAGGTAGTCTGCTGCGCAGCGATACGCACAGCTTGTTGATTAAAACAGCTACATTGTGCATACGCCCGCTGGTGGCTGCTACCGCCGGTATTGAACTGAATGCGCTGTCGGGTGTTTTTCAGCTTGATGAGCAGTCGGGGCTGCGCCTCAGCCAGCCGGCCACGGCTCCGCAGGCCGCCGGCCAGCGCCTGCTGGCAGCGGTCGAGCTCTCCGGCCTGCAGCTGCCGCTACACATTCGCCATTGGAAGCCCGGCGACTGGTTTTGCCCGGCAGGCATGGGGGGAAAAAGGCAAAAATTGCAGGATTTTTTTACCAATAACAAAATCGACCGGCAGCAGCGAGAAAGTGTGTGGTTGCTGGTCGATAGTCAGGACAACATCGTCTGGATCGTAGGCCATCGACAGGATGAGCGTTTCAAAGCAGACGCAAACTGCCGCCATTTGCTCGTCGTCGAGTATCTTTACAAGCCAAATGAGTAATGTGACATCAACAATAAATCATATGCGACCATTAACAACCATTTTTCTGGGACTTGCCTGCCTCTTATGGACTGCCAGCCTGTCAGCGCAGGCTGTTGAAATTCCTCAGACACAGCGCGTTGTTGTTGTGAAAAAAACAGCCGACTGGTGCCCCAACTGCGGGCAGTGGGGCTGGACGCTCTTCAACCAGCTGGTAACAGATCAGGCTGAGCGGGCAACAGTCTTTGCCGCTCATTACAGTGGGAGCTTGTCCAATACCGTAGCAACAGCGATTGCTTCCAATCTGCCCGGCTCCAGCCAGCCGCGCTTTTATGTCAACCAGACCGATATGAATGCTAATTCCGGTAATGGGACGACAGTCAGAAATCAGGTAAATACACAGGTCGATAATGCCACTCAACAGACACCAGTCGCCCAGACGGGCATCCTGGCTACCTATGAAGGCAACCGCTTATTTATCAGAACGCGTACTCGTCTGTTCCAAAACTGGACCGACGGGGAGCTTTTCCTGGGGGTCTACCTGATTGAGCGCAGCTTCACCGGCAACCAGTCAGGCCAGGGAGCCAACGCACAGCACAAACAGCTGCTGCGTTCAGTGGTGCGAGGCGAATGGTATGGCGTTCCAATCCTGAGCGGGGCAAGTACTGATGGTCTCCTGCCGGAAATGGCCGATACGGTGACGCTGAGCAATTTGTCGCCGCAAAATCTCGAAGTCGCTACCATCCTGTGGCGCCGCAATGGCAACGGTTTTGCAGTAGTCAATACCAACAGCACGCGCAACATTACAGAACTTGTCTCGGCTACTACCGACCCGTCCGTATTTCCCGGCGTATCTTTTGTGGTAGCTCCTAACAAACTCGAGAGCAATTCTGTCGCGCGTATTACGCTGGCGGAAGCGCAGACATTGGTAAATATTTCTGTATACAATATAGGTGGGCAGCACCTGACAACCATCTACGACAGCGCACTTGGTAGTGGTATTTTCGAATTTCCACTCGAGCATCTGCTGGGCCTGCCATCGGGGGTGTATATTGTGAAACTGCGCGTGGGGGATCAGCAGCACGTCCAGCGGGTAGTAGTGCCTTAGGTGGTTAATACGGCACAGCTGGTTGATTTTGTTCAAAAATCAATAAAATGAACCAGCTGTGCACCGCCCTCTTTGCTGGCGGCAGCCACCCGGAAGGGAGGGTGTGAAATTTACATGAATTAGCTTGTATGCAACTGGACCTTGGTCTCGATCTGCTAATCGATCGCCTGAAAATCAGAGAACAGGACAATAAGCCGATGATTCACGATTGTGTGCGTGAACGCTGGCTGGTGTTGCAGCCGGAAGAGATGGTGCGGCAGTTGGTCGTCCATTATCTGATTGCCTGTAAAGGCTACAGTCGCCATCGCATCAGCCTCGAACGGGGTATCATGGTCAATGGCCTTTACAAGCGCTTTGATTTGCTGGTCTATGACAGTCAGGTGCAGCCCTTCATGCTGATTGAGTGCAAATCGCCACAGGTGTCGCTGACGGAGGCTACGTTCCGGCAGATCGCTGCCTACAACCAGGTTTTTCAGGTGCCCTACCTTTTCGTGACGAATGGCCGAGATTCTTACTGCTGCCAAATGAACTATTCAGAAGCCTTGTTTACTTTTGTTGCCGAAATTCCGGACTATCCCGGCTAATGAAAACCTAACCAATGCGTCAATTATCCACCACAGTGTTGGTCACCGGAGCCAATGGTCAGATCGGCTCGGTGCTTGTAAAGGCTTTGCGTGAAAAATACGGCCAAAGTCAGGTCATTGCGACCGATATACGCGCCTCTGGTGCGCAGGATGAAGGTATTTTTCAGACGCTGGACGTGCTGGACGCACGGGCGCTCGCGGCTGCAGTCGAACGCTGGCAAGTAACGGAGGTTTACCACCTCGCGGCCATCCTCTCTGCCAAAGGGGAACAGAACCCCCGACAGGCCTGGGAAATCAACATGAACGGCCTGTTCAACATACTGGAAGTAGCCCGGCAGTATCAGCTCAAGGTCTTTTTCCCTTCCTCCATCGCTGTATTTGGCGAACATATCGAACGCGTTATGACGCCGCAGTTGGCGGTACTGGCGCCTACAACGGTCTATGGCATCAGCAAGGCTGCCGGCGAAAACTGGTGCCAGTACTATTTCCAAAAGTATGGGGTCGATGTGCGCTCAGTTCGCTACCCTGGTATTATCGGCTACCAAAGCCTGCCGGGCGGGGGAACGACCGATTATGCTGTCGATATTTTTCACGTAGCCTTGCGAAATGAGCCTTTTGTTTGCTTTTTGGCTGAGGATGCCACCCTGCCGATGATGTACATGGACGATGCCATCCGTGCTACACTTGCACTGATGGAGGCGCCTGCCGAAAGACTTAGCATCCGTACAAGCTACAATCTTGCTGCGATGAGCTTTAACCCGGCTGAAATTGCTGCTGAAATCAGGAAGCATCTGCCCGATTTCAGCATCCGGTATGAACCCGACTTCCGACAGCAGATTGCCGGGGGCTGGCCGCAGAGCATCGATGACAGCCAAGCCAGAATTGACTGGGGCTGGCAACCCGCTTTCGACCTGGCGCGCATGACTGAAGATATGCTCATGCACCTGAAAGCTAGGTAAAGAAATCAGGGAGGCTTACACCTCCCTGATTTTTTATACGTGTATTACTTGCTCATCTTCCAGCAGCGGCTGTAGCTGGTAGCGGCGGAAAAGCTGCATGGTCGCCAGTACATCTTTTTCGCAATAGTGTGTGATTCGTTCCAGCCCGTTTTCTTCCCAATATACACGTCCTACCTGACTGCCGTCTATATCATCCTTGGGGGAAGGAAAATCCAGTACTGCAGCCAGCATTTTTAACGAAGTATAAGACCGCCCGTCACCGAATCGCCACATATCCATCGTATCCAGCAGGTGCTTCGTTTCCCAGGGTTTTTTCCCCGCAACATCCAACAGACCGGGTGAGGGGAGTCCGTTGATCAGCAGTCGGCGACAGAGGTAGGGGACATCAAAATCGCGGATGTTATGCCCGCACAAGTAGTGCTTGGCCGGATTGTTGAAGTATTGTGCCAGCAGGCGGGAAAAATCAATGAGCAGCTCTTTCTCGTCATGGCCGGCAAAAGACTTGAGCCTCACCTTAGGGGAACCAGCTTTGTCGGGATAGGCAACTCCCACAGAAATGCAGATGATTTTACCAAATTCTGCATGCAGCGCAGCGCGACCCTTGAAGGTAAGGGCTGCATCTTCATCCGTAAAAACTTCCCCTTCGGCCGGCTTACTCATTTTGGCTGCCTTGTAGCGCCACTGCTCTTGCATGCTTTCACTCAGTTCTTCGAGGGAAGCCTTCTGGCAGACAGTTTCTATGTCAAAAAAGAGTATTTGGCTGATATCAATATGTTCCAGCATAGCCAATTGTGTTTGTAAAGCAAGATACTATATCCGGGGCATATTTTACAAAACGGAGAGCATTAAAAAAGTAAGCGCCACCTGCTTCCAACCGGAAGCAGATGGCGCTCGTCTGTTAGCAGTTATCTTACTACCCGCAGGAATTAGTGCTGTACAACGATTTTTTCTGTACGAGCGCCATTGGGCGTATTGAGTTGCAGGAAGTAAACGCCATTGGTCAGCTGGCTGACGTCATAGACGAAGCGACCTTCCTGGATATTGTCATAACGGCGCTGGAACAGAATACGACCGGAAAGATCAAACAGGCGAATCTCAGCCCAGTTGTTCATATCCTGCAGTTTCAGATCCAGTGTAAACAGCTCGTTGGCCGGATTCGGGAATACCTTCATCAGGTTGTCCGCCGCCAAGGGCTCTGTGGCATTGAGGATAGGCTCACCCTCCAGATCGGGGTTGTTGCCGATGCTGAGGCGCATGACCGGTACAATACCGCGACCAAAGCCAACAGTGCTAAACTCAGGCTCGTCTGAAGCACCTACTGACAGCACGCTGGCGTAGCGCGGCATGTCAATAGAGTCTGTCAGAAATACCGTAGCCCCGTAGTTGTAAGCTTCAGAAGCCGACATGAACAGCGGCTGGTCTGCTGAAGCTACGTACTGCATGACAGCGAGGTAGTAAGTGTCGTCGCTCAGCGGATAGGAATTGCCGTCAAAATCGATAGGCACCGTAATGGGGGTCTGTCCTTCTGATCCTGTGAACGTATACTCATTGATAGACACAGGGCCTACATATTCGTCCGGATTGGCCAGCAGGTCACCGTTAATGTCACCCGCCCACTCATACAGGAAGAGGTTGACAGAAACTCCACCGAGCTGGGCAGCGTTGTCGACACCGAAAGTGAAATAACGGGCGAAGTAGCCATCACCGCGAGGCATATAGAAGCAGTTGCCGTAGTAGTAGCTGTTGTTGGCAGCCGGTGCCACACCGCGCGTACGGCCCGTTTCCTTAGCAAAAAGTGTGTCGTTGACAACAAACTGGAACAGGATCGTATCGTTGGCAGTACGATCTTCCGGCTGGCTGTGGGAGATCAGGTAGCGGCCTTCGTAGATACCCTCAGTCTGACTTGCTGCCGGCAATACCTGGCTGAAAAATACGTTTTCTGCCAGTGAATCAGGTGTGATAGCACCGTAAGGATTGTCGGCGTTGTACACCTGCTCACCAGTGGTAGCATTGGTGATGCGCAGGTTGAGCACGACGTCGTTGGCCGTCAGACCGCCATTGTTCTGGATATCTGCCAGGAAGCGCATGTCTTCCGTCTGGCTTACCGGCGTAACAGCATTGGGAGCAATGGCAAAAAAGCTGCGATTGACCTGCATATCGTAGCCTACGCGCTCTTTGACAATGATATCGTCCAGCAACCAGAAGTAGAAATCGGTAGCAAAAGTAAACTTAAGCCGAATTTCACTTGAGCCATTGATATCGCCGGAAGGTAGCGGGAAAGTCACCTTGTTGCGACGTGTCTGGTTGGGATTCAGCGTTGGATTGGCATTGATAGCCGGTCCCCAGCTTTGTCCACCATCGCTGCTGATTGATACAGAAGAACGAACGCGACTTCCCAGATTATCAACCGGAGCGTCAGTAGGTGTATTGAGGAAAGCAACAGCCTGCGTAAACTCGATCTCAAGTGCACGGTCGGCAGAAGAAATATCAATAGCCGGGGAAATCAGCTCAGTCACATACTGTGGGTAAGGCGGAGAGCCCGGATTGTAAGTTGTGCTGCCCAGCGAAGACTGGAACACGAAGTTGGTAGACGCTACACCGTTGAGGCGGCTGGCCGACTGAATCGAGCTGCCGGCAGCAATGTTGAAGACACCAAAGCCATAGTTGCCGTTGGGGGTCCATGTCCAGATGTCACCGCAGTCGCTGACTTTCTCGTACGTGAACTCGAATAATCCGTTGGAGAGAAGCAACTGCGTGCCATTGTTGGCAAAAGTGATGGTCGGTCTGCCGGCACCATAGAAAAGTTTCACCAAATCCCTCGCCTCAGCCTGGCTTTCAGGCAGTACAGACGTATTCGCTGCTGAAATCACAATGCCGTTGGCCTGGAGGTTGTTGGTTACACCTCCCAGGTTGAGGGCAGCAGTATCGATCTGGCTTACCAGTACGTCGCCTTCCAGCGTGTAGCGACTGTAAACTGTACCATAGTCTACACCATCGTTGGTAGCAAAAGAAGCAGTATACTCCAGATTGTTGAGGATGCTGAAGGTAGCTGTTACTTCAATATCTTCAGGTGGAATGGGAATACCTGCGAGGGAGATGCCGGACAACTGCCAGCTACCCCGGTTGGGACCCGTATTGTTGCCGCAGCGGAGGGTATTTACATCCCAGCCGAACAGACCCCGGGAGAAATCTTCAACCCAAATGGTATCCTGAGCCGTCAGCTGTACGAGGCTGAAAGCCATGAGGAGTGAAAGTAATGTTTGCTTCATGAACAAGAAAATTTAATTGTATGACTATGATGTGTGCTGACAAACCTGCCGGCAGGTGTCAGTTGCTAAAAGCTTATTGGGGATTTCCCCTATGAGCCCGGAACGGATTTTGGCGTTTGTTTGCTTTTCAGTCACCCGGCGCTTGCCGTACTCCCTAAACACAGAAAACGCAAACCAATCCTATCCGGTTTATCTTCATCAGAAAAATCCTAATAACCGCTTAAGCTGAGAAAGAAGAGCCGCAACCGCAGGTTTCCTGGGCATTGGGATTGTTGAAAGTAAAGCCGCGGTTGTTGAGACCCTCTGCCCAGTCAATCTGCATCCCGAGCAAATAGATGGCGTGCGATTTCTGCATAAGCACGTTAATGTCCCCTATGCTAAACTGCTCGTCATTGTCCTTAGGCAGATCAAAACCAAGCACATAAGAGAAACCTGAACAGCCTCCTCCCTTGACACCTATGCGGAGTCCATGGTCGGCAGGAATATTTTGCTCTTCGCGTATTCTGTGCAATTGCCGGATGGCTCCATCTGTCAGCGAAACGGGAGCCGTTTTTGTTTCTACCACTTCCATCGTATGTCGGCGCTTTGTTTGGTTAATGTAACAAAATTAAACAACAGATTAACATCTGTGGGCGTCTTTTGGTTGTTTGGTACATTTTTTTACAAAAATTGAATGTACTTTTGTCCCAATGCTACGCAAGGATTATGCAAGATATGGATTTATACGGACGAATTATAATTGACATTCTGATCATGCTGCTGATGGCTGCCATCATAATACTGGCTGTCTATCTGCTGATTAAAAAAATGCTGCCGGCACTGCTGGCTGCCCGGGCAGTCAGTCAGCCCCCGCCATCCAATATTGCCGTCATCTTGCCTTTGCGCCTGCAGGCCTACGAGCGGCTCGCGCTTTTTTGCGAAAGAATAGCCCTGCCCGCCCTGCTGTTCCGGCATCAATCGGATGAGACCGTCAACGTGTTGCGACTAACGCTGCTGCTGGCCATACAACAGGAGTACGAGCACAACATCAGTCAGCAGATTTATGTTAGTGATCAGCTCTGGCAGATTGTCAAGGCTGCAAGGGACGACAGCAGTCAGCTCATAGATGTAGTTGCTACACAGCTTGACGGTAGCGCCAGTGCGCAGGAGCTCACAAGGGCACTCTACCACGCGCTTGGGCAGCGGCAGTCAGATCCGATTTCTATCGCGCAATTAGCCATCAGAAGGGAGGTTGCTTCCTTGTTTTAATCTCTAAAGCGTCTTTCTATGAAAAGAATTTTCTTCCTGATGTTCCTGCTGGCAGGCTGTCTGTGGATGCCTGCGACCAGCTTTGCGGCTATCGGTCCGCAGTCCGCTACACATACAGAGAGCAGCCTTTCGGCTGCGCGCACGGAAGCACGTGCTGCGCGGCAGGAAAAAAAGGCGGCGCGGCAATCTTTGCGCGAGCAATTGCGAAAGGCTTTGGCGGCGGCCGATGAGGAGCTCGTGCTGCTGATAATTTTGGCGCTGCTCCTGCCTCCGCTGGCTATGTATCTGTACGAGGGTGATTTTACAACGCGTTTCTGGATATCACTGCTGCTCACCTTGCTGGGGGCTGGTCTTATTATTGGCTGGTCAGGTATAGGCTATCTGCCAGCAGTGGCCTATACGCTGTATGTCATCCTGGCTGGTATCTGATTTTCCACCTACCTACTCAATGAAGATCAATCATATTCCGTTTTCCCAAGTCCCGGGCATTGCTGCCCGGGACTTGGCGTATGCACAGGCTGACGCGCGCCTGCGCGATTTCTACGTGCATACGCCTGCTTTGAGCAGCTTTGCTGCCGTTATGGAGGAGCGTCTGAAGGGACCTGCAGTTGACAGGCAGGTCTTGGTGGAGGTGCTCCGGGCGCAGTATGCACGACTGGAAAACCCTCAGCCCGCATCACTCGCGCAACTCGAACAGTTGCTTTCTCCGACTGCCTTCACGGTGACCACAGCCCACCAGCCTGTCGTGTTGTTGGGGCCGCTGTATGTCATCTACAAAGCTGTTTCGGTGATCAACCTGGCAAGGCAGCTGCAGCAAGCTTATCCGGACAGGCAGTTTGTACCTGTTTTTGTGCTGGGAGCCGAAGATCATGATTTTGAGGAAGTATCTCGCGCCAACCTGTTTGGTCATACGCTCGCCTGGCAGGCTGAAGGCGGTGGTGCGGTGGGCTTGCTGCCGACAACGGGTGTACAGGAGTTGTTATTGACACTTGATCCTTTACTGGGGGATAGTGATGCGGGGCGTGAGCTGTATCACCGTATCGCAGCTGCCTACACCCGGCATGCAACTTTTGGCGATGCTACCCGGCAACTGCTCAATGATTTTATGGGCACACTCGGCCTGGTTGTGATCGATATGAATGATCGAAGGCTCAAGGAATTATTTGTTCCGGCCATGCGGCGCGAGATTTTCGAGCGCATATCAAAGCCCTTGGTGGAGGAAACGCAGGCGGCCATACAGCAGGCTACAGGTTTTGGCCCGCAGGCCTTTTGCCGCGATATTAACCTGTTTTTCCTGCTGCCGGGAAGGAGAGAGCGCATCGAATGGGACGGACAGCATTTTCAGGTGCTCAATACATCGCTGCGGTTTTCTCCTGCTGAAATGGAAGAGGAATTGCGTGAGAGGCCGGAGCAGTTTAGTCCGAACGTCGTCATGCGGCCACTCTATCAGGAGACGATACTCCCCAACCTGGCTTATGTCGGTGGTGGAGGTGAACTGGCGTACTGGCTCGAGCGGAAAACGCAGTTTGAGGCTTTCGGCCTGCCTTTTCCTATGCTCATACGGCGCAATTCGGTGCTCTGGATAGACCAGCCGACTGCCCGGAAAATGGAAAAAACGGGATTGTCGCTGGAGGATTTGCTCTTCGATACCGACACTATTATACGCCAGTATGTTGAAAAAGTGTCAGGTGGTGGGGTACAGCTCGAGCAGGAAAAAAATGATTTTGACCAACTTTTTGAACGCATAGCCGAAAAAGCGGCTGCACTCGACCCTACACTCGAAAAGGCAGTCAGAGCCGAACACGCACGCCAGCTCAAAGTAATCGAAAATCTCGAAGAACGACTTATACGCACGCAAAAGCAAAAGCACGAGGTAACTATCAACCAAATACGCTCGCTGCGGGACAAGCTTTTTCCCGGGAATGGCCTGCAGGAACGGTACGATAACTTTGTTCCCTACTGGCTTAGAGGTGGCGAACAGTGGCTGTCGGCACTCGTGGCTAGTTTGGATCCGCTCGCAGAAGGGCTGGTCGTTTTGCACGAACAATAGCAGTTTAATCCAGCGATATGCAACTCCTGACACATCGGCAGATTCGCCAGAAAATTGAACGGCTGTCCATACAGCTGCTGGAGAATAATTATACAGAACCGTCACTGATTCTGGCAGGTGTCAACAATAATGGCTCCATATTTGCCGGACTTCTGTACGACGAACTCATCAGGCATGCGCACATGCCTATCATTCGCACCAATATAAGACTCAATCCGGCTGCACCACATGCAACCCCTGTGGAGATTGATTTGTCACCGGAGGCCTTGCACAACCAGACGATCATCGTCATCGATGATGTTGGTAATACGGGCAGAACGCTTTTTTACGCCTGCAAACCTTTCCTCGAGCTGTTGCCCAGAAAAATCGAAATGGCCGTGCTGGTCGATCGCAAGCATAAGTCTTTTCCGGTCTTGGTCGATTATGTGGGGCTATCGCTGGCTACTACGCTGCGCGAACACATCGAGGTGGATCTTAGTCAGCCCGATCAGCTGGCGGCTTATCTGCGGTCTGACAGCCGTGTATAACAATGCTTTTATAGCCCAATCTGTAATTAATTCTGCTTATCCTGCTAAATTATAGTAACCATGCGCAACAAAATTGTCGCCGGAAACTGGAAGATGCACACAACACTCGAAGAGGGTGTGGCACTTGTCGACGCACTCATAAAAGGATTGCCCTCCGGGGAGGCCGGTGTGATTCTTGGACTTCCGTTTACGCATCTGACTACCATATCTCATCAGCTTGCTGACACATCCAGGGTATCCGTGGCAGCGCAAAACTGCCACCAGGCGGTTCAGGGGGCTTTTACGGGTGAAATCTCAGCACCTATGTTGCGTTCTGTTGGCTGCCGGTATGTAATTCTGGGGCACTCTGAACGCCGCGAGTATTTTGGAGAGACCGATGAACTTATTGCGAGCAAAATCGATGCAGCTTTGGCGCATCAACTGTTGCCCATCTACTGTTGTGGTGAGGATCTGTCGGTAAGAGATACGGGTAAGCAAAATGAATGGGTGGGTGATCAGATAAGACGCGGCTTGTTTCATTTGGAAGCCAACGATTTTCAAAAAATTATCATTGCTTACGAGCCTGTCTGGGCAATTGGTACCGGCCGTACGGCCAGTCCGGAGCAGGCACAGGAAATGCACTTTTTTATTCGCAGGCTGATCGCGGGCCGCTTTGGTGAGGAGATCGCTGCTGCTACGCCTATTCTTTATGGTGGCAGTGTGAAGGCTGCCAATGCAGCATCTTTGTTTTCACAAGCGGATGTAGACGGGGGGCTGGTAGGTGGTGCGTCACTGTCAGCGGCCGAGTTTTTGTCAATCATCGAGGCCGCGGGCTAATGCGATTTTGGGCAGCTAAAGCTGCCCAAAATCGATCAATCACCCTTCTATTGTACGGCAGGCGGTGGCAAATACCTGCCTGTATAGGTCGCCGGACTCAGTGCCTTAAGCTCTGCTTTAATTGGATCACTGACGGCCAGCTGGTCGATAAACTGTTGAATACTTTCCTTGCTGATCTGCTGCTTGCCCCGCGTAAGTTCTTTGAGCGCCTCATAGGGCTCCGGATAGCCTTCTCTTCGGAGGATTGTCTGAATTGGCTCAGCAAGCACCGCCCAGTTATTGTCTAAGTCAAGCTGTAGTTGCTCCTGATTGAGTAGCAATTTCCCCAGCCCTTTATGAATTGACTCCAGTGCTACAATAGTGTGTGCCATGGGGACTCCCAGATTGCGCAGCACTGTACTGTCTGTCAGGTCTCGTTGCAGCCGCGAGACGGGTAGCTTTTCGGCCATGTGGCCGAGCAGTGCATTGGAAATGCCCAGATTGCCCTCTGCATTTTCAAAATCAATGGGGTTAACCTTGTGTGGCATGGCGCTGGAGCCTACTTCTCCGGCCAGTGTTCGCTGCCGGAAATATTCCATAGAGATGTAGGTCCATACATCTCTGCAGAAGTCAATAAGTATGGTATTGATGCGGCTCAGCCCCTGAAGCTGGGCTGCCAAATGGTCATAAGGTTCAATTTGTGTGGTGGGAAAGGTGCGGCTCAATCCCAGCTCTTTGCGTACAAATTCATCAGCAAATTGGTGCCAGTCAAATGCCGGGTAAGCGCAGTAGTGCGCATTGAGGTTACCGGTAGCTCCGCCAAATTTTGCCTGGTGCGGAATGCTGATCAGTTGCTGATATTGCTGGTGCAGCCGCTGGCTGAAAACGGCCATTTCTTTGCCGAGGAGGGTGGGGGAGGCAGGCTGCCCGTGCGTGCGGGCCAGCATTGGCACCTGTGCCCATTCTTCAGCCAACTGGCCTAGTTTGTTTGTAATGAGCTCCAGCATAGGACTGTATACTTCCAGCAGGGCTTCTTTGAAAGAAAGTGGGATTGCCGTATTGTTGATGTCCTGACTGGTGAGCCCAAAATGTATAAATTCCTTGTATTTTCCTAGTCCCCGTTCTTCCAGCACTTCTTTCAGGTAGTACTCCACAGCTTTAACGTCGTGGTTGGTAGTTCGCTCTATGGCCTTCACTTTGTTGGCCTCCGCCAGATCAAAATCCTGGTAAACGGTACGCAAATTAGCAACCGCTGTGGCATCAATACCCGCCAACTCAGGAAGTGGCAGGGCGCAAAGCGCCTGGAAATAGTGAATTTCAATTTTTACCCGGTAGCGGATAAGGGCATACTCCGAAAAATACGCCGCCAAGGCTTCTACCTTGTTTCTGTAACGGCCATCTATCGGAGAAAGCGCCAAAAGCGTATGATTGTTGGGCATATATGTGATCAGCTTTGTCAGTTTATTGTCTGTTTGCCTGTCGGTTGGCCGCCTGCATTCTTCAGGCCGGGACTACCATTGTCAGCAAATAAAAATTCTGGGGCAATATCCTCAAAAAATTTCAATAAGCTGACAAAAGTTATTTAGAATTAGTCTAAATTTGAATGTCTTTATCAAAAAATACCAGCTATGCACACATCAAGTGATACAAACTATCCTTACGCGGCAGAGGTGGCTTATCCACTGCCCGTGCTTGCGTTTATGCAGCTTGCCAAGAAGTGTTGTAAGAGCTATAAAAAGGGTAAGCGCTGCAAAAAATGCCCGGCAAAACACGGCAAATAGCGTGCGCTGACATATTATTTGACTTCGAACTTGATAGAGCTGATGATCCGGCTCAGCAAGCCCGGGAAGAACCGTTTCATGTAGATGGATGTAACCTCCCATTTACCGATAATGGGTTCTTCTTTTTCTGCAACAATAGCATTGACCGCTTTGCGGGCAAAGTAGGAGGGTTCCATTCCCTGTGCTGTTTCTGCAGCCATCTTATTCAGGGAGGTTCCGTCGCCTGTCAGTGCATTGATAGTCACATTGGTCTTGACGTAGCCCGGACAGATGATGGTCACCTTGACGTTGTCGTTGGCTACTTCGGCACGCAGAGAGTCGAAAAAACCATGGAGAGCGTGTTTGGAACCCGCATAAGCTGATCGCAGAGGAGTACCTATTTTTCCCAGCACGCTGCTGATGACTACTATCTGCCCGGTTTTACGGCTGATCATCTGCGGTAGTACGGCCTTGGTTGCTGCAACGGCACCAAGATAGTTGATTTGCATGATGCGAACATCTACAGAGACGTCGGTATCTTTTACCAGTGAGCGTTGAGAAATACCGGCATTGGCTACGAGTATGTCTACCTGCCCGTACCAATCGATGACGGCAGCGGCAACCTGCCTGATTTGCTCCAGCTCACTGACATCGAGCGGGAAGATAGCAACTTGCGAAGGCTGTGCACAGTTGTTTTTTACCCGTTCCAGTTCGGCTGTATTGCGGCTGGAGAGTGCAAGTCGCGCTCCTCTGGAAGCCATTTCGTAGGCCAGCGCCTCTCCGATGCCCGAAGAGGCTCCGGTTATCCAAACGACTTTATCGGTAATCGTCATTGTAGTTGTGGTTGCTGTAGACTTCTTAATGAGTAAGTTAATAATATAGTCCCGGATATTTATGACCTGCGATTCCTTCTCTTCGAGCATGTCCGGAGCCTTCTAAATCAGGCTCCAAACGGATCTTTTTGTACAAATTTTCACCTTTTCAGTCACTTAGCGCCGGCTATGCTTCTTCAAAAACGTGAAAACGAGCAAAAAACACCTCAACTTGCTTTCTTCAGAAAATCCCGAACAAGCTCTTAATCTATCCGGATGCGTTTTATAAACGCACAAAACTTCCTTAAGGTCGTACCAAAATGTCCGGAAGTGAAAATTATTTCGCAAAAATCGAAAAAAAGCCTTTACTTGTCAGTCGTAAAAGACCTAATCTGGTACGTACAACAAAATTATTGGTATGAAAAGTGTCTTTTTGGTGCGGCATGCCAAATCGAGTTGGGATAATCCTCAGCTGGCTGATTTTGACAGACCGCTCAACGACCGTGGGCGTGCTAATGCTCCGCTCATGGCTCATCTACTGATGAGCAAAGGGGTCGCACCGCAACTAATACGCTCATCTTCTGCCCGCAGGGCCCTGGATACGGCTGCTTTCTTCGCCAAGGCTTTCGGTATCTCTTCCGGCAATTTTATCACCGATGATGCACTCTACCACGCCAGCCCACAACAAATTCTCGATGCTATCCATGCCCTGCCCGAATCCTGCTCCACCGTTCTCCTTTTCGGACACAACCCCGGTCTCACAGAATTCGTTAACCAGTATCCGGGCGGCCAACTGCTAAGCCTGCCTACCTGTGGTATCGCGCAGCTTTTTTCTACCGCCGGTTGCTGGCCTGATTTTTTGACTACGAATACGCACATGACTAATTTTTATTTTCCTAAACAAATGACATCCAAATAAATATGAGATTTCTTTCTCGTTATGCAGGTGTCGTATTTATTCTTGCCGGCTTCTTGCTGCTGTTCTTCTTTCTGTACAAATCTTCTCCCGACACCAATCTTCCGCTTGAACAGGAGGTCGTTGTCGATCTGTTCACGGATCTTCATCTGGCCGAAAATGCTGCTCAGGAACTATTGCCTGAAGTAAAGGACAGCATGAAAAAAATCTACTTCCAGCGTATACTGGCCGACCATAAGGTAAGTGCTCAATCGTTTAACGAATGTGTTGATTTTCTCAACCAACACCCCGACCAATTGCAGACCGTCTACGGACTTGTGCAGGAAAAACTCGTAAGCCGGGAGATGACAGGTAAAACTTCTGTAAACAAACAGTGAAAAGGCTTAACAATAAATTAATGCCACTAAGCATATTATCGAAGCGCCTTGTTTTACTTTTGCACTAACATGTTAACAGCGATTTAACCAATGGATGCTACCAAAATTCTGATCGTTGACGATGAACCGGATATCCTCGAGTTTCTGAAGTACAACCTCCAGAAAGAGGGCTTCCAGGTAATCGTTGCATCCGACGGCGAAGAGGGGATCGCTGCTGCTGAGCGTGAGCGCCCGGATCTCATTATCCTCGATATCATGATGCCCAAGCTCGACGGGGTCGAGGTATGCCGCCAGCTGCGCTCCCGACCTGAGTTCGACAAAACGCTCATCGCTTTTCTGACTGCCCGCGAAGAGGATTATTCTCAAATTGCTGCACTCGAAAACGGAGGCGATGATTACATCACCAAGCCTATCCGCCCCAGAGTACTCATCAGCCGCATCCGCGCACTCCTGCGCCGCTCCGACCGCCAGGATGCAGAAGAAGAAGAAGAGGGTAGTAAATTTCGCATTGGCGATCTGGTAGTGGACAAGGCGCGTGTCAGCGTCGAACGCAATGGTCAGCTCATTGAACTGGCCAAAAAGGAGTTTGAGCTGCTCAACCTGCTCATCAGTAAACCCGGTAAAGTGTTTACTCGAGAAGAAATATTCAATAAGGTCTGGGGTACCGATGTTATCGTTGGCAATCGAACTATCGATGTGCATATCCGCAAGCTCAGAGAGAAAATCGGGGACGATTATATCCGCACCATCAAGGGTATTGGCTATAAATTCGAGTTTTAATCATGCTCAAAAATGCTTCTCCTCGCCAGATCGCACTGCTGATTTCGCTTCTCATTGCTGCCGGGGGCTCTCTGTTATTGCTGGCGCTCTTTTGGATAGACCAGCGGCTCGATTTTTCCTGGACCACCCTGCTTTTTATGCCGGCACTCTGGCTGATTGCCTACCAGATTACTTTGTTGTATATTAATAAATACATTTACAGGAAGATCAAGCTGATCTATAAGACTATTCACCAGCATAAGGTCTCATCTCAGGAGAAAACCTCGCCGGTTGACCCCGACGCTCATGTGCTTGAGGATGTTGAAAAGGAGGTCAATGAGTGGGTCGAACGCCAGGAAGACGAGATCGAAAAATTTAAATCCTGGGCAGAGTATCGGCGCAAGTTCGTGGGGGATATTTCTCACGAGCTCAAAACACCTATCTTTAATATCCAGGGCTACTTGCATTCGCTGCTCGACGGGGGACTCGAAGACAATGCTGTCAACATGACTTTTCTCCAGAAGGCCATCAAAAATGTGGAGCGGCTTCATACCATCGTTGAGGATCTCAGCGCAATCAGCCGACTGGAGTCGGGGGAGCTGATACTCGAGATGCAGGTCTTCGACATCAAGGAACTGGCTGAAGAGGTCATGGAGGATCTCGAGATTAAGGCCCGCAACAAGGGCATCAGCCTCGAGTTTAAGGAGGGTGCCAACCAGAATTTCCGGGTGCGCGCCGATCGCGAAAGTATACGGCAGGTGTTTACCAACCTGCTCCACAATTCTATTAAGTACGGCAAAGCGGGCGGGCGCACCAAGGTAGGCTTCTACGATATGGATCGCTACATTCTGGCAGAAGTGGCCGATAATGGCATCGGCATTGCTGCCAAACACCTGCCGCACGTGTTCGATCGCTTTTACCGGGCCGATAAAAGCCGCTCCCGCGCGCAGGGAGGCTCAGGGCTCGGCCTTTCCATTGTCAAGCACATCCTCGAAGCACATAAGCAGACGATCAACGTGCGCAGCACACCCGACCTGGGCTCAACTTTTGGTTTTACACTCGAAAAAGCCTGATCAACTACCTTTTTCAGCCAGATAATTGCGCATTTTGGCTACCTTGGGAGCTACCACATAGGTGCAGTAGGGGTTGCGGTCACCTACGCGTGCGTAGTAATCATGGTGGTAGTCCTCAGCCTCATAGAAGGCCTCAAAGGGTAGCAACTGTGTGACGATAGGGTCTTTCCACCAGCTTGCAGCACTTGCCATTACCTCCGCTGCTGCCGCCCGCTGCTGTTGGTCGTGGTAAAAAATAACCGACCGGTACTGGGGGCCGCGATCGTTGCCCTGTCGGTTGAGGGTGGTGGGGTCGTGGGTCTTGAAAAAGACATGCAAAATTTCTTCATAGCTGACCTGCTCCGGGTCGAAGCTTATCTGCACCACCTCTGCATGGGCTGTAGCGCCGGAGCATACGGCGTCATACTTAGCTGTCTCAGCGGTGCCGCCACTGTAACCCGGCAGCACGCTCTGCACCCCGGGGCACAATTTGTAAACAGCCTCCACGCACCAGAAACAGCCACCTCCCAAAGTAGCTTTTGCCAACGGTTGTTGTTCTTTCGTCTCCATCGTCTTTTTTTCTCTAACAAATGGCAGCCGCCTGCGGCTCGCCCGTGGCGGTTTTTTTTTGTAAAAAATTTCAAAGCGGCTCGATACGCAAAACGCCCCTTAGCAGCCGCAGCTGCCAAGGGGCGTTTTACATATAAGACCCATACAGCTGATTAGCGCTGTACCGTCATTTTCTGGCTCGTATTGCCTTCTGCAGTTTCAATGCGCACCGTGTAGTTGCCGGCAGGCAATTCATTGACAGACAACTGTATCTGCTCATTTTGTACCTGTGCAAGCACACGGCTGAGCACCAGTTGACCGGCAGTGTTATACACCTTTACCAGCGCCTGTACAGGGCTGTTGAGGCGGAACGAGAGCGTGGCCAACTCGCTGACCGGATTGGGGAACAATTGTACTGCGTCAGCAGCCAGCAGCGTTTCCTTGGTACCTACGCTAATGTCAGCACCAATAGACATGCGCACTACCGGCACGATGTCAAGACCAAAGCCCACCAGACTGAGTTCTTCGTCGGCATTGCCAACGTTCAGGGCAGCGCCGTAGCGAGGGCGACCCAGTGAGTCTGTGTAGAAATTCATAGCAGCGTAGTCGAAATCCTCAGATGCCTGCAGGAAAAAGTCAACCTGATTGACATCCTGATACTGCACAACCGGAATGTAGTAGTAGCCGTCCTCCAGCGCAATGGCACCGTCTTCATTGGCCGATACCCAGATGAGTTCGTCTCCTTCCTCCCCTGTGAAGGTGTAGGAATTGAAGCCCAGCAGCTCCGCTTCGTCCGTATTAACTGTCAGGTCACCATTGGTATCACCCTCCCAGCGGTAGAGGAAGATGCTCACTTCCTGATCGACAACATCCTCAACATTGGACACACCAAAACCTATGTAGCGGGCAAACAGACCGTTGCCATTGGGCACATAGAATACATTGCCGTAGGTATAGCTGCTGCTGGCAGCAGGCGCAACGCCACGCGTAGCGCGCACTTCTTTAGCAAAAAGGGTGTCGCTGACAGCAAAAATGAAGCTTTGCGAGTTGTTGGCAGGTACCTCGTCTTCGTTGGCAAAGCTGAGGTTGTAGGTAGCCGTATACAACTGGTTGGTTGGCGGAGGCAAAAATTCGTTGTTGAAAAATACATTCTCAGCCGTAGAGTCAGAAGCAATGCTGCCGTAGATAAGACTGTCGCGGAAAACTACCGCTTCCTGCTCATTGACGATGGTCATGGTCAGCTTAGAACTTGGCTGCTCCTGATTGCCCACATTGGCAACATCGGCAATGAAGCCAATAGCCTCCAGCTGGCTGGCCGGCGTAATGGCATTGGGCGCTACTGCATAAAAAGCATTGACACGCATATCATTGTCAGGCCGTGGGTTTTCGTCAGTCAGAATCACATCGTCGACCATCCACGCATAACCGCAACCCGTAAGGTTACCGCCATTGGCTGTTTCGCTGGTTGACAGGAACTGGAAAGCAAAATATACATTGGCCTGACCGGCAGCAAATTCTGAAATGTCTACCGTGATCAACTGCGGATTAATGTTGGCGTTGCCTTCCAGCACACCACCAAACGCATTGGCCGTGATGCCGGGGAACACTTCAAACGTAGTCCAGCTGCTGAGGTCGTTGAGGTTGGTACCTACACGCACCTGCGGGCGGTCATTGAAGCTGCGGTAGTAGGTTTGAAACTGCAGATAGACCGCCTGCTTGTCAGAAGCATTAATAGCGGGACTGATCAGCCAGGCATCCTGTGGGTTGGGATGGCTGCAGTTGAGGTCAGAGTCAAACAGCGCAAAGCCCGTGCTGCCGGTGGTGGAGGCTACAGGGTCAATCGAAAAGGAGCCTTGCGGACCTTCGGTAGAGAATACCCAGCGAGAGCTGGGTTGGTTGTTACCCTGCACAACCTGATTGGTCCAGGTGCCGGGTATGGATCCCGTAAAGGTTTCGGAAAAAAATACGCCCTGAGCGCTCAGTGAACCCAGGCCTGTCAGCAACAGACAGGTAAGCGCAGCGTAGAAATGTCTAAACATAGCGATTGTGTTGATATATAAATTAACTGTTAAGTATTAGATTGCCGGATATCATCGTCCGTGGGAGTTGAATATTTTCAGGCAGAATATTACTCAAAGATACGCGCATTCTTTTAGTCATGGCGGTGATATTGCTCATTGCGTCGGCTGATTTGCTGATTTTCGTCGCGCAGCAGTTCAGCATATTCATCGGCCAATTGGTGTCGGTCAACCGACACTACACCTGCTTTTTCGCACACCTGGCCGCCTGCAAGGTTGGACAACTGCGCTATGGCTTCGCCGCCCAGACCGGCAGCCAGGCATAAAGCAGCTATGCTGATAACGGTATCGCCGGCACCACAGACATCGGTCACTTGTCGCACCTGTGTGGGAAAAATGGCTGACGCCTGCCGGTCAGCCAGGTACAGACCTTTGTCCGAAAGGGTTATCATAGTATATTGGTTGCCTAACCGCTCACGGATCAGCTCGTTGGCACGATCGAGGGTTGCCAGCGTACTGTCTATGGGAAAATCCAGCTGTCGCTGTATTTCTTTGAGGTTGGGCTTAAAAAGCGCAGCCCCGCGGTAAGCCCAAAAATTTTTTTCCTTGGGGTCAACAGCCACCGGTATGCCGCGGGCCGCTGCAGCAGCAAGGCTGCGCGCAATCAGCCCCTCACTGAGTACCCCTTTGTTGTAGTCCTGAAGCAGTATGATATCAATTTTTTCCTGTGACAGTCGATCTTCAATACGCTGCCACAACAGTTCTTCTTCCTGCAGGCTCAGGTATCGAATCTGCTCTTCATCGATGCGCAGCAACTGCTGGCTGCCGGCCATCACCCTGGTTTTTACAGTTGTCACCCGCCCCGGCACGGCCAGCAGGCTGTCTGCCGACAGGCCTGCAGCCGGCAGCAGCGCCCGCAGGCGGCTGGCTGCAGCATCTTCACCCACCAAGGTATACAGCAGCGGCCTGGCGCCCATGGCAGCCAGGTTGAGCGCCACATTGGCTGCACCCCCCAGCCGCTCACTGCGGTGCTGCAGACCTACAACCGGCACGGGCGCTTCGGGCGAGATGCGCTCGACGCTGCCTGTCAGGTACTGGTCGATCATCACATCGCCAATAACCATCACAGTCATCTGCCGGAAAGCCTCAAAAAATGATTGCATGGGCATCATGGTCTTATCGGTAGGCGGGTGGCTGCCTGCCACATCCGCCTGTGATTGATTCCTAAGCGCGTGTCCGGGCTTTTCTCCTCGGTTTTAAACGGCTGTCTTCCGCCGGATCCCGCCTTTATGGGGCGGCTATCCCCTTTTCGAAGGCGTAAAACGGCGCGCTGTTGCGTCCTGTAGAAATCCATAAACACGCTATAAGTTTTTCATACAATATTCAGCGGGCATTAGTTGCATCTTTGGGGCCGTCCGGCAAAATATCTTCGACTATGCGGGCAGTAGCCCCCGCCAGGGTCTCCAGACAAGTGCGGGCGGCCCGGCCCGCAGCATGCCGCGGAGCGTCATCCAGCAAGGCGCGTATGCAGGGGGCAAAATCTTGCGGCCGCTGCAGCGCAAAGCCGCCGCCCTGCTGTTGCAGGCGGGCGGTTTCAATGAATTTTTGGTGGCGTGGGCCAAAAATGACCGGCAGGCCGTGGGCTGCCGGCTCAAGGGTGTTGTGGACACCCGCGCCAAAGCCTCCGCCAACATAGGCGATATGGCCGTAGCGATATATTTGCGACAACATGCCCATGGTGTCGAGTATCATCACCCGTGCGTCGGCGAGCCGGCTGCTTGCAGCCTGGGTGTAGCGCAGCCAGGGCAGGCGAATGGCGGCCGTGAGGCTCTGCAAATGTTGTTCGCCGGTCTCGTGGGGTACCAACAGCAGCTTCCACTGCGGGGGCATTTCGGTATGGGCCCAGTCGAGCAGCATGGCTTCATCTGCCGGCCAGGTGCTGCCGGCAATCAGCAGCCGCTGCTCAGGCCGGCTGCTGAAGCCGGCAATCAGGGGGTAGTCCTGCCGTTGGGCAGCAATCGATAGCACGCGGTCTGCGCGCGGATCTCCTGCCACGCTGTGGCGATGGATGCCAATGCTGTCGAGCAGCGGCTCGCTGCTGCTGTCCTGCAGGTAGAGGTGGGTGAAACAATCCAGCAGGCGGTGCGAAAACCCGGCCCATGGCCGGAAAAACCACTGCTCAGCCCGAAAATGGGCGGCAATGAGGTAGAGCGGTATGCGGGCGCGGGCGGCTGCCAGCAGCAGCTGCGGCCAAAAATCGTATTTTACAAAAATAATTAGCTGCGGCCTGAGGGTGTCTGTCCAGTTGCGCGCATTGCGCGCACTGTCGGGGGGCAAATAGGCTACATAGTCAGCGCCCTTGTAGTCACGGCGCTGCAGGTAGCCGGAGGGGGAGTAAAAAGTCAGCACCAGCAGCAGCTCAGGCCGTCGGCGGCGTATCTCCTCCAGCACAGGCCGCCCTTGCTCGAATTCGCCCAGGCTGGCACAGTGCATCCAGCATACTTCCTGCCCGGCCCGGGCACTGCGCCAGCGGCTAAGCTCGCGCAGCCAGTGGCGGCGGCCTGCAGACCACTGCACGGCTTTGGGGTGCCCCAACAGGGCTGCCAACCGTATCAGCAGGTGATAAAGGGCTATGCCCAGTGAATACAGCTTCATGCGCAATCAATAGAAGATTTCACTGGCACTTTTGCCGAGGTAAAAGGGGAGTATCCAGCCTACCCGCAGCCCCCAAAGGGCATCAAAACGCTCCGACCGGTCAACCTGCAGCGTAGCAAAGTCAAAGTCGCGGCGGTTGCGGGTAAACGCCTGGCTAAATTCAAACCCGCCGTAGAAGTTGATGCGGCCATCATTGCTCATAATATGGTAGCCAATAAATTGCTGCAGGGCCAGACCGTTGCTGAGGCGGTCGTAGCCCTTGGCGTAGTCGCCCGCAGTCTGCGGTACCGCCCGCAGCGGATCTTTCTGCACACGGATTTTATGCTGCAACAGACCCGCACCAAACTGCAGGCGAAGCCCCGACCGGGGATTCACCGGCGACAGGGTGATTACTTTACCCAACTGACCACCCAGATAAAAACCGCGCTGCCGCAGGCCTATCTCGGCCGGCGCCCGGTCGTTGCCAATGATGATGCCTTCAGCCGTGCGCAGCCCCTGCAGCACGTCCTCCTTGACGGTGCTGCCAAAGTAATACTGCCAGTTGAGACCCACGATCCAGTTTCCGTTTTCAAGCAGGTAAGCAAGACCTATTTCGGGACTGAAACTATTGCCAAACCGAGTCGCCAGGTCGCCACCGGGCAGGTGAGCGCCATAGCCAAGCTGCAACATAAGGGCGTTGCCTACGTTGCGCCTGCCCGGCATGTCAAAAATGGCCTGCGCCTGTAAGGGGCTGCAGAGCAGACCCGCAGCGGCCAGGCTGATCATATAAAAAAGTTGCTTCGTGCGCATAGTCGCTTGGGGTTGTACCAGTAAAGCAGATGACCGGCAGGGCAGCTGCCCCGCTCTCAGGTCAAATTAACTGCAAATATGCGCATTCTTTTGCGGGAGTTGCTTATCAGGCTTGTATCTTTGCGCATAAATTCGTTTTTATGCCTCGTATTTTGATTACCGGCGCGGCCGGATTCCTGGGCTCTCACCTGTGTGATCGCTTTATCAGTGAGGGTTATCAGGTGGTCGGGATGGATAATCTGCTTACCGGTAATCTGGATAATATCAAGCACTTATTCCCGCTGCCCGAGTTTGAGTACTATCACCACGATATTACCAAATTTGTGCACGTGCCGGGCCCGCTCGATTATATCCTCCATTTCGCCAGCCCTGCAAGTCCTATCGATTACCTCAAAATGCCTATTCAGACCCTCAAAGTAGGGGCACTGGGTACCCACAATCTGCTGGGGCTGGCCCGGGAAAAAAAAGCACGCATCCTCGTAGCATCGACTTCGGAAGTGTACGGAGATCCGCTCGAACATCCGCAGCGCGAATCGTATTGGGGAAATGTCAATCCGGTAGGACCGCGCGGTGTCTATGATGAGGCTAAGCGCTTCCTCGAAGCCATCACCATGGCCTACCACAATTTCCACCAGGTGGATACGCGCATCGTGCGCATTTTCAATACCTACGGACCTCGCATGCGCACCGAGGACGGCCGCGTACTGCCGGCCTTTTTCAGTCAGGCTATCCGGGGTGAAGGCCTGCCTGTCTTTGGCGATGGCTCCCAGACGCGTTCCTTCTGCTATGTCGATGATCTGGTCGAGGGCATCTATCGCTTGTTGCTGAGCGACTACCACCTGCCGGTCAATATCGGCAATCCCGACGAGATTTCGATCCTGGCGTTTGCACAGGAAATTCTGGCGCTGGTGGGCAACCCGCGGGCGCATATCGTATATCGCGAACTACCCGAAGACGATCCTAAGATCCGTCAGCCGGATATCAGCCTCGCCAGGTCTGTCCTGGGCTGGGAACCCCGGGTGGCTCGAGCCGATGGTCTCGTCAGGACACTGGCGTATTTTCGGGAGGTAGTATCTGCCTGATTATCATTAAAACCTTTCTGCAATGGCTGACTTTCAAAAATCTGTACTAATCACCGGTGGCGCGGGTTTCATTGGCTCACATCTGGTACATCACTTCGTACAGAAGTATCCGGATTATCGCATCGTCAACCTCGATGCGCTTACGTATGCAGGCAATCTGGAAAATCTGCAGGCTGTCGAGTCGGCACCCAATTATATCTTCTGCAAGGGCGACATAACCGACTATGAGGCGATGCGCAGCCTTTTTGCTGATTATGATTTTGATGGCGTCATCCATCTGGCTGCTGAAAGTCATGTCGACAGGTCTATCGAAAATCCGATGGCTTTCATACATACCAATATCGTTGGTACTGTCAACCTGCTCAACGCTGCACGTACACAGTGGCAGGGGCAGCCGGAGGGCAGGCGGTTTTATCACGTCTCTACCGATGAGGTCTATGGTTCGCTGGGTGATGAGGGCTATTTCACAGAGGAAACGGCCTACGATCCGCGTTCACCTTACTCCGCTTCCAAGGCCAGCTCCGATCATTTTGTACGCGCCTGGCATCATACGTATAAGCTGCCGGTGGTTATCTCCAATTGCTCCAATAACTACGGACCTTTCCAGTTCCCTGAAAAATTAATCCCGCTCATCATTCATAATATCCGCCACCAGCGGCCGCTGCCTGTCTATGGTGATGGCAGCAATGTGCGGGACTGGCTCTGGGTCGGCGACCATGTGGAGGCCATCGACCTGATCTATCATCATGGGCAAGTCGGGGATACCTATAATATTGGCGGCCATAACGAACGTCGCAACATCGATCTGGTCACCAGTCTGTGTGATATCATGGACGAGCTTCTCGGACATCCGCCGGCTACTTCCCGTGCACTGATTACGTTTGTACGTGACCGCCCCGGCCACGACCAGCGCTACGCCATTGATCCGGCCAAGCTCATAAAGGAACTCAACTGGCAGCCTTCGGTCGCTGTCGAAGAGGGGCTGCGCCGCACTGCTCAGTGGTATCTCGACAACGGTAGCTGGCTGGAACATGTAACCTCAGGGGCTTATCGCGCTTATTACGACCGACAGTATACGCATCGATCATAGCGTAGCGGAAGCAGGGATTTCAAAACAGCGCTGGTCAATTTTCTTAGCTCCACGGCGCAGGCCACACACTTCTGTTGTGTAGAGATACGCATATTCCTGTCAGCCATCTCCGGCTGTGTTCTGTACACACACTGGCTGACAGCCAGCTTGTGTTGGCTGACAACTTGTCGCGGTTTGGCTGTCTTTTTGTCACTTGTGCTTGTTTTTTGTTGTCAAAATTGACAAGAAGAGGGCCGAAAGCGCGCTTGGCACGTCAGTTGCTGGGAGTAGATAAATTATATTTCTAACCAGACAAATTGAGCTAAAAGCACAAGCAATATGGGTAAAATAATTGGAATTGATTTAGGGACAACCAATTCTTGTGTGGCAGTCATGGAAGGTAATGAGCCGGTGGTGATTGCCAACGATGAAGGTCGTCGTACAACCCCTTCGGTGGTGGCGTTCATGGATAATGGCGAACGCAAGATTGGCGACCCTGCCAAGCGTCAGGCGATTACCAATCCTACGCGCACCATTGCTTCTATTAAGCGTTTTATGGGCCGCCGTTTTACGGAGTCACAGGCCGAGGCCGGCCGTACAGCTTACAAAGCTGTCAAAGGGGAGGGAGATACGGTACGCGTTGATATCGATGGCCGCCTCTATACGCCACAGGAAATTTCTGCCATGATTCTGCAGAAAATGAAAAAAGTGGCCGAAGACTTTTTGGGTCAGGAGGTAACAGAGGCAGTAGTTACTGTGCCTGCTTATTTCAACGACTCACAGCGTCAGGCAACTAAGGAGGCAGGCGAAATTGCCGGTCTTACCATCAAACGCATTATCAATGAGCCGACAGCAGCAGCGCTGGCTTATGGTCTTGATAAGCGCAATAAAGATATGACCATCGCTGTCTATGACTTGGGTGGCGGTACTTTCGATATCTCTATCCTGCAGCTGGGTGAGGGTGTTTTCGAAGTGAAGTCTACCAACGGGGATACACACCTCGGAGGGGACGACTTCGACGGTGTTATCATTGACTGGCTGGCAGATTCTTTCCGTCAGCAGGAGAATGTAGATCTTCGCAAAGATCCCATGGCACTGCAGCGCCTCAAAGAAGCTGCTGAAAAAGCAAAGATAGAGTTGTCAAGCTCCGCAGAAACGGAGATCAATCTGCCCTACATTACGGCCATCGATGGTGTGCCCAAGCACTTGGTGCTGAAACTGTCACGCGCTAAGTTTGAGCAACTGTCCGACAGCCTGGTCGAGCGTACGCTCGAGCCCTGCCGCAAGGCACTCAAAGATGCCGGCCTGTCAGTAGGTGAAATAGATGAAATCATTATGGTGGGGGGCTCTACCCGCATCCCGCGCATTCAGGAGGCAGTCGAGAAGTATTTTGGCAAAAAGCCCAACCGCGGCGTAAATCCCGATGAGGTAGTGGCTGTGGGCGCGGCTATTCAGGGAGGTGTACTGAGTGGTGATGTGCAGGATGTACTGCTACTCGACGTTACGCCGCTTTCACTGGGGATTGAGACCATGGGCGGTGTGTATGATGTGGTCATCGAGGCCAATTCTACCATACCAACGCGGAAGTCAAAGGTTTATTCCACTGCTTCGGACAACCAGCCTTCTGTGGAAATTCACATCCTGCAGGGCGAGCGTCCTATGGCTAAAGACAACCGGACGGTTGGCCGCTTTATCCTCGATGGTATCCCACCGGCACCCCGGGGTGTACCGCAGGTAGAAGTATCCTTTGATATGGATGCCAACGGTATCCTCAATGTGTCGGCTACAGACAAGGGCACCGGCAAGAAGCAGAATGTCCGCATCGAAGCATCTACGGGTCTTAGCAAAGACGAGATCGCTCGCATGAAGGCAGAGGCAGAAACCAATGCGGAGAGTGACCGCGCCGCCCGTGAGCGTGCCGAAAAAATCGTCGGTGCCGATTCATTGGTCTTTCAGTCAGAAAAGCAGCTCAAGGAGTTTGGTGACAAACTGCCGGCCGACAAAAAGTCGACCATAGAGGCTGCTCTGGCGGAACTCAAAGCAGCTCATCAGGCGCAGGATATCAACAGCATTGATGCGGCTACCGAAAAACTAAACGCCGCCTGGGCTGCTGCCAGCCAGGAAATGTACGCTGCTACACAGGAAGCAGGGGCTGCTGCTGGCGCCGATGGCGCCGGACAGTCAGCTAAGCAGAATCCGGCCGATGATGTTACGGATGTAGAATTCGAAGAAGTAAAGGACAATCGCTAAGGGTGTACACGGGAAAGCGCCGGCTCTGACCCGGTAATATAGTCCCGAATACACCACAAGCGAAGTCTTGACTGATAATTGCAGAAAAGCCTGTTTTTTGATTAGATCAAAAAGCAGGCTTTTTTATTTAAAAAAAAATGATTTTTAGGTGTTTATGTTTGCCTGAAAGCAAATATGGGAATTGTTCCCGGAAATGAGTTTGGGGGTAAATGTTTATCGGTTGTAAAGGAGCACAACCGCTGATGTGCGACTGAAAAAAGTGAACGCTTACGCAAAAGTACCAGCCTTAGCCCCTGAATAAACCATGAACACGCCCTTAAAAGGAAATGTCCTCTGAGTTACCTCCGAGGACATTCGATACTATGAACAAACACTCACCCAATTATTCTTAATCGGCAGAGCCGAAATTTATCTCGTTCGTTTTGTTGTCTTTCGATCAACTTGACATTACAAAGAACCAGCATTTTGAATTATTTAAAATCACGGAATAAGGATTTTTGTGACATAGCAAAAGCGCATTTGTTGTGGCCTGTTTGTGTTATTGCCTGTTTCTATGGGTTATTTGTATATTAAATATGAAGAAATAATCATCTTTTTATTTGTATGTTTTAGTATTTTTTATTGTGTTTTTTTATAGATATAATTTTTAATTTTTAAAATAGATAGATTTTGAAATAAATAGAATTAGTGCTGTTTTTGCCACGGTATGCCTGTTATTTTGATTGTGTCACAAAAAGAATGGAATTATTTAGTAGCTTTTTTTGATTTTTTTCCGCTTCTCTTGCGCGATAAGTTGTGAAAACCGGAGATATAAACGATCTCACCGTTTGGTCTTCTCGCAACTTATGCTTCGATAGTAGGTAGCTACAGGGGGGAGGGCTAAAAAACCAAATAAAAAAAGGTATTGCTTTCGCAATACCTCTTTACATTTAGCAAAAAAGGCACGAACACGCATGTTGCGGTGAAGGCCTTGCAAGATTCGTTACACTGGGCCAGGAAAGTGGAATGGGATTACCCAACGCGTGCGGGCAACGGAATCCTGTAGTACCTTTGCAACAGTAGTGAATGAAAAAATTCTTTCTCGGCGTCGATGTTTATGAAGCAAATATCTATTGAAATATCCCCTCAAATTGATACATTTGCATTTGTTACTGTACTGGGTTTTTTGTTTGTTTTTGTATTATTTGTTTGATTGATAGTTTTTTATAGTTTATTTAATTGGTGAAAAATGTAAAATGGTATGAAAGAAAGTAAGCTGATAGCCTATATTAGTCGGATGAATGTACGTGAACGGGAGCGTTTCCGCCTGTTTGTACAGTCGCCCTACTTTAACCAGCACGACAAGACGACCCGTTTGCTGGAGATTATCATGGAGCAGCCCGACATGGCGGCGGCTGCCTTTGACCGGAGGCAGGTGTTTGCACGTCTTTTTCCGGGGGAGCCTTTCGATGAGCAGCAGTTGTTCAACGTTATGTCCTACCTGAAAAAACTCCACCATCGGTTTTTGGCTTTTGAGAAGTTCGAAGAGGATGATCTCGAAGAGGAGTTGCTGACGCTGGAGGCGGCTTTTACGCAAAACCAGTTTGACCTGCTCAAAAACCGCAGCAAGCAGATTGAGAAAAAGCTTTCGAAGTATGCCTATCAGGATAGTCGTTTTCTGATGGCCAACTATCGCCATAGCAATGTGCTGGGTTACTACAGTTCTCACTACGAGGATCGTTCCAATCCCGAGCTGCTGCAGCGCATGCTCAATTACCTCGATCGCTACTACCTGCTGGAGAAGTTGAAGCATGCCTGTCACCTGACGGCCAACAATATGAATGTAAACGCGCATTTCGACCTGAGTTTTTTCGATGCGCTGCTCGATTACTACCGCGCCAATCGGGACAAGTTTGCCGATGATCGCGGGGTAGAGTTGTACTATACCATTTATATGAGTCTCAAAGAGGCCAATGAGCCGACTCACTACCAGCGACTCAAAAAGCTGCTGATTGACGAGCTGGATTATTTTGGACTTACCCAGCAGCGCGATTTGTTTATTTCCGCTAACAATTATTGTATCAGTCGTATCAATCAGGGAGAAGCCAGCTATCAGCCGGAGCTTTTTCAGCTCTACAAGCAGGGGCTCAAAACAGGGCTCATCCTGGAAAATGATCTGCTGACGGAGTGGAATTTCAAGAATATTACAGCGCTGGGTTGTTTGTTGAAGGAATATGAGTGGACGGAGGAGTTTATCGAGGAGTATCGGGATAAACTTCCTGTTCACCGCCGCGAGAATGCCTACAACTACAACCTCGCACACCTTTTTTACAGCAAAAAAATGTACAAGGACGCGCAGCGTGTCCTGCTGCTGGTACAATTTTCCGACGTGAAGTACCACCTGAGCGCCAACACCCTGCTGCTCCGGATTTATTATGAGTCTGGTGATACCGAGGCACTGCTGTCGCTGATTGACACTTTCCGCATCTATATCATCCGCAACCGCAAGATGACGGTTGAGCAAAAGCGTGGGTTTACCAATTTTCTCAGATTTGCCAAGAAGCTGGCCTTACTCAGGCATCACGATGGTACCTACTCGCGGCGGGGGTTGCAGGAAAAGCTTACAGCCCTCTACGACAAACTGCGGGCAACACCCAATGTGGCCAATCGCATCTGGCTTGAAGAAGAGTGCAGGCCTGCTTCGGTCAAATCGGTGGAAATGGCTGATCTGGGTGAGTAGTCGCTGCTGTCTCAATCTGTATCCGGCAATGGATTGCAGTCAATGCAGGAGAATGAGACAGGGGTTGTTTTGTGCCTGCCTGAAAATTGATAGCGTGTTTTTTCGCGTCTTAGCAAGCGTAAGGCCGCGGCTGTGTATCATCCGGTAAAGGCAAAAACTTGCGAAAACGCACCGTTTGGGGACCGGAAAGAAAATTCCGGACGAGCGCCTAAACCATTCTGTTGGCCGAATGGTTTCCAAAGGGTTGTAGCTGTGTCGCCCGGCATAAGCCGGGGCTGTCGGGATAGCTGCAATCGGGGCGGTTGTGCCCTGCTTTTTCACTCAATAGCATGTCTGCGTGGAGCATCTCAAGTATCTCAATAAGTTTTTTTATAAGTATCGCGGTAAGTTTTTGCTGGGATTCTTGTTCGTTACCATTTCCAATTATTTCCGGGTATTACAACCGGGTATGATCCGGGAGGGCTTTGATCTGGTGGTCGAGCAGATAGCCATGTACCGTCTGCTGGACGGCTTTTCGCTGCAGCAGGCGTACTTTCAGCTGCTCAGCACTTCCCTGATTTATTATGGGGGACTGGTAATTATGCTGGCGATTGTGATGGGGATATTTATGTACTTCATGCGGCAGACATTGATCGTGATGTCGCGCCTGATTGAAAATGATCTGCGGGAGGAAATCTTTGGTCAATACGAGCGGCTGAGCCTGTCTTTTTATAAGCGGAATAATACAGGTGATCTGATGTCGCGAATCACAGAGGATGTTTCCAAGGTGCGTAACTACCTTGGGCCTGTGCTCTTGTACGGCTTCAACCTCTCTAGTACCGTTATCCTGACAGTCTATGTGATGCTCGAGGTCAATCCGACGCTTACGCTTTACTGCCTCGCTCCGCTGCCCTTTCTGTCCATCAGTATTTACTATGTAAGCAATATGATTCACCAGCGCAGCGAACGAATACAGCAGCAACTGGCGATGCTCAATGTGTCGGCACAGGAAGTGTACAGTGGTATTCGGGTGGTGAAGTCATACGTACAGGAAAAACCTACTGCCCGGCATTTTGCCGGCGAGTGCGAGTCGTTTAAAACAGAGTCGCTTCGCCTCACGCGGGTGGATGCCTATTTTTATCCGCTCATGCTCCTCATGATTGGTGCCAGCACCATACTGACGGTTTATGTGGGCGGCCTGGAGGTGATTGCGGGCAATGTGACGCCCGGCAATATCGCGGAGTTTGTGATTTATGTCAACATGCTTACCTGGCCTGTGACCTCCATTGGCTGGATCGCCTCCCTGACGCAACAGGCAGCAGCCTCCCAAAAGCGGATTAATGAATTTTTGCAGATCAGGCCTGAGATTAGCAGTCCGTTGACGCAGCCTGGTCCGCTTCAGGGGGATATCGTTTTTGATCATGTAAGCTTTCAATACCCGGATACGGGCATTCAGGCACTGCAGGACGTTTCTTTTCACCTCAAGCCCGGGCAGAAGATGGCCATCATCGGCAAGACGGGCTCAGGAAAAACGACTATTGCCGACTTGCTGTTGCGCATGTATGATCTGCCTGATGACCGTATACGCATCGACGGAAAGCCTGTCAGGCAAATAGATCTTGACAACCTGCGCGCCCGTACGGGCTACGTTCCGCAGGACGTATTTCTGTTTAGCGATACCGTCGCCAACAATATTGCTTTTGGTAAAAGAGGAGCGACAGAGGCTGAGATACACGAATTTGCCCGCTACGCAGCTGTCTACGACGACATCATGGGGTTGCCAAATGGATTTGCTACCCTCGTAGGTGAGCGCGGTGTCACACTGTCAGGAGGCCAAAAACAGCGCATTTCTATTGCCCGGGCGCTGATCAAGCAGCCTGATATCATTATCCTCGACGACTGCCTGTCGGCCGTAGATACCCATACCGAGCGTACCATACTGTCGTACTTTACCAACGCACTGCGCGACAAGACCACGGTTGTCATCACCCACCGCATTTACAGCCTGCTGTCTTTTGACCTCATCATCGTGCTGGACGAAGGTCGCATCATCGAGCAGGGTACCCACGAACAGCTCATGGCCCGCAAAGGGGCCTATGCAGAGCTGTACGAAAGACAGCTGGTTGAGGAGGCAGAAACTACTGCCTAAAAATCAATTTATTGTATTTCTTTTGTTTTGTTGTCCAAATGCCTACTTTTGTATAACAAATGACGATTGTTACCCAAATACAATGTAGCAGTATGGATCAACAGAACCGGGGGGGGCATTCTGATAGTGTCTACTCAATTAAAGTTAGAGCCGGCAAAAGGCGCACGTATTTTTTTGATGTCAAGCGGACGAAAGGGGATGATTTCTATCTCACCCTGACGGAGAGCACCAAGCGTCTTAACGACGACGGCATGGAGCGCCACAAAATTTTCCTTTACAAGGAAGACTTCAACCGCTTCCTGGAAGGGCTGGAGGATGTCATCAGCTATGTTAAAAACGAGCTGATGCCTGATTACGATTACGACGAATTTGCTCGCCGTTATGAGGAAGATGAAAACGCTTCATTTGGTCAGGGCGATGCACCGCGCAGCCCACTGCCGCCTCGCCGCGAGGACAATCCTACGCGCATCGATGATGAGGATATGAGTTGGTAGTGTGGAAAGATTACTTCACCGCTCAGGCGGTAAAGTAGAATAGTTCGCAAGTGCCTGCTGTGATTTTTCTTCGAAAAATCACAGCAGGCACTTGCGTAAAACACATTACGGTATGCATCCGCAAAAAACGCGCTTTGCGCCCACGCCTAGTGGGCTGCTGCACCCCGGCAACGGTATCTCTTTCCTGGTCACCTGGGTGCTGGCCCGCGCGACTGGCGCTTCCATCCTTTTGCGCATTGATGACCTCGACGAGCAGCGCCGCCGGCTGGTATATGTAGAGGATATTTTTTATACCCTTGACTGGCTGGGACTGGACTATGATGAGGGGCCTGCCGGGGTCGATGATTTTTTTGCCCACTGGACACAGCGATCGCGCATGGATTTGTACCAACAGGCACTTGACAGGCTTCGACACAGTACGAACAGGCTGTACGCCTGTTGTTGTACGCATCGGCAGTTACAGGCGTCAGCTGTGCAAAAAGGTATCTATGCAGGCAGCTGCCGCGAAGCAGGCTTATCGCTTGATCTTCCGGGGGTAGCCTGGCGATTGCGTCTGCCTGAAGAGAGCCGGCTGTTATGTCGCGGCTGGGGTGGGGTGGCAGATCAGCAACTGTATCCGGCCAGCCTGATGGGGGATTTTGTAGTGCGTAAAAAGGATGGAGACCCTGCCTATCAGCTTAGCTCAGTGGTGGATGATTTGTATTTTGGGGTAACTGCAGTGGTGCGTGGCATGGATTTGTTGCCTTCGACAGCTGCACAGCTGTACCTGGCATTGGTATTGCAAGAGGAGGCTTTCCTGCAGCTGCGCTTTTTTCATCATCCGCTGCTGCTGGACGGGGCAGGGGAGAAGTTGTCAAAATCGCAGGGCGCAGCTTCTCTGCAGGCCTGGCGTGAGGCCGGCCAAAGTCCGGCACGCTTGCTGGATACGGCCGCGCGTTGGTTGGGACTGACGCCACCTGCAGAGGGCTTATCGTCAGCCGCCGCTCTGCTGGCGCTGCTGCAGGCTGGCGCTGCAGGTAGCGGACAAAATGCGGGTTGAAGCTGGCCTGTGGACGCTTCAGCTCCTGATCGGGTGCATTTTTGGCTGCTGTAGGCAGCGAAAAAAATACTGACAGAAAAGCCTGTCTGTATTGAATGCAAAGACTCCGGCAGTGTGTGCACAAAAGCAAAGCCCTGCCGAACTTGCGTCCGGCAGGGCCTCGATATTACTATGAAAGATATGCTTATTAAGCTTCTTCGCGACCCCCTTTGAGGCGATCCTGATAAGCCTCCAGCGCTTCCCACTCACCGTTGTTGGCAAGTTCAGCCTGCTTAGCCCAGGTTGCCGGGTCGTGAATGCGATAGCTAGGACCTGCGTTGTCGAGAATTTCCTGCACTTTTTCGATCGGGGCTGTTGCCAGATCAGCCCAGCTGCGGATACCTGCTTCGTTGAGCAGACCTTCGATCTTGGGGCCGATACCCTCGACCATTTTGAGGTCATCCTGCTTAATCTTTTTACCGGAAGGAAGGACAACAGTGCCTGCCTTAGTAGTGGTAGCTGCCGGCGCGGATACCTTAGCCGCAGGGGCGTCCAGCATTTCAGCTACCTCGTTAAAAGGGAGTATGTGGACAAATGTACGATCAAGACGCCCCTTTTTGAAGGCAACCTTGCCGTCTACAGCTGCGTGCAGCGAAAAATCGCGGCTTACGTATACATTTTCACCCGCGTGGAAACGCGTGCCGCGCTGGCGAACGAGGATGTTGCCAGCCTTAGCTGTTTGTCCACCGAAAAGCTTGACACCGAGTCGCTTACTTTTACTGTCCCGGCCGTTATCGGTACTACCTACGCCTTTTTTGTGTGCCATGACACGAAAATTTTTTTGATGAGGTAAATAAGAACGAAAATCCGGGCATTAACCGGCAATGCTGTCAATTTTAATCTTGCTGAAACACTGGCGGTGACCGTTCTTCACGCGATAGCCCTTACGGCGCTTTTTCTTGAAGACGATCACTTTGTCGCCTTTTACGTGGTCGAGTACCGTCGCCTTGATTTCGGCTTTGAGCATCGGCTTGCCTACAGATACAGCACCGTCGCGATCAATCAGGTGTACCTGATCGAAAGAAACTGAACTGCCTGCTTCGGCTTCCAGCTGGTGGACGAAAAGCTGCTGCCCTTCCTCAACTTTGAACTGCTGACCAGCTATGGTTACGATTGCAAACATGGTAAGCTAATTTTTGAAAAATTTTACAAACGGCCACAAAGATAAAGCAACAGATTGGTTTTGACAAATCTGTTGCGCTTTTTCTGCTTATTATTCCTGCACGCATTCAGGCAGCACAGGCTGCCCGAATGCATGCAGGAAAACAGCACTCAGTCTTTGTCGTCGACAGGGGTTTGCTCGTCGACAGGCGCTTCTGGCTTAAGGTGTGCAAAGTATCCCTGATCGAGAGATGTTGACCGGGAGTTCTTGCTCACTTTCTTGTAATAATGGTAACGGGCTTCTCTTTCTGTATCGAACATGGCGGCCATGTCTGCATCGTTGGCTTTAAATTCCAGGGTGTTGGTAATGGACAGCTTGCTGGCTGCTTCGACAATATCGTGGTTGGCACCAATATAGGCAAACGTCCAGGCTTGTTCTTTGAGTTGGCTGATCAGCTTGCTGATTTGCTCGGCTGTATAATTCCTCGAAGCGTTCTCTTCACCGTCGGTGAGGATGGTCACCAGAACGTTGTAGCCGCGATTGCCGGGCAGCTCGTTTTTTAGCCGGTTGACACTTTGACCGATGGCATCAAACAGTGGAGTGGAACCATTGGGCTTGTACATGTTGTCATTGATCTTATTCAGTCGACTTGTTTCTTCATTCCAGTGGATGGACTTAATGCCATCACTATTGAAACTCACGAGGGATACAAAGTGCTCCTGTTCCGGAAACTGTGCGCTTACTGAGCGGATGGTCTCCACAATTTCGTTGAAGCCGCTGATGGTCGGCTGCTTGATGGATAGCATAGAGCCACTCTCATCCAGGATAATGAGGTTGTAGACATGGTGTGTTAGCGGATTCATGATCATCTGTGTTTAAAGTAATTAAATAAAGGTTGAAAAAGGTCGGTTGTCAGGATGTACGAGAACACTAGGGTTTTTCGGGCAGTAGGTCCCGGGAAGCCGAATATTTCGGGCCGGCAAGGAAGAAATATTGGCCCGCCTCCGAAGCGCTGAAAGTCCGGCCGGCAGGGCTGCCGGCCGGGAAGCAGGCAGCCCGGGCACTAGCCGGTATAAGGTTTTCGGAGCTGGCTCAATTTCTCCCAGCGTTGGGTTTTTTCGTCAAAGTATTCCCAAAATGTCCAGCCGTTGACGTTGATGCCGCCATTGATGGCCATGGCTGCCGCCGAAGGCGACTGGTGTGCAACACCGTCAATCAGTATGCTGCCATTGTAAATAACTGCTTCATATCTATGCTTGCCCGACCACTTCTGCAGCTTGCTGCCTTCCGGTAGCCGCGCACCTCCGTAGATCCAGTCGCGGGTGGTCGCAGGCCGCTGCTTGTAAAGCCTTTCTGCTATGGTCTTCGCCTGAAAGGCAGCAATTTTTTCACTCAGGGACAGAGACGGATAATCCGGCTCTGGCTGCATCGGGGGCAGACTCACAGAATACGACATCTCAGCACTGACGTCTACTGCAGTCGGATCAACGCCCAGCAGTCGTCGGAGAATGTCATTCTCTGACTCATCAAAACTCTCTCTGGAGTTCTCAATGAGTCGGTGTATATCTATATCTATCTCGATTTTTTTCATTTTTAGAAAATATTAGACAAATGTAGGCATGAAAAAGCATTTTGTCAAGTTTATTTCTAAAATTTTCTAAAAAAATCTATTGGTTGTTTTTGTCGCTGAGTGCGGGCTCGTCAATTGCGGGATGAGCATTGACATTACCACCGGCCTCCGGACGCTTGATCACGTCCCCCGCATATACGCATGGTGTTGTCGGAAAGTTCCGGATACCCCTGAGATTTATCCAAAAATCCTTCCGGCGAATGCCTGCAGGGGCGGGCATTCGCCGGAAGGGAAGCTCGGTTTGTTGTCGGTATAAGTGCTAACCGGATTAGGCAGCAGGTTGAATCAACTTTTCAGTCTGATCTGTAAGTCGTTGTATCAACAGCTCCGCGATACGCCGGGAAAGCTCGCCTTCGTGTTGATGATAAATGAGTATTTCTGCTGTCGTAAATTGACCTACGACCAGCCCGATGAGCATCGTGCGCAGTTTGCTGTCCTGCCGGATGCAGTTTGCAATGTATTCGGCTTGCTTGTTCATCGGCAGTTGCCAAAATACACCTTTGCTTTTCTGCAGGTAATGCCGGAAAACAAGGAGAATCAATTCGTTTTGAAGCTTGAGCACCGGCCGCAGCGTGTGGTGCATGAAATACGCCGGACTGTCAGCAGTTGTGCCGCTTGCCGCTACAGCTATTTCGGGGCGTATATGTAGCAAGGCTTCATCTCTTTGCATGGGAAGCAGTTGGGGATAAAAAAATTGCACGGCACCTGCCCGGGATTTGCTGCCTGCGGCAGCACTGTCTTTGGGCGAATTTTTACCTTCCTGCGTTTACGCAGGAAGGTAAAAATGCACGAAAAGAAACTTACCATGTCTGTTGCTGACATGCCGAACAAGCACCTAAGATGATATTCACCGACCTAGGGACGATGAAATACTGTGCTAAAAGAAAGGAACATAAAACAGCGGCTTAAGTTGACGGTCTCTGTCTGTGCGAACCATGGGAGCCCAGCCGACAGGGCGGTAGTAGAGGGCGCGTTTTTCTTCGTGCCAAAACCAGCGCACCGCCAGCTTCAGATGGCTGACCTGCTCGCTCTTGAGTTCGTTGGTGACAATCACTACCTTTTCTTCAAATGTCTTGGGGTCAAAGGTTACGATCGTATCAACACTGCGCACTATGGCATCGCGATCAGCCTGCGATAACAGCTGCGGTTGCAACAGATTGTTCATAAGCAATGGGTAGCCTGACGAGCGCAACAGCCAGTGGATGCGCTCTTTGTCGAACTGTCCCTTGTGGTTGTCGACTTTGCTCAGGTCTGGACTACTTGCACGACTGAGTGTCTGGTTAATGAAGGTAACATCGGCCGAGAGTCGGGCGGCATCAGGATCGGGTTCCGGGCCGGCAATCGCAAACCAGCAGGCTGGCTGGCAGGCGACTTCACCGGATGCAAATGACGGTCTGTGTATGAGTGGGGCAAAAGCCAGCGCCCGATAGCCGAGGGCATTGGTACTGTCGTCCCAATACAGTTGCTGCCGGACACGCATACCAAGTATCTGGCCTGGCTTGAGTGAATTGCGCACAATCAGCACTCTCTCTTCGAAGGTTACCGGATCTAAGGTGGTTATCGTATCGATTGCTGTTACCAGGCTGTTGCGTTCAGTGGCCGACATTGGAAGGCTCAGTTGCGCATCCGTAAAAGCAGGCAGATCGCTGTCGGCAAGCCACGCAAGCAGGAGGCGATCCCCAAAGCTCGTCTGCCCGTCGGGATAGGTAATAAACCCGCTCTCATGCGGTGGCTGCAGCAGTTTTTCTACCTGCAGTTGGTTCCAGTCAGCAGTCACCAGCTTGTTGCTGTCGCTGAGAAAAGCTTCGGAGATGCGGTAGTCGGAATAGACCTCTGCCTGCCAGCTCAGGTGCTGGGGTACAGTCGACGACTGGGCACACAAAGTATTGAAAAAAAGGCTGATAAGTGCACCAATAATCGTGATTATCCGGTGGAAAATCTCAATAGGCGGGTGTTTTTCGTCTTTGCAATCGATGATGCCAAGAATAATATCTACAAACTTTCTAACCACTATGACAGCCCAATTGTCATCGTACACATCCTTGCCGGGCTTTGGAAATTTGATGTCGTTTTGCTTGTAATGTGATAGGGTTTTCATCGTTTGTTGGTTTTGCTTTTTGGAATTCAGGTTCATAATGAATTGTAATCTTGGTAGTTGAATGGACCTTAAGTACTTGCAAGATAATAGTTTTTTGAAAAAAGTTCAAGGTTAAAAAGTTAAAAAGAGTATTCATTCACCTTTCAGCCTTGCATGTAGCCAAACTCAGCCAGGCGGCGGCGCAGCTCAGCCAGGTGCTTATTGGGTACAATAAGCAGATAGCCTTCGGCCGTAGCCAGAGGTTCATTGGCAGCGTTCAGCCGCAGTACATGGAATACCTGCCGTGGGCCAGGGGTGGCTACTTCAAATACGTTCCGGATCTTATTGCCAAGTTCAAAATGGTTTTTTTTCGGTTCTTGGTCAAATATAATGGGTATTGAGATCTAGCTCCCCTAAGTGGAAGTAAATCATACGGACGAAATTTTGAATATTTCGGTATCCTTTAGCCGTATGCATATTTCGGAGTATGCTGACCCACCTCAACAGTCAGTCAGTTAAAAGCTAACATATAGGTACTGTAACAAGGTCGATTGGTGCTGTTTTCGGTAGATTGGAAGCCCCGTTAGGGGCGCGATATGGGTAGCAACGGTCCCGGTGTTTTTCAGAGTCCCGTAGGGACGAAATGTGGGTATGATTCTCCATCATCCATTATTCCAACGGTTTGAAAATATACCGTTCATCGTATGTAACTCCGGGAAATACCGGGGTTGTTGTTTTCTACCCACATTCCGTCCCTACGGGTCTACCCACATCGCGTCCCTACGGGACTCTGGAAAATGCCGGGGCCGGTGTTTTCTACCCACATTCCGTCCCTACGGGACTACGGGAAATACCGGGGTTGTTTGCTTTCTACCTGTACTGATCCCCTAAATAACCAGACAAGGTTACCTTATTAAGGGTAGTTCTTACATGGGGAAATCTACGAAACCCACTTCATTTGGACTAGAGCCTTTTTTTCCGCAGTTTTGTAATTTTTAATTCAGCTGGCCTGCCTGTAAGCTTGTAAGTATAACAGTACTCAGTGCGATACTTCAGTTATTGTATCTGACAGAAAATTCCGATTGTGTCATGCCCGTATAAAGTGCCAAATCGGGGGGCATTTAGTCAGATGCGACAGCCTTTGTAGTCGGTCGGGCAATACTGAGTACTTCAAATTATTGATCCCATGAAGGTGAGAGAGCCATTACACGTCCATTTAGAATCATTGATTCACTATTTCCATAAAATAATACCCTTGAGCGCTCGGGAAGAGCAGCTTGTTCGGGAGCTTTTTAAACCCCGCTTGTACAGAAAAAGGCAGTATCTGTTACAAGAGGGCGACATCTGCCAGCAGTTTAGCTTTGTTATCTCTGGCTGTTTAAGAATGTACAAGGTAGACAAGGATGGAAATACACATATCCTGCAATTTGCTGCAGAAAATTGGTGGTTGGTAGATATTGGCAGCTTTCATGGTAGAAAACCGGGGGAACTCAATATCGATGCGCTGGAAGATACCTTGGTTTTGCAGATCAGCTATGAAAATTTGCTCGTCCTCTACACACGGGCGGGCAAATTTGACAGAATCTTCAGGGTACTGATTGAAAATAGTTTTGTAGCCTTACAAAAGAGATTGTTACAAAATCTCAGCTCTTCGGCAGAAGAAAGATATGCTGCTTTTCTGGAGAATTATGCACAGTTTGCCAACCGCCTCCCTCAAACACAAATTGCTTCATTCCTGGGTATTAGCCCGGAGTTTTTGAGCCGATTGAGGAGCAGGATGGCTAAAAAATCTTAGGATGTTCGGAATTTTCGGTCATCGATAAAAACGATGTATTTGCTTGCGGATTTTGCGTTTTTGAAGGAATACAGTCGGTGCAACATGACTGAAAAAAGGTAAAAAAAACCATTGGGTGCCTCATTCTTAAACTAAGTCAAGACTATTTCTTGATCTGCATCATTGGCAGCATAGCGCTCCCGGTCGCAATTTTGCCATCGCATTTATTTTGGAAGTTGTAGATTATCTGAAGGCTAATAACCAACGTATGAAAAATAATAGTTTAGTACTGATTGCTTGTGTATCCTTTTTTATTGGGATATCTCCAGGCCTCACAGGGCAGAGCAATGGCCAGTGGCAACAATTACAGCTTGGCAGACAGCTTTTTGAGCTTCACAATGTAACGGGCGAGGTGATTAGATTCCAGGGCAGGCGGGTGTTGAAGATCGAGCGCGACTTACAGGCAATTCCCTTTGATGCCAATCGAATTGAAGCAACTGTTGATGAACCACATTATGCGAGGCTGGTTGGATTGGAGGATTTTGAAAACGGAACTATCGAGCTGAAAATGTATAGCCAGATTCAAAATCCTGCACCTTATCCCGGTGTTGCCGGATTTATCGGTGTCTACTTCAGGATAAAGGAGGATGATTCGGCTTTTGAAGGCCTTTACTTCAGGCCAAAGGTTGGCAGGGTTGACAACCAATTATTCAGGAATCGCACGGTACAATATATTTCTTATCCGCATGCCAAATTTGATACGCTTCGAAAAACCGCTCCGGGCAAATACGAGGGCTCAGCCCCGGTCGCTTTGGGCGAATGGATTACTGTGCGTATTGAGGTAAATGGTGAAACTGCCGAGATGTTTGTAAACAATTCAAAGTACTCTACTTTTATTGTGGATAAGCTGTTGGGAAGTAACACCAAAGGAGCCGTCGGGTTGTACGTAGACATCGGTACGATAGGGTACTTCCGGGATCTCAAGGTAAGTAGGCGGGCACTGAAAGTGAGCAGGAAGGCGGCCGATGGGATTGATGATATTTGAGCCGACCTCCCGTAGGGACGCGATGTAGGTAGAAAACACCGGGGCCGTTGTTTTCCGGAGTCCCGTAGGGACGTGATTTGGGTAGAAAACACCAACCCCGGTATTTCCCTGAGTCCCGTAGGGACGTGATGTGGGTAGACCCGTAGGGACGCGATGTAGGTAGAAAACACCGGGGGCCGTTGCTACCCATATTACGCCCCTAACGGGGCTTCCAATCTACGGAAAACAGCCTTTTCAGCAAACCCTGTTTATGGCAGATCAGCTGCTTGTCTCGTGGCCGTGAACCGTCAGGGTCAACGGCCGGCGAGGTTAAACTGGCGTCCCGCTTGCCGATTTGATAATTAATGTATTCCGTTATTTATCCTTTGCTGCAATTGTTGTTCTTGCTCGTAGCGTCTGCGTCTTTCCTCTATGCGTTGTTGGTAATATTGTATCCTGGCATAAGGATCCTCATGGAAGCGCATCCATTCCTGTTGCTTGATTTCTTCGTTGCGCTGTCGGTTAATCTTTTCTGCCATCATCATATCATAGATATTTATCCACTGCTCGGCATCCGTCAACAGCTCCAGATCGGGATTAATTACATAGACGCCGCGGTTGATGCGCAGAAATAGCTTTTTGTTATAGCCGTCCTTACTGTCAACTTCATTTTTCGCGAGAATGCTGTTGAGGTAGGTACGTTTTTTACGAAAATCGGGCAATACGGAATGGGGATAGCCAGCACAGCTTTCGGTAATATTGTCCATCGTCATTCCTTTATCATCCAATAATTTTTTTTGCAAAACAATATCTGTCTGCACGCATATAAAATGATGTAACAGGAAAAACTCTGCTGAGCGTGCATGGATTTTCACAAGCTGGTTATCAACTTTGATTTTCAGGGTATCGGGTCGCAGTCGGGGGTAAAGGTCGGGTAGCCGTTCTTGCAGAAATCGCGGCTGCATATACCCATGGTGAAGCGCCATAAGAAAGGGTGTCATCCCCTGATTGTCGGTTGCACTCAGGCTGGCGCCCTGCTCAAGCAGGTGGTCAATAACACTGGCTGCATCAAATTTGATAGCTGCCAGCAGCGGGGTCAGGTTAAATTCGTCGCGGTAGTCAAGTCCGTACAGGTCTATATTGGCCTTCACTTTTTTGAGATCGTCGCGCATAAAAGGCGCATATACGCGTCGCATGATGGCAGTGCGCTCAAAATCGGGTTTATCGGCACGGCGGTACTTTAGCCGGGAGAGTTTTTCGATAATCTCTTTGTCATCCTGAATGACTGCAAATTCAAAAAGTCGATCCTTGGCTTTTTTGTTGAAATGTTCCGGAATGAGTGCCTCCACTTTCAGGCGGGCCAATTCTTCCCGGGTCACGGGCGTCCAGGGCGTAGGTCGGGTACCAAGGATATTGTTGCGAATAAGCGCCGCCTGTTCAAGTTTACCTTGCTTTTCCAGCCTGCTGGCTTCGCGCTGCCACTCGGCCAGGCTGGATTTTTGCTCCGACAACCCCAGTTGCTGCCGGCTGTTGACCAACCCAAGTAGTTCCATCAGTGGGTGCTTCTGGGAAGATTCGAGTATGTACAGATTACTCACGGCTCTTGTGATAGCTACATATAAAGAATTGATATAGAATTTATAGACGTCAAGTGATTTGTCGTTTTTGTCTTTGGCGCGCGCGTAGCGAAGCTCATCGCTTTCGAGATCGGAGGTCTGTACGCCCTGAGTGATTTCAATAAATTCGCGAGACTTACCGGTAATAAAATTAAAGAGAATGATGTTTTCGTATTCGAGCCCTTTCGCTTCCTGTACCGAAAAAAGCAGGGGTGTCTGAAATACTTTACGTGCTTCGGCCTTGTCCTCCTGGCTCATGACAATGACCGCAAACTGCGTGGAGCTGCGGGTTTTTTGGTTGAGTTCTTGCTTAATTTTAGCTTGATCGGGCAGGTAGATGACCTCCCCGGCTTTTGCGGAGATGGCATTGACGAGGTAGTTGCTCTCACGGTCGATAGAGCCAAAGCGTACATTTTTGATTTTCAGCAGCTTGTTGGCTACTGTTGTTACTTCCGGAGAATTGCGATAGTTGGTGCGCAGAATACGGAGCTCATTGCCGAGCTGCTCGTGCTGGTAGAACATAGTCTTGACGTTCGACCAGGAGAAAAAGTTGGGATGCACAATTTGGTTGGCATCGCCGCACAGGATAAATTGGCCGTTGATCTTCAGGGATTTGAGTATGAGGAAGAGCTGGGCATTGGTCAGATCCTGTACCTCGTCGACGACAATAAAGTCGTACTTAGGCTGACAGCGTTCCTGCCACCGGACGGCCAGCATGCTGAGGTCATAGTAATGGTCGGTCTGCAAAAATTGCAGGTATTTTTCAAACAATCCATAGACTTGCTCGCGCTCCTCCAGAAGAAAAACAGACTGTCTGACGCCCAGAGACAGGTAGTCCTCGCGACTGAGATATTCTTTATCAACGGCCATACCCGTGATAACACCTTTGAATTCTTCATACAACTTGTAACCATCTCTGATTTTAACGCTGTTGCGATGCTTACCAAACCAGGTATTGAAGGCCTGAAAGCCAAGCTCGCGCCCCTGCGGTATATGAATGGTCTCTACATACTCTTTAAATGACAGAAAGTCTATTGACTGATGCTCGTTTTGGTATTGGTGCGCATAGTAAAGATTGGCAGAGTTTTCTACCAAAAAGGATGAAAGGGTAACGTACAGAATATTGCCGCTGAGTGTTTTGATCTTTTCAAGGGTGAGTGCAGTCTTGCCACTGCCTGCCGATCCGATAATAATGAGGGGGGGTGGCAGATGAAGCAGTTCCAGCTGGTCATCGTCAAAGGAGATAACCTTATCGAGAAAATGAAAGTGTGTGCTGCGAGGGTTGATGTAAGGTAAGGGCAGTATGTCAGCTTCGGCAAGCTGTCCTTGATTGACGAGGGGCTGCAGCTTGGTCTCGTCAATAGCCGCTCCGTTGAGGAAGCGGGAATCACTGTAGCGATGATGGAGAATTACCTCCAGCAACAGCAGGCAGCTGCGTCCCTGATAGCGCGCAAACCTAAAGAGTAGTCGATTTTCATCATCGATTTTCGCGCGATAAAAAACCGTATTGCTCAGTTTTTTGACCTCAGCTCCTGCAAAATCACCCCGTCGCAGTTGCTCGACAACCTTCAGGAAATTTTTCTTTACTTTGCTGTAATTGATGCCATTATATAGAAAAAACTCAATCATGATTGATGTTTTGTAAAACGGTCTATTGTATAGGACGGTTGCAGTCCGCTGTCAAGTTACTCCTCTCGACATCCTGTCGCGGGGATACCAGGGTTTATTGGCTTTAGTGTACGCGTCGCAATCAGATTGCAGCACGGCCAAGGGTGGCTTAGCGTACAAGGCTGCACACAGCCCGCCGAAATTCCGGAAATTTTGACCAGCTTGTATGCCCCATGCGTGACGGCCCGAAGTGTGCCTCTCAGCTTTGCATGTAGCCAAACTCAGCCAGGCGGCGGCGCAGCTCAGCCAGGTGCTTATTGGGTACAATAAGCAGATAGCCTTCGGCCTTGGCAACCAGCTTTTTGATCACCGGATCCTGAGCGATAAGCTGTAGCAGCTCCTGTCGGCCCTCAGGAATTTTAAAGATGGTGCAATCCTGCTGCACCTCCAGGGGGTTAATTTTTTCATGCAGGGTGCTGAAAAAAGCTTGCCAGTTAGAAGGAATATCGCCCGGCACCAATTTTTTAAAAAGGTCTATTTTGGCAATGAGCTGCTCGCGGCGCTGTACCTGCTGTAGGAATATGCGCGCGTCTGTCCGGAAAGTCAGCGGACCAACCTGTTCGGCAAAAGGACTTAATGACCCCGCGTAGGGGCTGTCCGCACTGTCGAGCTTGATGAGCAGGGCTTCTTCAGACAGACGGATGCCTGTCGTTAGCTCGTTGGGTGGCTGGTAGTCATCTGTCAGGCCACAGATATAATCACCCAGACGCGTACGCTTAACGGCCAACAGACCGTCCCAGGCAGAAAATCCAATCACCCCCATCTGTTCAGGAGCCATCTGCTCATAGACCAGGTCGCACATGCCCAAAGCAGCAAACATAAAAAAGGTGCCGCGGAGTACAGGCAACTGTACAGCATCTCGGTAGTAAGAAAAATTGATGACGGATTCCTTTTGCAGCTCTTTGTCACTCGTATCGTATGAAAGGCGGTAGTAGGCCTCGCTGCGACTCACAGGTTCGAGAGATGCGCCTGTGAAGGTGTAGTAACCTTCGATATTTTTTACAGGGACATAGCTGTCGGCCGGCAGTTCTTTGAGTAAGTCGAGCAGCTGTGTACCCATGGGCTTGAAATCTCTGTTTTCCAGATAGCCCATACCTTTGATGTCGGGGAGCAGAGCCGTTGCTGATGGGAAAACAGTAGGGTAGGTGATTTTGAAAAAAAGGCGTAGTAGCCGGTGAACTGCCACATCCTCGTCTGCTGCCGAAGGCAGGTAGGGGCAGATGCTTGCAAGGATGTGCGTGCGCAGCAGCCGGTGTCGCCGGATGTCGGTATCGGGGAAAAATTCCCGCACTTTTAGCATTCGGTGCACCCTGCCCAGGCCGGATACCGATGGCCGGCTCTTACTGGTATAACCAATCTCTCCCTGCTTGTAGTAGGCATACAGCCGGGGAAAATCAAAGTGGAAGGCCTCTTCAGCCTGCTCATAGGCGATGCCTGTTGCTGGTGGACTTGCCATAGGACTCAGCTGACTCCATTCCGGCTGTTCATAATAGCTCAGGAGGATTTGCCGCAGGCTGCCGGAGAGCTGAAAATAGTGCTCATCCGCATAGCTGGTCCAGCCGGGTTTTTTGAAAGGCAGGGCCGACAGGCTGTCTTTTATCGTTGAATAGACACTGAAATAGCGACCGGACTTATTATCCTGCGACAAAACTTCCACACCATATTCCTCCCGCGCCTGTTTGAAGCTGATGACGTCGCGCAGAACCAAGGCATCCCAAAGGGTAAGTCCTTCCGGCGGCAGATTTTCCCGGAAGCAGTGATAGGTCTCCAGGTCAGCAAACAGCAGTGCTACCAAGCGAACTATGTCTGACTTCAGTCTGACCTCAGGTTGCTGCAGGTTTTTGGGCAGGTATTGCCCCATGCCCTCCTGTCGGAGGTACTCGCCGGATTGCTTCAGCACGGGCGCCACCAAAGGCAGCCAGCGTTCCTGCAGCAGCTCTTTGTTGTACTCCTTGTCCAGCAGTTGACAAAGCTGTTGGTGACGGTCTTGGATCTCACTCATTTTGCCAATAACATATTGATATCTTCCTCGGACAGGGACTTGAGGGAGGCACCGTCGGCGGAGATGATGTTGTCAAAAAGCTCTTTCTTCAGTTCCTGCAGCTGCAGAATTTTTTCTTCAATGCTGCCTTCGGCAATCAGCTTGTAGGCGTGTACTTTGCTGGTCTGCCCGATGCGGTGGGCGCGGTCGACGGCCTGATTTTCAGCGGCTACATTCCACCAGGGGTCGTAGAGGAAGACCGTATCAGCAGCAGTGAGGTTGAGGCCGGAGCCACCGGTTTTGAGGGTTAGCAGGAATACGCGACAGTCAGGGTTATTCTGGAAGCGATCGACCAGCGACTCGCGGTCGCGGGTAGCGCCGCTCATGCTGATATAGCCTACGCCCGCCTGATCAAGCCGGGCACTGATACTCTCAATGGCAGCCAGAAAGTTGACAAACACCAAGGCTTTGTGCCCGTTGGCCAGGGCATCAAGCAGCTGTTCGGTCAACAGTTCGCATTTACTGCTCTCAATGCGACCATCGCTGAGTGCCTCAGGAATGGTGGCAATCTGCCGGAGCTCGCTCAGCGCCTGAAAGACAAAAAACTGAGCGCCGGCGACGCCTTTCTCCTGAATCTGCCGGCCTATCTCGTCGGCATAAAACTGCCGCCGTTGCTCATAGAGCCGCTGCTGGGCGTCGCTCATGGGCACAAAGAGCGTCTGCTCAGTTTTATCGGGCAGCTCCAGCAGCACTTCCCGCTTGAGGCGGCGCAGGACAAAAGGGTAGATTTTGCGGCGCAGGTGGCGAGTGGCATCCTTGTCGCTGTATTTCTGGATGGGATTGAGAAAATCGTTGGTAAATTCTCCCAGACTCCCGAAAAGTGCGGGGTTGAGGAAGTGAAAAAGAGAGTAGAGCTCCGTCAGATTGTTTTCAATAGGCGTACCGCTCAGGGCAAGGCGATGCTGGCTCCGCAGCAGCATCACCGCCTTGGTCGTCTGCGCGTTGATGTTCTTGATATTCTGCGACTCGTCGAGGATAACGTAAAAAAACGACTCCTCTTTGAGCTCTTCAATGGTGTTGCGCAGGGTAGCGTAGGTCGTAAACACCAGCTGGGTATTGCGCACCGACTCGATCTCGCGCTGGTTGCCATAGTAAGTATAGGTGCTCAGTTGGGGGGCAAACCGCTGCACTTCCCGGGCCCAGTTGAACAGCAGACTTTTGGGCATCACGATGAGGCTGGGTTTCGTCTGCCGGGGGCAGACATCCGCTAGCAGGGCTATCGTCTGCAGGGTTTTGCCCAGACCCATATCGTCGGCCAGACAGCCACCGATCTGCTTGTCGTGCAGGTACTTGAGCCATTTGAAACCCTGCTGCTGGTAGGGGCGCAACTCAGCATTGAGGGCGGGCAGCCTGACCCGCGCCTTGTCGAGTTTGTTGAAGCCCTCAAACAGCTCGCGGGATTTTTGAAAAGTTTTCCCCTCCGCCAGCTCACCGATCAGCTCATTGAGGAGGGGGAAATCAAAAAAAGATACGCGGGCAGCTTTCCCTTTTTTCTTGAAAAGACGCTCCAGCCGCCGCACGTAGCTCTCGTTGAGCAGGGCATGCGAGCCGTCGCTCAGCAGCACATAGCGCTGCTTCTGGTACTGCTGTATGGCCTCAAACAGGTTGATCTTCTCTCCGTCGAAGTCGAGCTGCGCACTACCCTCAAAGAAATCAATCTTGTGGCTGAGCGAAACCTGCAGTTTGGGCATCAAGGTCCTGATTTTATAGGCCCGCAGTTTTTCTGCTCCCATAATCGTATACTGCGTCAGCAACTGTGGCAGCTCCTGGTAGATGAAAGGGGCTGCAATAGACTCGGGTACAATGAGCAGATTGCCTTCGGCCACGGCCAGCACGCCCTTGCCCTTCTTGCCGCCATATTTGTTGAGCAGCCCCAGAATTTGGGCGCTGAGCATTTCGATAGATTCGTAGTCTATGTAGCGTATGTGAATGCGCTTTTCCAGCTCGTTGATGTCGGCATAGCGGTACAGGTTGTACTGCTCAAGGGCTTCGACGGGCAGGTCGGGCAATTGCTGTACTACCCGCAGATAAAGGGTATTGGTCTCATCAATCTTTTCGAAAATCAGGCAGGGGCGGGCTTTGATGTGCTCTGCCGACAGCTCCGCATCGCGGTATTCCTCAAATTGGAGGCTTATGTGGTCGATGTTGGAAAAAAGCAGGGAGAGGAAAAGTGTTAGGTCGCGGCGGTCAAACTGCAGGTTGAAGTGCGACAGAGACGGACTGGCTATACCGGCAGGGGGGATTTCTATGAGCAGCTTGTTGGCAAGTACATATTGCTCACTGACCAGCCTGAAGTTATCGGTGGTTTGCCCGCCATGCTGCAGGAGGATGTCCGACTGCAGCAGCTGCTCGGTGCTGCCTGCTTGAACTCGAAGTATAAGCCGTCCTTCCTGAGATGAAAAGGCAATACGCTCGCCTTCGGCATTGCGTAGGTTGTCGCAGGGGCGGAGCGCCTGCAACAGAAAGGGGTATTCGGACAGGTATATGCCGCTTTGGGGCTTTTCCCACTCAATGACAAAGTCCTGCTTGCTGCGGATCTGTTCCAGGCTGTGAAGCAGGTTGCGCACCGGACCGCTGTAGTGCAGATAGCTGGTCACGATCTCCTCACCTTGCTGATTGCATGCTTGCAGATACGCACCGTGGGCGTCAAAGTGAATATCAAAATACACTTCTTTATAGGCGCGGGTGTCTTTGGCCAGCAGCTGTTGCCGGCGAAAGGGCGCGAAAGAAGCTGAAAATGGTTGCTCTGCCATAACGAAAGATACTATGAGCTCGTCAAATGTGCGTAAATATACGCGCTCTTGGTCATTGAGTGATAAACTTGTAGCAGCTAAGGAATAAAAAGCGGCTGTCAGCCGCTTTTCATCTGTAAACCCGCTGTGTTTGCAGTAAAAAAGGTAGCAGGCTGTTGCTGCCTGCTCAGCTTGACCGGGTGAAGATCATTTTGCTAAAAAAGTTGTACATACGCCTCTAAGGGGGTATTTTTATAAAAATATTTCGAGCATGTCTTTTCCTGCAGCCTACTATAAGCTTTTGTGTCAACGCATCAAAAAACAAGGCATTGGCTCCTATGAGGAAGTACTGGCCTTGATCAGAACTTTTGGGGAGCGTTCGTGCGAAGGTCGTCCGGTGGAGGCGTACAGTGCGCAGGCGCTGGCAGTCGATCTGGTCGATATGGCCTGGGAAAGCAGCGATGCTGCAGGGGCGCTGTATATTGCTCAGGCGCTCAGTCTTTGGCCGGATTGCCTGCGGGCTTACGATTATCTGTCGCTGGTTGAAAAATCGAAAAAGAAGCGCCTGGCGTACGTGGAGAAGGGCGTGGACATTGGTCGCCGCTTGTTTGGCGGACAGTCACTGGAGGAGCTTGTAAGCGACTTTCATCACAACGATAATCCTCAGATTTACATGCGATTGCTGGAGGATTTGGCCAGAATCAGTTTTGAGCAGGGAAAAGTATCCAAGGCTATTGTCATTTGGGAGGATATGCTTCGCCTGAATGCCGCGGATCATCAGGGCGTACGCAATCACCTGATGACGGCTTTATTGCTGCAGCGGGATTTTAAAACTTACCACGATTACCGCTGGCAATACGATGAAGACAGCTCAATTGTGCTGTTCAACGATGCCTGGCTGGCATTGGTGGAAAAGGGCGACAGCCTGCTCGCCGGCAGGCAGCTGCGGGCAGCTGCTGCTCGCAATCCCCATGTTATTCCTCTGCTCCTGCAGCCCGCACCGCCAGCCAGGCTGCCCATTGCATTTGCAGACAAAAGTCCTGAGGAGGCGATCTTATACGCCTGCATTGCCTGGCCATACTGGCGGGAAGTGCCGGCGGCACTGGCGTTGCTGCGGGCGGCGCGGGACAGCCAGCCTGCGCCGCCGCCGCCGGGCAGGCTGTCGCCGGGAGGCCGCTCGCTTTTGTGCAACAATCCCTTTTCTCCGGCCAGCCCGCTGCAGTTGCGGCCTGATCTGCAAGATGAAGAAGTAGCGCAACTGCCTTTTTTACGACTCAACCGCGAGCTGCTGGCTGCCATACAGCAGGTGCAGGCACTGCAGCTGACAGGCAAGGGCAATCTGCCCCTTGCCTTGGTAAAGCGCATGTACGATTTGCGCCTTTTTCCGAGTGAAAACATAGACAAAGGCTCGATCAAGCTGCTGCAGGAAAAAAATTTTCGCCAGCTGGCAGTTGCCCGGCTGTTGGCGGAGGTTGGTCGCTGGACCCAAAAACGCAAAGGCAAAATCATCCTCACTAAGAAGGGGCTGCAACTGCTGCAGGCGCCTCCTGCAGTTTTTTATCGCGAACTGCTCATGGTGTACGCGCAGCAGTACAACTGGACCTACACAGAGTTGTGGCCCTCAGCTATAGCTGATGTAGGGCAGTGGGGTTGGGGGCTGGTTATGTACGAGCTGCTCCGACAGGGCGATACGGCCCGCAGCAGCGCATTCTACGCCGGGCTGTATTTTGAGATTCTGCCCCAGCTGTTGACGCAATACCGCGATACTCTCTATGCCAGCGGAAGAGAAAGGGCAACGCATGTTTTCCGTTACCGCCTGTTTGAAGGTTTCTTTCGACTTTTCGGTTTGGTTGACTTGGTGAGTGAGGTTCCCAATAGCCCGGAAGCCAAAGAGGGGGTACATTTTAGGCGGAGTGCGCTGGCTGCGCGGGTGTTTTCGATTGGGTAGGTGTTGCGGGCTCAGTAGATTCGTGATGGGTAGGCATGACTACATTGATGCGGTCATTTCAGTACCTGGTTTTCATAAAGACTAGTTATTTTTGATTCCGGGATTGACAGACAATCAAATTCTTTGTTGATTACCTTAGGTATAAGTCTGACAGATTTCACTGTCAGTGCATGTATAAAGTAACTTTAATCGGGTAAAACAATATGAAAGTAAGGATTGAATCAATTTTCGAAAGTGATAAGGACACTATCATAAGGTATGTTAACTTATCGACCACGCTTGATTTTATATCACATCCTATTCTGAAGTTTATCCCGACCGAACCTTCCAATTATCCGGTTAGGTGGCAAAATGGTAGCTACCGGGTAAGCATGAAACTTTTCAACCTCATACCTTTGGGGGTACAGACAATAAAAATTGAAAAAATTAAGGAGGATGACCCGGAAGAGTACATTATCAGAGATAACGGTAGTGGTAATATTGTGAAAACATGGGATCACTGGATTTATATCCAGACAGGCCCGCAACCGAACCGTGTCAAGTATATTGATCAAATTGAAATCAAAGCAGGTATTGCCACATTACCTGTGTGGTTTTTCGCACATCTGTTTTATCGCTGGCGGCAGCATCGCTGGAAGTATTTATATACCCAAACTCATGAGCGTGAAAAAATGTAATCCTTGGATTCATTATGGTAAACTCATACAGAACTGCTTCAGCCTGTAAGGTATCTGATTTTTTCTACCCCGCTAAGAAAAAATGACCGCATAACAGCCGCTTTACAAGGAAGCAGTTTGCCTTGTGGAGGAAGTGCCCGGTGAGTACCGGGTACAGAAAAGGGCCGGCCCGGCTGCTGGTTATTTCCTTCGAACATAAAATACCATTCAATGGCTTGGACGGCACGCCTTGCCTTTGCATACCTGCGATATACTTGCGTGCAGTAGTGGCCAATCTGAAGGCATGCCCGCAGGTAGTCACGCACGGCTTGCTCATCATCTGCCATAAGATTGTGGTAATACGACTGAATGATGTCCAATTGCTCGGCGGCTGCTTCCTGATCACCAAGCTGGTGATAAGCAGCAAATATTTTTTCGTAAAGGGTTGGCAGAAGCTTATACGGATACTTCCAGTACCTGCTGTACATCCGGACGGCACCCACTGCCTGCAACGACAGATTGATGATCTCGGCCGGTTGTGCCTTGTGCTCTATTATATTTATGTACTCCAACAGCGCAGTGGGTAGCCGGGCCAGGAAATGGACTTTGTTGTAGGCAACATCGCTGATATCGTAGGCAGCAAAAGAAAAACGGAAAATAGATTTAGTGATCAGAGGTATTGTAGCATCGGGGACTACAGCCGGCATGTTATAGACAGTCCGTTTTGTCATGGGCAGGTTGGAAGCGAGTCCATGGTAATATAGGGCCGCTTGTGCATAGGCTTCCTCCGCCTCAGTCATATTGCCTGCAAGCTTTTGCGTACGCGCATAGACCAGACAGGCAGCGGCTGCCACCGCAGGAAACGTGTAAACGTAGCATTCTGATTCAACAAAAGCTTCCCGGGCGTAATCGGTAGCAGTAGGGATATCATTGATCGCCAGAAGACTATTGGCCAGCTGTGTCTTCGCATCCGGCAGTATGGCCGTGTAATCGTTTAGACGTTCGGGCAGTTCTTCAAGGGCGGATCGGAAGTAGGTACAGGCAGCCGAATGTTGATTGTCAATGGCAGCCAGGTGACCCAGTAACAGTAGTGTTTTGGCTGGCGCATGATCTAATGGGTCGCTCGGCGCTGCAATTTGTTGCCGGAAAATGCTCAATGCCCCGAGGAGCTCTTCGGTGGCAGCCTGGTATTGGGTCCTGATCAGCAGGAGCATAGCATAGTGATACTGTAAGCTCGCCGCCTGCCTGCGACAGTGCCATGCCCGATCCGGGCTGTAGGCGAGCGACAGCAGTGACTTGCAGACAGCTTCTTCTTCTGTAAATTTATGTGTTATACCCACTACCTCCGGCAGCTCCTGCATGAAATGAATGGCTGCACGCAGCAGCTTGCACAATGCCTGGTCTGAAGGAGTCCCCTGACACAAACTATTGTCCAACACTTGTCTGACGATCTTTATCCTGACGTGGTAGTTGACAGCAGACAAATCATCGTCGAGGTCGGCAAGGGTGAGTTCGCCCCGGGATAATTTTTCTATCAGTGGATGGACAGCAGTTGAAAAGGCAGGGGTTGAAAAACTGTTTGTTAACAGGCGCTTGTCAAGCAGGATGGGAGATGCCGGAGGTTCAACCGCCAAGTGGCGGAAAAATGTCCGGATGCTGGACAGCCATTGTTGTAAGATGGTAATAAGGAGTTGCATGCTTGCTGGATGTTACGTGTACAAATAAAGCCTGATTGGTTACTAGTCCCGTAGTGGTTTCGCAGGTCATTTACACGAATATTAGAGCCAGAATAGTGAGCAGTAGCATCAATACAGGGGGAATCCCCATGATCACGCCAAGTACCGCTAAGGTGTTTTTCCCCTCTTTTCTTATGGCGGTAATGCCAAGTATAAATCCTATCGAACCGAGTATAATGGCCAGCACCAAGCCAAAAATCAACATTTTTACGCCAAAGAGTATAATCATACTTAGGAATCCTGCAAAGTCCAAAATGGGAGATAAGGTACTCAAAATTCGTTTTTTGTCGTCATTCGTTTTGGATGTAAGGGGACTGCCTGTAATCTGCTTCGCGGCTATTTTTTGCATGATACTCACACCCCGTCTGCTGTGCTCAGATTTTTTTGGCTCTTGCTGATAAGTCAGATCGTTTAGCCTGTAATTTGAAGAGACATCAGAATTAGGACGCTCGGCAAGCCGTAACTGCTTAGGAGTTGCGATCAAGGCCGCCCGTGAGGAGCTAAGGCTTATGAACAGGCTGATAAGCAGCAGGGTAATTAGTTGCTTCATAGTGCAATAATGATATTAATGGACATAAGTTCTGCGTCAGATTTTGGCAATTTATATTACTAAAACCAAACTAGTTAAACGGGCGCAAACCAAATTGTCGCTTAAGCAGCCTTAGGAGCCCCCATTTGCTGGCTGATAATCGCCCTCAATTTTTCACGTTTACCACTTTTGAGGATAGCTCTGATATTCAATACCGCAGTGACTCTATTCGTCCATCGCTGGCCAACTAGCTTGCAACGTTGTTGTACCACAGTGCTTATCGCAGATTCTATGGCTCCGCTGCCAATACAATACCCGGCGGCGCGGTACTCATTGTATTTCATACGGTATTGGTTTTTCTCGTAGTAGGCAATTAGCTGGTTAGCTTGCTCATTGGCGTTCTTACCGCAGCCTTTACTTTTTCTTTTGATGGCTGCGATGACTTGCTCCGTCTGACCCTTCAAAAGCTTTTTCTGTTGCACTTCAATCCATTTTGATCGTTCAGCTTTTACTTCAAGGACAAGCTGTGCAAAGTTGGACAGGTGCTCCAGTGCATGGTAAAAATCAAGGATCACTACCGCCTTGGGGTACCTGTCTGTGAGCCATTTGCCAATCCATTCTGCTCCGTCCGAAATAGCTACCAGCCGGGCTGCAGGTGTCTGATGCAGGTGTGCACAGATGAGCTTATCAAAGCGGGCGGTAAACTCGCTGTGACTGCCCAATTGGGCAAGATAGTCGGATTTTTCAAGCTGCATTCTGAGTCCAACCTTCTCATTATCAGATGATTTTTTGATAAAGTGATGCCCTCCGAAAATTCTGCCTACTTTGGTCTCCCGGTATCCTTCATCCGTTCGAAGGTGCCCGCCATCAACCTCAACATAAAGCACATCCTCGCTTACAGATTCTTCACACGCTGCGGTTGTACATGCGTCTTGTCGAGTTTCACAAAGTACGTCCTCGCTTACAGCCTCTTCACCCTGTGTATCTTTTGGTGGGGCGAAGCTAAAACCAGGGCTTGTTAGCAGCTCCTCCGAGGCCGGCAGATTACCAATGTACTGGGTAAGGCGTTGACTCTGAGAGCTGCTCATATTAACCGCCGGCAGAGCCGTATGTAACAAACCCATGGCTCGTCCAAAGGGCTGCCCGTTGGCAAACTCCAGCATATGACTCTGCAGCAACGGGCTTATGGCAATGCGGTGTTGCATACGCTCAATAAACCGGTTAGTCTTTCTTAGCTCGATTCTCCCCAGGGTTGTCCAGATCTTTTTTTTTCCGACGGTCTACTCCGGGATCTCCCAGTTCAGACGTAAGCCCTATACGAAGTACATTATTGCAAGAATTGTCAAGCCGTCAGATCTTTCGGAAAAAAAGAGATGGCAGGAAAACGATTTACAGAAGGTCAGCGCAGAGAATTAGTGCGCCTATTTCATGCGCGGACTGTTAGTGTTGAAGCCTTTACAAAGCGGTATGGTGTATCTGCTGCATCCCTGTATCAATGGCAACAGTCGGTTGACTCATCATCTACGGGAGGCTTTATCGAACTTAAGCCGGATCCGTCGCCCGCAGAGAGCTGTATGCTTATACTTCAGGCAGGCAGTGTAGTACTTCACTTTCAGACACT